>JAWVFI010000085.1:0-69303 GCA_033856235.1 Blastocatellia bacterium | reverse complement strand
CAGGTACGAAAGTAGGAGTTAGTGATCCGGCGGTTCTGTATGGAAGGGCCGTCGCTCAACGGATAAAAGGTACGCCGGGGATAACAGGCTGATCCTGCCCAAGAGTTCACATCGACGGCAGGGTTTGGCACCTCGATGTCGGCTCATCTCATCCTGGGGCTGAAGAAGGTCCCAAGGGTTTGGCTGTTCGCCAATTAAAGAGGTACGTGAGCTGGGTTTAGAACGTCGCGAGACAGTTCGGTCCCTATCTGGTGTGGGCGGAGCAGAATTGAGGGAATCTGTCCTTAGTACGAGAGGACCGGGATGGATCCACCTCTAGTGTACGAGTTATGGCGCCAGCCGTAGTGCTCGGTAGCTATGTGGAGCATGGATAAACGCTGAATGCATCTAAGCGTGAAGCCAGACCCGAGATTAATTCTGCCAGTGAGACTCGTGGTAGACCACCACGTTAATAGGCTGGAAATGTAAGTGCAGTAATGTGCTCAGTTGACCAGTACTAATCAGTCCCTTGGCTTGACCATAAAATTTACTCAAGCAACAAATTCGCGCTTGCGCGTGCTGAAATCTCGAATCTCAAATTTGAGATCTCAGATCAGAGATTTGAACTTTGAATCTCAATTGCCTTGTCGGTCACTATTCGATTCTCCAAGTCCTTTTGAATCTGGGATCTCAAGTTTCCAGATCCAGATTTGAAAAACCAAAACGGAATTTGAGATCTGAAATTTGAGATTTCAAAAAAGTTTTCCGGTGATTTTGTCGGCAGGGTCACACCCGTTCCCATCCCGAACACGGAAGTTAAGCCTGCTGGAGCCGATGGTACTGCGCGGGTAACTGCGTGGGAGAGTAGGAAGTCGCCGGGATTATTTAAAGGAGCCCGCTCGAATCATTTTCGAGCGGGCTTTCTTGATCGCCGAAGCCCTGGTGCTGAGTTTAGGTTGCTGTATGTAGTCGCCCGGATCTGCGAAGGCGGTGCTTGCCAGGGCTGCCTGCTTGAGTTCCGGATTCTCGGCCCAGGCTTTGCCTGAAACGAACGCCACCTTGTCGTAGACCAGCACGATTGATCCCACGGGCAGCAGTTTGCTTAGTTCGCGAGCGGCAAACATTGGAATCCGAATGCATCCGTGACTTGCCGGTTCGTTCGGGACGGAGCGGCTTCCATGAATCGCCACGCCACCGCTGATGTAATTGGCGTAATAAACCGAGCCCAGCGGACCATTTCCCCAACCTACCTCTTTGTCATAAACAATGAATCTGCCGCGGGGTGTGTAGGCGATAGTCGGCTGGCCCTCGTCCATGAACGACTTGTCGTTGCCTGTGGAGACCGGAAGCACTCTGACGCTGCCGGCGTCGTTGACCAGCAGTAGCACCTGACGATCCAGATCAACTTCCACATGCTCATACCCGCTTTCCCTTGCTTGGGGAGCAGCGCCCGTGCGAATTGCCTCCAGCTCATCGAGAGTCAGCCGCCCGGTAGCCTGGCGGCCTTCACATTTTTGAAAGGCCAGCAAAGCCGACCGCGTGGCCGGATCAAAGAGGCCATCAACCGGGCCCGTCCAGTAGCCTAGTTCGGAAAGCCGGCGCTCGGCCTCCTTCGTGGCCGCCCGGCTCAGAGAGGCGGGGTGCTGGGCGCGCCGCTGTGCGCTTGCGATTGCCGGTATTGAAATGAGCAGTAAACTGATGGTCAGCAGAGATTTCATTTGTAGCTTCCCGATAGTGGAGAGTATCAACTTGCCCGGATTATTAACAGTAGCCTGCTCGGTGTTAAGCTGTTCGAGTTTAAGAGTTTTCCCTGAGTCGGCCCAGTTGCTATGAGTTTTGCCACTTATTTCCGAGCTTCATCTTACGCCATGGTTGCAGTGGCCACGCTCGCGCTGTGCTTTGCCGGCGGCCTTCATGTGGCTCTCGGGGTAATCTTCGCTGTGGTTCTGGTGCTGGCCTGGAAGATTGAAGAGAAAAAATGGCAGTTGTCGGAGCGCGTCGGGCTGGCGATCGTCTTACTGTCGATCCCGCTGTTCTTTCTGGACTGGCAGTATCAGAAGGAGATTGGCGAAGCTCGCGACAAGCTCGGCGCCAACGCGCTCGCTCATCTGATAATCTTTCTCTCCGCCATTAAGTTGCTGCAGGTGAAATCTGATCGTGATTGGGTGTTCCTTTACCTGATCTCTTTCTTCGAGGTGTTGCTTGCCGCTGGCTTGAGTTTCAGTCCCGTGTTTATTGGCACCCTGACGATCTATCTGCTCTGCGGTCTTTCCACGATTATTGCTTTCGAAATAAGGAAAGCCGGTCGCGGTATCAACATCGCAGAGACGCGCCTCTTAATACCCCCCGACTCCAGAGTCTTTGGAAAGATAGTTCCGGCGCGGAGTAGGAGAAACAATGAAGCCGGCAGGCTGCCCCTGATCTCGATTGGCCTGTTGATACTAATTCTTGTGTTGGCTCTTCCGTTATTCGTTGTCGCGCCCAGAGCGGGTTCGGCGATGATAACGCGCGGCGGAGCCGGCCTTTCCAACTTCATCGGGTTTTCTGAAAACGTTTCCCTCGGCGCCATCGGGGAATTGAAGCGAAACGACGAAGTGGTAATGCGCGTTCGGATTGAAGATCCGCAAGCGCGGCGCCAGGAATTGAAATGGCGCGGCGTGGCCCTGGACGAATTCACTGGACGCACGTGGAGGAAGTCTGCCGAGGCGCGGCGCTCCAACCAGGCAACCAGCGATCGCGGTTTTTTCCAACTGGGAACGACCGAGGATCTGGAGAGGCTGACGACGCAGACAGTTTTTCTGGAGCCGATTGATTCGGCGGTTATCTTTGCTGCGCCGCGGACAGTCGCGGTGCAGGGTGATTTTCCCTTTGTCCGCATTGACGCCGAGGGCTCATTACAGATACGCCGCCACGATTCTGAGCGGGTCATCTACAAGGTTTTCTCAGACTTGACGGAACCGGATGCCGCCGCCTTGCGCCGGGACATGAGGCCTTACCCAGCCTCCGCAGTGCGCTATCTTCAACTGCCGGATTCCTTCGATTCCCGGATCACAGATCTGGCACAGTCAATGATTGCCGGCGCCAATGCGCGCAATCGTTATGATGCGGCGAAGGCCATCGAAACTCGCCTCCGTAGCGATTATGGCTACAGCACGCAGATGCGGGCGAGCGGCGCCGATCCGCTGGCGGACTTTCTGTTCAATGTGCGCGCCGGTCACTGTGAATATTTTTCGACCGCGATGGCCGTGATGCTTCGAACGCACGGCGTTGCGTCGCGCGTGGTAAACGGTTTTTTGCCCGGCGAATATAACGAGGCCGCGGGCGCCTTCACAGTGCGCCAAAGCGATGCGCACTCGTGGGTGGAAGTTTACTTTCCCGAAACTAAATCCTGGGTCACTTTCGATCCAACTCCCGCAGCCGGCCGGACCGAGCCGGTCAGAAGCGGTCTCGCGGCCCAGTTGGGGAAGTACGCCGAAGCGTTTGAGTTGATCTGGTACCAGTATGTCGTAGGTTACGACAAGCAGGAGCAGCGTTCGCTGGCGACGTCTTTGCACGATCGCGCTTTTCGCTATCAACACATGCTGGCCAACGTTGTGCAACGGTTACAGCAGGTCGCCGTAGTTCTGTGGCGCCGGCCCCTGTGGTTACTATTCGGAATCGGGTTTTTCTTTCTGGCGGTGGCGCTGGCCATAAATCTTAGAGGATCGGCCGGTTGGCATCGCCTCAGGATCTCGCGCAGCCACGAACGGTCGAACCATTCCGCGGTGGAATTCTACGAGCGCCTCAACAGGTTACTTGCCAGACGCGGCATCGTTCGTTCTCCGGATCAGACCCCGCTGGAGTTCGCAGCCGGCGCTGGTTTTGGCGAAGCGGTTTTCATCACCCAGGCCTACAACCGCGTGCGTTACGGTTCAGAGACGTTGTCGATCAATGACCAAAAGGACATCGAGCGATCGTTAACGGCGCTGGAAGTGGAAGCCGGGGCGGGGGGCAAAGAGCAGAGGGCCAAGGGCAGGGCGCAAAAGTCCTAGCGCGCATAGATTTCGGGAGCAGACAGAACGTCTTTTTAAGAAAGTAATTAGAGTTCATGACAAAAGTTGGATTTATTAGTCTCGGTTGTCCCAAGAACCTCGTCGATAGCGAAGTGATGATGGGCCAGCTCCAGGCGAATGGCTATCACATTACGAGCGACGCGAGCGAGGCCGACATGTTGGTCGTCAATACCTGTGGTTTCATCGATGCAGCAAAAAAAGAATCGATCGAGGCGATTCTTGAGGCGGGACGTCTGAAGTCCGATGGCAAAGCGCAGCGCCTGATTGTCGCCGGTTGCCTGGTGGAACGTTATCGCGATGAATTGAAGGCTTCCATGCCGGAGGTGGATGCTTTTATCGGAACCGGTCAGATTAATGAAATCCTCGCGGTGTGCGACCCGAACACGAACACCAGAACGTTGCCGGTGATGACGCTGGGCAACCAGAGCGCGACTTATCTTTACGATGACTCGACGCCGCGGATACTTGCCACTCCCAGTCACTATGCGTTCATAAAGATTGCCGAAGGTTGCGATCGACCTTGTGCCTTTTGTTTCATCCCTCAGATGCGTGGGCACTTTCGCAGTCGCCGTTTCGGATCGATCGTCGCCGAAGCTCAACAACTGGCCGAAGAAGGGGTGAAGGAATTGATCCTGGTCGCGCAGGACTCTTCCCGCTATGGCGAAGATCTCGGCAAGCAGGATGCTTTGGCGCACCTCTTACGTGAGCTGTCGCATACGAACGGCATCGAATGGGTGCGCGTCATGTACACCTATCCCACCCACATCAGCGACGCTTTCCTGGACGTGTTAGCAGAAGAACCCAGGGCCGTGAAGTACCTCGACATGCCCCTGCAACACGCCTCCCAGAACGTTCTGAAATTGATGAAGCGCGGCGGAAACCGCGCCAGTCTGGAACGTTTGATTCAACGCGTCCGCGCGCGTGTTCCCGGTATCGCAGTGCGAACCACGTTCATTACCGGATTTCCCGGAGAGACAGAATCCGATTTTGAAGAACTGCTGGCCTTCGTGAAAGAAGTAGAGTTCGATCGCGTCGGCGTATTCACGTATTCCGATGAAGAAGGGACACCAGCGTTCGACTTGCCAAATAAAGTTGAAGCAAAGACCGCGAAACGCCGGCGCGCTCGCCTGATGACGGCCCAGAGTCGCATCTCCCAACGCCGCAACCAATCCAGGATCGGCACCACGGTCCGCGTAATGTTCGAAGGCGACTCGAGTGAGAGCGACCTGCTCTGGCGGGGTCGGATGGAAACGCAGGCCCCGGATATCGACGGCTGCGTTTTGATCAATGATGCGCCTGCGGACTTTTCCCCTGTTGCCGGTGAGATTCTGTCGGTACAAATCACTGACGCGCAGGAATACGATCTGGTTGGCAGTATTGTGAATCCTTCAAGCCCTTAGGGTGCCTTGAGTGCCTAAGTGCCTTAAGTAAATGCCACGAAAGGGTAGTGCCCTAAATTGGTTTTCGTAACGCAACCTGTTAGTTTGCGCGCCCGTTAAATGCCACTCACCTTCGCAAACTAACAGTTTGCATTACAAATTAGGGCGCACCACCCACGAAAGATGTTCGTTGACAGCGCGCGACCCGGACTCTATACTCCCGCGGCTTTATGATTCATCCGGCCGGCCTTACGTGTGATGTTGTTTCGTTCGTCGGGCCGCTAGTTCTCGAAAGGCTTAGATAATGAAAAAACGGTTCCCCTATTTGTTTGGTGTTCTGCTGACGCTTTTACTTCTGGCTTCAATGTTTGCTCCGGCTCCTGGTTCGCGAGTAGTGCGGGCGGACAAGGAAAATGCCTGCAAAGGTCTGCGCAATGCCTATGAAGCATGCAACAGTAACAACCCCGATCCTTCAAACTGCGAGCACATTCGCCTGCAGTTGATTGTCCACGGATGCCTCGGCAGTAGCAGCGGGTCAGGCGCTCAATAAGGTCAACCCTCTGAGATTTACCCACGAATGCGGGCGACACCTTAGCTGGTGTTTGCCCGCATTCATTTTCAACAACTCCCCGAATGTTTTTGGAACCTTGATCTTTGCTACCTTGAGTGTTGTAAGGCCCGGCTGTTTGAAGTAGATTCCTGCTCGTAAACCGTTTTCTCTCCCGATGTTGGCCGCAAACCAGGGCTTGCGGGATCAGTTTCAAGTAAAAGAGCGCCGTTCGGACCCTCGCACAATGATGCAGGATGACCTTCGCCCAGCGCCTTCGCAGCCGACCTCCCCGCAGCTCGGCGCCGCAAACGTCCGGAGGCACACCGCTGCGCTTCGCGGGCTCGCCTTTGTGCTGGTGGGTCAAACCATTTTCAGCCTCGCGTACATCAACTATTTTTGCCGTGCTTTTAGAATTGACCGGTCGCTGATCTGGATTCATGTGCCGCTGGCCGCGGGACTCTTCATCATCAGTACGATCGCGCCCGGTTTCCTGCTCTACAACCGCAGATTTCGAGAATCCCGAATCAACAGATATCTGCTCATAGTCCTGCCGGCCGTAGTGTCAACGGCCGTCGCACTGCTATATGTCACTGACTTCGCGAGCAATGTCTGGATGGGGCTTAACATCAACCACAAGTTGCTCGCGCTGTTTCTCGGTGATTGGTGGGCGGGCGGTGACATTCTGTATTTATCGAAATGGGTTTGGGTTGGCTTGGCAGCATTCGCGCTCGCGATGTTCGCAGCCTACATCGGCCTGGCTAAGACTCTCTTCCGGGGACTGTCCGAACTGCTGCTCCCGGATAGCCCCAATAGTTTGTTCGTCACTCGACGGCGCGCACTCAAGTCTGCGATAGCGATTGGATTACTCCTGCTTGCTTATTCGGGTTTTCTTTATGTGTTGGCGCAGCGGACGCCTTATAGCGAACTCTTGAGCAACGATCCATTTCTGAGCGTTGTTAGAAGCACGACCGACGTCTACGATCAGGGGTACGTCGCTTCAATAAACAGACTGAAATTGGAAGAGCCGCGGAATCGGGCAAGCTACCCGGCAGGACAGAAGTTCGACAAGAAGAATGTCGTTATCATCATTGTTGATTCACTTCGCGCCGACCACACGCAGGTGTACGGCTACGAGCGCCCCACCACACCGTTTCTTGCCTCCTTGTACGCGGCGGGGCGCCTGCGCAAGGTTGAATTTGCCACTTCCACTTGTGCCGAATCGAATTGCGGAATTCTGAGTACTCTTTTCTCCCGCACGCTGCGGCACCAGATTCCGGAGAACTTTAAACTTTACGATTTATTGAAGGACCAGGGCTATAAGACTTACTTCATCTTATCTGGGAACCATGACTGGCAGGGTTTGAAGGAATCCTACGGCCATGAAATGGATCTGTATTTTGATGGAGTTAATTCGACCCGCTACTCGAAGGCGGACGACCGGCTAATATTTGAAGGGCTGGAACGGGTGCCATCGCATGAAGCCGGGCCGGCATTCTTTTACATCCATCTGATGTCCGCACATCTGATCGGACTCAAGCAGGATAAATACAAACTTTACCAACCGTCCGCGGTCAAGAATGATTGGAGTGCTCTCTTTAAGGGCGAGTATGACCGGGAAACGGTGGTCAATAACTACGACAATGGGGTGACGCAGGCCGACGCGACGATTCGAGAAGTCTTCGCGACTCTGCAGCAAAAAGGCTATCTGCAAAATAGTATCGTCATGATTCTCGCGGACCACGGCGAGGGGTTGGGCGATCGTGGCAGCTCTGGTTACGGGCACGTCAGTTCGCTGCATCAGGAATTCATTCGCATTCCACTGCTGATCTATGACGACTCATCCGCTGTTTACGGTAACCTGAAATTTGGGACCCAGATAGATGTCGCGCCGACAATTGTCGATCGTTTGGGTTTGAGCATTCCACAGAGTTGGGAAGGATCATCGCTCCTGAGCCCGGCCATCAAGCCCCTCAACATCCATCAGACCTCGCTCAGAAATCCGTGCTATGCCGTGATCTATCGAACCGACACGGCTATCCATAAATACATTTCCTGTTCGCTCGGCAGAACGGAAGAGTTGTACGAGTTGGTAAGCGACCCGAAGGAGCAACACAATCTGATCGATTCGGCAGAGCCCGCCCTGGTCCAACGCATGCGCGATGAGGTGGCCCGGCAGAAATCCAATTAGGAGACGAGGCAGCGGGAGCGCCTGAAGTTGTAGGGGTGGCACTCCGTGGCCACCCCCTTTTCTTTCTCAGAGCCAACAGCGAAGGGGGCGGCCACCGAGGGCCCGCCCCTACAGTTTAACTTTCGTAGTTAGCAGCCGTTTGAAGACTTCTGTTATTGTACGGCCCACGAACCTGAGCCAATGAATCAATGACTATTAAGGAATCAAGCGATGAACTGAACGCGCCGGCGATTACCGCCGGGGCTTCCGCCTCGGATCGCGGACCACGATCAGTCACTGATTACCTGGCGCTGTTGATCGCGACCTGCGGTGTCGGATATTTACCGATCGCGCCCGGTACCTGGGGGTCGCTCCTCGCTGTTGGACTCTATCTTCTGGCAAGAGCCAGTCTGTTTCCATTCGCCCCTGAGCGGCATGGCGGGGTGGGAACCCATGGTTTCCTTGCGGGCGAGCTGGTCGTGATAGTAGTCGTCACTTTCGTGGGAATCTGGGCAGCGTCGCGCACGGAACGCGTCCTCAGGGTCAAGGATCCTGGTAAGGTTGTGATCGACGAGGTTGCCGGTCAGTTGATCGCCTTGTTGCCATTGGGGTTTTTCATAAATCGCTGGTGGCCCATCGCGTTAATCGCAGCGTTCCTGCTCTTCCGGCTTTTTGACATAATTAAGCCATACCCGGCGCGCAAAATGGAATCACTCAAGGGCGGTTTGGGAATCATGGCCGACGATCTGGTTGCGGGCGCTTACGCCGCAATCGGAGTCGCACTTGTCATAATGATTCAACGTTTCATCCAGAAAGGATAAGTATGCAGGAAAAGGAACACAAAGTTTCGGATCGTGAGTCCGAAGCCACGAGTAAGGAAACCGTCAGTGATTTGGAGGAGACGGAAAAGAGTTCCAAAACAGGCGCTCAGACATCGGATGAAACATCAGTGCCGACTCCAGACGGCCAAGTCGAGGAAGGTGGCGGCGGACGTGCTGACGGGAGTGATACCGGAGGGCCGATGTAACCAGGGCGACCCGAACGACTGCCCGGTCATTCCGGCGGCATCTGCGAAATCTGCCAGGCGATAAAGGCGATAAAGGCCAGCATGAAACCGAGGATCGCTAGAACTAAGGGCTCCATGCCCAAAAAAGTTTTCTCTGGCGGGCGGTCCACAATGTCCTGAGAGAGATTTACATCGTCAGAATCGACGACAATGGCAGCGAATGCGCTGTCGGAGGGGACCGCGTTTGACGAGCTTCCCGCGAGTTGCGCGGAACCACTGGCGCGTTGCTCTTCAGCTGGAGCCAGGCTGTCAGCTAGTTGCTCATGTGTTTGGGCGTCGTTGTGCTTCATATCCACTCTATCTTCTTCAAATAGAAGTAAAGGACCAATCCCACCACCACCATCGAGAGCAGGGCGTAAACGTAACCGTAACGCCAGTGCAGCTCCGGCATCAAAGCAAAGTTCATCCCGTAGATGCCCGCGATCAGCGTCACCGACATCAAGATCGTGGAGATCGATGTCAGCCGCTTCATGATCTTGTTCATGCGGTTGCCGGAAACCGAGAGATAGGCATCCATAGTTGAGCTGAGCATGTCGCGCAGGGAGTCAATGGTGTCCGCCACTCTGATGAGATGATCGAACACATCCTGGAAGTAGACGTGCGTTTCGCGCGGGAAAATCGGCTGCTCGCGCCGGAGCATGGTGTTGAAGACATCGCGGAGGGGGGTAATGGAGCGGCGCAGGAAGAGCAGTTTCTTTTTGATGGTGAAAATATCCTGAATGGCCTCCGGACGCCATTCGCCAAAGATCGAATCTTCCAGATCGTCCATGCGTTCGCTGATCAGATCGAGTAAGGGCAGGTAATCGTCAACGATGGCGTCAATCAAGAGGTACGCCAGCAGTCCGGAACCCTGTTCCGCGCGATCTGTCCATTCGTGCCACAGCCGGCGGGCCGTATCGACGGCGCGAATGGGCCGGCTATGAACAGTGACCAGGTAGTTCTTCCCGAGAAAGATGTTTAGCTCGCGCAGCTCCAGCCGATCGTTTGCTCCGATCAGTTCCGATTCATAGAGCACGATAAAGTAATAGCCGTTGTACTCTTCGACCTTCGGCCGCTGGTGCATATTGCGGCAGTCTTCGATGGAGAGGTAATGAAAGCCAAACTCTTCTGCCAGTTCCTCGAAGTCTTTGCTGGTCGGATCACTGACATCGGCCCAGATAATATTTCCTTCTACTTCCCGCAGTTCGCTAATTTCGGCCGTAACGCAGTTTTCACTGAACGTTTTGGAGCCGGCGTTTAGACAGACGGTGGTGATCACTTGGGACTGCCTCCTCAACGGGTATGGTGCTCAGCGAGTTTGGTGACCCTGGTGCTATAACTACGGCCGAACAGCGGCAGAGTTTATCATTACCTGTCAAAGAGGCACATAGAATAAAGGGCAGGTAGGCGTTAAGTTAAGTGAGTATTGCAGAAGACGCGGCGGGTGAATATGTTTCCGAATGTACACATGCTCACCGAATTTCACACCCGGAAACGGTCAAGCGGGCCCAGCTCGACGCCGATTCAGCAGGCTGTTACCATAACTCCTTTTTGCGGAAGGGAATCAGTCGCTAACAACCTTTATGTCCACGGATCAAATCAAAATCTTTGTTGCCGATGAAGTCAGCGACAGCGGGTTGCAACCGTTGCGCGACGCCGGCTTTGTCGTTGAAAAACGAACGGGACTGACCCCGGCCGAACTTGGGGAAGTTATCTCGAATTATTCGGGCCTCGTGGTCCGGAGTGAAACGAAGGTAACTGCCGCTTTAATGGATCAAGCGGCGAAGCTCCGCGTAGTCGGCCGTGCGGGCGTCGGCGTTGATAACATCGACGTCGCCGGCGCCACCGCGCGCGGCATCGTCGTGATGAATGCTCCCGACGGAAACACGATCACAACGGCCGAGCACACTCTGGCGCTAATGATCGCCTTGGCCCGGCGCGTCCCGCAGGCAAACATGAGCCTCAAGTCGGGCAAGTGGGACCGCAAACGATTTATCGGTGTGGAACTGCAGGGCAAGACCCTTGGCATTATTGGCCTGGGCCGGATTGGCCGGGTAGTTGCCAGCCGGGCCCGCGCCTTTGGCATGAACATCATTGCGTACGATCCTTTCATTGCGCCCGACCAGGCACGCGATCTTGAGATTGAACTGGCGACGCTTGGGGAGGTTTTTGCCCGCGCCGATTTTCTGACGGTGCATACGCCATCGACCACCGAGACTCGTGGAATCATTGATGCCAGGGCTTTTGCCCAAATGAAAAAAGGAGTGCGCATTATCAACTGCGCGCGCGGCGAATTAGTTGATGAAGCTGCACTCTACGAAGCGATCAAGTCCGGGATTGTCGCCGGGGCAGCCCTCGATGTGTTTGCCACTGAACCCCCGGCTGCAGACAACCCGCTGCTGGCGCTTGATGAAGTTATCGTGACCCCACATCTCGGCGCTTCCACCACTGAGGCCCAGGAGGGCGTGGCGTTCACCGTTGCGGAACAGATGCGCGACTATCTTTTGACCGGAGGCCTGCGGGGCGCGGTGAATGTTCCGGCCTTAGGAACCCGGGAGCTGGCAGCGCTGCAACCGTACATCTCTCTGGCCGAGAGTCTGGGGAGGTTTCAGGCCCAGTTGCTCGACGAGCCGGTAAGCGAGGTGCGTCTGACTTACGCGGGAGAGTTGGTGGAGTTTGATGCTAACCCGGTAACCAGATCTTTTCTCGCGGGATTACTTCGCAACGTCAGCGCGCGCGTGAACATCGTGAATGGTTTTGTCATCGCCGAAGAGCGCGGCATCAACGTGACCACTTCATACGTTCGCGCTGGTGGGGAATCAACGCCGGCTATCAGTACTCGCGTGGTTACCAACACGGGCGAGCAAATTGTCGCCGGGACCATCTTTGGCTATGGCGGGCAAACTCGAGAAGGCCGGATTACCGAGATCGATGGGTTTCATATTGAGGCCTTGCCGCAAGGCCATATGATTGTGATGCGCAATCGCGATGTCCCGGGAGTGATCGGCCGCGTGGGAACAATCCTTGGCGAACGCGGAGTCAACATCGGCCGCTTTCACCTGGGGCGACGCGAGCGGGGCGGGGAAGCAATGGCTGTGGTGGAAATCGATGCGCCACTCCTGAGCGAGACACTCGAGGAGTTGCGATCGTTTGCGGAAGTAATCAACGCTCGGCAAATCCAGCTTTAAGATCTCAAGCATCATGTCAGATAGCGAAAGCGAGGACCCGCCCGCTACCGCAGGCGGTTCTGACAGCTACTCTCACTCGATCTCGAAAGAGACTTCGCTGCTGGCTTGCGTATTCGCTATCCGGTCAGAAATTGTTACCTGCAGCCGGTATCGCCCGGGCGGCAACGACTGCAGGGCGATGTCGGCGCCGTGAACTATACGTGCCAAATCAGTGGTGGCATCTATGGCTACTCCGCGCGGAGGACTGGTGACGACGGGTTGTCCGTTGCGCGAGATCTGGATCTGCGCATCCAAATTGGGCTGACCGTTGCTGCCGCGCGCGGCGTTGTAAACAATCGTCAGAAAGTTCAGGTGCGAATTGCGGGGGAAGCGCCGGTCCACGCTGAATTGCACTTGTTCGCCGCCACCTGCCTGCGTGTGATTTGAACTTATGACCTGACCGCCCAGCAGTAAACTGCTAAGGGCCAGGCGCTTTGATCCCAGTTCGGGAATCTCAATCCAGTCCGCGGCGCTGCCTACCTCGCCGCTCTTGTCGTCGCGGGCCGCTACTCGCACTTGATAAAGGCCGGGCTTAATCGGAATCTTGTGACTGTAGATAACTACAGGGTTCTCTGTATCGGCCTGTGAAGAGGGATTGACGTTCACCCTGGTTTTGAAGCTCCCGGCCTGCTTGCCTCGATCGTTTAAGATTACGCCAGCCAGATCGATTGCGGCCGTCTGCTTGCCATCGATTCCGTAACCCAAAGCGTTTGTGGCCATCTGGGTGGCGACGGTCAATACCGGTCCGGAGCCAGGCACGTCCACGAAGCTGGCAGCAAGTTGCGTAGGCAAACCCTTCCGTGCGGAAGGGGCACTTAGCGCGGCAATCAATGCCGTCTCCGGCCCTTTTACGGAGGCGGAGCTGGGAATCGTGATATCAGGCATCGCCGCCTTGGCGTTCACCACCCGGGCGGGAGATTTCGATTGCAGCAGAAACCCTTTTGGCAGGCGCACCGTCAGGTCGGGCCGACCGGCAATAGTCACCTCGACGTGTTTGAAGTTTACGCCTTTCTGCTCATCAGCTTCCGGCCGCCATGCCAACAGGTAATAGTTCGATGTCTCCTCAAGCATCCGGCTGACCCAGGTATCAAAGTAGTTCTGGTTCCTTAAAGCCCGCCCGCCGGTATCGCCGGCCAGCGCATTCATGCCGTCCTGCGAGACCATACCTTCACCCATATTGCTGCGGTCCAGCCTGCCGCTGGGATCAAACGGCCGGTCATTCATTGCCTCTGCCATCGGGGCGAATAAACCGCGCGCATCAATCGTGTAGATGACTGAGCCAGTGCGGTTCGCTATGTCGGTCACCCGTCTTAGCCGTTCGTTGGCGGGACCGATGCTGTTAGTTGTATGCAGGTAGAAGCCGTCCGAAATAAAGAACACCAGTTTGCGGCCGCGGATCTGGCCGCTCGTCTGCAGGAGGTTTTCCAGCGCACCCAGAGAGTTATTGGTGACCGCCTCCAGGCCTTTGATTATGTTGTTGGCGCGGTTCTTAATCATCTCATACATGTTCTCGCGCTTGATTTTACCGCCCATGCTTCGGAAGCTTCTACGCAATAATTCCTCTGCATAAAAATTGAGAGCCTCACGGTCGCCGTTAACAATCTGGATGGCGATGAATTCAGTCATCGGCGGCTGGTCGCGATCCAGCACAACGTAAGGCACGGGGTTGATGCGGCCGAGCGCCGCCCGCAATACCGCCCGGTTGTCGGTCAGCTGTTGCAGGAACCCGATCTGGCCGCTGGCTGAGGTAATGGCGACCTGATCGAACGGCGTCATTTGGTGATCGATGAAATGATTGAGCGCGCTGCGGGTCTTTCCCAGGCTGTCGAGCGAGAGGTGCAAGTCGTCAACAAAGAAGAGGACGGTGCGTCCGCGTGACGACGAATCAACGACGTTGGGGCGGGTGCTGGCGGGCGCTGGCGCGGCGCCGGCCGCAGCGGCGACCTGTTTCTCTTCGCGCGCCGTCCAGGCGGTGACACGATCGAAAAAGGTGAACTGCACGCGCTTGCCGTCTACACGCAGTTCAAATTGTTCCGGCTTTAAACCCTCAACGAACTGGCCTTTCTTATCAAAGACCATCACGCCGGTTTGCACCAATTCCGTATTGATGCGAAAGACTTCGGGTTGAGGTTCGGGTAGTTGGTTTTGCCCCAGAACAATTGGAGCGAAGAGTGCAAGGCCAAGCAGCGTCAACCAACCGCGATGCCAGACGTTACCGTTTGCAAATAGCATGTGTTTCATTTGTGGGGGCGTCCCTCCGCGGGCGGCCCCTTCCTTCCGCCCGAAACCTTGAGCCTACTCAATGTCAAAGGAGACCTGTTGGGACGCACTGCTCTGGCCAATGCGATCCGAGATGGTTACCAGCAGCTGGTAACGACCCGGCGGCAGAGTTTGGAGAGCGATGTCTGCGCCATACAGAATGCGGGCCGAATCGGTGTTCGCGTCGATAGGGACTTTTCGCACCGGGCTGGTTACTACTGCCTGCCCGTTGCGCGAAAGCTGTATCCGAGATTCAAGATCCGGAGCACCGCTGGTGCGGGAAGCGTTGTAAACAATCGTCAGGAAGTTCATGTGAGAACCGCGCAGAAAGCGATGGTCAACGCTGAACTGCACCTGCTCGCCGCCTCCAGCTTGCTTTTGGTTGGAGCCGATAAACTGGCCGCCCAGCAAAAGACTGCTAAGCGTTAGTTGTTTGGCCGCCAAATCAGGAATTTCTATCCACTGGGCGGCGCTCCCGACTTTGCCACTCTTGTCATCGCGAGTAGCTACTCGAACCTGGTAGATGCCGGGTTTGAGCGGCAGTTTGTGCGTGTAGATGACACCGGCGTTCCGGGCCGCGCCGGCAGATGCAGAAGGGTTAACGGTGACTCTGGTTTTAAAACTGCCGGCCAACTTTCCTTGATCGTTTAGCACTAATCCAGCCAGGTCAATCGCCGCTGTCTGTTTCGCATCAGCACCGTACCCAAGCACGTCGGTAGCCATCTGCGTCGATGCCGTGAGCACTGGTCCGGAGTTGGGCACATCGACGAAGCTAACCGCGAGCTGCGTCGGCAAACCTTTCCGTGCCGAGGGGGCGCTGAGCGCGGCCATTAACGCACCTTCGGTTCCTTTGGCCGCCGCGGTCGCAGGAATTGCAGTTTCCGGCAGCCCTTTGACGGGGACCGCCTTAGCATTTGCCTGGGCGCTACCCTGCATAAAGCCGCGCGGCAGACGAACACTGAGATCGGGCCGATCCACGATGCTCACTTCGATGCGTTTAAAGTTTGCGCCCTTCTGTTCCTCACCCGCAGGCCGCCAGGCCAGGAGGTAATAGTTAGATGTCTCTTTCAGCGCATTCGTGACTGCGGGACCGAGTTCGCCGGAATTCAATAAAGCCCGGCCACCTGTGTCCTCGGCGAGGGCCGTCAGCGCATCCTGCGAAGCGGAAAGCTCGCCGGCGTTTGACCGCGAGAGACGGCCCTGCGGGTCCGCGCGATTGCTGCCGGCATCGGTCATGCTCACAATGCCTCTGGCATCCATGGAGTAAATCACAGTGCCGGAGCGTATTGCGGCGTCGGTAATCTGGTGCAGCTTCTCGCCAAACGCCGTATTTCTATCGTTCAAATAAAATCCGTCGGAGATGAAGAACACCAACTTGCGCCCTGACATCTGACTGGTCGAGCGCATCAGGCTTTCCAGCGTCGATAGGGTGTTGACCGTAATGGCGGCGGATTGTTTTAACAGGTTCTGCGCGCGCTCTTTCACATTGCGCTCGGCCATTTCGCGGGTGATTCCCATTGGTTGCGAGCCCTGGGTTGATGAGCTCGTACTGGCTGCGGGGCCGCCATTCGGCGGACCATATCCAGGAGCACCGCGAATTCGCAAGTTGGTAGCCTTTAGCAACTCGTCAGCATAATAGGTGAGAGCGTCCTTATCGCCCTGGTCTATTTTCAGCGCCGTGTACTCAGTCATCGTGATGTTTTCTGCATCGCGGATGCTGTATGGCCGGTGATTCAATCGGGCGAGTGCTGCGCGCACGACGGCTTTCAAATCGCTGAATCGTTGCAGGAACCCGATTTGTCCGCTGGGCGAAGCAATTGCGACCTGATCGTCAGGCCCCATCTGGTGCTCGACGAAATCCAGAATAGCCTTCCGGGTATGCAGGATGCTTTCCGCACTGAGGTGCAGATCATCAATGAAGAAGATGATAGTCCGGCCGCGATAAGAAGCTTCGCCAGGGTTGGGCTGGGCGCCGTTGACGGCCACGCGGTTGGCCGCCGACTCAAACTTTGCTTCGCCGGCGGTGCCGGCGGTCACGCGTTCAAGGAACAGGAGCTCGACCGGCTTTCCATCGATGCGCAATTGAAACTGGCCGGGCTTCAGTCCTTCGACAAAGCGGCCCTGCTTGTCCACCACCAGCACCGCGGTCTGCACCAGTTCGGTGCTTATTCTGATGACGTCAGACTGATCGTCCGGCTGCTCTTGAGCAAAAACTGGCCCAACTAGAAACAGTGCAGCCAGCGCTGCAAAAACCAAACCCACTGCACGCGATTTTATTACCACGGATGTAAACCTCGTAGAGTTGATTGAGGATGCCGATGGTTATAACCATAGCATCGAGTCGTGCGCGGACCAGGGAGAACGTGGGCGGATTATAACATAGCCCGGACGGCCGTTTTAGCGAGCTGGGAAGAAGCATTTATCGGGGCAGTAGCCCGACCGTGAGGGAGGGCCCAGCCATCCCCTGCGGGCTCTCCCTCACCGCCACGCAACATGCAAGATAAAGTAGGACACCAACAAAGGCTGGCGGTGGTCACGACCTTCCTATATCATGCGACCGCTCTGCATAGCCGAAAAGCCGCTCAATAAGGAACGCGCAAGCGAAAACTGATCATGACTCCCCCGTCAAGTCAGCCATCCGTTGGTGAATCCGGCAAAGTTTTGCCGCCTCCGGTTTCGCCGGCGACAGAGTTTCCACCAGACAAGCCCTTTCGTTCGCGCATTGATTCAATAGATCTACTACGCGGCATCGTCATGGTCGTGATGATGCTGGATCATACACGCGACTTCGTTCACCGTTATGTTTTTCAGGGATTTGATCCCACCGACCTGGCACACACAAGTGTGAAATTATTCTTCACCCGCTGGATCACGCATTACTGCGCTCCAGTCTTTGTCTTCCTGGCCGGCACCGGCATTTACCTTCAGGTGGCCCGCGGTAAGACGAAGCGAGAGTTATCGCGGTTTCTGTTGACGCGCGGTCTATGGCTGGTCTTTCTGGAGTTCACAGCAGTTCGGATCTCCGTGACCTTCAATCTGGATTACCGTTTCCTGGGTGCGATGCAGGTGATCTGGGTCATCGGCGTCTCTATGATTGTGCTGGCCTTTCTGATTCACCTGCCGGTTTGGGCCGTGGGCGCGTTTGGAACACTCATGATAGCCGGGCACAACTTGCTCGATCGGTTTCACGTGCAAGGCGGATGGCAGGGGCCACAGAGTCCCGTCCCCAGCTACTCCGCCAAACTTTACATCTTGTTGCACCAGCCGTTCGAGGCATTCCCGGTTGCTGGCTGGCCCAGCCCCGTCGTATTTGTGCTTTACCCGCTTATTCCCTGGGTTGGCGTGATGGCGGCGGGTTATGCATTTGGAGTTATCTACCAGTGGGATGCCGCACGGCGCCGCCGGTTCTTGTTGACCCTCGGAAGTACGGCAACGGTTCTGTTCATCGTCGTGCGCGCTATTAACCGGTACGGCGATCCGTCAGCCTGGTCCCCTCAGGGCTCAATGGCCTTCACGATCCTTTCCTTCCTGAACGTCACGAAGTATCCGCCGTCATTGCTCTTCCTGCTGATGACGCTTGGACCGGCGCTCGTGGCTCTGGCACTTTTCGAAAAAAGCTCACCGGAAATCAGTTTGGCAAAAGAAAGGCGGGGGCCGTCTGAGAGTCAGGGCCAATCGGGCTTGGCAGCAAGCATCCGCAGGTTCTTTGTGACGTTCGGTAGAGTTCCGCTCTTTTTCTATTTGTTGCAATGGCCCACAGCGCACTTCATGTCAGTCGCAGCGCATGCCCTCGCCGGCAAGCCGATCCGCTGGATGTTTGGCAGTCAGATCGGAATTGACGGCCCTCCACCCGCGGGCGTCGGCTTCAACCTGGCGGTCGTTTATGGATGCTGGATTGCGGGCGTGCTATTGCTCTATCCGTTGTGCAAATGGTTCGCCGCGGTTAAGGCCCGGCGACGCGATTGGTGGCTGTCATATCTCTAAATCTGATCTGAGCGGTGTATGTGGGACAAGTTCGATCTTCCTCGCGTTATGTTACAGAGCTTTGGGGTTAGTCGGCGGAAGGCCGCTTGACTGACAGACTGAGTCAGTGAAGGGACCGTTATGCGGATCAGGACTCACCATCCAGTTGTGTTGGCGCTGGCATGTGTCGCAACTCACGCGGCGCTGGCGGGACCTTCGCTCAACGTCAATGGCCAGACTCGGCCAAACAGATCTCCGGCCCAGGTTCCAGTTAATCCCAATACGCGAGCAGCACAACCCCGACCACAAGTACCGCCTCCTGACCAACCTCCAACGGCGCCTCCGCCTCCGCAGCAAGGGACCCCCGCACAGCCGGGAGGATTTTGGCATCTCACTTCAAACCCGCGAATAGTTTCAACTGGCAATCCGGTGAAGTTTGAATTACAGCCGACGGGCCGGGCCGCGGCTTTGCCTAACCTGATTATCGACTTTGACGATGACGCTAGCGAACCCTATCACCCAGGCATTGAACACACATATACGACGACCGGGGCGAAGCACGTCAGAATTTTGGCGCCCGTCGCAGGAGCCACGATGATGGCGCAAACTCGCGCGCCCATCGCCAGTGTTGACGTTGAAGTCAATGCCCCTCCGCCGACACCGGTGGCGAGTCCCACGCCAAGTCCCACGGCAACACCTTCGCCGACTCCCAGTCCAACCCCGACGCCTACGCCGAGTCCCACACCCTCTCCGACGGCGACCCCTGATGACCCAGTGTTCGGTGGTCAAGCTTCACCGTCACCCAGCGCGTTTCCTTCGGTCACGCCGTTAGAGTTAACCAGCGGCACCGCTCGGAGACTGATTGACTGGGTTAAGGATCCGCGGCATTGGTGGGTATTCCTGGCGGTTGTCGTGGGGACATTTGTTGGCAACAAGTTGCTGCGAACCGGTTTTGCTCCGAGCCCGAGCCCAACTTTCCACTGCGCTCCGGACATAGGAGCCGGCGATGTGAACGATGGGATGCGGGGGTTGGCAATCGCCACCCAAATCGTTCTCACCCCCAACATCAGGGACGGTGACTACCAAATCACTACCGGTGAAGCCGGTTTGATCAAAGAGATAAGGAGGCACAATGCCTGATTCAGCGGTGACACTGCGGCACGTCTTTGAGGTGCCCGAACCCAGCGGTGGCGAAGAATCTCCGGAAACGTGGAAAAGGTTTCGGGAGAAGCTGACCGAGGAGATAAAGGGAGTAAAGGTCGCGTCCATGCCTGATATGGCGGGCAAGATCGGAGAACTGCTGGATATTCCCATCCCGGGAATATTTCTCAACTCGTGGCGGAAAGCGGATGCGCTACAAAAACTCCTGGAAGAATCAAAACGAAATCCGGAAGCAATTATGGATCTGGAACTTGCCGACCACACGATTAATAGTGAGCATCGTCCTTCAATTGAACTACGGGTTCACAACGCCACGGTCAAGAAAATCGAGTTCACCCTACGGCTGGTTTTTAGTTTAAAGGGCTGCGTCTTGAGGGTTCAGCACGGCGTGATCAAAGAAATGCGAGCCGGAATGTGCGATGTCAAAGGGCAGATGGAGTACGGAGGCCTCACTATCTTAGAAAAGAAAGTCGCTCCGCTACACTTTCCCGGCGTGATTTCCTTTCACCGGGAAGCTGAGTAAATCGGGCTGCCTCTGGAAAGACAAGTCTGGGACGTTACGTGGTTTCGCTAAAACTCAGACGCGGCAAGGCGACCTTCAATGCCTTCGTTCCTTCATCAGTAATCTTAGATCCTCCAATCAGCAACGTTTCGAGGCTAGTCAAACGCTTGAGCTCTGAGATACCGCCATCGCTAACCCGCGTCTGAAAGAGACTGAGCTTCCGGAGTTTCTTGAACTGCCGCAGGTTGATTAGACCGGCGTCTGTAACTTTAGTCCCACCGATCAAGAGCGTTTCCAGCCGCCTCAGCTTCTGCAAGTGCCTCAACCCCGCATCGCCCACTTGAGTGCGAAACAGGTTCAGCGTCTGCAGGTTTTTCAACTTCCTTAATCTCGCCACACCCACATCGGTTATCTGAGTGAGGCGCAAGTCCAGCGCGCGCAACTCAGTCAGGTTCTCAATGAACGCCAGGTCGGCGTCAGTGATCTTCGTTCCATGCAAATCAATCTTCACTATCCGCTTTTCGTTAAGCGGCAAGTCAGGCCGCGTTTCATCGAGTTCGAACTTTCCGCCCAGCCTGGTCACTTCCGCAATCGCTCGCTGCCGCAGCGCAAGGGCGTCGGCACTGGATGAAGAAGCAGCAGCGGCACCGAAGGTTATCAACAATAGACAGTTCGAAAGACCGAGCAGCCTAAAGTGGGTTCGTGTTTTCATGTTTACACTCTTTCCGTTCCTGCATTGCCGGCAAAGGTTCGAACGTTCGAGATGCTTGCAGGACGCCATTACTATTCTTTTGCATCCCTCGAGATCGTTGCGTGGTTAGGCAGTTGCCCTCTAATCGTTTGGCTTGCCCGCCAGCAGGGCTTCGCAAGAGAGAGTCTGTGGCCCCTTCTCAGTGCAAACGGCAAACTTCGAGTTAGAGCCTTCATACATTGTCAGCCCGGCGTATTCACCCTTGGCGTTCAGCACGTAGAAGTTAATGCCAAAATTTGGATTGCCTCTCGCGTTCAGCAGGCGGGCCTCGATGGTTGCGGCTTTGATGCGCTTGAGTGCCTCCAGCCCCGCATCTTTCGGATGCGCGCCACGCCGCATCTCTTCCACTATCAGGAACGAGCAGAGGTTATATAGATTCGCCTCGCCGCGTCCCGTCGAGCCTGCCGCGCCCACCGCGCCATCAACATAGAGTCCGGCGCCCAGAATCGGCGAGTCGCCCAAACGCCCGGGAATCTTCCAGGAAAGTCCGCTGGTGGTAGTAACGCCGCAGATTTCACCCTTGCTGTTAATGCCATCACAATTGATCGTACCGTATAGGTGTTCCGGTTTTAGCAGGCCCTCGGCCAGCATTTCCGCAGTCGCGCGGCGTCCCGCTTCAGCGCGCGTCTTGGGATTCAGGTAATGAGCCGGATCGATTCGTCGCTTCCACTCCAACCAAAGCGCGCGCGAGTGTTCCGTGTTCAGATCGTCCTCAATCTTAAAGCCCATGTTGCGCGCGAAGGTCTGCGCGCCCTTTCCCACCAGCAGGTGGTGGTCCGTATTCTCCATGACGGCCTGGGCCACGAGCGAAGGCGTACGCACGCCTTCGAGTGCGCCTACTGCTCCGGCGCGTTTTTTGGGGCCGTGCATGCATGAGGAATCAAGTTGAACAATGCCTTCGGCGTTTGGCAGGCCGCCGTAGCCGACGCTGTCATCTAACGGATCAAGCTCTACGATGTTCACCCCGGCGATCAAAGCGTCAAGGACGTCAGACCCTTGCGTGATCATCCCAAACGCTTTTTCGACACAGGTGACGGAGCCGCCATTCTTGAAGCGATTCCCATTGGCGGAGGAGATCACCGCGGGCTTAACACTGGCCGGAATCAGAAAAGCCGGATGGGAGGCCTTCAGTGCGGTGGAAGTTGGTAGCGCGACGCTTGCAGCCGCGCCGGCAATCATGAAATCGCGTCGTTTCATTATGGGGAGCCCTCTCTCTTCTTTTCGGAAATACAAACGCCGTACTGCCTGCCGGGACTGATGCAGAAAACTTGCAGACCGGAAGGCTGGGCGACGCTACTCAATCAATGGCGAAGGCCGCTAATTGAGTTGCGCTGGTCCTGGCGATCCGGTCGATGACGGTCACCTGAAGTAGATAGCGGCCGGGTAGCAGATCTGACAGCGGCAGTTCGGCCGCATACGGCAGCCGCGCGACATCGGTTTCCGCGTTTATCTCAATCCGCCGCAGCGGGGTTGTCAGCACTGGCTGATTGTCGCGCATGATCTGGACTTGCAACGCCACATCGGGACCTGTTCCCGGGGCCGGGAGCGAACTCGCAGAGACATCCGTTAAGGTCTCGCCAGTCTTTCCACCTCGCGCTGCGTTGTAAACAAAGGTCAGAAACCGCAAGTTCGTGGTGCGCTCAAACTGGTGATCTATGCTTAATTCCGCCGGTAGGACACCATTTGCCAGCTTAACTACTTCGGCTCCATTCGTCGTTCGCTTCGCGAGAATCACACTGCTAAGCGCGAGTTTGCGCAAACTTAAATCAGGGATCTCAATCCATTGCCGGGCACTGCCGACGCGGCCATTCTTCACGTCGCGCGCCGCAACGCGGATTTGATACAGGCCGGGCTTGAGCCGGAAGGGATGATGGTAAGAAAGATTATCGGGAAGCGCTTTGTTCTGTTCCGGTGGCGCACCCTTAACTGTCATGCGGGTCTGGAAAGTCCCGACTACTTTGCCCCCGATGTCATAGACTGCACCGCCAAGATCAACGTTGGCTAGTGGAGGCGCTTCAGTTGCGACGAAGTTTTCGGCACTGAGCGTCACCTGCATCGACACCTCGGCCGTTGGGCCCGCTTCGGGTGTATCGAGGAATTCCACATCCAGTGCGGTCGGAATGGCCTCGGAAGGATATGGATTCTTAATCGCGGCGCGCAGTTCACTTTCAGCCACTTTGGCTGCCGGAACTGGAGGCAACGGAACCTGCTTCTTAGCGGTCGCCGGCGGTATATCTTTCTCAGCGTTAATCTTTCTCAGCCTTACCACCAGTTCCGGACGACCGATAATGCTGATTTCAATCTTATTGAATTTTCCAGCACGTTGTTCGTCAGTCTCGGGATGCCAGGCGATAAGGTAGTAGGACGAAGTTTCCTTTAGCGCCCGCGTGACCCCAACGGATAGGTCGTTGTTATTGAACAAAGCTCTGCCGCCAGTATCACGGGCAATCGCGTTTAGCGCGTCCTGGGACGCCGAGATCTGGCCTATCTCCGATTTTGCCATGCGGCCGGTGGGATCACCGTGTCCTTCTGAACTCGCATCATCCAAACTCGCGATCAGTCCGCGAGCATCGATCGAGTAAATCACGACGCCGGCGCGTGCCGATTGATTAGTTACGCTTCTCAGTTTGTAGTACGCATCTCGTTTTGAATCGACGGAAAAACCATCAGAAATAAAAAACACCAACTTGCGGCCCGGGAGGTTCTTGGATGAAATGATAATGGATTCCAGAGTCAATAGGCTATTCAGGCTGGTGTAATTGGCTTGTTCCAGAATCCGTCTCGCGCGCCCGCGTACCCATTCTTCGGGATTAGTAATTCCGGGCATCTGCTTGATCAGCGAATCTACGAAGTAACCGAGAAGGCCGGGATCATTATTCTCAATTAGCAGGGCGTTCTGCTCAGTCATGGGAGGCCTCTCGCCATCACGCAGGTTAAGGGCCTTGGTTCTTAATCTTTCGACCGCCATGCGCAACACAGTTTTGTTGTCGGTAAGCTGCGACAAAAACCCCACCTGCCCGCTGCCGGACATGATCGCCACTTGATCGTTCTGGCCCATTTCACGGTCGATGAACTTCATGGCCATCTTGCGCGCAAGATCCATGCTATCGGGTGCCAAATGAAAATCGTCAAAATAAAAGAGGACCGTGCGTCCTCGATCCATTGGCGCGGCAGCCGGCTTGGCGGGGCCAGCGGTTTTGCCCCGAGCCGCCGCGAGCTGTACCTCTTCGTTTGCACTGCCGGCCCTGACCAGGTCGAAGAACAGAATTTGTCGCGGCTTCTTGTCGATGCGCAGCTCAAATTGTTCCTTCTTTAATCCTTCGACTAACGAGCCCTGGCGATCCACCACAGTAACGTCAGTCTGGACCAGCTCGGATGCGATACGGATGACTTCGTCGGCTTCGGGTGGAGGCGTGGGCTTTGGCTGTTGAGCGAGGGTGACAGGCGCCAGAATCGCGCAGAATATCGCGACGCGCAGAACAGACGTTTGAAGCGAAGAAAATCGCATGCGGATCGGGTGTCAGTTAATAGCAGAGGGCAACGCTTGCCTGGAGTTGAATGGCCGGGGAGTTAACGAGCGAATGATATCATGCGTTGCAACTCAAAACCCTGCGTAAGCCGTTTTCGTATCAACGTTAATATTTCAGGGCCGGAGCGAACATGGAAAATAGCACACCAACACTTGTAGTCCACCAGGTAAGCAAGCGCTTTGGCGATTTTACGGCCGTCAAAGACTTGAGCCTGACCGTCCGGGCAGGCAGAATTTTTGGCTTGATCGGCCCGAATGGCGCGGGGAAGACCACCACGATTCGGATGATCGTCAACATCACGGCGCCTGACTCCGGCACTATCAAACTGTTTGGCCAACACGTGAATCCAGGTCTTCAGGATCGAATCGGTTATCTGCCGGAGGAACGCGGACTCTATAAGAAGATGAAGATTGGCGAGCAGCTGAAGTTCTTTGGTGCGCTCAAGAATGTTTCCTCCGCGGCGGCTGACAGCCTGGTGGATCGCTGGCTGGCCCGGGTGGAACTGACCGCGTGGAAGAACAAGAAAGCGAAAGAATTGTCGAAAGGTATGCAGCAAAAGATCCAATTCATTGCCGCGGTCATGCACGATCCCGATCTGCTAATCCTCGACGAGCCGTTTTCCGGATTGGATCCCGTTAACGTCGAGCTCTTGCGCGATGTTGTTTTGGAGTTAAAGGCCGAGGGGAAAACGATTATCTTTTCCACCCACCAGATGGAGTTGGCTGAGAAACTGTGCGACGACATCTGCATGATCAATAAGTCTGAAAAGGTGCTGGACGGCAGTCTGCGCGAAGTGAAGCGGAGTTTTGGTCGTAACGCCGTGGCCTTGCGTATGGAAGGTGGCGACAGCGTCCTCGCGAACCGTGAGTTGGTGGCGAAGGTCGATCGGGACAGCGACGGGTTGGAAGCGTTGCTGGCGCCTGGCGCCAACGCTCAGGACTTGCTGGAAAAATTGATAGCGGCCGGAGCGCAGATTACGCGGTTCGAATTGGTGGAGCCCAGTCTGAACGACATCTTCATCGAGAAGGTGAGGGGAGCGGCATGAATAAGTTTCTGGCAGTGGTAAAAAGAGAATACGTCCAGCGAGTGCGGTCGCGAATGTTCATCGTGGTGACCGTGCTTGGCCCGCTGATGTTGGCGCTATTCACTGTTCTACCCGCTTTCATCGCCGGGATCGAAGCCGGCGGGCCAACTCGCATTGCGGTTGTGGATGAGAGCGGAAAAATGTTTGAAGGGTTCCAGCAAGCGTTGAACCGCAAGACGGACGATGACGATCAGCCGGAAGGCGCCCGGAAATCTCCGGTCGAAAGCGTGAACGCCAACCAACAGGATCGCTTGGCCTCAGCCGGCAAATCAGCTGGAAGTCGTTTCAAGGTTGAGCGTGTCTCGCTGGAGGGACGTTCGCTGGATGATGTCAAGCGCGAGTTAGGCGACCGCATCCGCAAGGGCCAACTGGATGTTTATGTGATCCTGCCGCGCGATATTCTGGAAACCGGGACCGCCGAGTTTTACGGCCGTAACACCGGCGATGTATTTACTAAGGGCAGGCTCAGCGACCGGCTGACGGCCGCCGTGCGCGATCAGAGGTTGACGCAAAAGAACATCGCCCCGGACGTGGTCCGCGAGATAAATCGGCCAGTAACCTTGAGCGCCAGAAACAGCGACAGTGGGGAAAAGAAGGATTCAGACGCCGGCTTCTACCTGGTCTTCGGGATGGGCTTTGTCATTTACCTAACGATTCTTTTATACGGCCAGGTGATCCTGGCGGCGGTGATTGAGGAAAAGGAAACGCGTATCGCGGAGATACTGTTCTCCTCGATCAGGAGTTTCCCCTTAATGATGGGCAAGCTGGTCGGGGTTTCCTTTGTGGCCTTAACCCAACTTACGATCTGGGGCCTTAGTTTTATTGTGCTCACCGTTTTCGCATCGCCGGCTTTATCAGCCAGAGGAATGCCGGTATCACTGCCGCACATGCCGCCTGTCTTCGCTTTATACTTCGCTTTGTTCTTTCTCCTCGGCTACTACATCTATTCGACTATCTACGCCCTGGTTGGCTCCATGGTTACAACTGCCCAAGAGGGAGGGCAGATGGCGATGCCGGTGGTGTTGCTGCTCGTGGTTGGATTCTATTTGGCGTTTCCCGTAATTCGCAGTCCGAATTCTTCATTTGCGTTCTGGGTTTCGATGGTCCCGTTTTTTGCGCCCATCACGATGTTGGTTCGGATCGTAACGGAAACTCCGCCAGTCTGGCAGATAGCGCTTTCACTCGGAATCGGATTTGCGACCGTGGCGCTGCTGATTTGGCTGGCCTCCCGGATCTATCGTGTAGGAATGCTCATGTACGGCAAACGGGCGACCATTCCTGAAGTGTGGCGCTGGCTGCGCCAGTCGTAGCAAATGTGCTGAAGTTCTGCTTCCCGTAGCCGGAAAGATCATGGCCATAGAAATCGAGAAAAAGTATCGTCTGAGTAAGAAGCAGCGCGCTGAGGTGACCAGGCGGCTGGGTGAGATTGGCGTCAATTCACGGCCGGAAGAGTTTGAGGAAAACACACTCTATCGCGGGGGAGTTCTGGATGTGCGGCAATGCGTGCTGCGACTTCGTCGCGTTGGATCGCGCGCCTTTCTCACCTACAAAGAGCGCTTTCCCACTTTGTCTTCAATCAAAACCCAAAGGGAAGACGAAACGGAAGTGGCCGACGCCGATGCGCTGGCCGCCATCCTCGCAGCATTGGAATACGAGCCGCGCCTTGTCTACGAAAAACGCCGGACTACCTGGGAGGTGGGCGACGCTGAGGTAGTGGTTGATGAACTTCCGTTCGGACTCTTCATGGAAATTGAAGCCAGCGAACTTGAGATTCTGCGAGTCGAGAAATTATTGGGGATTAAAAATCTGCGTGCAGAAGCAGAAACCTATCCGCGTCTGTCGCTAAAGCACGGGAGCCTGAATGGAAATGTGGTCGAGGCCAGGTTCAAAGTCGTAAAGCGATCGGTAAAGAAATAAAGCATCGTCAGAGCAAAAAAGAGCGGCTTTGCCCCGAGAGACAAAGCCGCTTTTAACTTTTGAACAGATGGGCCGTTCTTACATTCCCATGCCGCTCATTCCACCCATGCCGCCGGGCATCGCGGGACTTCCCTTGTCGTCCTCGGGAATCTCGGACACCATCGCTTCGGTGGTAAGCATCAGGCCGGCGATTGACGCTGCGTTCTGCAGTGCCGTGCGCGTGACCTTCGCTGGATCGACGACACCGGCTTTCACCAGGTCTTCGAAGTTTTCGGTAGCGGCGTTGTAGCCGTAGTTCGGGTCCTTGCTGGAGCGAACCTTTTCTACAATCACGGCGCCTTCTTTGCCCGCGTTCTGAACGATTTGCCGCAGGGGCTCTTCCAGTGCACGTCGGACGATCGTGACACCGATCTGCTCGTCAGGATCGCCTTCGCCCTCTTTGTTGGTCAGGAACTTTTCCAGGACCTTGGCTGCGCGCACCAGCGCCACGCCGCCGCCCGGAACGATTCCTTCTTCGACGGCCGCACGCGTGGCATGCATCGCGTCTTCGACGCGGGCCTTCTTTTCCTTCATCTCAGTCTCAGTGGCGGCACCGACTTTGATGACCGCAACACCGCCGACCAGTTTCGCGAGTCGCTCCTGCAGTTTCTCCCGATCATAGTCAGACGATGTGTCGTCTATTTGAGCGCGCAAGGTCTTGACGCGACCTTCGATATCAGCCTGTTTCCCGTTGCCTTCAACAAGAGTGGTGTTGTCCTTGTCGATGGTTACTTTCTTGGCGCGGCCCAGGTCTTCCAGCTTAACGTTCTCGAGCTTGATGCCGAGATCTTCGCTGATGACCTTGCCACCGGTGAGGATCGCGATGTCTTCCAGCATGGCCTTGCGGCGATCGCCGAAACCCGGCGCCTTCACTGCCGCAATGTTCAGCGTGCCGCGCAGTTTGTTGACTACCAGCGTCGCCAGGGCTTCGCCCTCAACATCTTCCGCAATGATGAGCATTGGTTTGCCCATCTTGGCGACCTGCTCCAGCAGGGGCAGCAAATCCTTCATTGAGCTGATTTTCTTCTCGTGAATGAGGATCAGCGGATTTTCAAGGGCCGCCTCCATGCGCTCCGGATCAGTCACGAAGTAGGGGCTGAGGTAGCCGCGGTCGAACTGCATGCCTTCGACTACTTCCAGGGCAGTCTCCATGGTTTTTGATTCTTCAACCGTGATGACGCCGTCTTTCCCAACTTTGCTCATCGCCTCCGCAATGATGCTGCCGATGTTGGCATCGCCATTAGCGGAAACGGTACCAACCTGCGCAATGGCGTCGCCTTTGACGGGCTTAGCCATTCGCTGAATCTCTTCCACGCAACGTTCGACGGCCTTGTCGATGCCTCGTTTGAGGGCCATCGGGTTGGCGCCGGCGGCGACTGTCTTGACCCCTTCGCGGAAAATGGATTGTGCCAACACGGTGGCAGTGGTGGTGCCGTCGCCGGCAACATCCGAGGTCTTCGACGCGACCTCGCGCACCATCTGCGCGCCCATGTTCTCAAGCGCATCCTTCAATTCGATCTCTTTAGCTACAGTGACTCCGTCTTTCGTAATGGTTGGGGAACCAAACTTTTTGTCGATCACGACGTTACGGCCTTTCGGACCGAGCGTAATCTTGACGGCATCAGCGAGCTGATTGATGCCACGAAGAATCGCAGCCCGCGACTCTTCGCCATGAATTACTTGCTTTGCCATTTCTCTTTCTTCTCCTACTCAGAATTGTGTTTGTTAAAATCCAAAAGCGACGCTTTCGGCTGGCGGCTTATTTGCCACCCTTTTTGCTGCCCCCGGTGGCTGCTCCGGCGCGCTCGATGATTCCCAGAATCTCGTCCTCACGCATTATCAGAAGCTCTTCACCGTCCAGCTTGATCTCTGACCCGCTGTACTTGCCGAAAAGGACTCGATCACCTTTTTTCACATCCAGCGCCTGGCGAGTGCCGTCCTCTTTGTATTTGCCTTCGCCGGCGGCGACTACCTCGCCCTCCTGCGGTTTTTCCTTTGCGGTATCGGGAATAATGATTCCCCCGCGAACCTGTTCTCCCTCTTCAATCCGTCGCAAGATAACGCGATCATGAAGAGGCGTAATGTTGGTTGCCATATGTACGTCCTGCTCCTTTCGGTCTAGCCGTCTAAAAATAACTTTGAGAATTAAACATAGATTGACCCGCGAGGGTCTGGCACTCTCTTAAAGCGAGTGCTAAGGATATTATCGCTCAGAGGTTCCCTTGTCAACTTACAGGGGGGTCTCTTTTGCCGATGTTTATTAGCGAGAAACGCGTTTCGAGGTCTGCAGCAGACTGCGGGCTGGCCGGTGATAGGAGGCGACTCGTTTGGCCAGAGTATTACGATGGATTCCCAGCATATGGGCTGTACGAGAAAGGTGTTTTTGTTGGCGCGAGAGCGCCTTTTGGATATAGAGCCGTTCGAATTCCGAGAGAGCCTCGTCCAGTAGAATCCGACCGTCCAACATTTCATCCACCAGGCTTTCGAGACGGCTTCGAAGCGGCATTCGGCCCTCCATGAAACGCTCCTTTTGGACTAGAGCTCTGCTCCGACGAGGAGCTTGTAGGCTTCGAGGTAGCGTTCTGTGGTCGCGCTAGCGATTTCCGGAGGTAATTGAGGAGCTGGAGGTTGTTTATCCCATTGAAGTTGATCGAGATAATCGCGTACGAATTGTTTATCGAATGAGGGTTGGGGTCGTCCTGGCTCGTAGGTCGCCGCCGGCCAGAAACGAGAAGAGTCAGGCGTTAGAGCTTCGTCGATCAAAAGGATGTTACCCTCTCGATCGGTTCCGAATTCGAACTTCGTATCCGCAATAATTATCCCTCTTGTACGGGCGTACTCACGGGCTTCGTTGTAAAGGCGCAATGAAATCTGTCGTAGTTTTGTTGTAACTTCGTCGCCGATCAACTGAGCCATTTGCTTTTCACTGATGTTCTCGTCATGCCCCGTTTCAGCTTTCGTAGCCGGGGTAAATATGGGCTCAGCCAATTCGTTCGATTCCTTCAAACCAACCGGTAGGCGATGGCCACAGACTTCGCCGGTGCGCAGGTAATCCTTCCATCCGGAGCCTACGAGGTATCCGCGAACGACGCATTCAACCGGAAAAACATTTGTGCGCCGAACCAACATGGATTGGTCTTTCAGATCCGCAGCTTGCTCACGAATTGCCGTCGGCATTTCTGCCAAATTCGTTGTGATCAGGTGATTCGGAACTACGTGCGCCAGCTTACTAAACCAAAAACGGGACAAGGCTGTAAGGACCTCGCCTTTTCGAGCTATTGGTGTCGGTAGCACACAGTCAAAGGCCGAAATGCGATCAGTTGCCACGATCAACAATTGATCGTCGCTGATCTCATACACATCCCGGACCTTACCTCTTCGTAGAAGCAAAAGACTGTTCAGGGTGGTGGAAATTACTGGCGCAGCAGTTGGCATGGTTTTGATTTCTTGTTTGGCTTGTAAGGGCGAGCCGGATTGTGCTCGTCACGTCATGATTTTGTCAAGATTCATGACGAGATAAAACAGAAACGCGCACTGCTAATCCAGAGATTCGCGCAAGCGACGAATCTGCGCTGCGTGGTTATGAGGGTGCGCTGCATAAATCCTCAGCCAGTCTTCAACCGAGTAAGTCCCGCTTTCAGAATGAGTCCCTGGCCGGTGCCAATCGTCTTCCGACATTAGAGCCATCACTTGCGCTGTGTTATCGCGTGCGCTACGAAAAGCTTCGAGCGCCGGGCCGATTTCGCGGGAGTTGTACTTCAGTTTTAGCGCGTAGGCATCCTGGTCATAACCCTGAATCACAGGATTGTCCTCCACGAGGAGTCGTTTCAGGCGAATTGCGCTTACGGTTTCACTGTCAGCGAGATGGTGGACGATCTCTCTCGCGCTCCACTTCCCAGGGATCACGTTTAGCGCCAGCGCGTCTTCGGGAAAATCCTCGAGTGCTTTCAACACCTCGCCATAACCATCATTGTATCTGGCGATCAATTCGTTCCTTTCAGCAGCAGTCATTAAGAGTCCTCCTTGTGAGCAAGTTTCCGACTAGCGAGATTGTTCATATTACCCAGTGGCGCAGCGGAAGTGAATACGGAGGGGGAGGGCCCCCGGTTTTAAAGATTAGGCATGAGATCTACGCGGAGAAGCCTGCGAACAGGCGGGCAAATGGGGAAAAGGCACTTTGTGTCAATTAGTTAACTTAATGCTTGAGTTTGCAAGTCTTTACCTGCTATATTCAACTCCGCGAAGCGCCCCCACCACGGGCGCAACCCCCAAAAGCCCCTGCACTCCCTTCGTGGACACAGCCTGGTGATGACCATCACGAATAAAGCGAACCACGATACGTTTGGCACAAATGACGGAAATACCGCTGCAACGGCAGCGGTTTCAACCACAGAGGCAACAAGTATGCTCGTCATCGAAGACGACGATAATATTTGTGCCGCCGTCAGCGAGTATTTCTCCCGGGCTGGCTACCAGGTAAGCACAGCTCAAGATGGGGCGGCAGGGATTCAGTCGGCGCTAAACAATCGCCCGGATGTGGTGGTTTTGGACTTAATGCTACCAAAAATGGATGGGTTGGCTGTTTGCAAAGAACTTAGACAGAAAAGTCCGCAGTTACCTATTCTCATGCTGACCGCAAAGGACGATGTGGTTGATAGGATCCTGGGCCTCGAAATGGGCGCCGACGACTACATCACCAAACCTTTCAGCCTGCGAGAACTCGAGGCGCGAATTAAGTCAGTTCTGCGCCGTTCGCGAACAGCCGTTACCGAAGATGTTGAGAAAGAGGCGCCAATTCTGCGGGGCAAGCTTCGCATCGATCCTGCCCGGCGCGAAGTAACCATTGGCGATCGTCAAGTGGAATTAACACCCAAGGAATTTGACTTGCTTCGTTTGTTCGCTTCCAACCCCGGCCGGGTCTTTCCCCGCAAGTACCTCCTGCAGAAGATTTGGGACTACTCCTACGAAGGGTATGACCGTACGATCGATTCACACATCAACCGCCTCCGCGCCAAAGTCGAGGATAACCCCGACAACCCGCAAATGGTTCTCACCGTTTGGGGCATTGGCTATAAGTTCAGCGACGAGCATTAATCAACTCCGTCACTGCGCTCCCCCAGCCGGCAGATGTTGACTATCTTTTAGCGCTGCTAGCAGATCAGTACCACTACCGCCACGGAACAAGGTCCCTCCTTCTTGGTTTATACAATGAGAGCCCTACTACAAAACATAATTGCGGGAAGTAAACCGCCAAAAGATACAAAATCGGGGTTTGTGAAATCGGCCAGACTGTTTCTCGTAGTTGGGGCGCTGGCGGCAATCATTGGGCTCATGCCTGATATCGCCTCGCGTGCGCAACGTCCCAAAGAGGGGCCGGCGACGGTTGCTTCGGTTTCCTCGCGAAGCACGTCGAGTGGAGCGGCCGTAACAATCGCCGCAGATACATCGCTTAGCCGGGTGCAAACATGGCAGGACAGCGAGGGCTATCACGTTTCGTTTCCGTATAACGGACAGGGGGAAGTGAAGGGATCGAAAGGTGTGAAGGTGAGGCAAGTCGGACATTCACTCGAAGTCGTGGTACAAGTGAAACCCGGCGCTAATGTAACCGTTCAACCTCAGTCAGATCGCCTCACCTTGCAAGTGGACGGCAGTTTGGACACCACGGAATCTCTCGCCACCGATCAAACCGACAACAACACAAACCGCGAACGTGACAACTCCGCAAGTTCACCGGGCGCAAGCTCGGGAGCGGGCAATCCTTCAGGTGTCTCAAGCGAATCTGGTGCTTCCGGCAACTCCTCATCCGCCGGTGCATCGACTGTGCAATCGACCAATCCTCAAACTACCGCTGCACCAGCTTCGGGTGCTGCCACAGCGGCCCCTATTGTTCCTGCCCAGGATGATGTGACGGCGGGCGATCCGTCGAGTGTTGTCGTTTCGACGACTAACCCTGATGTACCGGTAGGGGACCAGCCACCAGCCGAAAGCGCTGAAGGATCGCTATTATTCTCCGGGCCAAGCGTCATAGGAATCATATGTCTTGGCATTGTAGGTCTAATCGTTATTCGCCGCCGCAGCTCGGCCAAATCCGACGACGTGGAATTCCCGCAAGGTGTTTCGTCGATCGAGGGTTCTCCGGTGGAGCGGGAATCCATCAAAGACAATAGCAATCTGAGCGTGCCGACGCCGGCTGAACCCTCATTAAGTCTCGTCAAATCAGGGGCGACACCCGATGTTAAGTCGCCTAATCCGCATACCTATGCGAGTTCTTCTCTGTTTGGTGCTTATCGAGTGGATCAGGAAGTTGGCAAGCTAGTGCTCGGACAGCCTCATCGAATGGATGTGCTAGCTTCGCGTGCTTCCGATGATCGACGGGCAATGGAAGTTGCGCTAATCAAAGCTCTCAATTCGCCGCAGGCCGACGAAGATGGACGGCGCAGAGCTCGACAGGCACTTGAAGAGTACGGATTCGTGGCCCGTCAAAGTGCGACCTTGCTGTTGGGCCAGGATGTTTGTGAACGCGCATCCGCGGCCCGGAGTCTCGGCGAGATTGGAGCTTCGTCGTCGTTGCCGTTCCTCCTGGAAGCGCTTTATGACAATGAGCCCATCGTTCGCAACCAGTGCATTACCAGCTTAGGTACATTGAAATTGCCGTCGGCGATAGGCGCGTTGCTTGATGTTGCCCGACGCCACCCATCAATTCCCGACACCCTCTTAAGCAACGCACTCAGCGCCTGTTCGGTTGAAAGCTTTGATTTCTTTGACGTGACGCCGGGGCAACCGGCGTTGCTGGCAGGGGACAGCCCTTTGTTCACCGGTGAAATCACCATGCTTGAGGCGACAGGGATTGTGAATGACCTACCAGACCTCGTCGAAGATGGCGCTTTGATTGAAGCGCTCGCCCTTCTGGAGAATACTGATCCCGTGGTGCGTACCACTGCGGTTCGGCAGTTAGCTCAATTTCCTGTGCAGCGGTCAGTCGAGGCTTTAGCAGCGATAGCCGTGAGCGATCCCGAAGCGGCTGTGCGAGCAGCGGCTGTATCTTGTCTCGGGTCGATCGATCATGAATCTGGATTTGCTCCGATCCTGATCGCCGTGGCCGACGAATCAAGAGAAGTTCGCGCCGCCGCGGCCCGCTCCCTGAATGGTTTGAGTTTTGATCGCGCTGACGCATACGTTCGAGTGATTGAGACCGCGAGCGATGAAACGCTAGGACAGGTAGCCCAAGCCTGTGTCAAAGCCGGCATGGTGGGGCAGGCTATCGATCGTTTGGCCAGTAATGATCGCCGGCAGGCCTACGAAGCGTTTTCGCTCGTGTCCTTGCTGGCAAAGGCAAACGAAACGCAACCTATCTTCGACGCCATTGAGAATCACAAAGACGACGGTGTTCGGATGTGTGCTGTTCGCGTATTGGGCCTGGCGGCTCATGCGTCATCAGTGCAGGGATTGCGACAGTTAGCTGGGCGGGATGACATTCCCGAGGCCGTGAGAGGCTCCATTTTGGAAGTGATATACAAGATTGATCAGGCGCAACCTGAGAATTCCGCCAAGTGACAAGCAAGCCAAGGGCGTTGCATAATACCCGCGTAATTCGATTCTTTTCACTTCAATTGCCCTGATGATGAAAAACATGAACCGCTCACACCCCCCTCTTGGAAAACTGTGCATGCTGTTTTTATTGAGCATGCTAATTCCCTGGAATTCCCCGGGTGAAACTGACGTTAGTGCGCAAAGTAACCGTAATTCCAAAGCGCAGCCAGTCGCAGGTCCTCAGAAGCATACGGCAAGCGTTCGCGCCAATGACTCACCGGAAGGTTCCCGAGTTAGTGTTTCCTCGGAAGCCACATTGGACGAGTATGAAGCGTATCGCCGGGGCGATCGGTTTTACGTCAAGTTACCGGCAACGGACGTTTCCCAGGCGGCGAGCTTGCGGGCGCGTGGCTTCGAAGATGTCAGTGTCCAAAAAAGTGGAGGCAGCTCGGTGCTTTCGTTCCACCTCCAGCCAGGAACGACTGCTCGCGTCGATCAAAAGGGGAACCATCTGGAGGTAATCTTTACCACTCCAAGGGGCGCTCAGGGTTCCTTAACAGCGCCTTCGGCATCGACCTTAGCCAGTCCCACTGGCACGAATGACGTCGCTAGTCTTCCCGCTAGTGTCCCGGGAAACGCAAAAGCGCCATCCCCATCAGGAAACAATTCCGCCAACACGCCCGCAACGACAGCTGGAAATTCGACAACAGCTTCCTCGTCGCCATCCGCGTCTTCACCAAATCAAAACAGCGCGACCACGCAGGCCCCCGGTGATTCGTGGCTTGGATCTGGCGACTGGCGATCTCGCGTAAAGTTTTACGCGGAAATGGCAAAACTGAATTGGTTGCCGATCGCCATCGGGTTGACGATAGCCCTGCTGCTCATTGCAGTATGGCTCTCGCGGCGATCCAAGGCCCGCCGGTCCAAAGAGATCGTTCGTTTGCCACGCAAACTTAAAAGCCAGGACGAGGCAGGCAAACCTGCTCTTACTCCCCCGACGACAACGAACGAGCAATTCTCCGAAATTCGCCCAGCAAAGCCCTCAGCTCCGATCCCTGACAGCCAAATCGGCGTTGAACCAGCCGCCCCGCTGGAGAATGTTGACGTCGCGCGCGCGCAAGCTGAGGCGAGCAGTATCCTGGCCGGAGGGAAATACGATGACAAACCTACCGCTACCGTGGATACGGGCGCCCGAGAAGTGATCGCAACTGAACTTCTTTCCGCCTTGGCAGGGCGCAACCCCGAGCGGCGCGACCGTGCCCGCGAGGCCTTCATTAACAGTGGCTACTTTGATGATGCGACGAGGGATTTGCGCGTGGCTGAAGCTCCGGCGGAAAGGGCCTCAGCGGCCCGCAAGCTGGCTTTGGTCAGAGATTCCGAAGCTACTCCCCACCTAATCGCAGCCCTCGAGGATGAAGCGCCGGAGGTAAGACGCGCTGCGGTCGAAGCCCTGGCTGATGTGCGGGATCCCGCTGCTATTTCGTCCTTGAATGAGATGCTAAGGACTGAGCGGGATCGTAAGGTGCCACCATCCGTAATCCGCCATGCAATCGAAGCGTGCGCAACTGTGGAACAGCCAGTAGCGCGGACGCCGGAGTTGGAACAGTTTGCTGCGCCGAATTTGTCTTCAGCCGCTATCGAGCCTGACCGAGAGGTGATTGAAATATGAGTGCATATAACTTGCTGTCGGAATTACGCCAGGCAGGAGTCGTGGTGAAGGCTTCTGGAAATGACCGTCTGGTTGTGGACGCCCCCAAAGGTGCCCTCACGCCGGAAATGCGGACAGCGCTCGCCGACCATAAGAAGGAACTGCTTGCGATTCTAACCGTCACGGATGAACAGCCGGCGCCGGCGCCCGCCGAACCATCGAGATCAAATGTTGCCGTCGCACCGCCTCTCGCGGTTGCTGATTCGCGTTCCACTCTTCAGTCGGAGGCGGCTGTAACGCCTGAGCCAACGGATAATATCGAAGATAAGATCCGCCGTTTGGAGAAAGAGGCCGCTCAACTGCGAGCACAACAGGAAGCTCGTCGCGCAGAAATTGAAGCCCGCCAACGTCGCGAGAGCGAGATCAAGCGACTGGAGGAAGAAGCTGTCCAAGTGGCCGTGGCGGAAGTCAGCCGGTCTTCCGAGTTCGAAGCCCTTCGCCGTGCTGAGGAAGAGAAGTGGCAACTCGAAGTGGCCGCGCAAAAGAAAACCGCCGAAGAAGCCGAGCTCCGCCAAGCCGAGGAAGAACGCCGGGCCGCACAATTAGAGGCCCGCCGCCACGCCGAAGAGGAAATTGCCCGTCGCCGTTCTGAGGAAGAGATTCGCAAGGTGGAAGAACAATTGGCGAGTCTGCGGGCTGGCGAAGTCAACCGCCGGGCTGAAGTAACCGCTCGTTGGCAGGCTGAAGACGAGCGTTGGCGCGCGGAGTTGGAAAACCGCCGGACGGCTGACGAACTATCGGCTCATCAATTTGCGGAAGCAGAGCGCCAGCGGGTCGAGAATGAGAACAAATACAAAGCCCAGGATGAAGAAGCCCGCCATAACGCGGAACTAAAGGTCACCGTCATCAAAGAGCAAATCGCGGTGCTGCGGGCCGAGCAGGAAAGCTTCAGCGCAGCTGAAGCGTTGCGCAAGACTGAGGAGGAAGCGAGTCGCAAAGCGGCGGCAGAAGCACTGCGGCGATCCGAGCAGGAGGCTCAACTGCACGCAGCCGAAGTCGTACGGCAAAAGGCGGAAGAAGAAGCACGCCGCCGTTCCCTGGAAGATGCGAGACGGGCCGATGAGGCAGCACGAGCTGCGGAACAAGAAGCACGCTTGCGGGCCATGGAAGCAGAGCGGCAGCAGCTCGAGGAGCAAGCCCGTCGCGAGGCTGAAGTCTCGGCTCAGCAAGCAGAACCTGAGTGGTTCCACGTCAATATCGATGAGGGCGATCAAAAGTCAGCGAGCGCGACGCCACTGACTCTGCCAGAGACTGAGACTCGTGCCAGTGCCGAATCCGAAGGCACCTTTATCGACTATCAGGAATTTGAGTCGTCGATGCAGGTGCACCCGACGGCAAATCTTCCGGCTGGCAAGAGCGCCACCAAGGACTTTCACGTGTTTGGTGGCAATCAAGCAGATGCTGCGGAGGACGTACCGGCTTCTTCGGTGTCCGGCACCACGCTCAGTATGCTTGCTAGCGAGAGTGTGAGCGATCGTTGCGCCGCCGTGACGGCCCTGCCGCAATTGGGAGGCGAGGACGCATTTGCCCATATCTCCGGAGCGTTTGATGACCCGGCAATTGAGGTGAGGAACGCGGCAGCCCGGGCAATGTTCAGTTTTCAGACCGACCGCGCAGCTTCCTTTACGCGTGCTCTGCGCGAAGGAACCCCTGAGCGTCGCCGTAAGATTGGCGCGGCCCTGGCGTCATCGGGGTTGGCTACCGAAGCAATCGGTAATCTTACGGGAGAGAGTCGAGAGAAAACATATGATGCGTTCTCTCTGCTGTTCCTGATGTCCAAAGCCGGTGAAGTACAACCTTTGCTCCGAGCGATTGAAGAGCATGCTAATGTTGAAGTCCGACTTGCAGTAGTCAAGCTTCTGGCTTTGAGTGGGCAGCACGAAATCCTCCCGGCGTTTCGTCGCCTGGCAGTTAGAGGCTCGCTTCCACCAGAGGTTCGCTCTTCAGTCATGGAAGCCATCTATCAGATAAGTAGTCAGACTACGGCCGACGCACACTCCGCCGCTTAAGCTCGGCAAAACCGCGCAGGCACTTCTACGTCGTGAATGGAGACCAATTGGTTTCCATTCACGATTTGTTTTTGGCAGCGAATTGTTACGACACCATGGGGCAGCGTTGCGGTTCTACGTGAACTTGGAACTTGGCACCACCGACAACTTCGGGCCTTTTGTTTATTCCCCAATAACAATTTAGAATTCATTCGATGCCTTTCAAACTGCAGTCGGAATATCAACCACAGGGTGATCAGCCCCAGGCAATTGATGCCCTCGTGCGCGGGCTGGATGACGGCATAAAGGACCAGGTATTGCTGGGCATTACTGGCAGTGGCAAGACGTTCACCGTCGCTAGTGTGATTCAAAAGACGCAACGGCCCACGCTGGTAATCGCACACAACAAGACGCTCGCCGCCCAGCTGCATCAGGAATTCAGGTCGCTCTTTCCCCAGAACTCCGTCGAGTACTTCGTTTCCTACTACGATTACTACCAGCCGGAAGCGTACGTACCGTCGTCTGACACGTACATTGAGAAGGAAGCGACCATCAATGATGAAATCGACCGCCTGCGAATGTCGGCGACCCGGGCGCTATTCGAACGCCGCGACGTCATTGTTGTCGCCAGCGTGTCATGCATTTATGGTCTGGGCGATCCAGATGCCTATTACGGCATGCTTTTGTTCATTGAGCCGGGCCTGCGCATTACTCGAGACAATCTCCTTCAGCGGCTGGTGGAATTGCAATATGAAAGGTCGGACATCACCTTCGGACGCGGCTCTTTTCGTGTGCGCGGTGATGTCGTCGAGGTCTATCCCAGTTACCAGGATGAGGCGTATCGAATCGAGCTCTGGGGTGACGAAATTGATTCCATTTCCACGATCGATCCACTGCTGGGCGAGGTCACACAAAAGCACACCTCACGTCTTCCGATTTATCCCAAGTCGCATTACGTGATGCCGAAGAGCACGATCAAGGGGGCGATAAAGTCTATCCGCGACGAGCTGGAGTGGTGGGAGCCGAAACTCATCCATGAAGGCAAACTCGTGGAAGCCCAGCGCCTGCACCAGCGAACAATGTTCGATCTGGAGATGATGAAGGAGATGGGATTCTGCCGCGGTATTGAGAACTACTCGCGACATTTGACCGGCAAAAAACCTGGCGAGCCGCCACCAACGCTGCTGGACTACCTGCCGCGGGACACGATGGTGGTAATAGATGAATCGCACCAGACGATGCCCCAAATTCGCGGAATGTTTAATGGCGATCAGGCACGCAAGCGAACTCTGGTGGACTACGGGTTCCGATTACCGTCGGCTATGGACAACCGGCCGCTCAATTTCTACGAGTTCGAATCGCGGATGGGTCAAGTCATTTATGTGTCGGCGACGCCTGGACCCTACGAGTTAACCAAGTCGGGTGGCGAAGTAATCGAGCAAATTATTCGGCCCACCGGGCTGACCGACCCGCAGATTGAAGTGCGACCAGTCAAAGGCCAGATCGATCATCTGCTCGAAGAGTGCCGCCTGCGAGCTGAACGCAATGAACGCGTTCTGGTGACGACGCTCACCAAGCGGATGTCTGAGGATTTGACCGAGTACTTTACTGAAGTGGACGTGCGCGTGCGCTACCTGCACTCCGATATCGAAACTCTGGAGCGCATTAAGATTCTGAGGGACCTGCGGCGGGGAGAATTCGATGTTTTGGTCGGAATTAACCTGCTGCGCGAAGGTCTGGATCTGCCGGAAGTTTCGCTGGTGGCAATTCTGGATGCCGACAAAGAGGGTTTCCTGCGTTCAGAGCAATCGTTGATTCAAACAATTGGCCGCGCAGCGCGCAATGCGAACGGGAAAGCAATTCTCTATGCCGACCGCATTACTGATTCGATGAAACGCGCCATTGACGAAACCAACCGCCGGCGGGCACTGCAGGAAGTTTACAATCGCGAACACGGGATAACTCCGCAGACAATCATTAAGCCGATCGAGAGCACGCTGATCACGGCGTCTGAGGCTGATTACTTCAAAGTCCCGCTGAACCTGGAAGAATTTGAGGAATACACGCGCGACAATATTGACGCCACCATCACCCGCTTGGAAATCGAGATGCGAGCGCACGCCAAGCGGTTTGAATTCGAGCGCGCGGCTGAGTTACGCGACCGCATCAAGTACCTGCGTGAGCGCGAGCTGCAAATGGCGTAGCGCGTTGATTTATCCAACACCGACAATGCTCACTAAAACGCAGCCTGATGAGATGCAGGACTTCCTGGTTGATGCGTCTCACATCCCAGGCGGCCATGCGGAGCGCGTAATCCTTCCTGAGAGCGCGGCGGAAGTTGGCGCGCTGCTGTCGGAATCAAGCGCCACGAAAACCCCAGTGACAATCTCCGGCGCCGGCACAGGAACAGTCGGCGGACGCGTGCCGTTCGGCGGCATCGTTCTGGCTACCGATCGGCTAAATCACATCAAAAGCATCATCCATCAGAACTCTGGGGGCCGGGCAACTGCCCAGGCAGGCGTGCGCCTGGCTGATCTCCAGCGCGCCGTGGCCGCCGAAAAATTGTTCTACCCTCCGGATCCAACCGAGACTACCTGTTTTCTTGGCGGCACCATCGCGACGAACGCATCCGGCTCGCGGACCTTCAAGTACGGGGCAACGCGAAACTACGTCGAGCGATTGCAGCTTGCCCTGGCTACCGGGGATGTCCTCGATATTCACCGCGGAGAGTTGCGTGCAGCCGCTAACGGCCAAATCAGAATTTCAACTTCGTCGGGGCGGGTAATTAAGGCCCAGCTCCCTTCGTATCGCATGCCGGCGACCCGTAAACACGCGGCCGCTTATTACGTCGCGCCGGAAATGGATCTGATCGATCTGTTCATCGGAAGTGAAGGAACGCTGGGTGTCATTGTGGAAGCCGAAGTGCGACTGCTTCCTCAGCCAGAAGGACTTTTGAGCGGCGTGGTGTTCTTCGAATCAGAAGAAAAGCTGCTGGCGTTTGTTCGCGAAGCCCGGAGGATTTCACTGCAGTCACGGTTGACCGATGAATTGATCAGCGAAACCCTTGACGCGCGGGCCCTTGAATACTTCGATCATGAGTCGCTCGGATTTCTTCGTCAAAAGTATCCCGATATTCCTGCAGCAGCTATCGGCGCGATCTTCTTCGAACAGGAAACAACCAGCCGGAGTGAAGAGTCTTTGATGGATTCATGGCTGCAACTGATGGAACGTCACGAGGCGATGGGTGACGAGTCGTGGTTCGCGACCAACGAACAAGACCAGGGAAAGTTGCGAGAGTTTCGGCACCAACTGCCGGTCTTGATGAACGAATGGTTCGCTCGTTTCAACCAGCGAAAGGTTTCCACGGACATGGCGGTTCCGGACGAACAGTTTCCAGCAATGTTCCGGTTTTATCAGGAGGCGCTGCGCGGCGGCTCTCTCAAGTACACAGTCTTCGGGCATATCGGCGACAATCATGTGCATGTGAACATCCTGCCGCGCGACGAAAACGAAGCCAAACTTGCTCGCGAGATTTACCTGAAATTCATTCGGCGCGCAGTTGAACTCGGCGGCACTATTTCAGCGGAGCACGGAATTGGAAAGCTGAAACGCGAATACCTGCGTGAGCTTTATGGCGACCAGCACCTGGTCGAAATGGCGGCACTGAAACGCGCTTTTGATCCTGCCGGAATTCTGGGGCGCGGCAATATTTTTGCGGATAGCCAGGTGAAATAGGCGACGCGACCTTTGGCGCCCCGATTTACTAATTACCTTTCACCATTTACGATTCAACCAATGTTTCGATTTACCACCGCCGGAGAATCACACGGACGCGCCCTGTTAGCGATTGTCGAAGGTCTTCCAGCCGGGCTGCCGGTAGATATCGACAGTATCAATCATGAGCTGCGCCGGCGGCAGTGGGGCTATGGCCGCGGGGGTCGGATGAAGATCGAGGATGACCGCGCAGAGATTCTCAGCGGCGTGCGTCATGGTCTGACTTTGGGCTCGCCAGTCGCTTTGATGATTCAGAACAAAGACTGGGCGAACTGGACCGATGTGATGGCCAGCGGGCCGCGCGAGTTGGCGCCGGCAAAGTCTCGACGAGTGAAGCGCCCGCGACCCGGACATGCGGACCTTGCGGGAGGGCAAAAGTTTTCGACACGTGATTTGCGCGACGTGCTGGAGAGAGCGTCGGCGCGAGAGACAGCAGCTCGGGTCGCGTGTGGAGCACTCGCGAAGCATCTGCTCGCGACCTTTGCTATCGACATTCGCAGTCACGTAATCCAACTCGGCGGTATTCCCAATCAGCCCCTCGAGCTTTCGTGGAAAAAAATTAACGCGATCCCGGAGGACGCGCCGCTGCGCTGTGGGGACAAGAAACTGGAACAGCGGATGGTGAAATTGATTGATAAGAAACGCGCCGCGGGGGACACGTTGGGGGGCATCTTTGAAGTTGTGGCGCGTGGTGTAGTTCCGGGTATTGGCTCGCACACGGCCTGGGATCTAAAGCTCGACGGCCGGCTGGCCCAGGCTGTGATGTCGATACCGGCGGTGAAGGCGGTTGCGATTGGCGCCGGCGCGCAAGCCAGCAGTTTGCCCGGCTCTGAAGTTCACGACGAGATCGGATACAACGAGGGGACGCGGGAATTCATCAGGGCCACGAATCGCGCCGGAGGTTTGGAAGGCGGCATCACCAATGGCGAAGAGCTGCGCGTACGCGGCCATCTAAAACCGCTTTCAACTTTGAGGCGCGCTCTGCGTTCTGTCGATATTGATACAAAGCAGGAAGAGCTCGCAGCCTTTGAGCGTTCCGACATTACCGCCGTCCCCGCCGCCGGAGTCATCGGCGAGGCGATGGTCGCCCTTGTCCTGGCCTCGGCGATGCGCGAGAAATTCGGCGGCGACAGTTTGGGCGAAATGAAACGGAACTTCGAAGGCTACCGTGAACAATTGCGTGGCTACTGAGTAGAGATGGCGGCGCCCAACTCCCGGCGACTGGCGGGAAATGCCTTCATGCTGACAATGGTGGTACGTCTGCCTTACAATCATGACATCACCGGTTAAGTGGAGTTATTAGATCACGATGGCATTAATGAAAATTGTAACCTGGCCGAACCCGGTGCTGGATACGCCGGCGGACCCGGTCACGTTGTTCGACGAGGGCCTGAAGCAGCTTGTCGGCGACATGTTCGAGACCATGTACGCGGCGCCCGGCGTGGGTATGGCGGCGGTGCAGGTGGGAGTGGCCAAGCGCCTGTTCGTAATGGATTGTTCCGCGGGTAAAGACCCCAGCCAGCAGGTCGTTTTGATCAACCCGGAAGTTCTACACGTCGAAGGCGATCAGGACGGTGAAGAAGGTTGTCTTTCATTCCCGGGAATATTTTTTCCGGTGGAGCGCAGTCTGCGCGCGGTTGTTCGCGCCCACGATGTTAATGGTGAGTTGTTCGAGATCGATGGGACTGAGTTGACCGCCCGCTGTATGCTGCACGAAACGGATCACTGTGACGGGATCGTGTTTATTGACAAAATGTCGCCACTCAAACGCGAAATTGTGAAGCGCAAGATCAAGAAACTGCAGAAGGCGGGCGAGTGGGGATATAAGTGATCAGGGGCAGGAGCAGGAATACTTAAAGCAAACTTTTATTGGAGTGTGACATGCAGACTGAGTTTCGCAACGAACCGTTTACTGATTTCAGCAGGGAAGAGAATGCGCAGGTGATGCGCGCGGCGATTGAGAAAGTCAAAAGCCAATTGGGACAGGAATATCCGCTCGTGATTGGCGGGGAACGCCTTACCACCAGCAGCAAGCTCGACAGTTTCAATCCCGCCAACCGAACTCAGGTAGTTGGTAAATTCAATAAGGCCACCAAAGAGCTTGCCGGTCGCGCCGTGGAAGTGGCGCATGAAACCTTTAAGACCTGGCGTTATACGCGCCCCGAGCAGCGTGCCGACCTCTTGTTCCGCGTCGCCGGAATGCTGCGCGAACGGAAACATGAAATGTCCGCCTGGATGATTCATGAAGTTGCGAAGACCTGGGCCGAGGCCGATGGTGACACGGCGGAAGCGATCGACTTTCTGGAGTTTTATGGTCGGGAGATGTTGCGCTACGCCGGCGAACAACCGCTGACGAAACTCGAGGGTGAAGACAACCGGCTCGAATACATTCCCATCGGGGTGGGCTGCGTTATTCCGCCGTGGAATTTTCCCCTCGCGATCATGGCCGGAATGACAGCCGCTGCGATCGTTACTGGGAACACAGTCGTGCTGAAGCCCTCATCGGACGCTCCCACGATCGCCTACAAGTTTTTTGAGTTGCTGGAAGAGGCCGGGATGCCGGCGGGTGTAGTCAACTTTCTGACGGGCTCGGGCGCGGAAGTCGGCGACGTCGTTGTGGACCATCCGCTGACCCGCTTCGTGGCGTTCACCGGTTCAAAAGAGATTGGCCTGCGCATTAACGAGCGCGCCGCGAAAGCGCAGCCGGGCCAAATGTGGATCAAGCGGGTAGTGGCCGAAATGGGCGGCAAAGACGCGATTATCGTCGATGCTGATACTGACCTGGACGAGGCCGCCACCGGCGTGGTCCAGTCGGCGTTCGGATTTCAGGGACAGAAATGCTCCGCCTGCTCGCGGGCAATCATTCACACCGATGTCTATGACTCGATGCTGGAAAAAATCGCTGAGCGGACCGAAAAAATTAGGACCGGTGAGCCGACCGACCCAGCGACAAACATGAGCGCGGTGATTAACCAAAAGGCGTTCAAGGCCATCAACGATTACATCGATAAGGGAAAAGCAGAGGGTGGCCGGGTACTGGCCGGTGGGGGTGCGGATGGTGAGAAGGGCTTCTTTGTTGAGCCAACCGTCATTGCTGATGTGAAACCTGGAGACACGATAGAGCAGGAAGAAATCTTTGGGCCGGTTCTGGCCGTGATTCGCGCCGGAGATTTCGACGACGCGCTGCGGATTGCGAACGACACGCAATACGGATTGACCGGCGCCGTCTACACAAACGATCCTGCGAAGCTTGACCGCGCACGCCAGGAGTTTCATGTCGGCAACCTTTACCTGAATCGCAAATGCACAGGAGCGCTGGTTGGAGTACATCCTTTTGGCGGCTTCAACATGTCAGGCACAGATTCAAAGGCCGGCGGTCGCGACTACCTGCTGTTGTTTATGCAGGCGAAACTTTCTTCAACCAGGGTTGGAGCGACGACGAACGCTAAAGTGGAGAAGCGCGCGGCGATTTGATCTGGTGAAGCGGATAACGGCCCAGCCGCCCGTAATTTTTGGACAGGCTACGCCTTCTTCCAGAGGCGTAGCCTCCTTTCATTTTAGTCCAACCCCGGTAAGGCAAGCCTGACCTGAACTATGCGCATTGTTTTCATGGGCACGCCGGAATCCGCTGTCCCTTCGTTGCGCCAGTGCCTCAACGACGGCCACGAGGTGATTGCTGTCTGGACCCAGCCTGACAAATCTTCCGGCCGCGGACACAAGATGTCCCTGTCGCCTGTAAAAGAATTTGCCGTTTCGCAGGGACTCACGGTCCATCAACCCTCAAAGATTAAGGTGGCGGACACAAAAGCTCTGTTTGCCTCCCACCAGGCGGATGTCGCGGTCGTGGTGGCCTACGGGCGCATCTTGCCGGCTGAATTCCTGAGCGCACCCCGGCATGGTTGTGTGAACGTTCATTTCTCGCTGCTGCCGAAATACCGCGGCGCCGCCCCGGTGAACTGGGCCATCATCAACGGTGAAGAGAAAACTGGCGTCACGACAATGGTGGTGGAGGAGGAACTCGATTCCGGCCCGATACTTTTGCAAAGCGAAACGCCGGTCCATTCAGAAGAGACGGCGGCTCAACTCATGGATCGTTTGGCCAGTGTGGGGGCCGAGTTGCTGTCCCAAACCCTTGGCCAATTCGGTTCCCTTACGCCTCAGCCCCAAAGTCATGACGACGCGACGTTTGCTCCAATTCTAAAAAGGCAGGATGGCCTGATTGATTGGTTCATGGATGCTTTCGCCATCGAGCGGCGGGTGAGGGGCTTTCAACCCTGGCCGAACGCGTATAGTTTCTATAACTCTCGCCGCTTGATTGTCTGGCGTGCTTTTCCAAAAATCATCGAAGCCAATGAACATCCCCCGGGCACCATCATTGCCGCACACGGTGACGATTTGATCGTGAAGTGCGGCGCTGATACCGCGCTTAGTCTGTTGGAGGTGCAAACTGAGGGCGGCAGGCGCATCAACGCGCGCGAGTATCTCAACGGCGCTCGTATGGAAGCGGGCCGGCGGCTACAGGAAACGCAATGAAAGCAACGCCACCCGCCGTGAATCGAGGGCGCGCCGGCAGCAAGGGAAGTAAAACCGTTTCTCCGGCGCGCCGCGCTGCGTTCGAGATCCTGCGCCGGGTTGAAACTGAAGGCGCGTATGCGTCCGCGTTGCTTGCTACACTCGATCAGGAAATGCGCCAGGATGATCGGGCACTGACGAATGAGTTGGTGTTGGGAGTCTTGCGGCGGCAGTTGTGGCTCGATCGTGTGAGCGAGCATTTCGCCGGTCGCGCCATTGAAAGTGTGGATGTCGCGGTGCGCCTGGCGCTGCGTCTGGGCCTGTATCAGATTCGTTTCCTGTCCCGCATACCGGCGCCGGCGGCGGTAAACGAGTCAGTCAATCTCGTTTATCTGGCCCGACTTCGTTCCGCAGCCAGCTTTGTCAATGCTGTGCTGAGACGGGCTACGCGGGAAGTTGAATACGATCCGGCGGCAAACGAAGGCGATCCAATTGCCCGCATCGCGGTCGAGACTTCGCATCCCGCCTGGTTAATTGAACGTTGGGTGCGCTGCTATGGGACTGAGGCTGAGTCCTTTGCGCGCGCGAACAACGAGGCGGCGCCGGTTGCTTTTCGTTTTACACGGCGCGCCGAAGAGCCGAAGCGAATCCTGGATGAGATACGCGCTACGGGCGCTGTGCTTGAGCCATCACGGCTGGTTGCCGACGCCTGGCGGGTAAAGGGAGGGAGCGATGTGCTCCAAACTTTATCCCATCGCGGGGCGATTTATTTGCAGGACGAAGCGTCGCAGCTCGTAGGCAGTTTGCTGGAAGCGAAGTCAGGAGAGCGAGTCCTTGATGTGTGCGCTGCGCCGGGCAGCAAGGCTCTGCATCTCGCGGCGTTGGACCCGCGAACGATGATAGTCGCCGCTGACTTGCACGAACACCGCTTGAAAACTCTGCGCCGGCTTGCAGTCTTGCAGGGGGCTGGCGACGTTCAGCTTGTGGCTCATGATGCCGCCCGCGGGCTGCCTTTCGCCGCCGGCTCGTTTGATAGGGTACTGGTTGACGCACCGTGTACTGGAACCGGGACGCTCCGTCACAACCCCGAAATTCGCTGGCGCATCACCGAAAGCGACATCCAGGAGCTGGCAGCCACCCAGAGATTGATCTTGAGGAACGCAGCCGAACTAGTTCGCCGCGGAGGTCGCTTGATCTATTCCACTTGCTCAGTTGAACCTGAGGAGAATGAACAGGTGGTCCAGGTCTTTCGCACTGAACATCCTGAATTTGCGCCAGTTGAGCCGGCTTGGCAAAAACCGGATGGGACAGCACCAGGTTTGTTGACGGCAACAGGAGCGATTCGCACCTGGCCCCAGCGGGATGATGTCGATGGGTTCTTCATGGCCGCCTTTACCAGGTCTTAATAGCGTTATCCAAACACAAGTGACCCGTAAGAAACTCTTCTTTGCTTCCGGAAGTATAGGCGTCCTGATGATGGTCCTCTTTGTCATCTTCGTCTTATTTCTAAGGGCACTTGCGCCTGGCACTTTCGGCAAATATGTCATTTGGGCCTTTTACTGGCCATTTCCCTTACTGGTACAACCACTTTGTTTAAGTGAGAACCGAGCAGTTGCTCTTACCCTTGTGCTAGCAATCCTAGCGGATATTACTTTCTTCTCGATGCTCACCTATTGCACCCTACGTGCCGTGCGTGGCTTATCAAAACAAAATCAGAACCTAACCACTCCTCCGCAACCTCCGATCTTTTGATTTTCCCAGCAACACACTAACGGAGCACTACCCTTCGGCTTGTTGCTTGCTGCTCGTCGTCGGCGGATGCTAGACTTCACGGCTTGGTCAAAGGGTACCCACGGGAAGCCGGAAGAGAGGCGCGAAACAGTTTTGTTACTTAAAGAACGCGCGGCATCGGTGGCGGGACACGGAGCGATTCTGATCGGCATTGCCGTCCTCTTTTTAATCGGATTGTTCGGCACCGTTTATCTTTCCCTGCGAAGTCCCGAAGTCAAAGTCCCGGATGTGATGGGCAAGGACCGCGCAAACGCGGAATCGACGATCAGCGAAGCCGGCCTGAACTTTCGCGTCCGGGCCACCCGGCCAACCGGGACTTCGAAACCCGACACCGTGGTGCTGCAACTTCCCGGCGCCGGCGAAATGGTTAAGGCCGGGCAGACGGTTGCCGTGGATGTGAGTCGCGCCGCTAAAGAGGGTGAAACCACGACCTCGGCGGAGCCGGAAACGAAGCCCGAAAACACCAACGCTAGCCAGAACAGTAATCAGCCAGCGAATGACAACCTGAACGAGAACAAGCCTAAGCGCCCGAAGAATACCAACAAGAACGCGAATGCGAACGCTAACGCCAACGGCAATACAAACAGCAATCGGGCCAATGTGAATGCAAATCGCAACGCGAATGCCAATCGGAATGTAAATGCCAGGCCAAATGCCAATGGCAACTCTGGATCGCCGAATTCAAATAATGCTAATGGCAGAGCGAATGTGAACCGGCCGGGAGAGTTGAATATCCACCGGCCGGCAGTCACCCGGCCGTCGCCAGTTGCCCGGCCCACGCCGTAGATCTGAATGGTAGAAATCGCCCCTTCAATTCTTTCCGCTGATTTCTCGCGTCTGGGTAGCGAGATCGAAGCCGTCGAGCGCGGCGGCGCCACGATAATTCACGTCGATGTTATGGATGGCCACTTCGTGCCGAATATCACGGTGGGGTTGCCGGTAGTCAAAGCAGTCGCAAAGGCTACCGGGCTCACGATCGATGCGCATCTGATGATCGACGAACCCGGACGGTACGCCGAACAGTTTGTAAAGGCGGGCGCCCAGATGGTCTCCGTGCACGTCGAAGCTGACGCCCATTTGCACCGCACGCTGACCGCGATCAGGGAAGCCGGCTCGCAGGCGGGGATTGCAATAAATCCGGCGACACCCCTCGGAGCACTGGAAGACGCAATTAGTTTCGCTGACTACGTTCTGGTAATGTCGGTAAATCCTGGGTTTGGCGGGCAAAACTTTATTCCCACTTCTCTGGACAAGCTGCGGCGTTTGCGCTCAATGATTGGCGAACGCAGGTTGAATACGCGCATCGAAGTAGATGGCGGCATTGATTTGGCGAATATTGGGGAAGTAGCGGCGGCCGGGGCGGAAATCATCGTTTCCGGAACCGGAGTTTTCGGCGCCCCCGATGCCGCAACTGCGGTTCGCGAACTTCGCGAAGCAACCATTCAGTGGGTCTAGATAACCAATAGAGATTAAGCTGCCAGCAGAATTACCGTTCCCCGGCTTTTGGAGGATTAATAATGAAGTTTCGCGTTTTTGTTTCATTGGCGTCGGTCCTTGTCCTGGCGGCTTTTGCCTCCAGTCTCGCTCTGGCTCAGAGCGATTCGTCCCCGACCCAGCGGCTGGATATCATGCGTTCAAAATTGGAAAGCATGCGCCGGTCTCTGGACAACGCTGTCGCGTCAATGAATGCGCGAGACACAGGCGAGAAAAAGACCAAAGCGTCCGCCGACGATCCGCGCGAACGTTTGCGCGGGCTGGACAAGGAAGTCGGATCCATTTTGTCGGAGGTAACTGACCTGCGCGGCAAGCAGGACCGGTCCGATAAGTATGACGTCAGCCGCCTGGCTGGATTGGAAATCTCCGTGAAAGAGTTGGGGGGGCGAGTGGAAGGGGCCTTGCAGCAGACGGCGAGCGCCCGCACGGCGAGCGCCGCCACTTCTTCATCAGCACATGCACCAAAGAAAAAGAAAGGCCGGCTCTTCGGCCTGCTCGGCGGTGGCAGCGAGGATAAGTACGCGGAGCTTACCGGCACAGTGGCCCCGGGTCGGGACCGGGTTTTGTTTGAAGAGGCGGCCCAACTCGTCCGCAAAGGAAGCCATGAAACCGGGCGCTTGCTGTTCACCACGATCATCAACACCTATCCGGACTCTCAGTATTTACCGCTCGCCAAACTGGCTATCGCAGATTCGTTTTATCTCGAAGGCACGACGAGTTCTTTGATTCAGGCCGCGCAACATTATCAGGATTGGCTGACGTTCTTCCCCACGGATCCGCTGGCCGACGACGCGATGCTGAAAGTGGCAGAGTCGGAGATGAGGCAGATGGGGCTCTCGGACCGCGACATCTCGCACGCCCGAAAGGCCGAGCAGCGCTTGAAGGCCCTGCTGCAGCAGTTCCCCAATACTTCGTTGCGCCGGGCCGTGGAGGAGCGCCTGCGTGAGTCGCAGGAAAACCTGGCGCTGCATCATCTCCAGGTGGCCCGGTTTTATTACGATGCGCGCTATCTCAATAACAAAGGCGGGTTGAAGGGCGCGCAATCGCGTTTAGGCGAAATCATCGAAAAGTATCCATTCTTCTGTCTGATGGACGAGGTGATTTTCCGTTACGGCGTCACCTACCAGGACGAGGAAGAACCGGATGAGGCGGCGAAGTATTTTCAGCAGTTGCTGCGCGATTATCCCAACAGCGAGTTTGCCGACAGAGCCCGGGAGCAACTGAACATTATCGGCGCGCCGATCCCCGATCCGGATCCGATCAAGAAGAATTTGCCCGCGTGTCCGACGCTAAGCTTTACGCAGAATCTACTGCAGCAAGTCACCGGCAGCGCCGGCGTGACCGTCAATAAGGACGGCATTCTGATTAGTAGGGACGAGAAGGGAACCGATCTTATTGATAAGGCCATTGCCAACAATGGCCAGCTTCCGTCCAATGAAACTCCGGTTGCTCCGGTGCAGCGTACGGCCCCGGCCAGGAGTTTGCCGCCGGCGCCCGTGAACAATCAGCCGGGGACGGTCCGACCACGGACCACGGCGCCGGTTGATTCAACCAAACCCGGCTCAACCGCGACACCGGTCGCAACACCGAAGCCGTAGATGTGACAAACCAAGGTCAGATTCCGGATCCTGAGCAGATTGAGCTGCGGCGCCGTCATCGCCAAACAGTGATGGTCGTCGCGGCTTTCTTTGTGATGACGCTGCTGCTGACCGCTATCGCTTTCCGGGCTATCAACGCGATTGCCCGGGTGGGCGATCCGACGCTGGCAAAAGGGCTTTGGGTAGCGATTCTGATTTTTGGGTTGGGCGCTTTTGTCCTACGCCGCACCAGGTTCAACGCGATGCGCTTGCAGGACATTGCGGCCCTGCGCGGCACTTCCGGTTTGCTGAAGACGCTGGAAAGCACCACGATTCAGGTGGCCTGTCTGGCGGGAGCGATTGCCCTGATGGGGTTCATCATCACCATCCGCACGGGGAATGAATTTAATATGTTAAGGGCGGGTGGAGTGGCGCTGATTGTGCTCTTTTACTGCTATCCCACGCGTAGTTCCTGGGAGCGTGTCCTACATGGAATCAACAGTTCAGGTGACGCAAACGATGACGCACCGAGAGGATCAACCGCTTGAATCTTAGACGTCGCATTGCGGTGGTCCTGCTGTTGATTGGCGGCCTGGCAGCAATCCCGGCTTGCGCCATTACGGTGAGGGCACAGGATGCCACGCCGCAGGAAACGCCGGCGACCGCCGCCCAATTGCGGGCGCGGGCTTACGCGAAACTTCTCGCTGGCCAGCGCTTGCTCGCCCAATTCAGAGGTGGGACTGACCCCGAAGTGGTAACGGCCCGCCAAGCCTTTCAAGAGGCCGTGCGCCTTGATCCCACTCTGGCCGAAGCCCATACCGCCCTCGCCCAAATCGCTTTCTACTATCCTCCGCAGGACTTTGACGTTGCTGCTTCCGAAGGCGCCAGCGCCATCAAGATTCAGCCCGACAACTTCGGCGCCCACCAGATACTGTCGCGGCTGTACACAATCAAGAGCGGTTTGCGCGAAGGGACGCTGAACGATTCGTTTGTCGCTCTGGCGATCACCGAATTAAAGGAAGTGGCGCGCCTCGACAAGAACAATGCCGAGGGCTGGGCCTTGCTTGGCGAATTCTACGACGCCACCAAGCGTAATGCCGAAGCGTTGGACGCATGGACGCGCTGGGCCGCCGCACCACAATCAGGCGACACGCGATTTTTTCAATACATCACGAACCGCGACCTTACGACCGATGCGGCGAACGCTCGACTAGGAATTGCTCTTTTGGCCGCTGAACGCTGGGCAGAAGCCCTGGTGGTGATTCGCCGGGCGGTAGCTGCAGAGCCGCAGAACCGAAACTACCTGCTGTTGCTGAATAAAGCCTTCGAGGAAGACGGCAGTCGCGATGCTGCAACCATCACAGACCTAAAAAGTATCGTCGCTGCCGATCCGGCAAACACTCTGGCCGCGCAGGTGCTGGCCCAGATCGAAAGTCGCCGCGGCAATTGGCAGGAGGCCGTTAAGCTTTTGCGCAGCCAGCTTAAGGGAACCCCAGTGGACTTTGCTTCCTATCTCGCGATTTCCTCCGCCTATTCACAGGGTGGTCGTGCTCAGGAAGCTGTCGAGGCAGCGCGCAAAGCATTGGAATTAGCTCCGCCAAAGGAGCAAGGGATGGTCAACTCGGCGCTGCTGGTGCTGGCCTCCGCGCAGGAAGAAGCGGGCGATCTGAAAGGCGCGGAAGAATCGCTGCGTCGCCTTCTATCCAAGGAACCAAACAATCCGACGGCGCTCAATAATCTTGGCTACTTCCTGACGGAGCGCAATGACCGTTTGCCAGAAGCGCTGGAGATGATTCAACGGGCCGTCAAAGCCGAACCGACTAATGCCTCCTTCCTCGACAGCCTGGGTTGGGTGTATTTCAAGTTGGGCCAACTCAAAGAGGCTGAAGAAAACCTGGCCAAGGCCGCGCAGAACAACGCCAACTCCGCGACCATTCAGGAACACCTCGGTGAGGTTTACAACGCACGAAAAGAAGTGAACCGGGCGCGCGCCGCCTGGGAGAAAGCCCTCTCGCTTTCCAGTGAGCCGGCGCAAACTGCGAGGCTCAAGGCCAGGCTTAACTCCAAGGAAAATGATTAGGATAAGTAGGACAGGCATTCCTGCCTGTCGCGCTTCCCAGTTCGTGAATAACGTAGGACCCTGTACAGCCAGGAATGCCTGTCCTACAGGTAGATCGGATCCTGCCGCTGCGTGCCTGACGTAATCAACATCCCCGCCTTCGCCAAGATCAACTGGGTGCTCCGAGTCCTCGGGCGCCGTTCCGATCAATATCACGAGATCGAAACCGTCCTGCAGACGATCAGTCTTCACGACCGCCTAAGCTTTCGGAAATCGACGGATGGGAAAATCACGTTCTCCTGCGATGACCCATCGTTGCCTGCCGATCGTTCAAACCTGGTAAGTCGCGCCGCGCACGCCCTGAGAGCGCGCTGCAAAATTGACCACGGCGCGCACATAAGTTTGGAGAAGAGAGTTCCGGTTGGCAGTGGCCTGGGTGGAGGTTCATCAGACGCTGCGATGACCCTCGTCGGATTAAGTCGATTGTGGAATTTACGATTGAGCCGCGCCGAAATTCTCAGCACGGCTGCCGAACTGGGAGCGGACGTCCCTTTCTTTCTGGTAGGCGGCAGAGCCCTGGGCGTTGGCACCGGGACGCACGTTACAACGCTGCCAGATGTCCCCGATCAGTATCTGCTGATACTAATGCCCAAAGTCTCAGTTTCCACGAAAATGGCTTACGAATCGTTAAACGCGCCTGCCTTGACAACGGTTAGTGGCGACACTATTCTTTCAAGTTCTCGCAAGGGCAGTGGTTCCGATCTTTCATATCCGCAAGAGTTGCAAAACGATTTTGAAGTCGCTGTTTTGCGCTTGCACCCTGAGATCGCAACGGCGCGTCAAGCTTTGTTAAGCACCGGCGCCAGGACAGCGATGCTTGCAGGTAGCGGAGCGAGCGTTTTTGGAGTTTTCGAAAACAAGGAAGCGCAGGAGCGCGCCATTCAGGCGGTGAAGATGGAAGCCGGTTGGCGCCTTTTTCCTTGTAAGACAGTCGGGCGCGAAGATTATTTCGAGGCAGTAGGACAGACATTCCTGTCTGGCCTTTGATTGCCGATGCGACAAAGGGACAGACAGGAATGTCTGTCCTACAACGGATTTTTGGGGCGTCGCCAAGTGGTAAGGCACCGGTCTTTGGATCCGGCATTCGTAGGTTCGAATCCTTCCGCCCCAGCCAGATGCAGTAGCACAGATACGGTTCTGTGGATGGGCGCTTTGATCGCGAGCTGAACAGACCGAGGTCTGTGTTACTGAAAAGATGAGCACAACCGGCGGAATCAAAATCTTCTCGGGCAATGCGAATCTCGCGCTTGCTGAAGAGATTTGTCACGAGTTGAGTTGCGACCCCGGGCGGGCCATGGCCGAACGCTTCTCGGACGGGGAGTTTAATTTCCAGATTGATGAGAACGTTCGTGGCGGCGATGTGTTTATCGTACAGCCGACCTGTCCGCCGACGGATTCAAACTTGATGGAGTTGCTGGTGATGCTGGACGCATTCCGGCGCTCGTCAGCAGAGCGGGTTACGGCCGTGATTCCGTATTACGGCTATGCGCGTTCGGATAAAAAGGATCGGCCGCGCGTTCCCATTTCCGCGAAGCTGGTGGCGAATCTGCTAACGGTAGCGGGGGCGCAGCGAATTCTGGCGATTGATCTGCATGCGGCCCAGATTCAGGGGTTCTTTGATATACCGGTGGACCACCTTTATGCGGCGCCGGTAATGATTGGTTACTACCAGCAGAACCTGATGCCCAAGCTGACAGTTGTGGCTCCGGATACCGGCGGCGCCGAACGCGCGCGCGCCTATGCGAAACGGCTGGATGCTGACCTGGCGCTGTGCGATAAGCGCCGCGAAAAAGCAAATGTGGCTGAAGTTATGAACGTCGTCGGCGACGTTGACGGGCGCAGTTGTTTGATAGTCGATGACATGTGCGACACCGGCGGATCGCTTACCAAAGTGGCGAAAGCCCTGAAGGAAGCGGGCGCTGAACGCATTCACGCATGCTTCACGCACGCGGTGCTGTCGGGGCAGGCGGTTGACCTGCTTGAGGCCTCAGATATCGAGCAGATCGTGATTACGAATACGATTCCCTTGCACGACGGCGCTTGCGAATCGAAGAAAATTAAGGTACTAAGTATAGCGCCACTTTTGGCGAAAGCGATTAAGTCGATCCATGAGGAGACCAGCGTTTCCTCGCTCTTCGTGTAGGACAGCCAGTCTGTCACCCAAATACGGGGAATAAACGCGTGAAGGGCAAACACTGATGGCTTGAGGAAAGACCATCAGCGATCAGCAGGTCAATGCCGAATGCCGATTGCCAATTGCCGATTGAAAGAGTTTCCATTTAATCCTGGCTCCAGCTGAGGATTCAAAAACTCAAATCGACAATTCGCAATCGGAAATCGGCAATGTCCCGGTTGGTCGCTGAACGTTTTAGAAAGAGCGAATATGGCTGAAAAAAAAGACATTAGGGTACGCGCCACGGTGCGCGACGGACGAGGCAAGAATGATGCGCGCCGGACGCGTCGCGATGGCAATGTGCCGGTTACGATTTATGGCGGTGAAGGCGGGACGGTCGCGGCGATGGCGCCGTTGAAAGAGTTGGCGGCGATTTTGCGCTCGGATACAGGCCGCAATACCATCTTCACTCTCGAGGTTGATGGCGTCGGGCCGAGCGAGGTCATGTTTCATGACCGCCAGATTGATCCGATTCGCGGCCGCCTCGTGCACGCGGACTTTAGACGGCTGGTTGTCGGCGAGAAGATCGAAGTTACGGTGCCGCTGCACCTGACAGGTGAACCCATCGGCGTGCGCGAGCAGCAGGGAGTTCTGGAACAGATTCTCCGCGAGATCGAAATTCGCTGCGATCCCCGGGACATTCCTGAATCGATCGATGTGGATGTGGCGCACCTGGGAGTCCATGACGTGTTGCACATCTCAGATTTGCCAGTCGATGAAAAGATCGAAATCCTGGCATCGCCGGAGACTGTGGTAGCTACGGTCGGCTTCGTGAAGGAAGAAGTCGTCGAAGTTGCGCCAGTGGAGGCCGAAGGTGCCGCCGAGCCCGAGCTAATTGGCAAGAAGAAGGAAGACGAAGAGGGCGGCGAGCCGGACAAGGGCAAGAAGGAATAGGGTCATTGGCGATTGCCAGATGCCGATTGTCAATTGGTTCGCGGTATCAGGTTCTCTCTTCTCGTGGGAGCAGGAAGCGTTCTGGTAATTTGATCGGCAATCAGCAGTCACGCGGCAAATTGGAAATTGACAATCGGAAATCGGCAATGTCATGCCTCTCATCGTTGGTTTGGGCAATCCCGGCGCGGAGTATGAGTGGACGCGCCATAACCTGGGTTTCATGCTCATTGACAGGATCGCGACAGCGACCGGCGCATTAGTAAAGCGCCGGGCATGCCAATCGCTCGTCGGGAACGCGGACATAGCAGGACGCAGGGCTCTGCTGGTCAAGCCGCAGACCTACATGAACCTAAGTGGGGAAGCGGTCAAATGCCTGCAGGCGAAGTATGAAGGGCAAGGCATCGCGAATCAGTTAATAGTTATTAGTGATGATCTGGCGTTGCCCCTGGGAACGATTCGCATCCGGCCTCGAGGCAGCGCGGGCGGGCACAACGGCTTGAAGTCACTAATCGCCGCCCTTGGTTCCGATGAGTTTGTGCGGCTGCGGATTGGAATTCAGCCGGAACACGAACTCAGCGACACGAAAAGTTTTGTGCTGGATGAATTTCCTAAAAGCCAGCGGCCCCAGGTCGCCGAGGTCCTGGCGCGCAGCGCGGAAGCGGTGCAGGTAATCTTGCGAGACGGCGTCGAGAAGGCAATGTCTCTGTATAACTGAACGAAAGATAAGACCGGAGGAGTAGTTTTGGCAGCAAATAGAATTTACGAAGTGATGTTCATCATCGATTCGGACGCCCCGGAGGATGAAGTAGCGCAATTGAGCGAAGGTTTTCAGCGCATCGTCACCGATCAGGGCGGCACGATTACGAAAGCGGAAATCATGGGCAAGCGTCGCCTGGCCTATCCCATTGGCCGCAAGAACGACGGCACCTACATTCTGCTGGAAATCGAAGGCTCCGGCAAAGAGATTGCGGAGTTGGAGCGCCGCATGCGTGTCAATGACCGCATCATTCGCTACATCACCGTCCGAGTTGATGAAGATCGCCGGCGGGCGCAAAAGTTTGCCGACAAGCGCGCGCGGAAAGCCGCGAAGAGACCTTCAGGTAAGAAGACCGAGTCGGCGCCGGCGGCAACTCCAGTAGCCCCGGCAGCGTCTTTCGACGAAGCTTATTGATCTGTAACGCCTTACCTTGTAGCGCAAACTTTAGTTTGCGAGTAAACAACGCCGCGGGCGTCATGGTAAGCAACCGCAACTGAAGTTTGCGTTACGCGAAGAAGGATAGAGGAGAGTATGTCAAGTAATTACGACGATCGGGAAAGCCGGTTTGATAGCCGCTTTGAACGCGATTACGACGGAGATTCGCGCGGTGGTCGCGGCGGTGGTCGCGGCGGCGGACGGCGCATGCACCGGCGCAAGATTTGCCGCTTCTGCATTGAGAAGACGGATTTGATCGACTTCAAAGATGTGAAGCTTTTGCAGAATTACATTCCGGAGCGCGGCAAGATTGTGCCGCGCCGGATTTCGGGTTCCTGCGCCACCCACCAGCGGATGCTGGCGGAAGCCATCAAGCGCGCGCGCAACATCGCTCTGCTGCCGTACGCCGCAGACTAAGAACAGGGGAATAAATAGATGCCACATAAAAAGATTCTCTTGCGCGAGGATATCGACGATCTGGGCGCTCGCGGCGAGGTAGTTCGGGTGAAGGCCGGTTACGCGCGGAACTATCTGTTGCCACGCAAACTGGCAGTCGAAGCCACCGCCAGCAACGTGAAGCAGATTGAGTCGGAACGCGCCGCACTATTGAAGCGTGAAGCAAAGGACCGTTCCGGCGCCGAAGCCCAGGCTCAGCAAATGAAATCGCTAAGCCTGACCTTTGAACGCAAGATTGGTGAGCAGGGGTTGCTCTATGGCTCAGTCACTTCCATGGACATCACCCAGGCCCTGAAGGACAAGGGCTATGAAATCGATCGGCGGCGGATTACTTTGAAAGAGCCGATCAAGACGCCTGGAGATTTTACGGTCCCGGTGCGTCTGCACCGCGAGGTGGTGATTGATGTGCCGGTGAAGATTACGGGCGAAGGCGGTGTGGAAGTAGCGGCACCCGCACCGGCCGACGCTGAGGAAACGCCCGAATCAACGCAGGCCGCCGAGGATCATTCCTCAGAAAACGGCGCGTAGTTCTCAGCCCGCGAAGCGGGCGTCAGCATAAAGCCTGGGGCGTAAGCCCCAGGAAAGAGTCGATAGCGAGCCAAGCCCGCGAAGCGGGGGACAGCTCAAAGCTTGGGCGCAAGCCCCAGAAAGTCGGCAATTGATACCGTCGGTCTGGAATCCTTCGACACGTGAAGTAGAGAGAACTATGTTCAGCATCGCATTAAAGGCCTTCGTGGTTGAGTACAGCGTAAATGAAAACGCCACGCTCATCCGCACCTTAGAGAATGTGATACGGAATAATCTCCATAATGTCCGCAACGCACAATCTAAGGACTACCTTCCCGTCGGCTTGTTTTCTTCCCGCGAAGAAGCGGATCGTTTCCGCGAGCAGCTTATTCTTATTACGAGTACCGAGGCTCAGTCAGAGTTTCGTGGCATTAATTGGCGAAGCATTGCTGATTGCCTCGACGAAGCATTTGACCAAGCGTTAACGAGACCTGATTCCGATGCCAGCGAGAGCTGAAAACCTCTCTGGATCCGCGGCTCAAAACTGCTAAAAAAAAATAAATCCCGGAAAAATTCGCTTAATTTCCGCTAAGAGTTTAATGTGGCGCCCTTCTCGATCTAGGCTGTAACTCTTTACCACTCCAAAAAACAATGGCTACGCCCGACCCCATTCGCGGACCGAATCTCGAAAGGTCGTTACCTAGCAGTCCCGAAACTGAGCGCGCTATTCTGGGTGCCGTGGTGTTAGATAATGCACTGATTAGCCAAGCAATCGAACTCCTAAAACCCGAAGATTTCTACGTGCCGTCCAACCGTCGGATCTTCCAAGCGATGATTGTGCTTTTCGAGCACGGTTCAGAAATTAATCCCATCCTGATTGCCGAAGAATTGCGACGTGACCAAGCCCTTGAAGGCGTCGGTGGGATGGGCTTTCTCACTAATCTCACTTATGGCTTGCCACACGTGACAGGCATTGGGCAGTACGCCAAGATCGTTCGGGGTAAAGCACTCTTACGCAAACTGGTCAAGGCCGCAGCCAAAATCACGACCGAAGCCCTGGATCAGGAGGATGAACCAGAAAGTATTCTGGACCATGCTGAGCACGCTATTTTCGAACTGGCGGATGAGCGCATTCGTCAGGGCTTTGAGCACATCAAGCCCGTTGCCGATCGCGTACTTGAAAAGGTTGAGGCCATGCAGGGCCGGGCTGTTGTACTTACGGGACTAACGACAGGCTTTAGAGACCTCGACGCGTTGACTTCGGGATTACAACCGGCTGATCTAATTGTGATTGCGGCGCGCCCGTCGATGGGTAAGACAAGCCTGGCCCTCACTTTGGCTGAGCATGCGGCTCTTCAGGCCCAGGCGGTGGTGGGTATTTTTTCGTTAGAGATGTCCTCGGAAGCTTTGGCAATGCGCATGCTTTGCTCGCAAGCGAATGTGGACGCGCAGAAGTTTCGCAGCGGCTTTCTATCACGCGACGAATGGACGCGCCTGGCGGGGGCGCTGGGCAAACTTTCCGAAGCACGCATCTACGTTGATGACACGCCGGCCATCACGGTGCTGGAGTTGCGAGCGAAAGCCCGCCGCTTGCTGGTAGAGCAGAAGAAGCTGGATCTGATCATCGTTGACTACCTGCAGCTGATGTCCGGTTCGAGTGGGCGGTTCGAATCGCGGCAGCAGGAAGTTTCGCAAATCTCCCGCGAATTGAAATCCGTTGCCAAAGAGCTGAACATTCCCCTGGTCGCCCTGTCGCAGTTATCACGCGCGCCGGAAAACCGCACCGATCACCGGCCGCAGCTCGCGGACTTGCGGGAATCCGGAGCCATCGAACAGGACGCTGACCTGGTGGCCTTCATCTATCGCGAAGAACAGTACAACCGGACCGAAGAAAACAAGAACATCGCCGAGTTGATTCTCGCGAAGCAACGCAACGGCCCGACCGGCACCAGCTATCTTGCCTTTATCAGTCAATTCGCGAAATTCGCCGATCTCGATCGTGACGACCTCGGTCCCTACCTCAGTAGCTTCAGCCGTTCATCCTCCTCCGGGCGCTCGCAGAAACGAGATTCTTCCGAATAAATCAGAACCGCCTGTGGTAGCGGGCAGTTGACCTCTCGCTGGCGATGACTGGGCTAGATCAACCGCCCGCTACCGCTGGCGGTTCTGACTGGCTTATGGTGTTACACTTGGCCCGCCGCCCATGAGAGACCCTTCCCGTTCGCCGCACGAGATTACGCAGTTGCTTGCCGAATGGAGCAACGGAAATCAAACCGCGCTCGATCAGCTCTATCCCCTTGTCTACGACGAACTCCACAAAATGGCGAAGCGCTATATGAACCGCGAGCAAAAGGGCCATACGCTGCAGACCACGGCGCTGATTAATGAAGCTTATGTGCGTCTGGTCGATCAGAAAAACGTCCATTGGGCAAATCGTTCACACTTCTTTGCCATCTCCGCGCAGATCATGCGCCGCATCCTGATTGACCACGCGCGGCTCCACGCCTACGCGAAACGCGGCGGTGGGCTACAGAAGATTTCTCTCGATGAAACCGCGATGGTGGCCCACGAACGCGCCCCGGCGTTACTGCTGCTGGACGAAGCGCTGCTGCGCCTGGCCGAAATGGATCCGCGCCGCGGCCAGGTGGTGGAGTTGCGATATTTTGGCGGTCTGAACAACGAAGAGATTGCCGGCGTCTTGAAGATCTCTGAGAACACGGTAACGCGCGATTGGAATATGGCCAGAGCCTGGCTTTACCAGGAACTAAGCGGGAGTGTGGCCTGATGCAGCCGGAACGATGGCAGCAGATTAGCGGCATCTTCAAATCCGCGCTCGCCCTGGAACCCGACCAGCGTAAAGCCTACGTCGCGGGTCAGTGTGGCGCGGACGAATCATTGCGCCGCGAAGTCGAAAAGCTCATCGATTCTCACCACCACGCCGACCAGGAAAATTTCATTCAGGCCCCGGCGGTTGCGGAAGTCGCTTCGTTGCTGGCCGCAGAAGCCGATGGCTCCGAAGTTAACCAGGACGTCTTGGAGCCCGACCAGCTCATCAGTCATTACCGCATTCTTAAAAAGCTCGGCGAGGGTGGAATGGGTGAGGTTTACCTGGCGCAGGACATCAACCTCGATCGCACCGTGGCTCTAAAAATACTTCCCGCGGATGTGGCTGCTGACAAACGGCGGATGCAGCGCTTCAAGCAGGAAGCAAAACTCGCTTCCTCCCTCAACCAGCCGAACATCCTGACTATCTTCGAGTTTGGCGACACTGATTCGCTCCATTTCATTGTCAGCGAATATGTCGATGGCGCGACCCTGCGCGAACACCTCATCGGAAAGCAACTCAAGCTCGCGGAAATGATCGACATCAGTATGCAGGTGGTCGCGGCCCTCGACGCCGCCCACGAGGCCAAGATCGTTCACCGTGACATTAAACCCGAAAATATCATGGTCCGCCGCCGTGACCGCGTGGTAAAGGTGTTGGACTTTGGTCTGGCAAAACTGTCAGAGCCGGTGACAACGGGCGGGCTATCCGACACGGAGGCAAATACCGCCGTACTGGTCCGAACCATTCCTGGCAGCATTATGGGCACCGTTAATTACATGTCCCCCGAGCAAGCCCAGGCGTTGCGAGTCGATGAGCGCACCGATTTGTGGAGTACCGGCGTCGTCATTTACGAGATGATCTCCGGCCGCGTTCCTTTCACTGGCGTCACCAGCAGCCACACGATTGTGGACATCCTGGAGAAGGAACCGCTCCTGCTGAGTGCGTTAGGCGGTGGGAACGTTCCGCCGGAGTTGCAGCGCATTGTTAGTAAGGCGCTGGCGAAGAATACTGACGAGCGGTATCAAACCGCGAAGGACATGCTTATCGACCTGCGGAACCTGAAGCGACGGTTGGAGCTGGATGTGGAAATTGAGCGCTCAGTCGCTCCGCCCTCAGGCTTGCCGGCAACATCCGCCAGGGTTCCCGGAGCCGATTCGGCAACTACAAGGCGATCTGAATCCGAAGCGATCGAAAGCAGGCAACCTCGTCGCACCAAGCTCATTGCCGGCATAGCTCTGGCCGTAGTTCTCGTCGCAGGCATTGCCGTCGCGGCGAATTGGTCTCGATTGCGTCCCGCAACCGGAGTGGCTCCAGTTCCGCCCTCGGCTCCCGTCGCCGAGCGCAAACTCAGTTACTGGATGACGGTGCAAAAGTATCGCGAGGGGCGGCCGTTCGAAGACCCTTTCAGATTGTCAGGAGAGATCAATTTTGAGAAAGACTACCGGGTTCGCTTGAACTTAAGTAGTACGCAACCCGGCTACCTGTACATTCTCAACGAAGGCCCTTCGGCTGATGGCGCGACTTCATTTGTGGTGCTCTTTCCCTCAACCACGGCCAATGATGGGTTGTCTTATGTGGCTGAAAATCAGAGGGTGGAAATTCCGCAACAGAGTTGGTTCGTATTTGACGCCGAACAAGGGACGGAAAAACTCTGGTTAGTGTTTGCCGCCAGTGCCGTGCCCGAATTGGAAGCTGTCAAAGTCGCGAATCGAACCAACCGAGGCCTGGTGAAAGACGCAAGTCTCAACACGCGGGTTGAGGAATTCTTAAAAGCAAATTCCGCCGCGAAACCTACGCTTGAGAAAGACGATCAGCTAAAGCAAACAAGTCTCAGAATTGCCGGGCCAGTTCTGGTCCACGCCATCAAACTCGAACATCACTAGCAAGCTTAGGATTCAACGGCGGCCTTGCATTAGTAGTAGTTGAATTGTTGAGCGCCCAAAGGCTGTAGCGTACCTGCCCTGCGAAAAGCGATTGACCTTCACTCGTCTCAGGAATATCATGCGGCCCATTGAAGCGCAGTTAGCTTGTCGTCCCAGACAAACCGGCCTTTAAGGCCAAGCCGGCCACGCTACTTCTGCTGGCCATCCGTAGCTCTGGTGGTTTTCCACACCAATTCTCGCGTTAATGGGTAGAAGCAGTTGCCCCTTTGACTGCTTTGGATTTTCGTTAAGCAAATCAGCCGTCGCAGGTTGAAAAGCAAGAAGGAGAATAGAATGCCTAGTTGGAATTTCAATGTGACACACAAGAACCAAACAACCGCCACTGCCAGCCTAGCCTTTGTCGGGCCGGGTACCGGGAATGCAGTAACCATTCCTAACCTGGCGTGTAGCTGCGGTTTTAGTCACACCTTAGTCGGCACGCAGACCGGCCCGAACAACGTGTCGGGATCTGGACGTAACTCAGTGGCCCCCCCGAATGATCCGCATGCAAAGCCGTCCAAAGCTGAAGACGATGAACCGAGCTGGAGTGGTACGCCTGGAAGCCCGTTGCCTAAGAAGAGCCTGAAGGCTAAGAAGAGCTCGAAGGCTACCAAGAGTTCGAACGCCAAGAAGAGTTCCAGGGCCACCAAGAGCTCGAAGGCCACGAAAAGTTCGAAGGCTAAGAAGACCACGAAGGCCACGAAGAAGTAGGGACGAGATCGGTAGGTCTCGACAACCGGTGTCTCATGATCTGCTATTTATGAGACACCGGTTGCCAGTTCGAATGCGGCTTTCAAAGCCAGTCCTGCTTCTAATCCCCATTTGAGGTCCACCGCTGGAGAGTCACGCCATGTTACGTCAGATCATGTATCACTCTCGAAACGGAAAGCTTCTACGGGGGCAGGCCCGGTGCTCCTTCGCCACCATCTTACTCTTTTGCTCCGTCGCTTCCTGCGGAGTGTTCGCCTCTCCCTTGCTGGGAACACCTAAGCTGAATCCAACACAGCAGCGGGGTGCCGACGTCACGACTCTGGAACCAGGCTCTTCCGTAAAGCGAGAAGCTGACGAAGAACTGGTTCACACCTATAGTGTTTCGCTTGTTAAAGGTCAATACTTTCACGCGCTGGTGGACCAGCAGGGGGTAGATGTGGCAGTGGCGTTGTTGGCGCCAGGAGGCCAGCAACTCATAAAGGCTGACGGACCCAGCGGTGCAAACGGACTAGAACCGCTTTCGCTGATTGCGGCCGAAACTGGAGAGTACCGCATTGAGGTGCGTCTGCCTGACAGGAAACCCCGCGCCGGAAGTTATGTGATAACAGTGGAAGCGCTGAGATATCCCCTGCCTGCAGATATCGAGCGAGTGGCCGCTGAAAAGCTTTTCTGGGAGGGATATCAACTAAGCAAGCAACCGGCGATAGAGGCCCGGCGCCAGGCGCTGGATAAATACCAGCAAGCGCTGCCGATGTTTCGCTCTTTAAATGATCGTCTGCTGGAGTACTACAGCCTTAAGGTTACTGGTTTTATTCATCTCTCAACTGGCGACTCGCAAACTGCATTGGAGCATTACAGCCAGGCACTCGGCTTATGGAAGAGTCTCGGGAATGCGACGTATGAGCCGGTGGTGCTTAACAATATCGGGGGAGTCTATGACACGTTGGGTGAACCCCATAAGGCGCTGGAGTACTACAGTCAGGCGCTGGCGATCTGGTCAGGCAGAAAGGAACGCGGGCCCGAGGCCGACACGCTGAATAATATCGGCCTGATCTACTTCAAGTTGGGAGACAGTCAGAACGCGCTGGAATACTACAACCAATCTTTAACGCTGAAGAAGGAAACAGGAAAGAACACAAGGATAGGCGATACGCTCCTCAATATCGCGGCCGTTTACACTTTTCTCGGAGAAAAAGAACGAGCGCTCGAATCCCTCAAAGAAGCGCTCGAGCTACAGCAGTCGACAAAGGACATAAGGGGCGAGGCTGATACACATTATCACCTGGCCTATATCCACGCCTCACTGGCCGACACTACCCAAGCTCTGGAACACTACAATCAGGCGCTAAGGCTGCACCGGACTACCGGAAACAAACGCGGCGAGGCCATCACGCTGGATGGTCTGGGCGTAGCTATGTATTCCATGGGCCAGCGGCAAAAAGCGGTGGAATACCACCAGCAGGCGCTCGACCTGCAACGGGCCACAAAGGACCGCAGGTCGGAAGCAGCCACGCTTGAACATTTGGGCTATGTCCATGCTATGTCGGGCGAATTGGAGCCAGCCGCCAGGTATTACAACGAGGCGCTCTCGCTGTCCCAGGCGGTTAGGGACCGGCGCGAAGAAGCCAACGTGCTTCAAGGCCTGGCCCGCGTAGAGCGCGAACGCGGCGACCTACCTGCCGCGCGCAAACGTATCGAACAGGCCATCACGATAATTGAGGAAGTGCGTGGGCAGACGGACACGCAGTTGCGCGCCTCATATCTTGGCGTCAAGCACGACGCTTACCAGTTCTACATAGATCTGCTCATGAGCATGCATCGCGCAAATCCTGCGGCCGGAAACGATGCGATGGCATTACGAGTCAGCGAACAAGCGCATGCCCGGAGCCTTTTAGAAATGCTGACGGAAGCGCGGGCAAATATTAGGCACGGTGTCGATGCGGCGCTGCTGGAACGGGAGCGCACTCTCTCTCAGCAAATCAATGCCAAGGCGGAGCGGCAGATGCAGGCGCTCGGGCAGAATGCAAAGGACCGCGCCGCATTATTGAGTAAAGAGATTTCCGAGCTGGAAGATCAGCATCGCCAGGCCCAGGCGGCTATTCGGAAAAGCAGTCCCGCCTACGCCGCCCTCACTCAGCCGCAGCCGCTGGGACTGAAGGAAATTCAAAAGCAGTTGGACCGCGGCACGATGTTGCTTGAGTACTCACTCGGTGACGAACGCAGTTATGTGTGGACAATTACTCCGACTTCCTCAAAGAGCCACGAGTTACCAAGCCGAGAAGTGATAGAGAAAGCCGCGCGCCAGGTTTACGGTTTACTGACTGCCCGGAGTCAATTCAAGACAGGCGAGACCGCGCAATTGAAGCAGGAGAGAATTGCGCTGGCAGATTCGCAATTGTCGATGTCTGTTAAGAATCTGAGCGAAATGGTGCTCGGGCCGATTGGATCCGAACTGGGCGTTGAGCGTCTGGTCATAGTCGCCGACGGAGCCTTGCAGTATGTGCCATTCGCGGCCTTGTCATCGGTCAGTGGTCAGCCGGCAGATGCTGCAAGTTACCGGCCGTTGATACAGGATCACGAAGTAATCTCGCTACCATCGGCGTCGGCCCTGGCGATCCAACGTCAGGGGTTGCTCAACCGCAAACTCGCGCCCAACAATGTGGCCATTATTGCCGATCCCGTCTTCTCTGCCGCCGATGAGCGGGTTGCCGCCGCAGCCAGAACAGTGGCGCCGAGACGCGTTCCGGGTGACGGAGCTGCTGAGACGCGAATCCTCGAACATCTCTCCGATGATTCGGGCCTCATCATCCGACGCTTGAAGTTCACCCGGCAGGAAGCGGATCAGATCCTCGCGGAAGCGCCACGCGCTAAGAATCTAAAAGCGATTGACTTCAAAGCAAACCGCGCCACGGCCACCGGCGGCGAATTGAGCAAGTATCGTTACGTTCATTTTGCGACCCACGGATTTATCGACTCCGAGCGTTCCGACCTGTCGGCCATCGTCCTTTCCCTAGTGGATGAATCCGGCAAACCCCAGGATGGTTTCTTGCGCGCGCACGAAATCTACAATCTGAATTTGCCGGCCGAGTTGGTGGTGTTGAGCGCCTGCGAAACCGGCCTGGGTAAAGAGATCAAAGGGGAAGGCTTGGTCGGGCTGACGCGTGGATTCATGTATGCAGGGGCCCGCCGCGTCGTCGTCAGCCTGTGGAACGTAAATGACAAGGCCACAGCGGATCTGATGGCCCGCTTTTACCGGGGTATGCTCCGCGAAAAGAAAACTCCGGCCGCAGCTCTGCGCGCCGCGCAGGTGGAAATGTCGCACCAAAAGCAGTGGCAGTCGCCTTATTACTGGGCAGCGTTTACCCTGCAGGGCGAGTGGCGGTGACTAAAGGCTTGGCCTGTCGGACGTAGTTGGCCACTTGAGCGGATAGCGTTAACCCCCCTGACGGAATGGCGAACCCGAAATGTCGGTAGCTGATCGGACTGAAAAGTATGCTGAGTAGGCGATTCTCTTTGCTGATGCTGATTCTCGGCTTGTCGTGCGTTTTCGCACACGCACAGGTCACACCGGAACCGCTGACGCTTGCTCCCGGCCAATTGGTCGAGAGCCATATTTCCGGCGGCCAGTCGCGCACTTATCAGATCACGCTTCAAACGGGACAGTTCATGCGCGTCGTGTTGGAGCAGAAAGCCATTGACGCGGCGCTGGTGCTTGCGGCCCCGGACGGTAAGCAGATGGTCGAGTTCAACCTTGCTCCGGTCGGCGGGCTGGAGTCGCTCTCGGCGGAGGCAGCGGCGAGCGGGAATTATCGGCTCACGGTACGTGCCGCCAGTTCAGCCACGCTCGCCGGATCCTACCAGGTGCGCCTGGAAGTGAAGGCGGCGGCCACGGCGCAGGACAGGCAGCGCATTGCCGCCGAGCGATGGATGCTCGAAGCCAGGGAGTTGCGAAAGCAGCCCGAGCAGGCGATTGACAAGCTGCAACAAGCGCTCTCGGTGTGGCGCGAACTGGGCGATCAATACTGGGCCGCGCGATCTCTTTACAACATCGGATTTAACTATTCCTATCTGAGCCGCTCCGAGAAAGCGATTGAATATTACGAGCATGCGCTGACGATCTATCGTGAGGTGAAAAACCGGGCCGGTGAGGGAGTCACGCTCGCGGCCACCGGTAGTGCCTATAGCAGTCTGGGCCGTTACGAGAAGGCGATTGAGTTTGACGAACAGGCCCTGGCAATCACTCGGGAGGTGAAGGATCGCGACCGGGAAGGAGGCGCACTCGGCAATCTGGGCAATGCCTATAACAATCTGGGCCGTTACGAGAAGGCGATTGAGTTTTACGAGCAGGCGCTGGCCATCCATCGTGAGATGAAGAATCGCGCCGGGGAAGGACTCGTACTCGGCAATCTGGGCAATGCCTATCACCGTCTGGGCCGTTACGAGAAGGCGATTGAGTTTTACGAGCAGGCGTTGGCAATCAGTCGTGAGGTGAAGGATCGCGAGGGCGAAGGAGTCATACTCGG
>JAWVFI010000084.1:0-15081 GCA_033856235.1 Blastocatellia bacterium | reverse complement strand
CGAGGCCGCGCGTTGGGAACAGTTTGCCTGGTCTGGTCACAAGAACCCTCCCAAAGGGAGAGGGATAGAGATCTAGCGGGCCAAAGTCACCTTGAGCTTCCACGCCAGGCAGGGCCCACCTGAGGTCAGGTGCTAATGAGATTTCGAATCTCGAGCTGCGGGCTTTAACCCAGATCGAAAGTTTTGGTATCAATGATTCGCTGAGAAGACTTAGAATGCCCCGATGTTTTTAGCCCTGGCTCTTTCGCTGATTGCGACGACGGGCGGTGCGCTGGCCACTTATCTTTATGATGAGGACGCGCCGCTAGCCGCGCGTCTGTGTTCGGGCGCCTGCATTGGCTTTGCGGCGCTGGGGCTGGCCGGTTTTGTCAGCGCCTGCTTTCTCACCCTGGGGCCGGCGACGCTCATTATTTCTACGATCGTGGTGGGCACGCCGTTTGCTCTTTTGATTAATCCGCAGCGCCGCGCCACAGTCTTCACGGATATCGCCGGTTCAGCTCGCCGTTTGCAACGCAACATTCTTCGTCTCGATCTCTGGAGCATCTTTTACGTCGGCTTCTATGCACTGGTAGTCGTGGTGATGTGGCTGGCTTTTGAGAACGCGATGTTTGAACGCGGGGAAGCCATTCTTACCGGGGTGCTGAATAACTTCGGCGATCTTCCCTTTCACCTCAGTGTGATCACGCGCTTTGCTTTTGGCCAGAATTTTCCTCCGGAGGATCCAACCTACGCGGGAGTGCGCTTTACCTATCCTTTCCTTACCGATCTGGTGTCCGCGATGTTTGTCCGCCTGGGCGCGAGCCTGCGCGATTCAATGTTTATCGAGAACATTATTCTCGCCGTAGCGTTCGTAGGGGTCATTCATTATTGGGCTTTGCGATTGCTGCGCGATCGCCTCGCGGCGATTCTCACTCCCATCCTGGTTGTGTTGAGCGGAGGCTTTGGTTGGCTGGTGTTTTTGAAGAATGCCGCCGACAGCCAGACCGGGCTAACTCATCTGCTGATGAACCTGCCGCATTCGTACACCATTGTTCCGGAATCAACCTGGCGTTGGGGGAATGCCATGACCTCGCTGCTGCTGACGCAGCGCGGGATCCTGCTCGGAATCCCCCTCGCGGTGATCGTCTTCACCCAATGGTGGGCCGCGACGGACGATGGAAGATGGGGGATTTGGGAAGAAAACGAGGAGCAGAGCAAGAAAACAAAAAAGAAAAAAGCAAAAGGCAAAAAGATCCCAACGGTGAAGGGGGATGTGAAATCCGACGCGAACGGATCATCCCAACACGCAGCAGCGCGTTTTCCTTTTTCCTTTTTCCAGGTTGCTTCTCACCGGCGGATGCTCGCAGCCGGCGTGATTGCCGGCTTACTGCCGCTGGTCCATGCGCACAGCTTTGTGGTGGTGATGGGCGTCGGCGCAGTTTTGGCTCTGGGGCAATACTGGCGCGCGTGGTTGCCGCCCCTCGCAGCTCTGATACTAATCGGAGCCGGTTATTATTTTGGACTCGTGCCCCTCGCTTATCTGAAAATAGTTCTGGTGATTTCGGCAGCAGCAGTATCCCTGGCAGTCTTATACTTGTTGCCCTCCGATCAAAGACGCCTGTGGTTGATATTTTTCCTGGCGGCACTAGTGATCGCTTTGCCGCAGTTGTGGTGGTCCACGCAGGGCAGCGCCGTCAAGGCCGGCACTTTCATAGGCTGGCACTTCGGATGGGACAGTACCGATGAAGTATTTTTCAAAGCCCGTCTTTTGACTAATCCGGCGCAGCAGACGGGCCTGTGGGCCGGCCTGGTCCGCCTTCTGGACGTCGCCTGGTTCTGGCTAAAAAACACTGGCGTGTTTATCCCGCTGCTGATAACGGCGCTGGTGTGGCGGCGCGACAATCGTTTGGTGTCCCGGCGACTGCTATGGTTTTATTTGCCTTTCACGCTCTGCTTCATCGTTCCCAATCTATTCAAAATGGCGCCGTGGACCTGGGACAATGTGAAGGTACTGTTTTTCTGGTGGGTCGCATCGTCGCCGCTGGTGGCGCTGGTGATAGCGCGGCTGTGGCAGGGAGGTATTCCACGACGCATACTGGCTGGAGGACTGTTGCTGGCTCTTACGCTTGCGGGAGCTCTCGATGTCTTTGCCCTCGTCACCAGTCAAAAGGAATATGGCGAATTCGATCGCGACGGCGTTCGCTTCGCGCAAATGATCCGGCAACAGACACCGCGCCGGGCCATGATCCTGCACGCGCCGATTCACAACCATCCCGTATTTCTAACGGGTCGTCGTTCCCTGATGGGTTATCCGGGTCACATCTGGACGCATGGACTCGAGTTTGCACAGCGTCAATCCGATATCAGCCAAATTTACGGCGGCGGTCCGCGGGCAGAGAGCCTGCTCGGCAGATATGGAGTTGACTATGTTGCAGTCAGCCGGTTAGAGAGTAACGTTTTTCCAGTCAACGAATCGTTTTTTGAGCGGTATACGAAGATAGGAGAATTAGGTGAGTACCGCCTCTACAAAATCAAGCCGTAAAAGGAAAGAGGGTGTTGGGGCCAATCCGGCGGGCAAGCCAGCGGCTCCGTTGGTTGCGGATGCGCCGACAGAAATGAGCCGGCGCACCTGGCTCATCGCATCAGCGGGAGTGATGCTCGTCGCTGCGTTTCTCCGGCTCTACGATCTGAACCTGGTTCCATTGCATCACGACGAAGGCGTCAACGGTAACTTTCTGGTCCCCCTCGTGCGCCAGGGAGCGCGTTACTACCACTACGACCCGACGAACTATCACGGGCCGACACTCTACTTCCTCTCAGCCATCATTCCCTGGGTGACACGTTTCCTCGGCGGCAACAACTTCGGCGATAAGTATGGTCTGACGACGTTCAATATTCGCCTGGTGACGGTCCTGTTCGGCCTTGGAACGGTTTGGCTGGTGCTGTTGCTGCGGCGGAACATTGGGAGCATAGGGGCGCTGTCGGCCGCCGGTATGCTGGCCATCTCGCCCGGGGCTGTTTATCTCTCTCGCTATTTCATTCACGAAACATTGTTCGTTTTCTTTGCGCTCGGAGCAGTCGTTGCGGTGTTGAAGTACTACGAGACGACGAGTGGGAGTTACCTGGTTCTGGCCGGCATCTCGGCCGGCATGATGACTGCGACAAAGGAAACCTGGATCATCAACGGGCCGGTGATCCTGCTTGCGCTGATCAGCACGACAGTTTACTTCTGGTTGCACCAACAAGTTTCGGGCAAACCGAAAAGAAAACCAGGGCGACAGCCGCCGCTGGTTGAGCGGTTAAGCGCCAGGCTTGAGCCCTATGGTGGCGCGGTAACGGTAGCCATCTTCGCGCTCGTCGCCATGGCTTTTTTCTTTGCCGTAAACATCCTGTTCTATTCCTCGTTCTTCAAAAACTATCCGAAAGGCGTTAATGACGCTCTGCTTACGTTGCAGTTGTGGTCGAAACGCACTCAGGAACATGTGCATTCGTGGGCCCAGTATCTGGAATGGCTACGCGAAGAAGAATCGCCGTTACTGATTCTGGGAGCAGTCGGCGCGGCGATTTCAGTTTGGCGTGCCAATAATCGCTTCGCGCTTTTTATCGCCCAGTGGGGTTTCGGATCTCTCGTTGCATATTCGATGGTGGGTTATAAGACGCCGTGGATTGCGTTGAATTTCATTGTGCCCCTGGCGATTACCGCGGGGTACCTGCTCGACGTTCTCTACCGCAAATTCGAAGAGCCGCTAATACCGCTGGCCCTGGCGATTGGGGCCATCGCCTTCCTCGGCTACGAGATCAATCTGAGGCAAAACTGGTTTCTGCTGATTCCGGTTGCGCTGGCGTTGGCCTATATCGTAGCGACTTTCTATTTCTGGAGTAAGGCGGCGAAACACCAGGACCGGGTCCATTTCTACCTGACGGCCGCCGCTGTGATCGCAGTGAGCGGCGCGCAGATGTTTGCGCTCAACTTTAAGTACTACGATGACGATCGCTACACCTACGTCTATGCCCACACGCGCCGCGACCTGCTTGCCCTGGTTGATGAGGTCAATAGCGTTGTCGCGCGCAGCGGCTCAGGCGCGGACACTGGCGTGACGATCGTCTCGCCCGACTACTGGCCGTTGCCCTGGTACTTCCGCGATATGAAGCGAGTGGGTTACTACGGACGCATGAGTCCTTCAACCGAGCCCGTCGTTATTGGATCGACGGCGCAGGAGGCGGAGTTGCGCGCGACCTTCGGCGATCGTTACCTGCAGGTACGCAACCCTGCCAGTCCGAATGGCAGTTATGCTCTGCGACCGGGAGTTGATTTGCTGCTCTATGTTCGCCGCGATCTGGTTAGGTAGGAAATGGGGCTCGACCCCGGCCTGGTACCGCTTCGCGATTTAGAATTGCCGACAACAGCCGATTTCAGTCCGGTGAGCCAAAGCTGGACAAGCCGTGTGCACAGTGCTAACTTTCGCCCACCCAGAGAGCTGTTTTCCCTCGTTCCCCTTACAACTAACGCCCCATCAATCCCCTGAGAACTGAATCAGCGAACCCGAGTGGTTTATTGCGATTTGATTTCATTTCGCTTCGTGAATCCGGCGCAGGAAGCTTGTGGGTTTTTCTCAAGTTTTCCTCAACCGGCCGGCGCTAGAGTTCAACATGTCCAAATAGACTTGGCGGTAACTGATAGCTAGTTGCCAATGGCCCGCGATGTTGTCGTCAGCACGCACTTGCTCCAGACAGTGCGGTCCTTTCTTCAGCTTCGCAATGACGCCCGACTTTCGTCAGGAGGATTTCATGAACAAGTCCCAATCCCATCCAGCTCGTTCTACTCGTTCTAATGGACGCTGGGCAGGTGCTCTGGTGTTAGCCACGGTTGTGCTGGTCGCCGCGTGTGTTGTGCCTCTCTTTAGGTTCGCGCGCGTGCGGGCCGCAAATCCGGCGGCCGGGACAATTGGACCCTCCGGGCCAAATGTGAACTGGGTGGGTGATGTAACCGGAACCGGGGGAACCTTGGGCGAAGGCAATTGCATCGACAGTGGTCCGGCAAAAAATTGCGATAGCTTTGCCCTGACGGTATCGGGCGCCGAGTCTGATTGGCTCGGCAAACTGGTAAAGGTGCGCGTCGGCTGGACGCAACCCACCACCGACTATGACCTCTACATACATAAAGGCGCGCTGGACGGGCCGGTCGCGGGTAACGGCGCGAACCAGGGACAGCCGGGAACGGAAGAAGTGGCTTTCATCGATCCACGCGCGACCGGAGTTGGCTTGTACACGGTTCACGTTGCATACGCCGTAGTACCTCCCAACCAGGATCAATACCAGGGGACAGCCAGCGTGGTTCCCGGATTGACGCCGGCCCCGGCGGGTTCCGGACTCGCTCCCAGATTTCAAAATCTATATCCGACGCTCGCGCAGATTGCACAGGGGAAAGGCGTGGATGCGGGTGAGCCATCGATTGGTGTGAACTGGAAGACCGACAAGGGAATGTATGTCTCGTACCTCACTACTTTTCGCGTGAGCTTTGACGATACTTGTCCCACGTCGCCGACCTCGTTGTGGGAGGACAAGAGCGCGCCAAACAGTCAGAACAGTTTGGACCCGATCCTGTTCACCGATCATGGCTACAACACTCAGGTGCAGGCTGTGGGCCGGACGTTTGTATCGCAGCTCTCCGGCCAGGACAGTTTGACGGCCTACACCGATGACGATGGCGCGACGTGGATCCCGAGTCAGGGCGGCGGCATCCCTTCGGGTGTGGACCATCAGAGCATCGGCGGTGGGCCGTTCCATACACCGTTGGTTGGTGGCACTCCCGCCTATCCGAACGCCGTCTATTATTGCTCGCAGGATCTGGTCACCGCTTTTTGCGCGCGCAGTGACAACGGCGGGCTGACCTTTGGGGCCGGCGTGCCCATCTACGGCACGAACACGAGCTGCGTGGGCATACACGGACACGTAAAGATCGGGCCGGACGGCACCGTGTACGTGCCGAACCGGAGCTGCAATGGACTGACGGCGATGATTGTCTCCGAAGACAACGGTGTGACCTGGAACATTCGCGCGATTCCCGGCAGCAATACTTCGAATAGCGATCCCGCAGTCGCCGTCGGGCGCGGCGATGTCGTAACTACCGGCGGTCTGAATCCTCAGCCAGTGGGTCGTGTTTACGCGGCCTTTGGCAGCAGTGACAGCGTTCCCGGAGTTTCCGTTTCCGACGACCACGGCGTGACCTGGAAAAACAGCTTCGATGTTGGCGAGCTGGCCGGGATCAAGGCGGTTGCTTTTCCTTTCATAGTTGCGGGTGATGACGATCGGGCGGCCTATGGATTCCTGGGTTCAACTACTGCCGGCGCGCCGGACGATAAGAAGTTCGCAGGACTCTGGCATTTATATATTGCGACTACCTACGACGGCGGCGCGCACTGGGTCCTTTCAGACGCCACGCCGAACGATCCTGTCCAGCGGAATGGAATTCACCTCGGGGGTGGTTCACCGCCGCATCGCAACTTGCTGGACTTCATGGGAATGGATGTTGACAAGCAGGGTCGCGTCCTGGTCGGTTATGCAGACGGTTGTACCGGGCCCGCTTGCGTGCAAGCTCCCAACACGGCCACGGGCAACTCTTACACCCAGATTGCGGTAATTGCGCGACAGGTCGGTGGCCGTCGTTTGTTTGCGGGCAACGATCCCGCGGAGCCGACGGTTCCGGGAAGCCCTTATGTGACTGTGGACCGCGACTCACGGCTCGACGATCTCGTGACCGTCTCGGTAGCGCACCTAACCTGGTCGGAGCCTAACAATGGCGGTTCAGCGATAACTAACTACCAGGTTCTGCGCGGCACCACCAGCGGCGGCGAAACTTTTCTGGCGAACGTCGGCACGGCAACGAATTACGATGACAATACCGTGGATACCTCTACCACCTATTACTACAAGGTGGTGGCCACGAATTCTCAGGGAAGTTCCTGCGGCAGCAACGAAGCGAAGTCTGTTCCGATTGGGAGTTCGCAGTGTGCGGGTTTGACTGAAGTTATCGATCCCGCTGGAGATCAAAAGTCGGCTCCGGCTAATGGGGATCTGGATGTGCTGGAAGTTCGTATGGCTGACAACATAGTGGCCACGAATCAGCTGGTGACTTTCAAACTGAAGGTAGCGAACCTCGGCACGCCCGGCTCTACGTTATTACCCAACCGGCAATGGCGCGTTCTTTGGAACTATCCGATTCCTCCGAACGCCACGACGCCGTTCACCGGCTCATACTACGTGGGCATGAATACTGACGGTACCGGGACGCCATCATTTGAGTACGGAACGGTAACAACTGTGGAGTCGGTACCGGCGAACACAGCCATCCCGAATCTGATCGGACCGGCCGATAGTGGGTCCATCGATCAGACGAATGGCATCATTACCATCGTCCTTTCCGCTAACAAGATCGCCAGTCCGAAAGCGGGCGACGTGCTGGGCACCTTGATTGGCCGGACGTTTGCCGGCAATGGCGGTCAAACGCTGCGCTCCAACTCAGCTATCGATACGACGAATGCAGCGGGCGCGCAGGATCCCTATACCGGGATGAGCTATAAGTTGGTGGGCAACACTCCCTGTCCGGCGGGTACGCCCACCCCAACTCCGACGCCGACTCCGACGCCTAGTCCAACTCCAACTCCCACTCCTACGCCATCGCCGGGAGGTTCGACGATTCAATTCGGCTCGCCGAGTTTCGCGAAGACGGAAGGGTGCACCTTCATCAACATCACGGTGGTGCGCTCCGGATCAACCAGTGCGGCCGCCTCAGTTGATTACACCACGCACGACGGCACCGCACAGCAGCATGGCGATTACGAATTCGCCGCCGGGCGTCTCATCTTCAATCCGGGTCAAAGCAGCCGGTCTATTCCGATCTTGATTAACGAAGACGGATATGTGGAAGGCACAGAGTCGTTGACTCTGACGCTGAATAATCCTCTGGGCGACGCAGTGTTGGGTCCGGACACCACGACGACGCTGAATATCAACGACAACGACGTATCGGCTCCGAGCACGAATCCGATCGACGATCCGGCTACGTTTGTCTGCACGCACTATCACGACTTTCTTAATCGCGAGCCTGACAGCGGGGGCCAGGCCTACTGGACCAACGAGATCACGAAGTGCGGCAATGACCAGCAATGCATACGCAGCCGGCGGGTTGGCGTTTCCGGAGCGTTCTTCGTAGAGCAGGAGTTCCAGGACACGGGTTCGTTTGTGTATTTGATTTATAAAGACGCGCTGGGTAGAAATCCGACGGCTCTGTCTTTTTACCGGGAGTTCATGACGGACCGCAATCGCCTGCACGCGGGGTCGAATCTTGCCGCCGACAAGCAAGCTTTGGTGGAAGATTTTGTGCAGCGCAGCGAGTTTGTCACGAAGTACCCGTTGAGCCAGACCGCGTCGCAGTTCGTCGATGCGCTGGTGGCCACCGCGAATGCTTCCACCGGCATCAACCTCGACAGTAAGAAACCGGAGTTGGTGACCGAATACAACGCCGGCAGCAGCCAGACGAACAGCCGGGCCCGGGTAGTGATCAAATTGGTGAATTATACGGAGGTCAAGCAATCCGAATACGTCCGCGGATTTGTGCTCGCCGAATACTTTGGCTATCTGCGCCGGGCTGCGGAGCAGGGAGGATATGATTTCTGGGTAAACGTCTTGACCAACCAGGAGCCGGGCAACTACCGCGGGATGATCTGTTCGTTCATCACGTCGCAGGAGTATCAGGAAAGATTCGGCGCCGTGCTGACCCACAGCAACTCCGAGTGTGGCTCAATTGGGCCGTAGCTTTGTAGGGGCGGCACTCCGTGGCCGCCCCCTTCGCAGGCTTTGGAGATAGTTACGAAGGGGGTGGCCACGGAGAGCCACCCCTACATATTTTGATTTGACGAGCGCGCCGCGGGAAAATACACTGCTCAGGTTTTCAGCTGAACTCAATGAAGCGATCACTTCCATTTCTCATAATCGGCGCCGTACTACTTCTAGTTATCGGAGTGGTGTGGACATTTTTGCGCGCGAAGCAGCCGGCTAACGAGAACAGCCCGCCGGTGGCCAGCACTCCGGCCACTCCAAAGCCCAGGCCGGCGTCCGGTCAGGTCGTCACCCTGGAGGAGTATGGAGACTACCAGTGCCCGCCTTGTGGTTTGCTTTATCCCGAGCTGAAGAAAATCGAAAAGGAATACGGCGGTAACCTGCACATCGTTTTCCGCCACCTTCCTCTGACGCAGCTGCACAAGAATGCCCTCGCTGCGGCCCACGCGGCTGAGGCTGCGGGGCGTCAGAACCACTTCTGGGAAATGCATGATCGGCTCTACCTGAATCAGAAGTCCTGGGCCGAAGAAGCCGACGCCCGGACGGTCTTTATCGGGTACGCGCGAGAACTGGGACTGGATGTTGACCGCTTTACGAAGGATATGGACAGCCCGGAAGTGGATGCAAAGATTACAGCCGACTCCCGCCAAGCCGAAGCTCAGGGAATTACGGGAACCCCAACCCTGGTCCTCGATGGCAACCAGCTGCGTCCAGAGGCCACCACGCCGGAAGGCATCAGGCGTGGCATAGACTTTCTTCTTGCCCGCAAGGGTCCCGCACCGCCATCCAGCTAGGCCGAAATTGGGGCCGGTTTTGGGGTGCAACTTCCTAAGCTCGCTGCTGACACAAATAAAGTCGCTTCAGCTAAGGTTTTGGTTGACATCGCGACAAACTCCCCCTTATAGTGGCTTGCTTTCGTGAGACTCGAAGGGCCTGATTTCGCGGTTTTCGCGTGTTTTAACCACAGACCCATACATGTTCAAACTTCAACGCCTCGAAATTACCGGGTTTAAATCCTTTGCAGACTATACGAACCTCGTCTTCACCGGGGATGGAATAACCGCCGTTGTTGGTCCTAATGGCTGCGGTAAGAGCAATGTAGCCGACGCCATCGCCTGGGTTTTGGGCGAGCAAAGAATCAAGCATCTGCGCGGTGCGGAGATGAAGGACGTCATCTTCCAGGGCTCGCGCAACCGCCAACCCAGCGGGATGGCCGAGGTCGTGCTCCATTTGGTGCGCGACGAAACGGTTGAAAATGAGCCCGACATCGAGGACATCGACTCCACCCTGGAGTTGATCGACGAGCAGGCAGTCGTTATCGACACCCCGGTTTTGGCCGAGCCAGTGCTGGTCGAGGAAGTCATCGCCGCCGAGGTTGAATCGATCCCTGTGGCCGCGGAAGCGCCCGAGGGCACTCCTACCGAAGCCCTGGTCCCAACTCCAACTACAAGAGCACATGGCAAACGTCACTGGCGCAAGCACCAGGCGCTTGAGTTTGCGCCTGGCGAGGCCGTCTCCGTTACTCGCCGCCTCTATCGCTCAGGCGAGAGCGAATACCTACTGAATGATCGTCCGTGTCGCCTGAGAGACATCCAGGATCTATTCTCCGGCACAGGTCTGTCAGGCGGCCACTACGCGATCATCGAGCAGGGCCGCATCGGCCAGATCCTTTCGGCCAAACCCATGGATCGCCGCACGATCATCGAAGAGGCTGCGGGCATCACCAAGTTTCGCGTGCGGCAAAGGGCCGCCGAAGCGCGTCTGGAATCGGCGCGCGGAAACCTTTCGCGGATCTCCGACATCATTGCCGAAATTGATCGACAGGTGAACAGCCTGCGAAGGCAAGCGGCCAAGGCCAAGCGTTATCGGGTTTCGCGTGAAGAGCTGCGTGAATTATTGCGGGCCGTCTATGTCGCCGAAGATAGAACGCTCTCTCGTTTGTTGGATCACACGCAGCAGCAACTCGAAGAAGCGAACCGGACTGAAGAAGCACTGGCCGCGGAGTTAACCCAACGCGAAGCGGATAGTCACACCGCGACCGTAAGCGCGCGCGATCTGGAAGATCAGCTCGCGCAAGTTCGCGCTGCGGTGGGGGAGGCGGCGCTGCAACGGGACCGGCGAATACGTGAGCGAAGTTATCAGCAGGAACAGATCGCCGCACTGGAGTTGCGCCGCACCGAGTTGCAACGGGAGATCGAGGCGTTAAGTGAGCGTGTCGTACTGGTGGACGCGGAAGGTCAGCGCCTGGGCGAACTGGAAGCCAGGTTGGCCGCCGAAAACGACGAGAGTGCGCTGACTCTGCTTACCGCCGAAGAAGCACATGCCCAGAAACTGGCTGAGGTTTCTAATGCGGAGTCGGCGATCGAGGAAACACGCGCCCAATTACTAACCCACACGGCGGCTGCGGAACGTCTCAGCGAGATTGCCCATCAATTGGAGAGCGCGATTGAACGCCTGGCGCAACAGGCGGAAGGCCTGAAGCACGAAGGTGAACGCGCCGCCAACGCCCACGCCGATCGCACCGCCGAAGCTGAAAAGCTAGAAAACGAAATCAACCACGCGCGCGAACGCCTGTCGCGGTTGGTGGCGGAACGTGAAACTGCCTTGCGGGCGGTCGTCGAAGGACACGAGCGAGTTTCCGACACTGACGCGGAGTTGACTCGTATTCGCGACGAGCATTCGCGAACCCAGCACCGGCTGGAGAGCCTGCGGGAATTGGACCAGCGGCGCGCTAATTATTCATCCACGGTGCAGGAAATCTTTTCCGCCAACGCTGAAGAGGATTTTCACTTCATCGGCACCCTTGCCGACGCCATCCGCGTTGAGTCGCGTTGGGAACGGGCCGTAGAGGGAATTTTTGGATCAACTTTGCAGACCGTCCTGGTGCCGACGCCTGATGATGCGGCGCGGGCCTCGATGTGGTTGCAGGCGCATAACGCAGGCCGCGCCGCGTTTCTCGTGACGGGGATCCACGGCGCCAGCGGGGAAACGGAAGTAGCGGGTTACCGGCCGTTGATTACCGAACGGGAGAGTTACCGGTACGCCCCGCTGGGGATTGATGGCCCGCGAGTCGCCGAAGTTATCGATGCCTCAACCGAGCTACTGGCAGTGCTGGAGCGCACGCTTCCGGAAAAGATGAATGCTCGGATCGTGGACACTATTGACGATGCTTTGGCGCTGTCGCTAGCCACCGGCGACACGTTCGTGACGGTGGAAGGCGATTGGGTCACCGGAGGCCAGTTTGTGAGCGCCGGAAACGCCCGGGCAATTGAAGAAAGCGCCGGCCTGCTCGGATTCAAACGCGAACTGCGCGAGTTGGAAGCCACCGCCACTGAGCTGGCTGGCCAGACTGCGCGCGCGAACGAGGCCGTAAAAGAAGCCCGGGCCCGCCTCGTTGATCTTGAAGAAGCCGTGGTCCTGCTGAATGAAGTCATCGGCCGCGACGAGCGCGAAGCGCTGGGACGCGAGTTGACTGCCAGCAGTTTGAAGCAAGATCTGGAACGCGCGGTGCGACACATGCGCGTCGTGGCCGACGACGCCGAGAGATTGGCAGGGGAACAACGCGAGCTTGCTGAGCGACGGTTCCAGGCTTTGGCGGAAGCGTCTGCCGCAGAGACCGCGCGGCTCGCAACAGTTGAAAGAGTGACGGAAGCGTCGGCGCGTCTGCTGAGCGCCCGCCGCGAAGCCGAGTCTGAAAACGAGCTATTGAACGAGCAACGTTCGGTAGCCGCCGCGGCCGCAGAGCGTCGCCGTAGTACCAGCACAGAGCTACGCCGTTTGCATAACGAGAGCGCTGATTTGAAATCGCGCGTGGCCCGGCACACGCAGGAAATTGCCGAAATCACCGCGCGCCTTGAAGAACTGCGTCAGTCAATCAGCGAGATCGACGCGCTGGCAGCCGGCGTGGATGAGGAAAAAGCTCAGGAAGAGCAACGGATCGCGACGGCCACCGTGCAGCTCAATGAGGCAAGAGACCGCGCGGACGCCATCGCCTCGGAGTTGGCTGAAGTAAACCGGCGGGCGGCGACTTCGCGCGACGCGCGCGCGGCAATCGAAGTGCAAAGGGCCGAGGGCCAGGCCCGGCTTAACTACGTCCGCGAAGCCTGCACCACGGAGTTGGGTCAGAATCTGGCGGAACTCGCGAGCGAGCACGCGGTTGACGAGGGTTTTGACTTGGAAAGCGGGCGCGCCCGAGTTGAAGAGTTGCGCGCTCGAATTGAAAGCTATGGCGCCGTGAACATGATGGCGCTGGAAGAGTTGGCGGAAGCCGAAGAGCGTTTCACTTTCCTGACCGCGCAACGCGAAGATATTTTCCAGGGCATTGCCTCAACCGAGGAAGCACTGCGCGAGATCAAGCGCCGGTCGCGGGAACGGTTCCGCGCTGCCTTTGAACAAATCAATCAAAACTTTGGCGAGTTATTCAAAGAATTGTTTGGCGGCGGCCGTGGCGAGATGAGCTTGATTGACGCGGATGACGCGTTGGAATCAGGGATTGACGTCATTGCGCAACCTCCAGGGAAGCGGCTGCAGAACGTGCTGCTGCTCTCTGGCGGCGAAAAGGCAATGGCGGCGTTGGCCCTGGTGCTGGGAATATTCCATTATCGTCCGGCGCCGTTTTGCCTGCTGGACGAAGTGGATGCGCCATTGGACGAGGCGAACGTGGGCCGGTTCACTGCCAAGGTGGCGCAGATGTCGGCTAATACGCAGTTCATCGTAATCACGCACAACAAGCGAACCATGGAGATGGCCCGTGCGCTATACGGCGTGACAATGGAAGAAGCCGGCGTGTCGAAACTGGTTTCCGTCAAATTCGAATAGTCTCGTTTGCTGCTCACCGGAACGACCTGACGCGTTGTAAAGTAGCTGTTGTTGTATTCGACTTCCATAAAGACTAAGCAAATTCTCTCCGCCGCACTGGTAGTAGCCAGCGCGGCGATTTTCACTTGTGGACAGACCCCGGCCAGAAAGCAGAACGACCGCGCGCCGAAGTCGTCACCTGTTCTCAATGTTTCAGACACTCCCGCTCAGGTCGATCCTGAGACCTATGCTTACGATTTCTCGCAACCGCAATTTTTCATCAGACACGTCGTCGTAGAGCACGATTCCACCGGCCGCGGGCGAGTCGTCCTGGAATGGCTGGGCGACAGCACACCTGTAGTTGAGCCTTTGCAGTTGTCGGGCGCCGCCCTGGGGCGCATCACTTCGCTCTGGCAGGCGCTCCGCTTTCTGGATTCCGAGGAGAATTACCAGGCCGACAAACAGTTTCCGCACCTCGGCACCATGAAGCTGACGATGCGGTCTGGAACCCGTTCCCGCACCGCCCAATTCAATTGGACCCACAATCGTGAGGCCGCAGCCCTGGTGAACGAATATCGCCGGGCAGCGGATCAGGCGACCTTCGTTTTTGAGATCACCATAGCCCGCGAAAACCGGCCGCTGGATGCGCCCAAGCTGATGGACCAGTTGGAAACGATGGTCACGCGCAATGGCCTCTCCGACCCACAGCAGTTGATTCCGCTATTGCGAGAGCTCAGGACCGACGAGCGGATTCCGCTCATGGCCCGCAACCACGCCGACCGAATCCTGAAAAAGATTACCAAGTAGAGGCGTCACATCATAGCGACTCCCTACGCGTCGCCGGAGGAACGAGAGAACGTGAATAGCAGGTGCATAGAATTCAAGCTTTAGCTTGCGTGTTGGTCACCAGCAACCTAAAGGTTGTACTCTAAACGCCTGAAGCGAATGTTCCGACGCCGGAAGATGTAACGGAGATTCTGATGATTCTGAAAGCGCAGTTGGACGCACACCTAACCGAAGCGATGAAAGCCAGGGACGCTCTGCGCACCTCGACCTTGCGTATGGTCAAAGCCGCCGTCAAGAACCGCGAGATCGAAAAAGGCGAAGACCTGTCCGACGACGAGTTGATGAAGGTGCTGCGCGCTCTGGTCAAGCAGCGTCGCGATTCGGTCGAACAGTACGAAAAGGCGGGACGTCAGGAGTTGGCAGCTAAGGAAGCTAGCGAAATCGAGATCATCGAAGCCTATCTGCCCCAGGCAGCCTCGAGCGCGGAGACAGAGCAGGCCGTTCTGCTGGCAATCGAAGAGACCGGCGCTACCTCAATGCGCGAGATGGGCGCGGTAATGAAAGCTGCGCAAGCAAAGCTGGTGGGGCGCAATGCTGACGGAAAGATGATTAGCGACCTCGTAAAAGCGAAGTTGAGCGCCTGACATTTTGGGGCGCTGACCGCTGAATTGTAGGGGCGGC
>JAWVFI010000083.1:0-72753 GCA_033856235.1 Blastocatellia bacterium | reverse complement strand
GCGTCCTGATTCTGGCGGGCGGTGAGCCGTTTACGCGCAAGGACCTGCCGGAGATCGTGAGCTCCTTCTATCGCAACAACAACCTCGAGTCGGTTTACGTGATGTCGAACGGGCAGATTCAGAAACGTATTTTCCCCGACATCGTCCGCATTCTCGACGAGTGTCCGAAGCTGAACGTCACGGTGGCCCTCGGCATCGATGGGTTGAAAGAGCCGCACGAAAAGATTCGGCAGAAACCGGGTTCGTGGGACATCGCGATTGATACGGCGCGCCAGCTACAGACGATTAAGAAGGACCGCCCCAAGCTCGATATCCAAACCTGCACCTGCTTCATGCACTCGAACCAGGACACAATCTTCGATTGGTATGACTTCCTGAAATATGAACTGAAGCCTGACAAGGTGAACTTTAATTACATTCGTCCGCCCTCAGCCGATCCGATTGAGCTGGATATCGACCATTCGCGCTATGCCCGGCTGGCGCAAATGATTGACGACGATTCGCGGCATGCTGCGATCAGGAACAATTACGGCGGCGACGCTGGTTTCTTTAAAGCGGCCATCGATATTTACATGCACGGCCTGATTACTAAGACGCAGGAAACGCAGCAAGCGCAATTGACCTGTTATGCGGGCACCGCGGGTGCGGTGATTTACGACGAAGGCACGATTTCATCCTGCGAAAATTTGGCGCCCATTGGCAACCTCCGTGATCACGATTGGAATTTCCAGGATCTCTGGCTATCACCCCAGATGAAAGCGCGGCGCAAGCAAGCCGCCGACGGTTGCTTCTGCACGCACGAATCAAACTGTTACTACCCATCGCTACCTTTTAATCCGAAGCACTTGATTAAGATCAAAAAGTTGGAGCGGGAAATGAAAAAGGCGCGCCAGAGTATTGAGCGCGGCCAGCCGCAGGCCGATGGAGTTGCCCTCCAGGCGTAACCAGGTGACACCTCAACGCATACCCAAGATTCTGATTATCTCGTCCGACACCGGCGGCGGGCATCGCTCGGCTGCGGCGGCGATTGCTGCCGGAGTGCAGAAATTCTTCGCCAGTGAATCCTATGCCGTGCGCACTGTCCGGGCGATCGAGGAGTCACACGCAGTCACTGCGAAGCTGGTGCGCCTGTACAATTGGGTGCTGCAAAATAAACAGCACTGGATGAAATATCTTTTCTGGGCGGTAAACCGTTTTCGTCCGGAAACTCGCGAGTTTTTCTATACCCGCACGGTTGGTTACGTCCGCGATTTATTCGAACGTTGGTGTCCGCACGTCATTGTTAGCGTTCATCCTCTGACCCAACACGCCATCGCGCGCGTGCTCAAAGAATTAAAACTGGCTGACAAGATTCCACTTGTAACCGTCGTCACCGATCCATGCTACGGCTTCTGGAAAGGCTGGGCTTGCAACGATGTGCAGCTTTATCTTGTAGCCAGCGATGATGCGCGCCGCCAGTTGATTGATTACGGCATCGCTCCTGAGCGCATCAAGATTTCCGGCATGCCCGTCCATCCTAAGTTCGATCTTCCCAACGAACAGACTGCACGCGTAGCGCGGACTGCGCTGGGACTTGATCCCGAAAAATTCACCGTCTTTGTCAACGCCGGTTGGGTCGGCGGCGGCAATATCCCGCAGATATTTCGTGAGCTGGTGCGCGGGGAACTTGATGTGCAGGCAATCTTTTTAGCAGGCCGGAACGAGGAATTGCGGAGCGAAGCCGAAGAGATTGCCGCGCATGCCAGGTTCCCAATCAAGGTCATTGGCTACTCGGAGCATGTGGAACAGTTGATGGGCGCAGCCAGTGTGATGATTTCGAAGCTGGGTGGATTGACTACTTTCGAGGCGCTTGCCTGTCATGTACCGATCATCGCCGACGCCATCACCACGCCGATGCCGCAGGAAGCCGGCGCGGGCAACATGATCGTCAAACGAGGCGCCGGAGTGATGCTGAAGAGCGCCGCCGACATCGTCCCCGTCGTGCGCCGGATGCTGGATGATTCCAAACATTACGCCGCCATGCGCGCCGCCACCGTAGGAATCGCGATTCCGAATGCCACCCGCCACATCGTCGAAGAGATTACTGCGTTGATTCCCAGGCCATTGATGGCCACGGACGAGCCTTTGGCGATTGAGCATCGGGTCGCCTGAAGTGGGCCTTCTTGACTGCGCTTAACCTTTCGCGTTCTAATCCTCCATCGCTCAGTTTTCATATTTTTCTAGATTAGCCTGAACCAGAAGGCGAGATCGTTTTGTGCCAGCCCGCTGCCATGAGCGGGCATTTTTCGGAGACTGTAAACAGTGAGTTTGTTATTAGAGGGCAAGCGGGCATTCATTTCCGGCGGTACGCGCGGGATTGGCGCGGCGCTGTGCGAGGTGTTCGCGCGCGAAGGCGCGGATGTGGCTTTTAATTACAACACCCGCGACGACCTGGCCGCCGAAGTGCGCGCGAAGATAGAAGCCTTTGGCCGCCGCGCTCAATCTTTCAAGATCTCGGTCACCGACCGCGTGGGTTTGAAGAAGATGACGCGCGAGCTGGTCGAAGCCTGGGGCGGCATAGACATTCTGGTAAATAACGCGGCCATCAATCGCGGCGATAATTTCGCTACCACCACCGATCGCGCCTGGGACGAAGTCATTGATACGAACGTCGGCAGTTTATTCGCAGTTACTAAACCGATTTACAAACAGATGATTCGCAAGCGGGCGGGCAGCATCCTTAACATCACCTCGATCGGCGCCATCCGCGCCCTACCCACGGCGGTTCACTACGCGACGTCGAAGGCGGCGGTGATTGGGTTTACGAAGTGCCTTTCGCGGGAAGCGGGAACGTTTGGGATCAAGGTGAATGCGATTGCCGCCGGGATCTTTGATACGGATCTGGCCCAGGCCTTACCTGATCGCCTGCTGCAGATGCATGATTTTTGGGCTTCCAGTGGCCGGCTCGGTCGACCGGAAGAACTGGCGGAATACGCTGCCTTCATGGTCAGCGATCGCAACAGCTTCATGAACGGCGAGGTTGTGATCGTGGATGGCGGGGCAGTGACTTGATGTTCAAATGAACTCCGCATATCAAAAAAGCGGGGGCAAGCCGCCCTTCCTGACTGCAAGTGAACAACGAAGCTCAACGAACCAAACTTGCAGTCAGGAAGGGCGGCTTGCCCCGCGCTCCTTCACTTCGAACCAGCTCTAGTCCCCGGTTTCCAACTCCTTGATCTTGGCCTCAAGTCTTCTCACTGTGCGTTGCAGCTCTCCCAGTCTTCTAAATGCCGCAGTCGAACGAAGCCAGTCGCGATTGTCGAACGCGGGACTTCCGGACATCATCTTGCCTGGCTCGATGTCATGACTGGTCGCGCTCTTCGCAGTTAAGATTGCGTCGTCGCCAATTCTTAGATGGCCCGCTACTCCGGCCTGGCCTGCCAGAATGACTCGACTCCCAACGTGCGAACTTCCCGCCAGGCCGACCTGAGCACACAGCAGAGAATCTTCACCGACGGTGCACGAGTGTCCGATCTGGACCATGTTGTCTATTTTGGTGCCGCGGCCGATACGGCTTTCGCCAACTGAGGCGCGATCGACAGTTGTGCCGGCGCCTATCTCTACATCATCCTCGATCACCACGCGGCCAGTTTGGGGAATCTTCAGCCAGGCGCGACTTTCGTCCTTTGCATATCCGAACCCGTCGCAGCCAATGACGGCGTTATTGTGAATCACGACCCGCTGGCCGATCTGAGTTCGCTCACGCACAGCCACCCCGGAGTGGATGATTGATCCAGCGCCAATGCGCACATCATCGTAGATCGTTGCGTGCGGATACAGCAAAACTCGCGGTCCGATGTCAACGTTGCAGCCAACTGACACAAAGGCGCCAATGGCAACGCCGGCGGCGATCTTAGCGCTTGGATCAACTACTGCCGACGGGTGAATAGAGGGTTCGATATCAGGCTCAGGGTTAAAGAGAATCAACGCCCGCGTATATGCGAGGTAAGGGTCCTTCGCGCGTAGTATCGCTATGTCATCCCGGCCGACGGGCGTTTCTTCGCCTACATAAATAGCCGAGGCCTGGGTGGTCTTGACCTGAGGTGTGTAGCGCGGATTGGCCAGGAATGTGACCTCGCCGCTGGTGGCTTCATTGAGGCCGGCGGCGCCTTGGATTTCGATTTCGCTAGCGCCCCCTTGCAGCGAAGCGCCGGTGGCTGCAGCCAGTTCTGAGAGTTTCATGCGCGGAGTTTATCGCATTCACCGACAGGCTCACAGCTAATCAGGGTTTATGGGTAGTTTGAAATCTCATTAGCACCTGACTTCAGTCAGGTGGTGATAGGTGAGTCTTGAAACTCCACCGTTTTAACGGTTTTTCCAAGGTAAACCGTTAAAAGGGTTAATGTGACTTTGGCCCCGCCCGACCACCGCACTGAAGTGCGGTGCTAATGAGACTTCGGCTATCCCTGCTCTTTCATCCACTACATCATGCTCACCGGATCGATCTCGAGGTTGATTGATCGGAGATCGTGGCCCAGCGCTTCCGCACGTGTTAGCGCGGCGTCGGCTATCCGCCGCAGGGCAGGCCGGCTGCGGGACTTGATCAGAATCTGCATGCGATGCTCGCCGCGAAGGCGAGCCAGGGGGGCGGGCGCGGGGCCTAGAATCCGACAGGCCCGATCTTCGTTCGCAGCGACCAGCCCGTTCTTGATTTCCAACGCCGCGCCCTGCACCCGGCGCAAATCTTCGTCATGAATCAGAATCAAACCCAGAACGACAAATGGCGGGTAGCTGTGATTTCGTCGATAGCGAATTTCTTCCGCGTAAAAACCCGTGTAATCCTGCGCCCGGGCGTGTCGCAACACATAGTGATCGGGATGGTAAGTCTGGATCAGCACGCGGCCGGCCAGCTCGCCGCGCCCCGCGCGTCCTGCCACCTGAGTCAGCAGTTGAAACGTGCGTTCCGCCGAACGGAAATCAGGAAGCGCCAAACCCGCATCGACCGAAACAACTCCAACCAAAGTCACATTAGGAAAGTCGTGTCCCTTTGCCAGCATCTGCGTCCCCACCAGCATATCCAACTTGCCGGAAGCGAAATCAAGCAGCGATCGCTCGAACAGACCGCGGCGCGCGGTGGTATCGCGATCGATGCGGGCAATACGCAGGGCAGGGAAGCGCTCGCGCAATTGTTCCTCGATTTGTTCGGTGCCTTCGCCCACGTAGTAGATATGCGTACCGTCGCACGCGGGACAAACAGACGGCGCTGGTTGGCGGAAGTTGCAATAGTGACAGACCAGCGTCTTCTCGCTCTGATGATAGGTCAGCGTCACATCGCAGTTGGGGCAATGAACTGACTCGCCGCAGGCACGGCACAGGAGAAAGCTGGAATATCCTCGCCGGTTCAAAAGAATCATGGACTGCTCACCGCGCTGGTGAGTGCGGCTAATGGCTTCCAGTAATTCATCGGAAAAGACTGCCGGCTTGCCGCGCCGGGCAAACACGGCGCGCATATCGACCAGCTCGGTCTCGGCCATGGGGCGCCGGCCGATCCGTTCGGGCAAATGCAAATAGCGATACTTGCCGATTTGCGCGTTGTGGAAAGATTCCAGTGAAGGCGTCGCCGAACCCAGCACGACGAGTGCCGACTCCTTGCGGGCGCGGACGATGGCCGTGTCGCGCGCATTGTAGTAAGGCGAGTCCTGCTGCCGGTACGACGTATCGTGCTCTTCATCGATAATGATCAGCCCGAGTTTATCAGCCGGGGCAAAGACCGCGGAACGAGTGCCAATCACAATGCGGGCTTCGCCACGTTTAAGGCGCGACCATTCGTCGAACCGTTCCCCTTTGGTGAGCGTCGAATGAAAGAGTGCGATTTGATCGCCGAAACTTGCGCGTAGCCGCCGGGAAAGGATTGGCGTGAGGGCGATCTCCGGCACGAGCATCATTGCCGAAAATCCTTTTTGCAGCGCAGCGCGCATCGCCTGGATATAGATCTCAGTCTTGCCGCTCCCGGTTACTCCGTGAAGCAAGAACGTGGAGAATCGTCGCTCATTCATTTGAATGAGCAGCGAATCAAGCGCCCCGGTCTGTGCGGGCGTAAGTTCCAGCACCTCGGTTTCCGGCAACACGGCCTTTTGTAAAGGGTCACGCCGGACATCGCGTTCAAAGATCTCCACCAGGCCTTTCTTCTCCAGGCTACGAATTGTTGACAGAGCGGCGCCGGTTTGATCCAACAGGGTGGAAATTGCCTGGTCGCCGCTGCCCCTCATCATTGCCGCCAGAATGCTCTGTTGCAGTTTCGTCAATTTTGGAAGCGTTTCACTCTCTTCCTTTTTCCGCGGGATGAGGCGAACGGCTCTTTGCGTCTTCGTTCCAGAGGCGCCGGTTCTAGTGCGATGGGAGCGGCGAACGAAACCGTCACGCTCCAATTCACGCAACCATTGAGGCACCGAGGCCAAGCCAAGGCGCAGGCAGAAAGTCTTGATGTCGAGGTCGCCTTCATCCGCCAATAATCGCAGTCCTCGGCTTCTGGATTTGTTTGGAGCGTCGCCTATCAGCGTGGCGAGTTCTTTAATACCGTCGTCCGTCAGCGAAACGACTTGTTCCACGCTGGCGTTGATGCCGGCGGGGAGGGCGGCCTTTAGCACTTCACCCCAGGGAGCGGCGTAGTAGTCCGCCACCCAGCGCGTTATTTCCAGTACCTCCGGAGTGATCAGGGGATCGGCGTCCAGCAAGGCGGAAGCACTTTTGATTTCAGTTTCCGCTAGAGAAATGTCCGGGCCCAACTGCTGTAGCAGAGCGACGATGTACCCCGTGATGGGCTTTGAACCGAAAGGCACCAGGAGCCGCGACCCCACCCGCGCATCGCGTTGCAAAGCGAGCGGAAGTCGATAAGTGAACGTCTGGTTGAGGTGTAGAGGAACCGCAACCTGTGCGTATTGCGGTAGAATTTCTTCCTGAGGATGGTGCGTTGCAGCAGACATCTCAGCGCGCACCTGACTTCGCCGCAGAGTTGTCGAGGTACTCGCGGACTTTCTTCATGTCTTCCCAGGTCTCGCGTTTCTTGGACGGGTCGCGCAACAGGTAGGCCGGGTGAAATGTGGGCATGACTTTTATGCCGCGATAGTCCTGGAACTTTCCGCGCACGCGAGTAATGCCTTCGCGCGTGTCCAGGAGGTTTTTCATCGCCGTGTTCCCCATTACGACGATAACTTCCGGACGAACTACAGCGATTTCGCGGAGCAGAAAGGGTTTGCAAATCACCGCTTCTTCGATGGTCGGTTGACGATTTCCCGGCGGCCGGCAGCGATTTACGTTGCCGATAATTACTTCTTCACGCTTGAAACCCATCGCTTCGATAATCTTTGTGAGTAACTGCCCGGCGCGACCGACAAACGGTCGAGCCTGCAAGTCTTCATCGGCGCCTGGCGCCTCGCCTACAAACATCAGACGCGCATTACGATTACCGTCAGTATTAACCACATTTGTACGACCCTCGCAGAGCGTGCAACGGGTGCAGTTTCCAATGTTGGCCCAGATTTCTTCGAGAGTTTCCGTGGACGGCGCGAGGCCTCCGTCGGAGGCAAGAATTGTGTCGCCAAAGAGGAAGTCCTGCTCAACTTGATTGACTTCGGGCCCTCGATTCTTTGCTGGCCGTGGCGTGGCGAAAACCGGTTCTGTTGGGCAGGGCGTTTGTCTGGATAATCTATGCGTCGCAGTTTCCACGTGAAGGGGGTTCGCCGTCATTGGCGATACCTCATTCGTAGCTGCGAAGCCGTCGATACCGAGCTCTTTAAGATACTTGAGACATTCACGAGTGTCTTCGACGATCTCGAGCAGGGTTTGTGAATCCGGCGTCATAGATAGGTGCGACTGTTGATGAAGGGTTGCAGAGCCTGACTTAAGTCAGCGGGCGCTTACTGTGTCCGCTTTGGCGATGGTACGCTCGATCAGCCGCAGCTTGATGATTTCGTCGAGTATGCGATGCGCGACTTCGATCTTGGGCATCAGCGGCAGCTCCTGTTCGGTGTTAGCCGTTACTATTGTGACTGCGTTTCTTTCTGAATCGAAGCCTGCGCCCGGACTTGAGACATCGTTGGCGACTATTGCGTCCAGATTCTTGCTTTTCAACTTAATCCGCGCATTCTTTAACAGATCGTCCGTCTCGGCGGCAAAACCGATTACCAGTTGCGCATCACTGCGGGCGTGCCCCACCGCGCTCAGGATGTCCGGTGCCAGTTCCAGGTCGATGGTCATTGTCTGGCAACCTTTTTTCAACTTCTCAGATGAGCGCGTCCGAGGCCGGTAATCAGAAACAGCCGCTGCGCCTACGAAGACGGAGGCACGTGGTAATTCCGTCATCACGGACGACCGCATCTCCTCCGCTGAAAGGGTCTTAATCAGCCGCGCGCCTGGCGGTGGTGGGACTGAGGTTGCGCCCGAAACGATCGTGACCTCAGCGCCGCGCGCGAGTGCGGCCGCGGCCACTGCGAATCCCATGCGTCCTGACGAGCGATTCGAAATAAATCTTACGGGATCGATTTCCTCACGAGTTGCCCCTGCTGTAATCAGGAAGGTCTCGCCGGCCAGATCCTGTTGAGCCGACCTTGAAGCCCCTCGCAGTATTTCCAATGCGAAGCTCACTATCCGCTCAGGATCACTGAGCCTGCCGGGTCCGATTGTTCCGCACGCCATCTCGCCTTCATCAGGCTCCAGGACTTTTACGCCATCTCGCCGCAGTCGATCGAGGTTCCGTTGCGTCGCGGGATGATGCCACATGACTGTGTTCATCGCGGGGGCGATCAGAACCGGGGCCGCACAGGCCAGATACGTTGAGCTGACAAAATCATCCGCAATTCCATTAGCAAACTTAGCGATGATATCAGCGGTGGCGGGGGCGACTATGAAAAGGTCAATACTCTGCGAGAATGTAATGTGCGCTATCGGATCCGGATTGTCGGGCGAATAGTCGTCTACCACGACGTACGAACCGGAGAGGGCCCTGAAGGTCAGCGGCTGGACAAATTCGCACGCGTGCCTGGTCATGGCAACGCGCACCTCACAGCCCGCGCGCTGCAAACCGCGGAGAATCTCGGCTGCCTTGTAGGCGGCGATTCCTCCGGTAACGCCGAGCGCAATGCGAGGCTTATCAGCCGCCGTTGGATATGACTCTTTGGGCATACGTTACGAATACAGCTAAAATGATGAAGCGGGGTGATCTCAAGAGAAATGTAACATTGCTGAATGAGGCGCGCAATATTGCCCGGGCATCTCTGTCATATAGTGCTTCAACCGTCAGGACTAGTCGATAACCCGTGAAGAAGTCATTTACTGAACCGCTGCTACACGCTATGGAAACCTTACAGAAAGTGTCCGCCCCGAGGGGCGGGGGACTCGGCATATTCGCAATTGTTCTAATGCTCGTTTGCGCCTTGCCGGCACTGGCCCAGAATTCCAGGAGGTCGGATGACGGCTTTGGTCCAGTAATGCGAGCGTACCTGGGATATCTCCGCAATGAGCAAGAGGTGGTGGACGATCGGGTCAGCAAGCATGAGGTTAGCCCTTCCTATTACCGGCGGAATTCGAATCGCATTAGGGCCCTAAGGCAGGTATCAACGCGCATCGTGCGCAGCACCGGCAATGATTACATCCCCGAGCTGGAGGCTATCACCCGCGACGAGATGCGGAATCTTTTTGAGGCGCCTCCCGCGCCGCGCACTCTCGCAGTTAATCACGTAATCAATAATACTTTCAGATTTCTCGGCGTTGAGAACGTCGGAGAAGTGTTTTATGTGTTCGAGAGACTTGACCCGTATGAGCAGGCGGAATGGATGCAGAAGGCCAATGGAGAAGCTGGTGGGCCGCGTGCCGAGTCTGTGCCTCGCACTCCCGTAGTCTCCCGTCCGCGAAGGACAGTTTCAAGGACTTTGATAGCGAATTGATGGCATCAACGCTAACTCCGCCTCGCAGATCTGAACAGCAGCCGGCGTCGTTACGACCTCACAACGAGTCCCCAATAGCGCGCCGGGATGCGGTTGCGGTCCCCCGCGAGGATTTCGTGACCGGGGCAGGTCTGATTCGGCACAATTCCGAGCAAAAACTTCTGGACTAGTAGTGGGGTGCGTGTTATCTTGTGTCCTCAGCCCGGTTTAAGAGTGAATTTAGGCGTAAAAGTTGCGCAATGTCTGTTGACACAGGGCTTTGATTCGTGTAAAAAGGGCGAGATATTTAGTCCCTCAGTGGGCCATCATGCCTTTTTGTAAGAAGTTGGCGGTTCTAAAACTCAGTCAGTATACGGGAGGAAAGTAATGATCAGCAGAAATTTGAGCCGTAAGTCCATCGCGTTCGGCTTAGCGGTCGCCGTCTTGAGTGTCTACTCGATGGTGGTGCTAGCGACGCCAGGGCAAAAAGGACCGTCCGGCGAGCTCTCAGTCTCGGGCCAGGTTACGGTCAATGGCCAAACTGCCATTTCCGGAGCTACGGTTTTTTCGGATAGCACGGTCGCAACGGCTGCCAACAGCAGCGCCGTCGTGAGCTTGGGGAAACTAGGCCGCGTGGAGTTGTTGCCAAACTCTAGCGTGAAGCTGAGCTTCACCGACTCCGGCATTGCTGCTTTACTCGATGCAGGTCGGGTGCGAGTCTCAACCCCCGCGGGTGTTGCCGCAACGGTAACAACCAAGGACGGTACGGCTGTAGCGGATTTAGCGCAGGCGGCAGCGTTTACAGTTGACATTGAATGTGGAAACACAATTGTTGCGACGCAGGCTGGTGCAGTTCAACTCAATGCCGGTGGCGCTGTCAAACAGATTGCTGCGGGAAATCAGGATACGGCTGGAACAGCGGCTCCTGGAACTCGTTGCACCCGTTTGACCAGGCCGGATAGCTTCGGTCACCTCGGCGGCGGTGCGTTGGCGGCTCTCTTGCTGGCAGCGGGCGGCGCAGTGGCAGCGGCAATCCTTGCGGGTCGCAGTGATAACAACGACCTGAACTTCGGCGGCACGGCCATCGTAGTCAGTCCGACTCGGTAACTATTCCCTGGCCATTTTCAGGGCCATGTGCCATCTCGCGCACATGGTCGGTGGGCTATGACCTTGCGGGTCACGCGATATTCGTAGCGCGTGACCCGCAAGGTTTTGCTTAAATAAGGCCTCTTTTTCTAAGGCTAGAACTCAAAAATGCATATTGCGGTAATCGGTTCGGGCTACGTCGGCCTTGTTACAGGAGCCTGCTTCGCGGAGTTTGGAGTTGACGTGACCTGCGTCGATGTCGATGCCGCAAAGATTGCCCGCCTGACAGCCGGTGAGATTCCTATCTACGAACCCGGCCTGGAACAGCTCATCACCCGAAACATGCAGGCTGGTCGGTTGCGCTTCACCACCGACGTAAAATCCGCAGTTGATGAAGGTCTGGTTATCTTCCTGGCCGTCGGCACTCCGCCGAACGAGGACGGCTCGGCGAACCTTAGTTATATAGAGGCGGCTGCGCGCTCGGTCGCCGAGCACATGAGCAGCTATAAAGTCATCGTCACGAAGTCGACGGTGCCTATTGGAACGGGCGAACGGCTGCGGGTTTTGATCAAAGAGCAGCAGAAAACCTCGGCTGGATTCGGCATTGTTTCCAACCCGGAGTTCCTACGTGAAGGCGCCGCGATCAACGATTTTATGCGGCCGGATCGGGTAGTGATCGGGAGCCGTGACGAAGAGGCGATCGCTATTATGCGGGATCTATATCGCCCCCTTTATCTTATTGAGGCGCCCTTCGTGATCACCTCGCTCGAAGGGGCAGAACTAATCAAATATGCCGCCAACGCTTTCCTGGCTACCAAGATTTCCTTTATCAACGAAATAGCGAACCTGTGCGATAAGGTGGGTTGCGACGTGCACGATGTGGCTCGAGCGATCGGGATGGATCGAAGGATTGGTCCTAAGTTCCTGCACCCCGGACCCGGATTCGGCGGCTCATGCTTTCCGAAAGACACGATGGCCCTGGCTTCAATTGCCCGTCAGGCCGGCGCCCCCTCGCGCATCGTCGAAACTGTGATCGAGGTGAACGAGCAGCAGCGGTTGGCGATGGTTCCTAAGATAGAAAAGTTAGTGCATGAACTCTCGGGCAAGACGGTTGCCGTACTCGGACTGGCTTTCAAACCGGAAACGGACGATGTACGGGATGCCCCGGCAATGGGAATCATAAAAGAACTCGTGGCTCGCGGAGCCCTGGTCAGAGCTTATGATCCAGTGGCGATGGCGGCCGCGCATAAAGTGCTTCCGGACATCGAATACGCCTCGGATGAATACGCCGCCGCGCGCGGGGCGGATGTCCTGGTATTAGTGACGGAGTGGAACCAGTTCCGGGCGCTTGATATGAAACGAATACGGGATTCGATGAAAACCCCGCGAATAGCGGACCTGCGCAATGTGTACGAGCCGGGGGCCATGCGTGAACTCGGTTTTGAATACGTCGGCGTGGGGCGCTAATAATCGTTTCTGGATCCGATTCCAAATAGACTTACATAGGTAGCAGCAATGACACTGTCCGGCAGAGCCCTCGTAACCGGGGGGGCAGGTTTCATAGGATCGCATATCGCGGCGGCGTTAGCGGCGAGTGGGGTTGCGGTACGCGTGATCGATGACTTGTCGACCGGCCATCGAGAGAACATTGAAGAAATCGGCGGCAACGTCGAGTTTATTCAGGCAAGCCTGAATGATCAGCAGGCGGTTCGCCGGGCCCTGGAGGACGTCGAACTGGTTTTTCATGAAGCCGCTATCCCTTCGGTTCCGCGTTCGATCAGTGATCCTTTGGAGACACACGTCGCCTGTGTAGATGGAACCTTGTCGTTGCTGATGGCGGCGCGGGAGAAGGGCGTCCGTCGCATAGTCTATGCCGCTTCCAGCTCTGCTTATGGGGACCAACCAACTCTTCCCAAGGAGGAAGAGATGCGTCCAGACCCACTCTCTCCCTATGCGGTCGCGAAGCTGGTGGGCGAATATTACTGCCAGACTTTCACCCGTGTTTATGGGTTAGAATCGATTTCGCTCCGTTACTTCAATGTCTTCGGCCCGCGGCAGGATCCCAGTTCTCAATACTCGGGAGTGATCTCTCGCTTCATCGGAGCGTTGCTGAGCGGCGAGCGACCGGTCATTTATGGAGATGGCGAACACTCACGCGACTTTACCTACGTGTCCAATGTGGTTGACGCAAACTTGCGCGCCGCAGAGACCACTCGCGGTATTGGCGAAGTTATCAATATTGCGAACGGCGAACGCATTTCACTGAACGCCTTGTTGCATGAATTGACGAGTTTGACCGGTAAGGATGAAGTAGAAGCTGACTATCAGCCCGCCCGCACCGGAGACGTGCTTCATAGCCAGGCTGATATTTCCCGCGCTCGAAAGTACCTAGACTTCGAGCCTCGCGTGAAATTTAGGGAAGGTTTGCAACTGACGATCGATTGGTGGAAGCAAAGCCGCTTTGCCGGTGCTTCACACAGCGGTTAGGCCCTTCTCCGCTACTAAGAAGCGCAGGCTTTCTCCGAATGGCGCCCGCGCGACTCCTCTGTCGGTAATAATCGCCGCAATCAAATCGTGAGGTGTGACGTCGAAAGCCGGATTGTGCACTGGCACGCCCTCCGGCGCCAACCGGTGTTCGCGGACATGGGTCACCTCGCGGGCGTCGCGCTCTTCGATGGGGATTTCGTCACCGCCAGCCAGCGTTAGATCGATTGTCGAAATCGGGGCTGCGACGTAGAAGGGGATGTTGTGGCGCTTCGCCAGTACGGCCACCATGTAGGTCCCAATTTTGTTCGCTGTGTCGCCATTCGCCGCAATGCGATCGGCGCCGACCACCACTGCATCAACTTTGCCTTCCTTCATAATGTGGCCGGCCATGTTGTCCGTGATGACTGTTACTGGAATGTTATCTTTTTCCAGTTCCCAAGCGGTCAGTCGTGAGCCTTGCAGGAACGGGCGCGTCTCATCGGCAATCACTGCGATGCGCTTGCCGGCGTCGCGCGCGCCTCTGATTACACCCAGGGCGGTTCCATAATCCCCGGCGGTAGCCAGCGCTCCGGCGTTGCAATGCGTCAGCACCGTGGCGCCATCCGGGATCAACTCAGCCCCAAACCGGCCCAGCGAGCGATTTGATTCCAGATCGTCGCGAAAAATAGCCAGCGCTTCATCGACCAGCGCTTGTTTGATTTTATCTACTTCTCGCGTCTGACTCTTTGCTGCTGCAAACGCCACCCGCATTCGCTCAATGGCCCAGAAGAGATTCACCGCGGTAGGCCGCGTCTCGCCCATCATTTTGCAGATATATTTGAAATCGTCTTCTAAATCGGCAGCGGAAGTGCCGACGGATTGTTTGGCGCCCAGGGCCAGGCCCATGGCGGCGGAAACGCCGATGGCAGGTGCGCCGCGAACTACCATAGACTTGATTGCCTCAGCGACCTCCTCATACGATCGCAGCGTTAGGTACTTTTCCTCGGTAGGCAACAGGCGTTGATCCAACATTCGCACGCCTTCGGCGGTCCATTCGACAGTTTTAATCATTCTTTTTGAAGTGTTCGCTCAGCGTTCCTCAAACCTGGCAATCTTACTTGACCACCAATCAGACAGCAAAGTTCGAAAGCCCGGAGGCGCGTGGCTATTCGCGGTGCATGCGCACCAGGAACGCTTCCTGTCCATTAATCGTTGTCTTCAGAAGGGGATCAGCGTGATAGCCCCGCCGTGTAAAGAAATCCAGCGCGCCGGGCGTTTGCTCGCCTGCCCGGGCACGGAATGCAATCCAGAAATCATCACCCAATGGCGCCGATGCCTCGAGGACTGCGATCTCACCGAATTTTCGCGGAAGAAAATAGGCCGTGTCCTCTGTAACACCCGCTACGCCTTTGATTACTGCCACTCTGGTTCCAGGATTCCGGGAGGCATCGAGGCCGTACCAGAGGTGGTAAGCCACGAGGTCCTCGAAGGCATAGACCTGGAGGGGTTTGGTCGAGCCAGGGTCAACCTGCATGAGTTGGTGGGCCATTGGCTCCCAGGCGCACCAAATGAATCCTGGCACCGGACTTAAGAGCTGAAAAGTTCCGGCAAGTAAAGCCCAACAAGCAAGCAGCAGAAACACCGTCACCCTAATCCAGTAAGGTCGGAGCCGCTTCAACGCGATCGCGGCCAGGATGCAGTAGGGCCCGGCGCTAATAATCAGGTGGCGCGTTCCCCAGATTGACTGCGGCAGAATCCAGCTAAAAGCGAAAATGAAAAGCGCCGGAGCGAAGGCCAACAGGAACAACACGCGCCGGATTTCGACTTCGCGCGGCTCCCCGGCCGAATCGGCCATGAATGAATACCAGCCCAATACGAACAACGGAACAACTAACAGCAGAATCACGAGAGTTGTATTCAAAGGATCATAAAGACTGTCAGTGCTGCTCTGGCTGAACACGAACGGCCGGCCTAAGGTCGTAATAGCTTGTGCGATATCTGGCAAGCCCGGCCGCCTCACCCAGCCAATGTTTTGCGCCAGGCCCTTGCCGGGCTCAGCGGCAGTCTTAAGTTCATAGAGCCAGGGGATGTAGATTACGACCAGGGTGGCGGCGCTCGCCAGAAATGACCGCCAACGATGACGCTGCCAAAGGAGTATTGCCAGACACTGGACTGCGACGGCGACCCATCCCGAATAATGCGTGTACACCAGCACCAGGTTACTTGCGGTGAGCGCCATTAGTATTCGCTTTGACAGGGCTCCGCCGTTGAGAAACTTCAAGAACAACCATAGCGAGCAGAGTGAAAAGAAAAAGAGCAGGCTGTACATGCGAACTTCCTGCGCGTATTTGATCAGGAATCCGCTAATCGCCAAGAGCAACAGGGACAGATTCCTCTCGCCCGCATTTAGCCTGAGTTCGCGACACACAAGACAGAAAGGCACGATAGCCGCGATACTTGTGAGAGCGGGAAACAGTCTTAACCATGTTACCGACTCACCTCCGGCAGCAATCCAAACCTTCAGCAATACATAAAATAGCGGAGGGTGGATCAGATCAGCTGCTGCGAAAGAAAGGATTTGACTCCAGTTATGACGGGCCGCATGAACGCTGAATATCTCATCAAACCAAAGGCAGGCGGCCGTTAGACCGCGGAGCCTGACCGCGACAAATAGAGTCACGACCAAACCGAACAGCAGTATGTTGGCCCGGCGAGACAGAACATCCGGGCGGGCGTTGGTTTCCGGTGTAGTTCGCTCTACTTCACGACTTGCATTCATTGGGTCTGGACCGCGTCAGTATAGAGTCGTTTGTTAATAACCAGCGCAAATCATTTCGCCTTTCCCCGGCATACCCAAGCGGGTTCTGAAGAACTTGCGTTCCACGCAAGCGCATGGTAAGTTCCGCGCCGTAGTTCGGCAGCAAATATTGCCACGATCTTTCCAGCAGAAAGCCTCCGAGTTTCCCGCTCAACAGCGGGAAGAATAGGGAAGCGGGTGAAAATCCCGCGCGGTCGCGCCACTGTAAGGAGTTACCAGATCGAGTTTCGACGAAAGTAGCCGAAACAGCCAACTCCGAGCCAGGAACCTACCCGGAAGCTTTTCGCAGCCTTTTGAACGCCTCGCGTAAAGGTGTTCAGGCCGCATACGGGTTTCGTATTCTTTTTCGACACCAGTCCCGTCGCCAGCCTGCCACTCTTTCGCAGGCCGGAGCGACGGGACTTTTGTTTTTTGCGTCTGACAATTCTGTAGTCTACCGCTGGCCAATTGCGTTGAGCGTACTCAGCGTGGCGCTGCTTTTGGCTGCGTGCTCGCGCCCTCCTAACAATGTCGTGAGCCGGGCTGAAACACGCCAGGTTGTGGACGAATCGGGTCGGACAGTTAACGTGCCCACGCAGGTTACGCGGCTAGTCACCCTCGCGCCCAATCTCACCGAAATCGTTTTCGCCATTGGAGCCGGCGGCCGAGTGGTGGGGAATACAACCTACTGCGATTACCCCGCGGCAGCAAAGCAGGTCGCTAAGGTTGGCGATACCCTGCAGCCCAGTGTCGAGCGGATCATCGCCTTGCATCCGCAGCTGATCCTCGTCTCCACCGCTTCCCAACTTGAAGCGTTTACCAGACAACTCGATGGCCAGGGGATCGCGGTTTACGTTACGGACCCGCACGACCTGGAAGGCATGCTGCAATCGATAAGCGCTCTCGGCGATCTCCTGAATGAAAGCGAAGCCGCCACCCGGTTGGTGAATGATCTGCGCGCTCGGATTGCAGCGACGGAAACGCGCGTGAAGGAAACAAAACCAGTGACGGTGTTCTACCAGTTATCGCCGGAGCCACTTTATACAGCAGGTCGCGATTCTTTCGTCACCGATTTGATTCGGCGGGCGGGCGGTATTTCGGTTACTCGAGATGTCCCGGGAGCCTGGCCGCGCTACAGTGCCGAGTCTGCAATCGCCGCCCAGCCTGAAGCAATCATTATGGCGACTGCGGAATCGATGGGCGGAAGCTCCAACGCTGGCGTAGCCGCTGCGCTTAACAAATCACCGGCTGCGGTAGCTGGCCGCGTGTACAAGATTAACGGCGATTACCTGTCGCGGCCGGGCCCGCGCCTGGTGGATGGGCTGGAACAGATCGCCCGCGCCCTGCATCCCGATGCCTTTAAGTAAGACAGACATTCCTGTCTGTCCACCTGATCAGGACTGAACCGTTGAGACGAGAGCCAGGCGCGCCACACAAAATGAAGAAAGCAGCACCAGTCGAACACGGACGCTCCACGCCGAAGCGAACCGTTTTTATCTGCCTGCTACTGCTGTTGGCGCTCATTCTTGTATTGCTCGCGGCAGCAGTAATTGGTAGTGAGCCGCTGCCGGTGTCAGCCGCCTTGCGAGCCGTTCTCACTTTTGGCAAATCGGCAAGCGGTCTAACAACGGAGCAGCAGACGATCCTGTTTGATATTCGTTTGCCGCGGATCCTCCTGGCCGCGGCGGTCGGGATGTCGCTGGCGACCGCCGGAGCAGGTTATCAATCGCTGCTGCGCAATCCACTTGCGGAACCGTATCTCCTGGGAATATCCAACGGCGCCGCGGTAGGCACGATGACGGCCCTGGTATTTTTTGGCGCCCATGAATGGAGCCGGCCGGTGATGGCTTTCGCCGGCGCGCTGCTGGCAACTCTGGTGGTTTACCGGCTCGCTCGGGGTCGCACCGGGACGTCCCCCGAACGGTTAGTTCTGGCCGGAGTGATAGTCACTACGTTTCTTTCTTCAGCGATCGTTTTCATTACCACGCTGATGGACGCGACCCGCATCCGGGCTTTTACGTTCTGGTTACTGGGCGACCTTTCGGGTACGACGAAAGGCCTGCTCGTCATAGCCTTGATCGCCGCGGTGATCGGAAGCGTGACTCTGGCGTTGCACGCTCGCTCTCTGAATTTGTTGATGCTGGGAGAACGGGACGCATTTGATTTAGGAGTCGAAGTTGGGCGCGTGCGGTTCACCGTGTTCGTCGCGGCAAGTCTGTTGGTTGGCGCCTCGGTGGCGTCCAGCGGCTCCGTTGGTTATGTCGGTCTGGTGGTGCCTCACCTGGTCCGGCTTTCGGTGGGGAGCGATAACCGCCTGGTGATCCCGGCAGCGGCCTTGACAGGCGCTTTCTTCGTCATCGCAGCGGACACGGTGGCGCGAACGATTATCGCGCCGCGGGAGCTGCCAGTCGGGGCAATCACGGCGCTGATCGGCGCGCCTCTTTTTATCTATTTGCTAAAGCGCGGGTGAGAGTCGTGTCCGACAAACTTCAGTTTGTCGATTAACTGCGGACTTTGAGAGAAGCGACAAACTGAAGTTTGTCGAACGAGAAGTCATGTTGGAAGCCAGCGAAATCTCAGTTAATTACGGTTCGCGCGTAGCGCTGGTGGCAGTTTCACTGCGAGCTGAGCCAGGTCAGATTACTGCCGTGATCGGCCCGAATGGTGCGGGGAAATCGACACTGTTGCGGGCTTTGAACGGCGCTTTGCCGTTGGCCGCCGGCGAACTCCTGTTGGATGGAGCGCCGCTGTCGTCGTACTCAAGACGCATCGTCAGCCGGCGCGTCGCAGTGGTGGCGCAGGAAGCCGACCTGCGATTTCCTGTGACTGTAGTTGAGTTTATCCTGGGCGGTCGATTTGCATGGGCCAACGCAGCCGCGTGGGGATGGGAAACAGAGCGGGATCTTGAAATCGCGCGGAATGTCCTGGAGGAAACTGAACTCCGCGCGCTTGAGAACCGGCCGATGAATGAACTATCCGGCGGGGAACGGCAGCGTGCGGTGCTGGCCCGAGCCTTGGCGACTGAAGCCGCGATCCTGCTACTGGACGAACCAACGGCCAATCTTGATTTATCGCACCAGGCAACAATGATGCGGCTGGTGCGCGGTCGTGCCGACCAGCATGGAGCGAGCGCCATAGTCGTCACGCATGACATCAATCTGGCGGCGCAATTTGCGGATCGGGTCTTACTTCTGAAAGGCGGACGGACATTCGCCGAAGGCCCACCGCGCGCCGTGTTGACGCCGCAGTTACTGCACGAGGTTTTTGGAATGGAAGTATTAGTGGACGCGCACCCGACCACGGGGGCTCCACGAATCACGCCGGTGCATGTGATGTGGTCGTAGTGATGTAACGCAAACTTCAGTTTGCGATTTAGGTGTTTTGATTCTAGGAGTTTCCATCAAACGCAAACTGAAGTTTGCGTTACCAATACAGCACAGACTCAGATCTGTGCCACTAAGTAACCCTGTACGACGGATGAGGGAAGGCGGTTTAAAGCCGCCGCTGCCCGCGCAACTGTAAGTGGTTGGCGCATGTGTTTTAGCCACTGGGAGAGTTCCTGGGAAGGCGCATGCGAAGCAGCGTTGGGAACTGGGTCAGTAACAGAAGTCACTGCCCGGCCATCGCTATACGCCACAAGTCAGGAAACCTGTTCGTCGTTCCTTATCAGCTCGCACTGCGACGGGCAGGAGAAGCTACAGATGAAAAGACAAAACAATCAAACGAGAGATGTGCATTTCACCGGAACAGCCCTGGGCATTTTGGCTCTGTTGTTGTTCTGCGGTCCTTTTTCAGCCGGGATTCGGGCGCAAGACGGAGCGGCAGGGACGGGAATTATCGTCAGGGTCACCGACCCGCACGGCGCAGTTGTGCTCAAGGCGGCTGTTACCCTCTACACGCGCGACAACAGAGTTCGGCGGCTGGGCCTGACGAATGACAAGGGCACGTGTCTCTTTGAAGACCTGAGGCCGGGCGAGTATTTGATCGAAGCCGAAGCGGCGGGATTCGCACGCGCGACTGCCCAGGCACTGCGGATTGAGCGAAATGCGACGGCGACGCTCGAGATATCATTGCCGCTTGCCGCGATTGATGAGCACGTCATCGTTACCGCTCAGAGTACGGCGCAACCAGTTGATGAAGTATCCAAAGCTGTTTCCGTAGTGGATCAGCAAGAGATAGATGAACGCGACGAAGTTGCCATCTCCGAAGCTTTGCGATCCGTTCCGGGTTTACGAGTGCAACAACTTGGTGGGCCGGGCTCGTTCACGTCAATTAAAACACGGGGATTGCGCAATGAAGACACTGCGGTCCTGATCGATGGGCTGCGTTTCCGCGATGCCGGAGCTCCACAGGGCGACGCCTCGGGTTTTCTGGGAGACTTGCTGGTCACGGATGTCAGCCGCGTTGAAGTGTTGCGATGCTCTGGCTCCTCACTCTACGGCACGAACGCCATCGGCGGCGTCATCAATCTGGTGACTGATGAGGGCGGCGCACCCTTCCATGGCAACGTGCTTGCTGAAGGTGGGGGCTTGGGTATGTTTCGCGGGCGGGCCCAGATTGCCGGGGGCGCCAGCCACAATCGCATTATTTACAGCCTTGGCTTGTCACACCTGAATGTGACGCGCGGCGTTGATGACCACGATGAAGCGCGCAACACCAGCGGACAAGGACGGGTACTTTTTCAGCTGACACCCACAGCCACTCTGTCAGGTCGCATCTACGCCACCGACTCTCGCTTACAACTGAATAACAGCCCGGAAGCCGTAGGGACCTTGCCCGCAACAGGCATCATTAACGCTGTTCCTCTCTCCCCAACTGAACTGGCCCGCTTTGAGGCGGGCGTGCCGATCTCGTTACTGCATCCCGGAGCGGCAACTTTTATCCCTGGGGCGAATGATCCCGACAACCTGCGCCAAGCGAAGTTCTTCTCCGGCGCCGTCATTTTCACGCATCGGCCAACGGAGGCCTTCGGCTATACCCTCAGCTATCAGGGTCTGACCACAAACCGCCGCAGCATCAATGGACCCCTGGGACCGGGCTTCCAGCCGTTCGGCGGCACGGAGCGATCTGATTTCGACGCCCGCATTCACACGGCGAGCGCGCGTTTTGATTTGCGAGCGGGGCGCGCCAACTTCATCACTGGCGGTTATGAGTTTGAGAGCGAGAACTTCAGGAACCCTTCATTCCCCGTAAATCCGGCGAGCAATTCCGACGTTGATGCTACGCAAAGGAGCCACACGCTCTTTGTCCAGGATCAATTGCGCTTTATGGGTGACCGGTTGCAAATCTCGGGAGCATTTCGAGCGCAGTTCTTCCGGCTGAGCCAGCCGGTGTTTACGCCTGTGGCTTCATCTCCATACCGGGGTTTAACTTTTCTTTCCCCGCCGACGGCCTACACCGGCGATGGATCGGTTGCGTATATGTTTCGCTCGTCCGGAACGAAGTTGCGCGGGCATATCGGTAACGGTTACCGGGCGCCGACGCTGTTTGAACGTTTCGGCACGTTCTTCGACAGTTTCTTTGGTTACTCACCCGTAGGCGATCCGCGGCTGCAACCCGATCGTTCGATTGCCTTTGATGCCGGGATCGATCAGACGCTTTATCGGAATCGGTTGCGCGCTTCGGCGACTTACTTCTACACAAAGCTGCAAAAAATAATCATCTTCGATTTCTCGGGTCTGATTAATCCGGTGACGGATCCGTTCGGCCGGTTCGGTGGATACGTGAATACGAATGGAGGGATCGCCCGCGGCGTCGAGTTAAGCATGACCGCGACACCGTCGGCCTCGTTGAACCTCACGGCGGCGTATACCTATACGAAGAGTCTGCAGCGCACTCCCCAAGTTCCGGGTGTGCTGCGATCCTTCGTGACACCCGATCATCAATTCTCCCTGGTTGTGACGCAGCGCTTCGGCAGTCGCGTGCTGGTTAATTTCGATCTCGCGGCTTCCAGCGATTACCTCGCGCCCGTTTTCAACTCCAGCACCTTCGCCAGCCGGGCCTATCGCTTCAGCGGATTGGCCAAAGCGGATCTGGGTGGCAGTTACACTCTGCCGCTCGGGGAATCGCGCTCGCTGCGGTTTTTCGGTTATGTGGACAATCTGTTCAATCGCCAGTATTTCGAGAGCGGGTTTCGGATGCCGAGCCGAACGGGGCGGGCCGGAGCGGCGTTAAGTTTCTGAATTAAGGTTGGCTGCTTTTCTGCGAACGAACCTGATGCAATCCGTCAAAGAAAAAAGCTGTTCGCGCTGTGGAGAGAGTTTTGGCTGCGGCGCTGACAGCTGGGAGACTCCATGCTGGTGCGACGCGTTACCGCACATCGCATTGGCAGCGAGCGCAGCCATGGATTGCCTCTGTTCCAAATGCCTGCGGGACGCTATTTCAGGATCAAAGGCCCAACTTATGGAAGAGATTGACGCTGACCCACAACGTCCACTGGTTGAGAGGGAGGATTACTATTTGGAAGGAGAGACGATGATCTTCACGGCTCGGTATCACTTGCGCCGCGGTTATTGTTGCAAAAACGGATGCCGGCATTGTCCGTATCCCGGCGATACTGGAAGGAAGCTTTCCGAATAGCGACCTGGACCAATGCGCAAGGCGGCAAGCTGAAGCTTGAACTCTATACGCCTCGAACCAGCGTTGCGCCTCCCACCCCTACAGGTGGACAGAGTTCAAACTTTAGTTTGCCTGGTTTTGTGAATCGCGAAACTTCTAAAGCGTGAAAGCTGAAACTCCATGCGCCTGGAACGCGCGTTGAGCCTCTCTAACTTACATGGTCTCTCGCAAACTAATGCTCGCGTCGATGATTTGAAGTCGCCTCTACTCTTAGGCGTTCTTACCGGTCATTAAGCCGCCGATTAGGAAAAGTGCGCCGACGGCGACGTGAATCATGTGGTCCATGTTACCCAGCATGAGCGGGCCAATGTGCAGCATGTGCATGTTGCCTGCATCCCCCAGGAAGTACCCGCACACACCCAGCAGCAGATAAACAGCTCCAAAGACCAGATCAAAAGCACGGGCGGCAGACATCGTCTGGGCGAATCCGAAGTAGAGCGCGATCACGCCGGTCAGGATGTGGACGGCGTTGTGCGCCGGGTTCAGGTGCGCGCCGAGGGGCTTGAGCACGGCAGTGAAACCCAATATGCCAACCAGTAGCAGCACCAGGCCCAGAATCTTTGCGATTGTCTTTGCCATGATTTCGTTTGTCTCCTTAGTGAATGGGGGTTGATAACCGTCGGCGGACGCCTCTGGAGTTCAGTAAGGATCCGGCCGTAGTCTGCGATAATGTGCCAGTAAACGGCGCGGATTGTACACCAAACCCTCGCAGCCGACGCAAGTATTTTGGCCGGGGCCTGCGATTTGCGGGCCTCGTTGAGCACGTTAATACCCGGTGCTATACTCGACCCATCGAACCGCAAACATGCGTTGTCGGGAAAGGAAAGAGATGTTCCAGTTGTGGGAGAGCTTCATATCGGATTGCCGCATGACCATGCGGCGGGCGGTGGGACGAATCGTATTGGCGGCGACAGTGGTCGTCCTGCTTCCGACGCTGGTTGCTGCCTACACTTTGGTGCTCCGCGATGGGCGACAGATCGAGGCTTCCGGGAAAATTACAGTGACCGCCAGCACTTTAACTTACGAGCGGGCTCCGGGTTTCAACGTCACTCTTAACTTATCCATCATCGATATTCCGGCGACTGAGCGGATCAACCATTTACCGCCCGGCGGGTTTGTAAAACTCACCGAAGCGAGGTCTGCTCAGCAACAGGTTGAAACCGGTTCACGTCGGGTGACTATCACGAATGCGCAATTGGAACCGTCGCGCCGAGCCCGACTGCAAAGCGAACGTGCCTATGAACAGCGAAGACGCGAGTTGGGTTTGCCGACATTGGAAGAAACCCGGCGTCGCGAGCAAATGGAAGCGGAACAGATTCGCGCGGCACTAAGTGAACAACGGACATTGCATGAGAATGATGAAGCCTACTGGCGCGGCCGCGCGAATGAGTTACGGTCTGAATTCGTGGAGGTCAACGGACAGATTTCATATCTAAATGGGCGCCTGGCTGAACTTCCCACCGCGCGCGTGTGGACGGGGACAATGATCGGACCCGGCGGCTGGGTTTTGCCGGGAGTGCCTTTCCCGTCGCGAAGATGGACCGGAACACCGATGCCAGGTCGTGGCGGAATTCCCGTTTGGCCCGGAGGTACTAATGTGTCCGGACAAGTAAGGTTCGGCGCGGGTCCTGTGCGTGTGGGCGCGACGCTGAATCCGGGGTTTGGGCGTGTACCTTTTGGCCAGGGGCGAGGCGGGTTTGGCTCGCGTGCGCCATGGTCGTTCGGCTCACCATATCCTTACGTGTTGGTTTCGCAACCACCTCCTTTCGATCAGTCCTACGAACGCGCCGCGCTGACTGAAAAACTGAACGAGATGCTGACGAGGCGGGCCGGCATTCAGGCGCGCTGGCGGCTTTTAGAGGAAGAAGCGCGTCGCGCCGGAGCGCCCCCCGGCTGGCTGAGGCCCTAAACGAGAATTCACTAAATGACAAACAACTGGGAAACCGTTATCGGGCTGGAGATTCATGCTCAATTGAGCACTGAATCAAAAATTTTCTGCAGTTGCTCGACCAAGTTTGGCGATCAGCCGAACGCAAACACTTGTCCTGTTTGTTTGGGGTTACCGGGCGCGCTTCCGGTTTTAAACTGGCGCGCCGTGGAGTTGGGCGCGCGCGCGGCGCTGTCGCTCGGCCTGCGCATTAACGAGCGATCAATTTTTTCCCGCAAAAACTATTTCTATCCGGACCTGCCGAAGGGCTACCAGATTTCGCAATTCGATCAACCATTCTCCGCCGATGGGACGCTCGAGATCATGACCGCAGAGCGGGATCCGGCGGGTCATGCGCGAAACTGGACGCCAAAGACCGTGCGCATCACTCGTCTGCACTTGGAAGAAGACGCGGGCAAGAACGTCCACGAGGGACTGCCGGAGGTAGATCGCTATTCCTATATCGATCTCAATCGCGCCGGCACTCCCTTAGCGGAAATCGTGACTGAGCCCGACTTCCGTACTTCCTGGGAGGCTTACGACTACGTCAATCATGTGCGGCGAGCTTTGTCGTGGGTCGGAGCGTCGGAAGCCGACATGGAAAAGGGCAACCTGCGTTGCGAGGCGAATGTGTCGGTGCGTCGCACGGGCGAGGGTTTTGGCACGAAGGTCGAGTTGAAGAACCTTAATTCGGTCCGCTTCATGCAGCGCGCGATCGAGTTCGAAGTTGAAAGGCAAATCAAGGCGCTGGAAGCAGGCGAGCGCGTGATGCAGGAAACGCGTTTGTGGGACGAACGCGCTGCGGAAACGCGGGTGATGCGATCAAAGGAAGAGGCGCATGATTATCGTTACTTCCCGGAACCGGATCTGCCGCCGCTGCTGGTGACCCGGGAGTTTATCGATGAAGTGCGAAGTGCGATGCCGGAATTGCCTGAGGCCCGCCGGCAGCGATTCATGGAACAGTATGACTTGTCGTTCAGCGATGCCTCGCAACTGACTTCCGATCGCGCCCTGTCCGATTATTACGAAGCGGCGGCCGCGGCGGCGGGTAATCCGCGTGGGGCCTCAAACTGGATCCGCTCCGAGCTGCTGCGCGAAATAGAAAACGCCGGCATCTCGGCGGCCGAGTGTCCGGTTGCGCCGAACGAGCTGGGCGCCCTCGTGCGTTCAATCGATGAAGGCACGATTAACGGCAAGCAGGGAAAGGAAGTACTCTCCGAAATGTTTGCCACGGGCAAAAGCGCCGCGGCGATAATCGCAGAGCGCGGGCTGGTACAGCTTAGCGACAGCGGTGAGATCGATAGCGTCATCGATGAAGTGATCGCCGCCAGCCCGGCGCAACTGGAACAATATCGCGCCGGCAAAGAGGCGTTGTTTGGCTATCTTGTGGGTCAGGTGATGAAAGCGTCAAAGGGTAAGGCGAACCCGAAGATCGTTAACGAGCGGTTAAAAGAGAAGCTCAAAGGATGACTGAAACACGGCCGAGCCGCGAACAGTTAATGAATCTCAAAGGCAAATCAGCCATCGTCACCGGCGGCTCAAAGGGAATCGGACGCGGAATCGCGGAAGCCCTGGTTCGCGAAGGTGTCAGCGTCTGCATTAGCGCGCGCCATCAAGATGAAATCGACCGCACGGTTAGCGAGTTAACTAAACTCGGTAACGGGCGCGCCACCAGCTTCATTTGCGATGTCCGCGATTATGAACAAGTTCGGGCCCTTGTCGCCCATACGGTGAGCGAACTTGGCGGGCTCGACATCCTGATCAATAACGCCGGCATCTGCAAGTTCGAAACCGTGGCCGCGATGTCGCCGGAAGACTTTCGGGCGATTTTGGAAACCAATGTGTTCGGAGTCTTCTATTGTTGCCATGAAGCGATTCCTCATATGAAGGCGAGAGGCGGTGGCTACATCTTCAACATTTCATCGCTGGCAGGTGTTAATGCACACGCGCGGATGGCGGCGTACAACGCTTCCAAGTTCGGCTTGAATGGTTTTAGCGAAGCGCTGATGCAGGAAGTCCGCCACGATAACATCAAGGTCAGTTACATCATGCCGGGTTCAGTGAACACAGAGTTTGGCGGCGACGAGCCAGATGATGAGAGAAGCTGGCAGTTGCAGCCCTCAGACGTCGGTCAGGTGGTTTTGGATCTACTCGCTTTTGATGACCGTGCCTTGCCGAGCCGGGTGGAGATTCGCCCCAGCCGGCCGCCGAAGAAATAGGGCAATCTGGATGCGGCTGAAATTATTACTAATGATCATAGCGAGTGTGGCAGCACCCCAGGCCACTTTCGCGCGGTCGGCAGCCGGTACGACACAAGAACCGGCAAAGAAGCAGGCGGCTGTTTCCCCAAAGACCACTCCGGAACAAGATGCGGAGCTGCTTGAGTCTCAGAGAATGAGTCTTGAGGTCATTAAGCTTTACAGTCGTGAAAAATACGATGAAGCCCTGCCGCTTGCAATCCGCGCGGCCGAGATCACGGAAAAAATCCTGGGCCCCAACGACGAGCATTTGTCCACGGCATTGCGAAACCTGGCTGAGCTATATGTAGCGAAACGAAACTACCCGCGAGCGGAATCGCTGTTCTTGCGCGCCGTCGCGATCGATGACTTGCCCCAGAACTCCACCGGCGATTCATCCGGTATCAGCACCTTCAGTCGATACATTTGTTTTCTTTACGAAACGCGGATGCCTGACGAGGCGCTGAAAGCCGAACAACGATTCCTCGAGAAGCGCCGGAAGCAAATGCCGCCGCAGAGGGTCGAGGACCTTAAGGGTGGTTCGTTAAGCGGGGGCGTCCTAAATGGACGCGCGATTAGTTTGCCAGTCCCAGTTTATCCGGGTGAAGCCAAGCGACTCCGGGCGGTCGGCCTGGTACGAGTCCAGGTGCTGATAGATGAAACCGGTAAAGTCATCGAGGCGAAAGTATTGTGCGGGCACCCAATCTTTGCCCGGCCGGCACTCGAAGCGGCATACAAAGCACGCTTCACGCCGACGAAGTTATCAGGTATGGCGGTGAGGGTTAACGGCATTATTATTTACAATTTTCAATAACAGCTAATGGCTGCTTGCCCGGGTAACCCCTATGCGAGTTGTGGTGCAGCGCGTGACCCGCGCATCGGTGAGCGTGGCTGGCGAAATCTGCGGCGAAATTGCCGCCGGCCTGGTGGTGTTATTGGGAATTACACACGACGACGCCGAAAAAGACGTGGCCTATCTGGTTGATAAAACGATCTCGCTGCGGATCTTTGATGATGACCAGGGTCGGATGAATCGCTCGTTGCAGGATGTGGGCGGCGGCTTACTTATCGTTTCCCAGTTTACGCTCTATGGAGATGTGCGGCGGGGCTTAAGACCTTCGTGGATAGATGCCGCGGCGCCCGACATGGCAAAGCCACTATACGAGCTCTTCATAGCCCGGGCGCAAAAAAGCATTGGCCAGGTGGCGAACGGCACCTTTGGCGCCATGATGGAACTGGAGTTGGTCAATGATGGACCAGTGACAATCCTGCTGGATAGTCGCAAGCAGTTTTGATTGATAGTAATAGGACTTCATAACCGGAGGAACTCAGAGTGAAGGAATTCATAACCAGGTCGAGATTACATCGTAAGGTGGGGCGGAGCGTATCGCTGCTGCTTCTGTGCGGAGTCCTGGCCTTTTTGCTGGCAGGCTGTGGCAAGGACAACACGGCTTCGAAGGATCTGGATGACGAAACGGATCCCAGCGTCCCGATAAATATAAAAACTGGCGTCAAGCCACAGGCCGATGCGGACGTGGCTGTGATCGAGACCAACGACTACGGCCGGATCGTGATTGAGTTGTACCCCAACATCGCACCTAAAATGGTAGAGCGGTTCAAGAAGCTAATCAGCGAACACTTTTATGATGGGACCACATTTCATCGCATCGATCCGCAGCTGGGAATAATTCAGGGAGGCGATCCGTTGTCGAAAGATGCGGACCCCGCCAATGATGGCACCGGCGATTCTCCGTATCCGAATGTCCCGGGAGAGTTCAGTGATCTGCCCTATGAACGAGGAACGGTGGGGGCAGCGCGAAAGGGCGGTGGCGGCTCACCTGAAGGCGAGAAGAAAGCGTTTGATACGGCCAATTGCCAGTTCTACATCACGCTGAAACAGCAGCCGGCCTTCGATAAGAAGTACACAGTATTCGGCCGCGTAATTGACGGGATCAAGAACGCCGAAATAATCATGGGAGCTCCGGTGAAAGAGGGAACGGAGCGGCCAGATCCGAATGTGGTAGTGAAAAGCGTAACGCTGCAGCCGCGATCAAATTTCCCGCAGTAGGACAGGCATTCCTGCCTGTCCAGTTGCTGGGGCTGAAGACAGTATCTTTAGAAGAAAAGGGACAGGCAGGAGTGCCTGTCCTACCTAGATCGAGTCGTCTTCGCCTTTGGAGCGTTCATCAAGTTCGAAGCGGTCGCGATCGCGTCGTTCGATCTTGTCGATGAACTCAAGCTCTTCGTTGTCTTCAAAGCTGACCCCAACCGCGCGCGCGTTTTCTTCAACCACGGACTGATCGGGCGTGGGATTGTCCCCGGCAACTGTTTCCGAGCCATCTTCGTTTACATCCTCCCAGGTCGCATCCAGGTCCCCACCGGAATCGATCGGAGAGGCCGCGGTATTGTTCCGCAGCCGTTGGGCGAGCAGTTCGGGATCCTTGGGCGCGCGCGAAATCTCTTCCTCCATGAACGCCTCGATCTCCGGATCGGGTACATATGCCGGATCGTTGCTCAGGTATTCGAATTCTGTAGATTCTTCTTTAGCCACGTTCATCCCTCCTTAGTCGACTGCAAACGCAGAGCATATCGAACTCCGATAACCGGAATCCCACAGCGGTTGAACCGCGATTGATTGGGGGAGCCCAACTATAACAACGGGTCGCAGGATCGGCAATCCATCAAGTTTAGTTGGCGCAAGTCACTCGCTTGACGATTCACCCCGCGCCTCTTACACTTGTATTTGCTGAAACAACATAACGCTATCAAACCACAGTTTACGCGCAACCCGCGCTTAACCTTCCTATTGAGGACTCGCCCTGATTCCTATGCCGCATAGTCTGTTTAATTCGCTCCAGGATTTTGAGCCCAACCACGGGCGCACCGGCCAGTTCTACTCGCTGCCGCAATTGCAAAGGGAAGGCATTGGTCCGATTTCGAAACTCCCCGTCAGCATTCGCATTGTTCTGGAATCAGTGCTGCGCAACTACGATGGCGTCAAGATCACTGAGGCCAACGTCCGCGAGCTGGCGAATTGGCACCCGCGGGAAGAGCGCAAGGCGGAAATACCATTCGTCGTGGCCCGGGTGCTGTTGCAGGACTTCACCGGCGTGCCGCTGCTGGTGGATCTCGCGGCCATGCGTTCGGCGGTAGCGCGCCTGGGCAAAAACCCCGGAGTCATTGAACCCCTCGTTCCCGTCGATCTCGTGATCGACCACTCCGTTCAGGTGGATTTCTCGAGCACTGCAGACGCGTTTACCAAGAACATCGAGATGGAGTTCAAGCGAAACAACTCCCGTTACCAGTTTCTGAAATGGGGCACCCAGGGCTTTGACGGGTTCCGCGTGGTACCCCCCGGGATTGGTATCTGTCATCAGGTGAATCTTGAATACCTGGCGAAGTCCGTTTGGGAAAAGTGGGGACTTTACTATCCGGACACCCTCGTGGGCACCGATTCGCACACGACGATGATCAATGGGCTGGGGATTGTGGGCTGGGGCGTGGGCGGAATCGAGGCGGAAGCCGCGATGCTGGGCCAGCCAGTTTATATCCTGACGCCGGATGTAGTGGGCGTGCACATGACGGGAAAATTAGGCGACGGGGTTACCGCCACGGACCTGGTGTTGCGCGTCACCCAAATGCTGCGGCAGGCGAAAGTGGTTGGGAAGTTTGTGGAGTTTCACGGCGAAGGCGCTTCCAGCCTCTCGGCTACCGATCGCGCGACGATCGCGAACATGTCCCCGGAGTACGGGGCCACGATGGGGTTCTTTCCGGTGGATGAAGAGACGTGTCTTTATCTCGAAGCTACTGGCAGGCCGGCCGAACATGTTGAAGCGGTCCGGAATTACTTCCAGGCCCAGGAGATGTTCGGCATTCCGGAAAAGGGTCAGTGCGATTACAGCACCGTGCTGGATCTGGATTTGTCCACCATTCAGCCCAGCGTGGCCGGACCAAAGCGACCGCAGGACCGGATTGAACTTCCGGATCTCAAGAACGAATTCAATCAACTCCTGAGCCGGCCCATATCCGAAGGCGGTTACGGTAAAGCAAAAGAGGACATTGGCCGGCGCTATGGTGCGAACATTGGCGAGCACGGCGACGATGGCCTGCACGTGGCCGGCGGTGGCGAACAGCATCCGGAAAGCGTGCCGGTCACCAAGACCAACGATCTCAGCGCCAAGAATACGAGTGTCTGGTCGGAAACAGAAATGGTCAATAACCGGCCGACGCCGGATCGCGTCGCCGAAGTTCTGCCGGAGGAGTTTCCCAAAGCTCAAATCGATTTGGGTCATGGCGATGTTTTGATAGCCGCGATCACTTCCTGCACCAACACTTCGAACCCCAGCGTCATGCTGGCCGCCGGGTTGTTGGCGAAGAAGGCCGTCGAACGCGGAATGCAGGTACGGCCGGCGGTGAAGAATTCTCTGGCCCCTGGCTCCCGCGTGGTTACGGAGTATCTTGAGCGCGCCGGGCTGCAACAGTATTTGAATGCGCTGGGCTTCAATCTGGTTGGATATGGCTGCACCACTTGTATCGGTAACAGCGGGCCGCTGGATCCGCGCATTGAAGAGGTCTTGAGCGAAAATGATTTGATCGGGGCCAGCGTGCTTTCGGGCAATCGCAACTTCGAAGCCCGTGTGCACCAAAGCATCAAAGCAAACTTCCTCATGAGCCCGCCGCTCGTGGTCGCCTTTGCCCTCGCCGGGCGGGTGAACATCGATCTCTCGCAAGAGCCCTTGGGCCAAGACAAAGACGGAGGCGATGTTTTCCTTCGCGATATTTGGCCGGGCACTGAAGAGGTCAGCGAGTTGATGCGCTCAGCTTTTGACAGCGACACCTATCGCAAGTTGTACAGCGATTTCGCGGAACAGAATCCGCTGTGGAATGAAATCCCGACCACCGGTGGACAGGTTTATGAATGGGACAGCCAATCGACCTACATTCAGGAGCCGCCCTACTTTGAAGGGTTTGGCCCGGAGGTCGGCAAGATGCACGATGTTTTTGGCGCGCGACCGCTGGCAATCTTCGGCGATTCTGTAACCACCGATCACATCAGCCCGGCCGGCGCGATCAAGGCCAACTCACCTGCCGGAATGTATCTGCAGCAACTGGGTGTGGAGATTGCGGACTTCAACAGCTACGGTGCGCGGCGTGGTAATCATCAGGTAATGTTGCGCGGCACCTTCGCGAATGTCCGGATTCGAAATCTGATGGTTCCGGGGACGGAAGGCGGGGCCACTGTTTTCCAACCGGGCGGCGAGCGCATGAGTATCTACGATGCGTCGATGAAATATCAGGCTGACGGTGTCCCCCTCGTAGTAATTGCCGGGCAGGAATACGGCACCGGCAGTTCCCGCGACTGGGCCGCGAAAGGTACCAGCCTGCTGGGTGTAAAGCTGGTGATCGCGCAAAGTTTCGAGCGCATCCATCGCAGCAATCTGGTGGGCATGGGCGTATTGCCTTGCCAGTTCAACGAAGGCACAAGTGCAAAAACGCTGAACCTGGACGGCAGCGAAACCTTTGACGTCACCGGGCTGGAAGGCGAAGTCAGCCCACGCCAGCGCCTGACCCTGGTGATTCATCGCGCGAAGGGCGAAATTGAAGAGGTACCGTTAATTCTCCGCATCGATACGCCGATTGAGATTGACTACTTCCTACATGGCGGTATCCTGCCGTACGTCCTCCGACAGTTGCTGGCGGGTACGACTGATTTCTAACGTCCGAACCTACGCCATCAGGTCGAAGTCACTGTCTAATGGGCCAGCGCTTTCATCCCTAAGCGTAGGCCATGCGCCAGGCAATGCAAAGCTTGGCGTACCCACTATCCGACTGCTTTAGACTTTGGCAATGCGACAGTGCTAAAGTTCGTTCCGAAAGCCATACAGCACTGACCGGACAGACTGAAATGTCTGTCTTACTAGTCACATAAAGGAGCATTTTATGTCATCCGTAAAACCGGCAGAAACCACTAACACACGCAAATACCAATTGTTTATCGATGGTGAATTCGTCGATGCCGAATCGGGCAAGACCTTTAGCACTCCGAACCCGGCGACGGGCGACACGTTTGCTGACGTTGCCGAGGGCGAGGCGGCCGATATCGACAAGGCCGTCATCGCCGCGCGCCGCGCTTTCGAAGGGAAGTGGTCGAAGATCAGCGCGCGCGACCGCGGGCGCATGATTTACAAGCTGGCTCAATTAATCGAGCAGAATGCCGCCCAGTTGGCCGAAACCGAAACCAGCGACAACGGCAAGCCCATTCGCGAGTCGATGTATGTTGACGTCCCGCAGGCAGTCGAGAACTTCGAATACTTTGCCGGTTGGGCAACAAAGATCGAAGGCGAGACGATTCCCGTGCCGGGCGATATGTTTAACTACACTTTGCGCGAGCCAGTTGGAGTCTGCGGTCAGATCATTCCCTGGAACTTTCCCCTCTTAATGGCTGCCTGGAAACTGGCGCCTGCGCTCGCGGCCGGCAACACCGTCGTGCTGAAGCCCGCAGAGCAAACCCCTGCCGGCGCGATGGAATTAGCCAAACTGATCCAGGAAGCGGGCTTTCCGAATGGCGTCGTGAACATCGTTCCCGGCTATGGTGAGACTGCGGGGGCCGCGCTGGCCGCGCATCCGGGTATCGATAAGATTGCTTTCACCGGTTCGACCGAGGTGGGGAAAATCATCGCCCGAGTGGCGGCTGATAATTTGACGAAGGTCTCCCTCGAACTGGGCGGCAAAGCCCCGAATATTGTCTTCGCCGATGCCGATCTGGATCAGGCCATCGACGGAGCGATGATGGGCATCTTCTTCAATCAGGGCCAGGTGTGCTGCGCCGGCTCGCGCATTTTCCTGGACGCCAAAGTTAAGGACGAGTTTCTTGATCGCTTCAAGACAAGGGCCGAAGGCGTAAAGGTCGGCGACCCGATGGACAAGGGAACGCAGATGGGCCCGCAGGTTTCCTGCGAACAGCTCGATCGTATCAAGGGCTACGTCGACATCGCCCGCACAGAGGGCGCGACCGTTTTCAGCGGCGGCGAATCGCCCCAGCTCGATGAGGGGTTCAAGAACGGTTACTTCTTCAAGCCGACAATCTTCAGCGAAGTGAACAACAAGATGCGCGTGGCCCAGGAAGAGATATTCGGCCCGGTGACATCAGTGATCACGTTCACCGACGAAGACGATTTGATAAAACAGGCAAACGACACAATCTACGGATTGTCCGCCGGTATCTGGACGAAGGACCTGGCGCGTGCGCATCGTTTCGCCCGCAACATCAAGGCCGGCGTGATCTGGATCAATACCTTCAACATGTTCAATGCGGCTTCGCCTTTTGGCGGCTTTAAGCAATCAGGCTATGGCCGTGAGATGGGCAAGCACGCCCTCCAGCTCTACACTCAAACGAAGAGCGTGTGGGTGGATCTTTCCGGCAAGCCAATCGGCTGGTTTGGAAAATAACTTTTGTAAGGGGCGTCGCTCCGTGGGCGCCCCCTTCGTTGCTCGACTTGACCCAGAGTGGCCCCAAAACCTAAACCGCTCTCCCTTGAATTCTAGAGATGTGAAAAAGGAGATGCGATGAGACTAATTCGAAACAGCGCGTGCCTGGCGGTAGTTTGTGCCTTAAGTTTGTTTCTGACCGCGTGTCCCAGCCGGACCACGATTTCCAAAATCAATGCCGACCCGGCACGGTACAAGAACAAAGAAGTTGCGATCGTGGGTACCGTAACGGACAGCTATGGCGTAATGGGAAACGGTACTTATGAAATCGACGACGGTACCGGCAAGCTTTGGGTGGCAACCACGCGCGGCGTGCCGGCACGAGGCTCGCGCATTGGGGCCTCCGGGCGATTACACACGGGCTTCAGTTTTGGCGGGCGCAGCTTTGGCACGGTGCTGGAGGAAAGCGACCGGCGAGCGAAGTAAATGAAGGGCCCAAGCCCGCGAGCACAGATAACGGAGCTCGACGAGGAATTCGCGCGGCTTCATCGCAACGCATGCGAACTAGTCAGCATAACGGGGCTGGAGCCGCCGGAATTCTCGCCAGCGGGAGGAAAAACTGGGCCGTTCCGCAAAGAGATCCTTCGCGGGGCCGCAGTGGTGGAGCAAACGTTTGGCGGCCTCACGGCGAATCTCTGGGACGACCCGTTCGAATGGACCTTGCCGGAGACTTTGAATACGCCGCGACTCCTCATCGAGTATTTGAATGAAGTGGAAACAACCCGCCGGCGCGCCTTCGACAGTCTCCGGGGCGATGAAGATCTCGCAAGGGAAGTAGTCGTACCGTCTGGTCAGCGGCAGACTTTGCTGAGCCTGTTTCGAGAGACCATCTCCCGCGCCGCCACTTTGCAGAGTCGCGCTTTTGAACTTCGGGATGATGCGCCGAGCGCGCCGGCAAACGACTATTGAACTTTTATAGAGGCCTCTGAATGTACTGTCCCCATTGCGGCCAACAGCAAATCAATGAAGTGGTGCGGTTCTGTTCGCGTTGCGGCTTTCCGCTGGAAGGCGTAATGCACCTGCTGGCAAGCGGGGGCCTGTTGCCAACGCATCAGCAAGGCCCTCCGACGATATCGCCGCGTAAGAAGGGCGTGCGCCAAGGTGGGATGATGCTTATTCTGGGAGCTCTGATCGTGCCATTGTTCGGCGTGCTCGCCTCGTATTCACAGGGCCGCCTGGGTGACCTGTTCGGAATGCTCACCGCCATGACGGCACTAATTCTATTTGCAGGCGGCGTGTTGCGAATGATGTATGCCGGGCTTTTCGAAGACGGCGCGCCCAAAGGGCCCCGCATAATGATGCCTTACGTCGCGCCGCCAATGCCGGCCCAGCTCGGCGTGTTGGATCGCAGCGCCGCGCTGCCTCCCGCTAATACTTCGCATCAGGGTGCGTGGCTGCAACGGCCAAACACCGCGGAGTTGGTGCGCCCGCCCAGCGTAACCGAGAATACCACCCGGTTGCTGGATAAGGACGACTCGACAAATCGCTGACACTCTCGGGCCTGAATTGTCCCGGATGGCTCAACCTACCAACTTTTCAGTTCTTCAGCACCGATTATGTGAACGCATTAGGCGTGATGGTCCAATTACCTTCCGCGACTGGATGGACGCGGCGCTTTATGACGAGGAGTGGGGGTATTATCGCCGAACTGATCTTCGACACTGGGGCAGGGAAGGCGATTATCGCACCAGCCCCGAGCGCAGCACTCTATTTGCAGCCACCTTCGCCCGTTACTTCGTCAAGTTATATGCAGAACTAGATAGTCCGGCCGCCTGGACCATACTGGAAGCCGGCGCTGGCGATGGCAGCTTTGCTTGCGGTGTGCTCGAAACGTTACAGACTGGTTACTCCGAAGTATTTGCCGCTACTCGCTATATCATCGACGAACGCCGCAGCGATTCCCGTTTGGCCCCCCAACTGAGTTCCTTTGCTGATCGCGTCGAGTTCAAATCCCTGGATGATGGCGACCAGATCAATGCCGGGATAATATTTTCCAACGAATTGCTTGATGCGTTTCCGGTGCACCGGGTGACCGTGATAAACGGGCAGTTGCTGGAGCTTTACGTGGACGTTGCCGTTGATGGCGGCTTTAAATGGACGACCGGACTACTCTCAAATCCGGCGATTGAGGAATACCTGGCGGCATCAGAGGTCGCGCTTGAAGAGGGGCAAATCGCTGATGTAAATCTGGAGATCAGCAAGTGGCTGCAAAGTGTCGCGAGCAAGTTGACGAAGTTTTACCTCGTCACGGTGGATTACGGCGCGGAAGCGAGTGAGTTGTTTGATTCATCACTAAGACCCGAAGGTTCGCTCCGAGCTTTTCATCGCCATCAGCTGGTGGATGAAGTGCTTGCTCGCCCCGGCGATCAGGACCTGACCAGCACAATCGATTGGAGCTTAGTGAAACGCGCGGGACGTGAGCTGGGATTGGAGACTGTGGACTTCAAGAGGCAAGATCGTTTCCTTCTGGAAGCAGGTTTGCTGGACGCGCTTGAGTTGCAAATCCAGCGCGCCGAAGGCGATGCCGAACGGTTGCGGTTAAGCACTGCTGCACGGGAGATGATCTTACCTAACGGCATGGCCGCGAGCTTCCAGGTATTGGTCCAAAAGAAAATCTAGCCGCGGTTAATCTCTTCGCGAATGAGCTCTCGGCTTAGCCGCAGCACAGTGCGGTCAGGCTTTGCCTTACCGACCGGAACCTTTCCTAATTCCCAGAGGCTGCGCCTCGGCTTTCTCAGGCGTAGCCTCAGAGACTTCATCACGCAGGGCCGGAAAGGCACAGCCTTTCCGCACTGTGCGGCGGCAGAGCCGCTTCAGGAAATTCTATGACTTCCGACTTTCGCCTAATCGATGTTTCCCACACCGTTCACCATGGCATGACCACTTATAAAGGTCTGCCGCCGCCGGTCATCAGCGATCACCTTACCCGCGAAGCTTCGCGGGAACGTTATGCGCCGGGCACTGAGTTTCAAATTGGCACGATTGAAATGGTGGCGAACACCGGGACCTACATTGACAGTCCATTTCATCGTTATGCCGAAGGCGCCGATCTCTCCGAGCTCAAGCTGGAATCGCTCGCAAACCTCGATGGGATTGTTGTCAGGCGAGTCAATGCAGCGGAAAGAGGGATATCCGCAGCGGCTCTAGCGGATCTTGACCTCAAAGACAAGGCCGTCCTTTTTCATACGGGCTGGGACACGCGCTGGCGCACCGAAGAATATTCTGATGGCGGGCATCCGTTCCTGACGGCCGACGCCGCGGATTATCTGGCGCGAAGCGGCGCCGCTCTGGTCGGGATCGATTCATTTAACATCGACGCCACTGCCGACGGCACGCGCCCGGTCCATTCAATTCTACTGGCTAAGGACATTCCGGTAGTCGAGCATCTCTGTGGGCTGGGTGATCTTCCCGATCGGGATTTCAGGTTCTTTGCAGTGCCGGTGAAAGTAAAGGGAATGGGAACTTTTCCCGTGCGGGCTTTCGCGATCGTGCCTGTCGCTGCAAGCGCTTGATCGAAGTGGCAACGTCGCCCGGGCGATCGATGATCGCCCGTCGGCTGTCTTGGATTCCTCCAGGAGTTTTATGAGTGAATACTTCCTCTGTGACTGTTCCTGGAGTATGCGAATCCACACTGACCGGCAAAAGCACCAACCTGTTTTCTCTGCCTGAGATTTCGAAGAGTGTCGAACGTGGGGTAGAACGAAACCCGAAAAACTTGCGATTGACACTCAGACCCTAATTGGCATAGAGTCCAGCGCTCCGCTTGTCAATTTGTTTTTTTTCAGGAGCTCAGCCCGAGCTCATTCACGTTGATCTTCGCGATACCGGTTTGAAAGACCTCGCCGGAACGCGTTCTCCCCTGGAGCATGAGCGATGCCCCACATGAGTGGGAGAGCAACGCAAGTATTCGGATCGCGCTGTGGACAACAAGGCAAACGATCTCATTCATGCGGATCCACACATTACGTGGGAAGCGACTTCCAGGCTTAAGCAAGTTTTCCCCAGCCACCCCGTATCGCTGCAAAAGTAAGTGTCCTCGATAAGCTTTAGCGCCTCGCGTTAATCGTTGCCAACCTGCCGGTGACGGATGCTTGCCTGTTCTTTGATCGCTTCAGAACATTAGCCTGAGCGTTTCCGCGTCTTCTCCCTCCTCGTCGAATTGGGTGTCAGCGCATAACGAAGGGTAAAGAATCTTGTCAAACACACAAATTGACCTCAACGTTGCGGACCTCGATCCAAATCTCGTCCGACTCGGCGTGCTTGCGGGCCTCCTGAGCCCGAATAGCGATGGCGCAACGCTCTCACTAGATCCGGATTGGTTTTCGAAACCGCTGGAGAAGATCAAGGAGATTCCGGCCCAGCGCGGAGCGGAGTTGCTCGGACTGCTGGAATCCCTTTTGGGCAGTGCGGCCGGGAATGCTTTGGGTGCCCCAAAGAACACCCTCACCGGCAACTGGTATCCGATCAAGAATCCCGATGCGACCGGTAATAACCAGCCGACAGGTCTCTATATTGTGACGAGCGGCCCCGGAGCGGGCAGCCCTCCGGCGGACGGAAGCGACAATGAGACAATCCTGGTTGGGCTCGGGTTGATGTATCCGTTCACCCACGGAGACCTGAGTCTAACCGTCTACGCTTATCTGCCGGTGCTCCAAATGCCGGCCCAACAGGGCAACTACTTCGTGCTCGGAGAGCAGCCGGTTGAACTGGGCTTTGAACTTACCGGCGCGACCGGCGCGTTCGGCAGCGGAGAAATTTCATTCGACGGCTTAAAGGTCGCGGTGGACATCGATTTCAGCGGCGGGCCTTTGTCGAAAGACATCGTGCCGGAGATTGTCCTGCTCAACCTAAAGTTACCGGGACAGGCGCAGCCCAGGGACCAATCGCTGATCGATCTCATCGAGCATGGCTCCATCGATCAATGGATCACGATGGCGATCTCCGTTCTTGCCGCTGACCTGTCAAAGGCCGGATCACAATCGAATCCGTTGAACGAGATTAGCGCGCAGGTCTACGAGATCCTGGCGCTGCTCGGGCTGGCAGGGGATGCGCCGGCGTTTGATTGGAGCGGCCTTTACAGCGATCCCTCGAAAATTGTCCAACTGCTCAATGACTGGTCGCGGTCAATCGCCGGTTCACCGTCTTCGCTCAAGAGCTGGCTCAACGATTGGGCCTGTCTGCGACAAGGAGTTTCTTCGCTGGAGAGCAGCGAAACGGACAGCAATGTCACCGGCACGGGTACGCGCGCCGATCCGTTCGCGATTCAGTTGAGCGAGATTGCCGGTTTGCTCGGCTTGAGCTTCACGATCGCAACCGAGGTGAACAGTGCGGGAGCTCTTTACGTCTATCCGGGAATCCGGGTCGAGACCAACATTCTCAACCCGGTTAAGGCGGCCTCTAATACATCCGACGGGAGTCTGCAGCAAGTCGGCGTGCAAGGCAGGGTCTCTCTGGAATTGATCGAGCTTGTCATCCCGGCCCTCAACCAGCCCGCGGTCGATACGCCGCTGAAACAGTCCATCTTCCCATCGTTTGACGTCGCTGTGGTGCTGCTGAACGGAATAGATCAAACACTGCCGCTTCTGGATATTGAGGACCAATCGCCGCCAAGCCCTGGCACGAGCACGACTCCACGTTTCCGCCTGGGCACCGTCGAAATCGGCTTCAGCTATCTCGAGTCATCGGCGGCCAGCGACAGAGTATTCACTCCCAGTTTCAAGCTTACAGGGGTGGACACCGCGGTCGGCTCGTGGCCCGTTATTGATCTCACGAACTTCAATGGCGACCTGCAAATATTAGACGATGCCATTAGTACGATCGTGAAAAATGCGCTGAGTTCTTTCCTCGGATCCGGCGCTGGTGAGAACGCGAAGAGTCTGGCCGCTATGCTGGGTATCTTACCGCCGCCGGCTTACCTGGATGGCGAGTGGCCGGTTGCGGAGATGCTGCTCTCTTCAACCGCAGCGCTCGATGCGCTGGTGCAAAATCCTTTGGGCGCTCTCGCCAGCTACTACACACGCTGCCTGACAACCTTGGACACTAAGGGCGCGCCAGTCTGGAAGTATCTCCTTCCTTCCCTGGTAAGCCTGCTTGGCGGGTCGCCCACTCAGTTGATACCCGAAAATCAGACGGGCACGGCGGAGCAGCCTTGGCAGGTCGAGTTATTGAGCTTCGGAGCCGGCGCGCCGGGTGTTTATCTTCAAGCATGGTATCCAGCCACCTCCTCGCCTGCAGTCAAGAATGAACTGCACCTGGCGCTTCAATGCGGCGTGCCGATTGCGATTCCAATTAGCAACCTCCCACCACTGAATCAGGTGATAGCGAACGTGGGCCTGCAGGTCGAGCTCCTGCGCGTTGATCTGCCGGACGTGGATAGCTCGGGTTCGTTTGGCGCTGATTGGTTGCCGGGCATGAAGGCGGAGCTACAAGTGACAGGCGCTACCTCAGCCGGCGCAGCCACACCGTTGCAGACCCCGGCGCTGGCGGGTGTCAGTGTCCAGTTGGACCAGGCGCGGGTCGCGGCAGGCTGGAACCGGCAGCAACAGTTTTACTGGGAGGCCGGGATCGTCAACGCTCAGCTAAACTATGCTTCGTCTTCCTCGATCAAGATTCCCGAACTGGCTTTTACCTCAGGCACTCTTTCAGAAGGCATCCAGGATCTGGAGGCATTGGCCCAACTGGCTCTCAATGCGGCCGGTCTTTGGCTGCTCGCACATGGCGGCAGGTTCGGCGTCACGCTGACAGCGGCGCTTGGTCTTCTGCCCACAATGCCGGAGATCATTAACGGTTCATCCCCGCCCGCCTCTCCGTTTGAAATTCCACCCGGCCTGGCCCTGCCGGCGAATTGGCCCGTTCTGGACATTGGCTCGACACCCTTTTTCACAAATCCCTGGCCGGTTCTGCGTAGCCAGTTGACCCAGCTATTTTCTCAGGGAGAATTCGCTGCACCGTTAATGCAACTTATCGGGTGGTCCATCACAGGGGAAGTGCCGCCCATCCCCGCAGTTACCGCGGCGGGAACATTCGAAGATCCGTGGTCTGTTGAGCTGACTAATGCCGGAGGAGTTGAAGTACTGGTCTGGGCTGAGTCTGAAAGTAACGGCCTACCGCAGGGGATTGGTTTTGGCGTCAGAAAACAGATGACTGCGGCAGATCAACTTCCTGCCACGTCGGATCAGTCGGGCGTACATATAGACACCTCGATCCGAGTGGACCTGGTCCGCTTCGCGACCTCGCAGGTAAACGGTTCCCCGCTGCCGGTTGCTGCTCCTTCACTGCCAAGACTTTCGATGGTTTGCAACTTCGCTAATACCAACAACGGCAGCCCGCTGGTCCATGATCCGGTCACGGGGCTGACCATCGGCAGTGGTCGGCTCGGGGCCTCTGTTAACCTGGATGTCTCATCCGGCTTTGCTCTCTCTCCCGTGCTCTCGTTGTTCGACGCTCAGTTAACAAGCTCAGATACGCCCGCCACGGTCGAGCTGGCCCCCGGTGTTTCGCCCGTCTTCACTTGTCAACAGGGTATGTCCGTCATGGAAACCTTGTTGAATGCTTTGATGGAGCGGCTGACGAGCGCCATCAAGCCGGAGATGCCACCGTTCCCTGAACTGGAAACGATGTTTCACCTGCTGAACGATCTGGGATTAGCCGAGACCGAAGTCTCAAATGTCTCGCCGCCGGTCTCGCCGCCGGTCTCACCGCCGATTGTCAGCTATCTCGGCCTCGATATTGGCGCATGGGAAGCCGTGCTGGCGAATCCCGAAGCCTTTCTCAAGACTCAGATGACGGGAGTGCTGCACGACCCCGCTCTCCGATCCGCCCTTTTCGAGCATCTGGCGACGCTCGTTGGTTTTGACGACTTCGCGGTTCCGGCGGCGCTCAATGGATTGCCGGCCCTGCTCGCCGCCTTTGACCTTCAGAAGACTTCGGCGAGCGGATCGGTCGTCTCGCTCCCGAACTGGTTGAATCTCTTCCAGCACCCGGTCCAATTTCTCGAGAGCAAAGGTTCGACGCTGCTGCAGAGTCAGGAACTGCGGAAGCAGCTAATTTCCGCCCTGAGCAATTTACCTTCTCAGCCGTCTCCGCCGCCTGCCGTGTACGGTCTGGAGTTCAAAACAACCTCGGGGACAAAGCTCACTCTGGAAATCGCCAACCCGATAAGCGTGGGTACGGAGCTACAGCTTACCGGAGAGATGGTGTTGGACCTTCAGGCGCTTTCGCTGAGCGTGGATGTCAGGCTGGGCTCGGAAGTCTTTGGCCAGGCGCTGGCCTTCAAGTACGCGCTGGCGCTGGACCAGTCCGGCGATCCGGTCAGTAGCTGGGGGATCGCGCTTGAGTCGCCGCCGGACTCTTTGCCGGCGCCCTTCGACCCGCTGGTCATTTATCCACTGCCTTCGCCGGAGCAGTACCTGCAGCAGCTGGGCGAGGAGATTCCGCTCTTCATCCTCTCATCCTTCGCCGGCAGGATGCTTAATCAGTATGTGCTTCCGCACTACCCTTTGGCCGCCAACGTGTTCAGCGCTTTCGGCCTCACGGCACAGCAATACGATGGCACGACGCAGATAACTTCATTGCTCGGCATTTTCACGCACCCGTCCGATTGGGTGTTGAGCGATCAAGTGCTCGGCGACGGAAATGGGGCACTGTCATTGGAGCGGGTCGGAACACTACTGCATGCACTGCCTGGCGCCGGCGTGGTCGGGCCGCATGACCTCACCGTTAGTCCCACACCCGGCGGCATGGTCATTTCGAGATTGCCGTACGGCGTTTCTTTCACCTTCACTTCGGATCAAACAAGCGGCGTCCAGATCATGGTAGGCATCAAGCCCACGCTGCCGCCGCCGGTTCCATATCTTGATGCGGCCGCGGTTCTATCGTTCGGCTCTGGTGCGGGTGTGGCCGTTAATGGGAACGTGACGCTGACGATTGATCTGAGCGAAACCAGCGGCTTCAATCCCGCCAGCCCTCCCGCCGGCGACCGGACGTTGACCCTGCAAAGCAGTTTCGAGAGAGGAAGCTTCGCGCTGGGTGTGACGGCTCGTGACAATGGGACAGACTATCCTTTCACGCTCGTTCCCTTCGGAGGACTAAACCAATTCATTCCGGGCGAGCAGGGGATGGACAAACTGCTGGGCTTCGTCGCGGGCAAGATTGGAGACGCCTATGCAGCGAATAAAGACAAGCTTCCCGCGCCACTGGACCAATTTATCGGTGAGCTGCAAACCTTCGCCGGCGCTTTCGAGGTCAACAGCATCGCTGAGCTCCTCAACCTTGTCGAACAGGTTGAGGCGGCGCCCCAACAATGGCTGGCGACGCAATTCAGTGAAGCCAGCGTCTCCGCCAAGTTGAACGCCATCTACTCGCTGCTCAACAAGACTTTGGAGATTCCCGGTTTCACCCTTTCGACCAGCGACAACCAGCAACTGGTCCAGTTCATACATCAGCTTGATCCGGGATCGCCGCCCGGCCCCAGCCAGGTGACGGTCAGCTTCGGCGTCAGACAGACGGGCGGCCAGCCGGTCTTCGGCATGTGGGTCGAGCCACAGATCCAGAAGGGCCTGCTGATCCTGAACGCGACCACCGGCATCGCCGTACCGCTCTCCGGACCGATCGAGCCGGACTTCACGCTGGCGGCGGGCTTTCGGGTGGACACCCAGAACTTCGACTTGCCCTGGAACGACTGCGGCCCGGAATTAAACCTAACCCTGGATGTTGACACGGAGGGCGATCTCCAATTCTCGCTGAACTTCTACCCTCTTGCAGTTGCCGCTAACGGCGAGACACCGACGGCGCCTTCCGACATTCTCTTGATCGAGCTGCTGCCCGCAGTGAACTTCGCGCTGCAGGACTCCGGCAGTCCGTCCGGCACCAGCATTCTCGCGACGCCAGACTGGATCCAAAAATTCGCCGCGCAGTTCCTGCTGCCGCTGGTTGCGGATATAGCGCTCGCTACTAATGCTGTCAATGGCTTCCTCAACACGACCATCGCCACATCTGATCAGACACCCGGGAAAGTATTGTCCACCTGGGGGCTACTGACTCAGCCCGATCCTCCCAACTTTGAGTTGGCCGATCTGGCAAGCGTCTTCCAGGGCAAGGATACGAAATGGATCATCGAGCAACTGCTCTTGAGCTCGCTCTCGGTGCTCGGCGGCGTCGACCTGATCAAGTTTAACGGCGGCAGCATTCATGTGGCAGCAGCCCCAGGCCTATCAACTGCAACTACAGATTACGGATTCAGTATCCAGCTGACTGATTTTCAAATCACCTCAAGTGGAGCCCAGGGCAGCGCCCGCGCCGGGTCTGTACCGCCTCCCGGGAGCGGCGGGAATTCTGCTCCGACCACGGGAACGGAGGTCGTCTTACAACTCGGCAAATGGCCGAGCGGAGATGATTCATCGGACAACTGGATTGAGAGGGCGGGAGGGCCATCGATCCAGGACGAGGACCTGGGCCTGAACGTATACCTGCTGCGTGTAGACAGTTCCAACACGCCCAGCATCAACGCCAGACTGGAACTGATCAGCGTCGGGCTGGATATTCTCAGGTACGGCAATCAACCGCTCGTGAATTTGAATGGCTTCAGACTCGGAGGGACCGAGCCGCGAATCTATCTGAGCCTGGATGTCTCAGACCCTGGAGCGACAACGTTCGGCGCGGCCATCAGGTGCGACGATATCGGTATTCCTCTCGGACCAAACCTGGGAAGCGGCACCAACAACAGCAATCCGGTGGCCCAAAACCTGATGCAAAGCGGTTCCAGCAGCACCAGCAGCAGTGGCGGTGGTCCGCAGAATTCTAACGGCGCGAGCGGAACCGATGCCGTCAATCCAGTCTTCTCGATGACGGCATCCTACGTCTCCTCATTCGACCTGCAACTTCACGGAGGTCAGCAGGGCGATCCGATCGGAATCATCTGGTTTCCGGTGCAGCGTGCCTTTGGCCCCGTCAGTTGCAGCAAGATCGGGATCGGTTGGGAAGCGGACTCGAAAGACCTGATTGTTGCCTTCGACGGCACAGTTTCGCTGGCTGGCCTCACCCTGGATCTGGACGATCTTTCCATCGGCATTCCCGTCACCGCGCCGCTCGACTACGACAACTACGTCTTTGACTTGCAAGGACTCGACGTGTGGTTTTCCGGCGGTCCGGTAGAGATTGGCGGCGGGCTGTTGAAGAGCACACACTCCTCTCCGGATTACATTGAATATACCGGCGACATCATGATCAAGGCGACCCGCTTCTCGATCACGGGTATGGGATCGTATGCAGTGGTCGAAGGCTATCCGTCGTTCTTCGTTTTCTTCATGGTTAACACGCCAATCGGCGGGCCGGCCTTCTTCTTTGTGACAGGAGTGTGCGGCGGATTCGGCTATAACCGGCAACTGGTCCTCCCTTCGCAGGATACAGTGCAGAGCTTCCCGCTAGTCGCGGGCCTCACGGACCCAACCGTTTTCGGAGGCCAGGATCCGCTGGAGGTGCTGAACCGGGATGTTCCGCCGGCTATCGGCACTTACTGGCTCGCGGCCGGCGTTCAGTTCACCTCCTTCGAGCTGGTCCAGTCAATCGTCCTGCTGGTGGTGGAGTTCGGGAAAGAGTTTGAGATCGCGTTGCTGGGTCTCTCAACGCTCACCCTGCCGAAGCCATCGAGCGATGGAGCCGATGCAATTGTTTATGCCGAACTGCAATTGGAAGTAACCTTCAAGCCCGCGACAGGGTTGCTGGCGGTGACGATGGCGCTCACCTCCAACTCCTACGTGCTCGATCAAGATTGCAGGCTGACCGGCGGCTTCGCCTTTTACATCTGGTTCAGCGGCGAGTATCGCGGCCAGTTCGTTGTCACCCTGGGCGGCTATAACCCTTACTTCACTGCGCCGGGTTATTATCCGGTTGAGCCCCGACTCGGCTTCATCTGGCTCGTCTCCGACGACATCACGATCGAGGGTGATGCCTACTTCGCCTTGACGCCCTCATGTGTGATGGCCGGAGGCGGGTTGTCGGCTACTTATGAATCCGGGAACCTTAAGGCCTGGTTCAACGCTCAAGCCGATTTCCTGGTTGCCTGGAAGCCATTCCATTACGACATCTACATTTCCATTGACATTGGCGCTTCCTACACCATCCACGCGATAGTCAGCGTCACGCTCTCAGTGGATCTGGGATGTACGCTGCACATCTGGGGGCCACGTTTGCAGGGAACCGTCCACGTGGACTGGTCGATTATCTCGTTTACCATTCCCTTCGGCAGCGGCGACTCGGATCCCAACGCGGCTTCCACCATTGCGCAATACGGGACATTCTATGACTACTTCCTGTCCCCCCAACAAGGCCAGGCGGATCAATCAAGCGACACCCTCATGACGCACCGAATGGCCTTCGCGGAAGGCGCCTCAGCGCCACCGCAGGCTGTCTGCACGGTCAGCGCTTCGAACGGTCTCTTGAATCATTATAAAGACCCTGACATGGGCACCGTGTGGGTTGTGCGGGCCGACAAGTTAGTCATCGCTACCGCCACTTCGGTTCCAGCCACTGACGTCGTCTACCTCGGCAAAAACAACAACAACCAGAGTGTCAGCGGGCCAACCGTGGGTATCCGCCCGATGGGCTACACCTCAGTCAATACACCTCACACTGTCGGCATTCAGCTGATGGCCGCTGTGGTGCAGCAAGTGGATCTGCCGAACGATTGGACCTCTGCTACGGACATCAGCGGGGTCGCGGCTGCGCTGTGGGACACAGTCCCCAATAATGGAAATCCGGCGCCGGATGCCAAAGTGATGCCGGGAACACTGGTCGGCGTAAAGAGCCTGACGCCGAATCCAACCGAAGTGACCGGCCCGCCTCCGATTGAGTTGGCCGAAGCGTTCTCCTTCACCCCGCTGCCGGTGCGGGACCTGCCGCTTTCTGGCAACGCCGCGGTTGCTATCTACTTCTGGGACGCTTTGATAAGTCCGTTTGCTGACTCTCTCGCGGAGATTGAAGCAACGGTGATGAGCCCCGACGTAATCCAGTTTCGCAACCTTGTCCTGACTGACGTAGTGGACCGGGGAACGGTAGTGCAAATTGGGGGACGGCTTGACGTAATGGCTGCGACAGCTATCACAACTTTCACCGCGCCGCCGCTGTTGGGTTCGATGGATTTCAAGGGCGAGACCTTGAATGCCGCGCCGCTCAGGATGATGGACGTTCCGCGGAAAACGGGCTTGCCCGCTGGTTTCGCCTTGTCTCCGCCGACGGTGAAGGGACTGATCCTGCACACGCTCATTCGCCGCTACTCTCATGCCCATCTGTCTGCGAGTCGGACCGAGCGGTCCAGGGTGGAGGCCCACGTGACAGGCAAGGTTCATCGGACCGGCATGTTCGCGACCGCGCATGATCGGAAAATCATCGGAAAGCGGGTCGCTTCGGAAAGATATGCTGAGGGAAGCTCGCGACATGAAATGAGATTGCACGCGGGTGCGACGCTGCTTTGGGAAATTCAGGGCAAAGGCCAATCGGCACTCCAAGTCGAACACGACGGAATACTCCCGCTCCGCGTAGTCGCCCTGGACCAATATCACAACTTGATCGCCGATACCGGCGTTGGAGCTAATGGCCCGGGCACTTATGAGCTGCCTGATGACACGGTTTATCTTTCGGTCACCACACTAAATCCCACGGAAGTACAGCCACACATCTCGCAGCATGTCGGCTGGCACAGCGATTCAATGCTGATCCAGATGACGCCCAAAGCCCTGCTCGGCGACGGGGTGGTGATTCATCCGCAAGCGCCCGTCAGTGTTTCCGAGGGCCGACGGAGCGCTGATAACGGTCTGGTAAAGGGCCGCGAGTTGATCGAGCGAAACATGGTCGAAGTAAATCACACCCAGCGAAAGCAAGGCTGGATAGACACGTTGCTGCCGAACGCGGTGCGGGCATTTGCCGTGTGGCTTTCACCAGCGGCAGACGGCGCGTCTGTGCCCGACGATGTTGCGGGCTGCATCACAGTCGCCGCGCCGCTATTGGTTAGAGATGGCGAAGAGGTGCACCGCGAATACACGACTCTGGTGGCCGATGAGGTGTCGCGAGACGGCGCCGGAGCATGCGTGCTGTACTTGATTCCGAATCCGGAGCTACAGACTGGGCTGCCTTATCTTCGCGTTCGAGTCGAAGTCAAAGACGGATTTGTTCAGGATGGCCTCGTCGGGTTCACCTCGAGGGAAATAGCGGACGTGAGATCACAATACTCCCAAATCAAAATCAAGCCGCGGGGCGTTTCGAGTGCCGAGACATCGCAAACCGCAAGCCGAATCAAGCTCAACTTCGAGAGCAGCCCGCTTGATCAGCCACAGGCAGGGAAGGAGGGGAGGAGATGACCAAAACCAGCGATGCCCCGATTGGCTTTCAAAGCACGACAGGGATTTCAAGCGTCGCCGCCGGCGATAGCCCGCCGGTCAACATCCCGGTCGGTGACATACAATTTTTCGATAACTTCATGCCCCCGCTGGTAGACGGCAAATACAAGTTGACTGTCACCCAGGACATCATCGATCCCAACACAAAACAATCGCTTCCCGGCCAGCCATATACGCAGGCGCAATACTTCGAAGTCCAGGGCCCGCGATTTAAGCTCGACCCGACGCTGGTCTACTCGACCTATCCGCCACCCAATTCGCTCGCCGATTATCGCGGCGTCATGCCGCACATCGTGCTGGGTCATCGCACTCTGCCCTGGGAGCGCACCCTTGACGGAGAGTTGCCGGCATCTCCTGGCGATGTGAACTATCCGAATCAACCCTGGCTTGCGCTGCTTCTCTTCGATGAAGACGAGATTATCTGCGACAGTGCGGTCAGCCCCAGCAACACGACCAGAACCAGTTTTCGCCAGCTGTCCGAAGTGATTAATCTTCCTGCCGCCGGCGCCATCCTCGGGCCGCAGATTACCTCCGGACTCGACCCGACGACGCCCTTGACCTCGACTTGTCTGACCATAGATGTTGCCAGAGACACTTTTCTGGCTATCGCTCCGCAAGCGCGTGAGCTTCCCTTTCTCGCGCATTGCCGGGAGGTGAATACCGGCGACAAGGAGATACTTGGCATAAACGCGGACGGCTGGTTTTCCGTCGTTATCGCGAATCGAGTGCCGGATTGTCCGGCCGTCAGCGCTCCGGGCGCGGGTCAAAGGAATCTGGTCCACCTGGTCTCTCTCGAGGGGCTGCAAGACTACTTGCCGGGCGGGCCCGAGCAGATTCCCCAGAACATCCAGAGTGTGCGGATCGTTTCGCTGGCAAGTTGGTTTTTCACGTGTGCGAGTAACGGTCTCGATTTCAGAGACTTGATGCAGGCGCTCAAGATCGGGACATTACAGCTGCCTGCGGACGCCTCGCCGCCCAATATTTCGCCGCCGGCACTTCCGAATATTCCAGCGTCGTCTTCAACTTCGCCTGCGCAGGATGCCGCTTCGCTGGTCCAGAACGCTTGGGAGCAAGGCTTTGTGCCGCTCAATTACACCACCCTCCAAGGCGAGCAGAGCATGGGTTGGTGTCGCGGGCCATTCCTGCCGTCTCCGCTCCAGCGGGTTGAGAGGGAACCGTTCGGCAGTGCGGACGAGGCCAAGATCTATGATCCGAATACGGGACTCTTCGACATGTCTTATGCGGTCGCCTGGCAAATTGGCCGCCTGCTGGCGCTGGCCGATAAAGAGTTTTCTGTGACTCTGTTGCGCTGGCAACAAGAAGTCAACTACCTCATCAACCTGATTATCGAACAACAGCAACAAGCGAAGAAATTCGGCAACCTGTTGAGCATCGTTTCGCCATCGGACGCCTTGCAAAGCGTAGCGGGAACGAAGCTCCTCAATAAGAAACCAATGTTTCGGGCCGTCGTGTCCTATCTGAAGACGAATTTCGCGGCGAAGGTTTTACCGGTCGAAGCGGAGATGAGTCCTTTGCTTGGCGAAGGGCGTGACCCCACCGGCATCCGCAGAATTCACCCTCAGCTACCAGGACTGTTGTCGGAAAGTGAGATGGATGAGTTGCTGGAAACGGGCGATGATCCGGCACGCGCATTGGGACGAAACATCTTGAGGAGCTAGAGGAAAAGGTAGTGCCCCACTCTGTAGCGCAGACTAAAGTTTTGCGTTACCTGGAGATTTGACGGAGACGAACACATGCCATCATCACCGATTTCGGACTCACAATATCTGCAGGACCTCCAGGCTTTTTTTGCCGATCCGTCCAGTCAGACACTGATCCAGCAGATGTTCACTGACCTGCCCGATGCGATGCAGCAATGGCTGGCAAAGCTTTGCCTCTTGTACGGCGTCCCGTTTGACAATCTGGTGATTGACGATCGGATGCTGCCCCAGGAATCGATTCGCTTCTTCTATGTCGATCACAACTGGCTCGACAGTCTCGTGGACGGCGTCTTTAGCATTGGTGTCCACTCCAGCAAGAACGCGGCCCTGGTTCAATCGGTCGTCACCGCCATCCGCGAAACAGTGGATACCACGATGCCGCTGATCCGCAACAGTCTGCGCGGCGTGCCGCCACCTGCACAGGTCCCGATTGGAGGGACGATGACTGGGTTCCTTTTGCGTTCCGCGGCAGTTTCCGGCTGGCCCGGTCTGGAAGTCAAAGCCTATGCGGACGACACGGATCAAAATCCGATCCCGTTATTGCGCATGGACCGAGTCGCTCCGGATATCATGGTGTGTATCTTTTCCGGCGTGCCCGCTCGCGTTTCCATCAACGAACCTTCTGAAGGCTTGCACTTCGGCATCGAAGACGATGATGACATCACGCTCCGCGGCGTGGGATACGGGAACTACCAAGCCGGTTTCCCGCTCAACTCCCCTCCGGTTCAGGCGACCTACCGGCTGGACAGCAAGGGTCAGAAGACGAGAGTGGTCGATGTCTATCAAACGCAAGCCCATCTACAGGCCGCTCTTATTCATCAGGGGGCGCTCGCAGCGCAACAGACTCTTGGCCCGGCCGATTTCGCCATTCAAATGGTAGACGCACCTGAGCAGCAATCTTTCGAACAGGCCATAGCCTCTGCGTAGTGCGGCAGCAGTTTCCCTCACGAAGAAGAATGAAGGGGAGTTAGAAGATGGCAGATCGAATCGACGATTTTGGGAGTGACGCCTCCGGATCCTGGTCCGGCCCGCGCGTACTTGTTCCCATCACGCTCCAGGCCCTGGTCGTCACCCAGTCAACCGCAGATGCCGAATGGTCTGTCGTGCCAACGAGCTACTCGAACATGAGACGTTTTATGCCTCCGGTGGAGCCTGAGCCGTTTACATTGAAAGGGTTGAGCAACGCCGACGGAACTCCCTGGACCGGTGTGGTGCTTCACTGGACTCTACCGGATGCTTTAACGCATGGCACTCCGCCCTCAGCCTCGTCGCCCTCCAGCGGTTCATCCTCCCCCCCGGGCAGTGACATAGAGTACCCGCTGATTCCCAATCGCTGGCTTGTGTTGCGGGTCAGCCATCCGCCGGATCCCAACGATCCAAATGCCCGCCAGACGCGCGCCTGGATAGTTGAAAGCGATTATCTGGACACTGTGACGACCAACGGAGCGACAAATGAGTTTTGGGATCCGGTCGCTGAGAGTCTGACATATCTCGGACGCAGTTCTGCGCTTGAAGAATGGTTGCAAAACTGGCAGCCGAACGTAGGTGGAGCCAACTCTTTTCCTTTGCAGGCAATCGGCCCTGGCGATGCAACCTATTCGGCCTATATCGCCAATCTGAACAACGTACTCTCATTTCAGGACGACTTACAGGATTTGGGCCAGGAGATCTACGATCCTCCGCTGCCGCTGACTTATATGGTTTTCGGTTGGTATGCCGATCCAACCACGGACCCTCTTTACAACGCGCAGACTAAGACTGATTGGAATACGCTGATAGACCAGTTCGACTGGTCCTATGATGACACCGGCGTTTATCCGAATCAGATTTTGTGTCATGCGATGACCTACAACGTGCCCTGGGTAGGTGCGGGCGGCCAATCTACAACTGGGCCACCGACAGGCATGCCGCTGGTAGCGGTCGGCAATACCAGCGTTGAGGCGCTGGCTGCTTTAATCGAGCAGCAGATCTGTTTGCAGGCGGCACAGCCAACGCCGTGCCTACAGGGTGAAAACGTCGCCGAAATCCTGGAGACGTTTCAATACAACTTACTTCAATTATGGGATCAGCCGAGCGGGCAGGTCCTGGTGGACCAGCAACGCCATCAAGCCAGCTTTGGATCCGTGCCGGGCGGAACTATCTGGGACGCCGTACCCACACCAGCCCCAAACCCACCGCCGCCTCCGGCTTCGCCATATCAAGGCCCGCAGCCGCCACTGGCGCTTAGTCCACAGCAGTTGGCCGCTCTGAAACAGTTGAATGCACTGCAGGAAGAGTTTGATCAGCGACAGCGTGCCTTTACTTCACAGCAGTGGGACTTGTACGCGCTGTGGTGGTTGTCGAAGTACTGTACCCAACCACTTAATCACAAGCGGGATTATCTTCAGACAGTCCAGGACGCTTTGACTCAACTGGTCCAACCCGCATCGGAGGCTCAAACCTGGCTCGCCCAAACGGCCGAAGCGATCGAGAACCTAAAGGCCCAACTTACAACCCTGTTGGGGGATACGTTTCAGCTGCTTTCGGCAAAGCCCCAGAGATACTGGCAGCCAGTCGATCCCGTGGTGCTCATCTGTGGGGCGAAAGGTTCATATAAACATGGCGCGGCTGGTCACCTGAGCGATGACGGCTCGTTGCCCTGCCGGGTAACAGGAGACACTGTGACCTCGATCGCCGTGTCGGCAAACAATACTCAGGCGACCGTCACTGCCGCGAGCCTGGCCGCTGGTATCCCGATCGATGGCGCCGCGCTATCAACGTTGCTGGCCTCAGTTCCGGCGCCACTATCTGACCTCTTCAATAATATTGTCGCGCTGTACGGCGAGTCGCTGTTGCTCGATACGACCGAAGCGGCAAGCATTGCTCAACTCGCTTTTCCGCCAGTGAATTCGGCGCTCATCGCGAGCATCCAACAGCAGCAGACAGTCTTCTGGAATTCAATAGTCTATCCCTCGATCGACAAACACGCCGCAGCCACGGCGTCCGGCTTCAATGGACAGATTCCGTATGTCATCTCGCTTGCGCCCTGGACACCGCCGTGGTCTCCGCTTTTTATGGATTGGCAGGTGCAATGGGTTCCTTCATTCCAGTGGATTCTTCCGGGCCAGCCGGCGCCGAACCCCTCACAGGCTCTCAGCGGCTGGACCTTTGACGATCTGGATTACGACTGGACCAGCACGCAGCAACCAAACTGGCAAGACCAGACGGCTAGTTATCAACTCCAGGGCCGCACGCTGCTGACGCCGCAGGCTGCAGGTGGATTTGCCGCGCGGTTGGAACAGCTTCTCTACCAGACCAGCCAGGGAACCGCATCGGATCCGGGTCAGGACCCGACTGAGTATTACTCGCCTCCGCCTGATGTGGCGTCGGCGCTCGGCGAAGTTCTGCAGATGATCAACCAGTGGGACCTGCTATCGCAGTCCATGAGCGGGTTTAATCAACAACTCCTGCAACACGATCCCACGCAGCACATTTTTTGTAAGGACCCGGTAATCGGCCCGCTGGTCGGAGGCGGCAGCCATGCGCGGCCGCTCCCCGATGCCGGTAGCAGCCAGGTCAATGGTTTCAATCCGATTCGCGCCGGTCATTTTGTAATTACTGGACTGTGGATCGTTGATGACTTCGGACAGGTGTTTGATGTGCAGGCGGCGGTGAGCAACCAGAGCCAGATTCTGCAGGTGACGGCGATCAGCGATTGGCTGACCACCCCCGGAGTTCCCTGGATGATGCAGCTCCCGCCGCGGGTGGTCCAACCGACTCGGCTCTCTTTCATGTTCGTTTCGTCGAGCGACGACGAGGCGGAGACCGCGCTGGCGCCCGATGCGAATCCGGTTTGCGGCTGGGTGCTGCCGAATCATCTTAACGACAGTCTGGCGATCTACGATACCTCTGGTGCGGCGCTCGGGGAATTGCAACTGGTCGGCGGCTCACAGAACCAGCACGTGAGATGGACCCCTGTTCCTGATAGCCCAGCGCCGGTCGGCGCTCCGCCGGATATCAGTAACCTTCATCTGCGAAGCTTCATCGAAGGGATCCTGGACCAGCCAGATGCGGCCGCAGCCCTCGGCCAATTGATGGCCGTTATCGATGAAACGCTCTGGACCATCGATCCTCTGGGCGCGCGTCACGACCAGAGTCTTTCGGTGCTGATCGGGCGACCGCTGGCGCTGGTGCGCTCCCGGCTAAAGCTACAACTGAATGGCGAACCTGTTTACGATCAGAGCTGGGCGGCGGTCAATTCGGGACAGGGCGTCGTTACCCAAAATACTGCCGGTTTTACGGAAACGGTTTTTCCCGTCCGGCTGGGCAGTCTTGAAATTCCAGAGGACGGATTGCTCGGTTACTTCGACGGAAATAATTACCAGCAGTTCAATGCGCTGCACTTGCCGTCAGGGACAGCTACGTCGCCATCCTCTTACGTGGTGCAAAGCAACATCGAGCTTCAGTTGGAAAGCGATCTCACCTCGCCGCCGAATGCGAACGCGGTTTACGTTACCTTGTTACTGGATCCGCGCGGAGTGGTCCACGCCAGCTCGGGCATCCTGCCGGTTCAGAAGGTTTCCGTACCGGCGACTTATGTCGATCAGGCACTGGCCCGGATGGAAGTGACGTTCCTGACCGGCCCGTTGCTCACCGCGACTGAGAAATTAAAGATGCCCGTGCCCGCAACCACCAAAGGCAACTGGTCGTGGTTGCAGCATACCGGGGTCACTGTCTGGCAGGAGAACACGACCATCGTCAAAGCCGATTCGACCGCCGTACTCTCTGACATTCCGCTCTCGCTGCGTGAGGGCTGGCTGAAACTGAAAGGCTCGCTGGCCGACAACGACCAGAAAACGGATTGATGCTTACGATCCTGGAAAGGAACTTGAATGGACTACCCATACCTGACTAACAGCCAGCCCCCGCCGGCCCAGTCCATCCTTCAATACAAGGTGAACCCGGACATTGTCTATGTCTCCAGCGACACTGAGTCGATGCTCGTCAACCTAACCATCACGGTCCTCAATCCGACGGCCGCGCCGGCCAACTGTCAAAACTTTCAATTCGGCGTCTACGTCGGCGCCTCAGAGGGACAACTCGCCTCGGCCTCAGATGGTATTCAGTTGACGACTGAGCAGAGCCAGTGGAGCACTAATGCTGAGCCTGAGACGCAGGGAAATCTCTATTGGTACACGGCGGCGCCGGCAACGGGTGTGGCGAGTGAGTCTTTGGCCGCGGGCGACACCTTTATCTTTCAGCTTGCGAACATTCCCGTAAACGATGTGGAAGGCGTCTCCGAGCTCATGATCTTTGAAGTGACTGGCGCCGACCCGAATAACCCGATTAGCGTGCAGGGCGCGCTGCCGCTAACTAAGGAGCAGGGAAGTCTAAAGATTGAATATTTCAGCGTCACTCCGTCGACGCCGGTGGCTCCCGGCGCCGAGGTAAACCTGTCATGGAAGGTCAACGAAGCGGAGTATTGGCAACTCTACAACACGTTGTTGAGCAAACTGCTCTATGACAGCCGCCAGCATCCCCAGCCGCAAATGAATTGGACCGACACGCCGGACGAGCAGACTGAGTATGAGTTGTTCGCGTATGCGGGCCAGTTTGTGGCGGTGGCGAGCGCGGTTGCGCAGGTAGCGAATCCGCGCTTCCTCGAAGACTATCCGCCGACCGCGGATCCCACGTCGGTCGATTCGGGCACCGCCGCGACCATCTCGTGGCAGACAGCTGACACGAAGTACGTGATCGTCACAGCCGCCGAATATACGAGCGGGCAGATTGATAGTTCGACTGGGAGGGGGCACCTTCAAGTCAATCCGCAGTTGACGACCACTTATGAGGTGACCACCTATGGTGCAGACGGCAAGAGTGGAGAAGCGCTTAATATCACCGTCTCTGTCAATCCGCCGGAGATTGTTTCCTTCTCCGCGTCTCCTCAGTTATTCGCACTGGGCTGGCCAGTGACACTCTCGTGGGAGACGAAGTCGGTCACGGCGCTGACACTCAATCCGGGTAACATAAGCCTTCCCGTGAATACCTCCAGTTGTGTGGTGAACCCGAAGGGGCAGGTGGTCTATCAACTAACGGCAGAGGGACAAGGGCCACCGGTCATGACGCCCGTTACTGTCACGCAACAACTCGACTGTTTTCCGGTCGGAACTCAACCGCGCGCCCTTGCCTATGACGGCACCTACATCTGGGTAGGGAATTCCGAGGACGAAACGGTAATGAGGTTGCGCGCGACCAATGGCACCAGTCAAGGAACTTTTCAGACCACATTCCCGCTGGCGCTGGCTTATGACGGCACCTACATCTGGGTAGGCCACACAGATAATGTTACCCGGCTGCTCGCCGCAGATGGCAGCGATCAAGGCTGTTTTCAGGTCGGTTCGTTGCCGCAGGCTCTGGTTTATGACGGCACATATATCTGGGCGGCGGTGGGCGGCGTTGCACCGGGCGTTGCCGTCCGACTACTCGCCACCGATGGCAGCAATCAAGGAACCTTTGCGGTGGGTAAGTATCCTCAAGCAATCGCCTATGATGGCACGTACATCTGGGTGGCGAATTTGGAAGACAACACAGTCACCCGGCTGCTGGCCACAGATGGAAGTAGTCGAGGAACGTTCCCAACAGGCAATTCTCCCTGTGCCTTGGTCTCTGACGGCACATACGTTTGGGTTGCGAACCAGAGCGATAACACTCTCACTCGTCTGCTGACTGTCGATGGCAGCAATCATGGAACTTTTGCGGTGGGGAAATATCCAGACGGTCTGGTTACTGACGGCACTTACATTTGGGTCTCAAACGAAGACGACAACACAGTCACTCGATTGCTCGCCACGGACGGGAGTTTTCAAGGGACTTTTCAGGTCGGCGGAAATCCAAATGCCATGGTCTATGACGGCACATACATTTGGGTGGCGAACGGAAGCGACTACACAGTCACCCGCATCCGGCCGTCTGATTGGCCGCCGCCATCGGGAAACTGATTCTGGGACCCAAAATTATTTCAATCGTTGTGGCCCTGAGATCTGCATGGCTAGAGAGGAATGAAGAATGCAATCCCAATTGATCAATGACGACTCGCCCAGTCCGACGCCTCAATTCATTCTGCAATACACGGTGAATCCGGACATCGTCTACGTTTCCAGCGACAGTGAGGAGATGCTCGTTAACTTAACTATCGCGGTCTTCAACCCCACGTCCGCGGCGGTCAACTGTCAGAGCTTTCAATTCGGCATCTACATCGGGACAGCAGAAGAGCAACTCGCCCCGACCTCCGTTGGTATTCAGTTGACGACTGAGCAGAGCCAGTGGAGCACTAATGCCGAGCCGGAGACGCAGGGAAATCTCTATTGGTATACGGCGGTGCCGGCATCGGGAGTCGCAAGTGAGCCATTGGCCTCCGGCGACACTTTCATCTTTCGGCTGGAGAACATTTCGGTCAACAATGTGGAAGGCGTCTCACAGTTTATGATCTTTGAAGCTACAGATGGCGATCCGGATGGAGTGCAGGGCGCGCTGCCGCTAACTAAAGAGCAGGGTAGTCTGGCGATTGAGTATTTCAACGTCACGCCGCCGACGCCGGTGGCTCCCGGCGCCGAAGTAAACCTGTCATGGAAGGTCAACGCCGCAGAGTATTGGCAACTCTACAACACGTTACTGAGCGAACTGCTCTATGACAGCCGCCAGCATCCCCAGCCGCAAATGAATTGGACCGCCACGCCGGACGAGCAGACTGAATATGAGTTGTTTGCGTATGCGGGCCAGTTTGTGGCGGTGAGGAGCGCGGTCGCACAGGTGGCCAACCCGCGCTTCGTCGACGATTTTCCGCCGACGGCGAATCCAGGTTCCGTAGATTCGGGCACGGCTTCGGTTATCTCATGGAAGACCGCCGACACGCAGTACGTGATCGTCACAGCCGCTGAATATACGAGCGGCCAGGTTGATAGCTCGAGTGGCAGCGGAGAGCTGCAGGTCAATCCGCAGTTGACCACCACTTATGAGGTAACGACCTACAGTGCTGACGGCCAGAGTGGAGAGGCGCTTAATGTCACCGTCTCAGTCAATCCGCCATTGATAAAGATCTTCAACGCCACACCCCAGTCATTCGCTCCGGGCCAACCGGTGACACTCTCCTGGGAAACGGAGTCGGTCACTGAGTTAGTACTCAATCCCGGCGGCGAGAGCCTGCCGATCACTCCGCCCAGCTACGTGGTGTACCCGAAGGGGCAGGTGGTCTATCAGCTAACGGCCTATGGAGAGGAACCATCGTTCGAGAGCGGTCCGGTTACCGTTACGCAACAACTGGAGACTTTCCAAGCTGGAGAGGTGCCACAAGCGTTGGCCTACGACGGCACTTATCTTTGGATAGCGAACGCATACGCCAACACAGTCACTCGATTGCTCCTCGCAGATGGCAGTAGTCAGGGCTCTTTCCCGTGCGGTGTTTCTCCATCATCGCTGGCCTATGACGGCACTTATCTTTGGGTGGCGAATGGAGGTGTCAACCAGGTCACCCGGCTACTTGCCGCAGATGGCAGTAACCAGGGAACCTTTACGGTGGGCAATTATGCCAGGGCTGTGGTCTATGCCGACCCGTACATCTGGGTGGCGAATTTTCAGGACAACACGGTCAGCAGGCTGCTAACTGCGGACGGCAGTAATCATGGAACTTTCCCGGTCGGGAATACTCCACAAGCTCTAGCCTATGACGGGACATGCATCTGGGTGGGGTCTTGTTTTGACTCGAACACGGTTACCCGGATACTCGCCGCGGACGGCAGCAATCAGGGAAGTTTTACGGCCGGCTATAATCCACAATCTCTGGCTTATGACGGTACCCATATCTGGGTGGTGAATTCGCAAGACAACACGCTCACACGGCTCCTCGCTACAGACGGCAGCAATCAAGGAACCTTCCCGGTCGGGCATAGTCCACTAGGTATAGCCTATGACGGGACCTGCATCTGGACAGCGAATAGCAGTGACAACACAGTCACCCGACTGCTCGTCACAGATGGCAGCAACCAGGGAACTTTTCAAGTTGGAAATTATCCTTATACGTTGACCTATGATGGAACTTATATCTGGGTTGCAAATTATGGAGACAATACCGTCACCCGGATACGGCCTTCAGATTGGCCCCCGTCATCTGAAAGAGGAACGAGCATGCAATCCCAATCGCTCAATGACGACTCGCCCACTCCGCCGGCTCAATTCATTCTGCAATACAAGCTGGATCCCAACACTGTCTATGTTTCAAGTGACGAAGAGCCGATGCTTGTTGACTTGACGATCACTGTCTATAACCCGACGTCCGAGACGGTCAACTGTGAGAACTTTCAATTCGGCATCTACGTGGGCACGACCGAGAGCCGGCAACTAGCCTCGAGCTCTGATGGTATTCAGTTGACGACAGCGCAGAGCCAGTGGGTTACTAATGCCGCGCCGGCCGAGCAAGGCGACCTCTACTGGTACACGGCGGAGCCGGCGCAGGGAGCCGCGAGTGAGCCACTGGCCGCCGGCGAGAGTTTTGTCTTTCAGCTGATCGACGTCCTCGTCAATCAGATACAGGGCCAGACGCCATTCATGATCCTGGAAATGACGGGTGCTGATCCGGATGGTGTCCAGGGGTCGCGGTCGCTGACAAAAGAGGCGGGCACCTTAACGATCACTAAATTCACCGTCATCCCGCCGACACCGATCGCTCCCGGCACGCAGATCAACCTTTCGTGGGGAGTCGTGGAAGCAGAGTACTGGCTGCTCTACAACACGACGTTGACCAAACTGCTCTATGACAGTCGCCAGCACTCATCGCCGCAGACGAATTGGAGCGATACGCCGGAAGCATGGACCGAGTACGAGTTGATAGTTTACGCGGGACAGATCTTCACCTTCGCGACGGCCGTGGCCCAGGTGTCGAATCCCCGCTTCGTAGACCCCTTGCCCGCGGCAAAACCGCAGACGGTAGACTCGGGAGCGGCCGCAACCCTCTCGTGGACGACTGCCGATGCGCAGTACGTGATCGTGACTGCGGAAGGATATACGAGTGGCCATATCGATAGCTCAAGCGGGAAGGGATCGTGTACGGTCAATCCGATTGTCGCGACTCTGTATACGCTGACGCCGTATAGCGCGGAGGGCGCGAGTGGTGGCGCAAATAACGTGCAGGTTTATGTCAGTCCACCGGCGATAACTTCATTTACGGCGACGGCGGAAGCATTCCAACCCGGCCAACCAGTCATACTGGCCTGGGCGACTGAGTCAATAACTTCGCTGGTTCTGGAACCCGGTGGAGTGACTGTGCCGCTTAATTCCACCAGTTACCCGGTGCATCCGACAGGTGAGGTTGTCTATCAGTTAACTGGACAACAAGGTGAGGGAGCATCAACCAAGAGCGCTCCGATCACAGTGACCCAATTGCTGGAGACTTTTCCGGTCGGCCCGACTCCGGAAGGCCTCGCCTATGACGGCACCTACATCTGGGTGGCTAATAGTGGCGCCAACAACCTCACCCGGCTGCGGGCGTCTGACGGAAGCAATCAGGGAACGTTCCCCGTTGAGAGCTATCCACAAGCTCTGATCTATTTCGGAGGCTACATCTGGGCGGCGAATGGCAGCCAACCCACCATCACCCGTTTACGGGCCGCCGATGGCAGCAATCAAGGAACCTTTCCGTGCTCGGATTTTGCGAGCGGTTTCGCACACGACGGCACTTACATCTGGCTGGCGGTGGGAACTCCGCAACTCCTCATTCGGCTGCTCGCGACGGATGGCAGCAACCAGGGATCCTTTAAGGTGGGGAGCTTTCCACATTCGCTGACTTATGACGGCAAATACATCTGGGTCTGCAATACCAGCGACAACACCGTCAACCGGTTACTCGCTACGGATGGGAGCAACCAGGGCACTTTTCCCACGGGACGTTTCCCGATAGCGCTGGCCTTTGACGGTACTTACATCTGGGTGGCCAATATGGAGGAAACTTTCGTCAGCAGACTGTTGGCGGCTGATGGCAGCAATCACGGAACTTTTCCGACAGGGACTAGCCCGTACAGTCTGGCCTATGACGGCACATATGTGTGGGTGGCAGAGAATTCAGAGAACACGATCACAAGGCTACTAGCCGCAGATGGAAGTAATCACGGGTCTTTCAGAGTCGGGGTTAGTCCTGCCGCGCTGGTCTATGACGGGACGTATGTCTGGGTGGCGAATTCGAATGACAACACCGTCACTCGCATCCGGCCTTCCGATTGGCCGACGTCATAGTTGCCGCCGTCGGCAGGTTAGAACAGCTGAAACTTGATCGTTAGATACTTCTTCGGGTTCTGGCGGAAGTCGTAGAGGAGTTTCACGCTCTCGGAAGAGAGCTGGTTGACGTTGTTGTAGAGTTGATCGTCAGTCAGTAGTTTACCGACGGTGCCTTCGCCACGCTGCGCATTCGCCACTACGTTATCGATGCGCTCGGCGGTGGTGTTGAAGCGCGCAATAGCTTGCCTGGCGTCGTTATAGATCGCCTCGTCCTTCACCAGTTTGCCTAAGGTGCCGCGCCCGGAATTCACGTCGGCGACGATGTTATCGATTTGATCCATCGAGTGATTCACCCGATCGGCCAAACGATTCACCTTATTGTACATTTCGTCGCTGGAGAGGAATTTGCCCGCTGAACCACGCCCGCCCTTGATATCGTCCGATATCTTTTTCAGGTTTGCCGCGATGTCGTTAGCATTGTTGTAAAGCGCATCGTCGTAAATCAATTTGCCGGCAGAACCCCTGCCGGTTTTGATCTGCTGCATCAGTTCTTCGGTGTCGCGGATCGTCGCATTGAGATTATTGTAAAGAGCATCGTCAGTGAAAAGATGGCCGACTGTGCCTTTGCCTTCACGCACGTCCTTTACTACTTCATTGAGCTGGTCGGAGAGTTTCGTCAGGCGCTGGGCCAGGTCTGTGCCTGAGGTGGCAAAGTCGCTAATTGTGTTTGCCGCTGAAGAAGGCAGAATTGCGTTCTCTTGTATGGGCTGGCCGATGGAAGTCCCGGGTGTGACGTTGATGATCATCTCGCTTCCCAGGAGACTGGGGGCGGCCTGTAGCGCTATCGAATCGGTGCGAATGCGCTGCGTCGCCGGCTGGCCATCAATTTTGCTGTCAACAGCGAAGCTCGCTTCGACCCGCTTGTCACCGGGCACGTTGGAGGGCGGCAGCAAGGTGATCTTTTCGACCTTGCCGATGCGTACTCCGGCGAGACGAACTTCGGAACCAGGCCGCAAACCATTGGCGTCGGCGAAACGCGCCCGCAAATGCAGTTTGCTGGCGAAGGGGTTAATGTCGCCGGAAGCGTTCAGGATCAGAAATATCAGGACCGCGATCGCCCCAATCACAAGCAGGCCGACTCGCAGTTCGCTCAGACCGACGGTTCTTCTTGCTGGTGGCATATTGCTGGAAGGTAAAGTAAACGTTAAGACCAGCCCTCACAAGTGGACTCAGGTTCGTTTTCTTTACCTTTATCCTTTCTACTAATGTCCCCGCAGAAATTTCTGGATGTACGGATCGTCCGCCTTCTTCAGGGTTTCATCCGTGCCACTAAAAATTACCCTGCCATCGCGCATCATCAAAGTCTTACAGTTTATCAAACAAAGGCGCTCGCCTTCTTTCTCGAATACGACCTCGCCGGCGTCGTTAACGACCGCGTACTCCGATGAAAGATAATCTAGGTTGTTCATCTCATGCGTAACAAAGATCGAAGAGACGTCTTCCAGATCGCGCAATTTCATAGCCAGTTCACAGATGGTGCGCGCCGTAGGCGGATCCAGTCCGGCAGTGGGCTCGTCAAACATCACGATCTTCGGGTCGCCAACCAGGGCGCGCGCGATGCCCACGCGGCGGCGCATTCCGCCCGATAGTTCGATGGGCATTTTGTCGATCGCATCTTCTAGATTTACGAATTGCAGCATGCGCCGCACCTCGGGTTCAACTTCTTCCTCCGGCACGCCCTGCTCATGGAGTCGAAACGCTACGTTGTCATAAACGGAGAGGGAATCAAAGAGTGCCCCTTCCTGAAAAATCATCCCAATCTTCCGGCGCACCTTCATCATCTGGACTTCGTCGTAGTTCGTAATGTCCTCGCCATCCACCAACACCAGGCCCGAATCGGGTTTCAATAAACCGAGGACCAGCTTGATGGTGGTGGATTTGCCGCAGCCGGATCCGCCCAAAATAATTTTAGTTTCGCCTTTCATGACCTTGAAGCTGAGACCGTCCAAAACCTGACGGTCGTCAAAAGCCAGGGACACGTCGCGAAACTCGATGGCGGGGATCGCACGGTCGCGATCGTCCACCTCGTGAAAGGTTGACTCGGCCGCATTTTCGCTAACCTGGCCATCGATAGACGATTGCGAAAGGGGATGCCTGTCTTCGGTAACCGGTGATTCCTGAACGCTCATAACTTAAACCGTACCCAGAATCAGCTGTAGTGCCTTGGCAAGGAAGAAATCCGAAATGATAACTACGATTGATGCTGTTACCACGGCGGTGGTAGTGGCTCGACCCACACCGACTGTGCCGCCTTCAGTTTTCAGACCTTTGTAACATGCCACGGTGCCCATGAGAAAACCAAACACCAATGGTTTGATGAAGCCGCCAATAATATCATCGGTCGTGATACCGTCCCGCACGGACGTCAGAAACATCGAGGACGGCAAATCATAAAGCATCACCGATACAGTCCAGCCGCCGACAATACCGATGACGTCAGCCAGGATGGTCAACAAGGGCAAGGTAATTATCAGGGCAATAATGCGCGGCGTGACCAGCTTGCGCACTGGATCGGTCCCCAGCGCTCGCATCGCGTCAATCTGTTGGGACACCACCATCGAGCCCAGCTCGGCGGAAATCGCTGAGACCACGCGACCCGTAACCATAAGCGCGGTCAATACCGGCCCCAGCTCGCGTACCAGCGAGAGGGCTACGAGATAACCGAGCTGATCCACCGCGCCGTAGGACGCCAACGTGGGATAGGTCTGCAGCGTCAGGACGCCGCCGGTAAAGAACCCTGTCAGAATAATAATCGTGAGCGAGCCGACCCCGATCCGATCCATCTGCTCGACGGTCTCGGGGATGTAGCGGGGACGGACGATAATCCCGCGAGCAGCCCGCGCCGCCAGCAAGGTTGCCTCCTGCAATTCGAGCAAGGCCCGGGTCGCAATGTTCATTCGAGAATTAATGACGGAGTTTGTGGCAAAGGGAAGTTATTCCTTGCCCCGGTTATCAATGTTTTCCAACGCAGAAGACCGGGCGCAGACCGATGGGCGCTAGTCGTAACATGTGGCTCTAACACTTAGAGCGTGGCCGGCGCTGATTTCGTTAGCGGCATATGATGCGCAAATTAGACTTGATGCGTCAAGCTAATAAACGAAAAGCGCTGCATATTCACTTTGGCTGAGTGAGAAAGGCTGCCCCGGGATCGAAGAACGAAGCCAAGAAAAGGGCCGGCCCCCGTTTGAAGTGGAGAACCGGCCGGTGCCTGTCAGGGATGCGAAAAGATTCTACGGTCGTTGGTTCATCTGCCCCTGGCCAGGCTGTTTGCGCGGGCCCAGGTCTGGCCGGAAGTTGCCGTTTGGCTGCAGGGCATCGCGTCTGCGCTGCTGGCGCTCTCGAGGCGTCATTGGTCCCTGCAATTCGTTTTGTCTGTCCTGCCTGAACTGCAGTGCTTGCTGCTTTAGCGATCGCAATTTAGTTAACTGCTCCGGTGTTAGTACCTTTCGAATGCGAAGTTCAGTTAACGCCCTCATGCGCGTGACAGCCACCTGCGCTTCTGCCAATTCCTGTGAACGCTGTTCAACCAGCGTCTCGCTGGCGTTATCGCTTTCAATCGCTTCGTCCAGGGCCATTTGAGCGCGCCGCAATCGCTGGTTGAATGCAACCCGATTATCTTTGGCCTGCTCGCGAATTGAGCGAATCTTCTCAATCTGTTCCGCGGACAGATTAAGTTGTCGGATCGGATCGCCGGCGGGGCCTGTTTGATTGCCTTGCGCTGGTGGCAAATCGCCGGGGGGTTGTTGAGCCAACGCAGGGGCCGCCTGGCCCAAAATTGCGATGACTGCCAGGGCCATAAGAACCATGACCGCGGAAGTAATCATGTTACGGATAGAAGTTTTCATGAGTATCACTTTGTCGGACTGGCACAGAAAGCACTCGCAGCTTCCCAATGCTCAGTTCGATCCTCCCTCCAACAGGAACGTCAAGTCTTCTTCATCAGCAGTCGGTCTCAGCCGCAAGTCAGACGCCAGTTGTTCTCGCTCTGCGCGAGACATCAAGTGGCGCGTAATCCTTGGAGCTCCGGCCCTTGGGTGTGTCGTCGCGGTCGAAGAGGCCGGTAGAATCTGCGAGCCGGGTTCTTTCTGCGCAATTGCTTCCTTGCTGGGTGAATTTACCGTAACGGCCCGGTCGCTGCGGGGTTCGTTGCTCACTCGGGCAAGTTCCCGTTGCACCTGCGCATTTACTTCAGCCTTAGTGTAAAGCGTTTCCCGCGGCGTCCATGTTCGCGCCACAAACAAAGCCACCATCATACAGAACAGTCCGACCGCGAACGCTGTGGCGCCGCGTAACCACAATGGCGAAACGGTAAAGAATTCACGCAAGGCCGCCAGCGCCGACAAGCGCTTCGCCGGGAGTGACTCAGTTGCACCCCCAAAAGCAACAGGCTCGGCGCGCCAGGCGAGACCCAGAACCTCCGACCGCCATTGCGACATCGACTCTCGCACATTGGTCATTAATGCGAACTCGGTGCGACAGGCGCTGCATCCGCCCATATGCCGGGCGAAGTCCGCGGCGTCGGCGGCGCTTGTTTCCCCGTACAAATAATCGACCAAATCATTGGCCCGGGAGCAAACTGGTTTCTCATTTGAATCGCTCATGGTCTTAATCCTACTGTTCAATTGTCGTTAACGGCAAAGCTGTTTTCGAATTTTTCCAGGCGCATATGTAACTGCCTTAGCGCGGTATAGAGCCGGCTCTTGACGGTGCTAAGCGGTAACTCTAATGCATCTGAAATCTCCTGGAACGTAAGCTCCTCGAATTCCTTCATGACGATCACTTGTTTGAGGTCGGTCGGCAAGGCAGCTACTGCCCGGCGCACGGCCTGACTACGTTCCTGGTGCTCTGCTACGTAAGCCGGAGATACGTGCGCCGGGAGGGAGAAGGCCTTTGCATTCTTCTCAGCTTCTTGATCCAGCCCGGTTTCGCTCCTGACTTTCGCTCTTCGCTGGCGGGTGATGCACTGATTGATCGCAATCCTGTGCAGCCATGAAGAGACCTTTGCCTCGCCCCGAAAAGCGCGCAGATTACGAAAGGCCGCCAAAAACGTTTCCTGGGTAGCATCGCGCGCATCTTCCTCTCGCCCCAGCATGCCGAATGCGAGCGCGAAGATTCGCCGCTCCCAGCGCCGTACAATCTCGCCAAAAGCGTCCGCATCGCCCGTTAGGGCCTGCTGTACAATCTGTTCGTCGCTCGTAGCCGACTCCATTCTGATTTACGTACGGACACGCGCCTGGCTCAGGACATTCGGCATTGCACTGCTCGGTCAACACTTAGACGCTACAAACCCGCTCTGAGTCTGCGAAAGTATCGCACGATGCGGGCCTCCAGTGATATTTGAAGCTTGAGATGATGAATGCCGCCTGCTTCCTTACCTCGGGCCCGCGCGGAACTGGCGTGACATAGCCAATCGGACCAAGGCAAAACTGGACTTACTCCCACATTATCAAGCAGTTAAACCGTCTTCAAACGTGTTGACAGCCAGCCATCGGGACGGTAGTATCACTGGTGCGACAATGCTCGCTTGTCTGTCGCTGGAAATTCCCAATTACTTCCACTCTTCAATTACCAATCCCTTCAATGTTTGAACGATTTCGCCGCGTCAGGCTCCTTTACATCGTGCTGGGCGTGCTCCTGCTGGTAGGTCTCCTGCCGCTCGGGCTGGCCGGCGCCCTGTGGTCCAGCCGCAGCGCTGAAGAACTGCGCTCGATCGAAGGTCGATACCAGGCGCAGTTGGTGCACGATAAAGCGCGGCAGATCGAATTGTATGGGCAGCGCTATCGCGATGTGGTTACCGGCCTGGCGCGGGCTTTCGAAATTGCCGGCGGCACTCATGCGCTGGCCGACCCCGGATACGACGCTCGCCTGCAGAATGCCCTCCAGGATGATCCTAATTTGATCGCGTTGGCGATTTGGCCAGTTAAGGGCGAGCTGCGGCGCGCCTTTCAGTCGGACATTATCAGGCGAGAAGAGGTGGACCAGCGCGTCAGCGAGGTGCTGGCCCGCATGAGCGGCAAAGGCGTAGTTATCAGTCGCCCGCAGATCATTCACTCCGGTCAGGAGATGAGTTTGACCATCGCCGCTCCGGTCATGGACGGTGCGGATTTGACCGCTGCCGTTGTGGCAATCGTTTCGTTTCAAGAAGTCTTCAAGTCAGTACAGCAACCCAGCTCGCGCACCGAAGCTGAGCTACTAGACGCGGGACTGCCTGTCGTGTTCGTCGTGGATCAAAACGGTCGCGCTGTGGCCCACCCGGATGCTCGCGTAGCGTTTACTGAGCAACCGATGACGGACTTAAAGGTGGTGCAGGACTGGTTGGAAACCGGCGCCCAGCTGCAATCGGCGCTGGCTCCGTTTACGACGGAACGCAATGGCAAGCCAGTAGAGATGCTGGGCTCTTATGCTACGGCAGAACTCGATCGCTCGTCCTTGTTGGGCGTCATAGCCATTCAGGACGAAGCGGCCGCCCTGGCTTCAGTTCGAGACATGCGGCGCCAGACGGCCTACATCAGTTTGTTCTCCGCCGTGCTGGCGCTGTTGGCCGGTTTCTACTTTGCCAAGAAACTTACGCAACCGGTGCAGGAACTCGCAGCGGGCGCTCAGCGCATCGCCGCCGGTGATTTCTCACGTCGCATCACTGTGCTGACCCACACCGAGTTGGGTGATTTGGGTGTGTCGTTCAATCAGATGACTGACCAGGTTGAACGTTACATCAGCGATCTGCAAAAGTCGGCCAATGAGAATCGCGAGTTGTTCATCGGGACAGTAAAGGCGCTGGCGGCCGCCATTGACGGAAAAGACCCATACACGCGGGGGCACTCAGAGCGCGTCTCACGCTTCTCCGTAGCCATTGCACGAGGCATGGGATTGCCCGAGGACGAGACGGAAAAAATCAGGATCAGCGCGCTCTTGCACGATGTCGGCAAGATTGGCATCGATGACAGCGTACTGAAGAAGCCCGCTGCGCTCACGGATGAAGAATTTGAGATCATGAAGTCGCACCCGCAGAAGGGTTACAAGATCATGTCCCAAGTTCCGGCCATGCGCGAGTTCCTTTCCGGGATGTACATGCATCACGAGATGATAGACGGCAATGGCTACCCCCAGGGCTTGAAGGGCGATCAGATCCCCCTTATGGCTCGCATCGTTTCCGTGGCTGACGCTTTCGACGCAATGACCACTGAGCGGCCTTATCAAAGCGCGATGAAATTTGAGGACGCACTGGCTCGCATCAAGAGCCTCACTGGAACTCGTTACGATCCCAGCGTGGTGGCGGCGTTCATTGCGGCCTGCGAAACAGGCCAGATACGCCCCGGCTCAGTAAGGCCCAGACGACGCGTCGAAGATTCCACGATTCTCAGCGATAATCCTCCCAACCTTAGTTCTGGATTACCGGCGCCCCTAAACGCCGTGGTTGGCTAGTTATTCCCTCCGCTTCCTTCTTTTCATTACCATCCTTTAGAACGAACCAACACGCTGTTTTGTTGGGATAGCTGAATTGCGTCTATAATCGCTGGCTCAATGACTGACGGTCGCAGCCCCAACGGATGACAGTTAATTTGTGTAACTAAATCTCCAATATAAGAACAAGGGTGATGAATGGCTTTTTGGAAGAGAAAGAACCAGGATCGTTTTATCTCGCTCGGAATAAACGCGGCGCCGACCGTCGCAGAGCAGGTTGAAGAGAAGGTAGCTGAAAGCAGTGCCGCGCAGGTCTTGCCGGGAAACGAGCCGGTCACCGTCGCTCCCGTCAGTGGCAATATTGAGCAGACGCAGCCCGCCCGGTCGCCCTTCGCTACCTCGGTTCTCGGTCTTAACCTCTCGATGGAAGAGCTGCAGGCGCAGGAAGCTGCGCTGGAGCAGGAACTCTCCGCGCGTTTCCGGCGCGCCGTAGCTGCCACTCGCGACTCGCTCTCCGACAAACTGGATACGGTTTTTCAGGGCCTCAAGCAAATCGATGAGAAGTTGCTGGATGAATTGGAAGAAGCGTTGATCGCCGCTGACATTGGTGTTCCTACCACCCAGCACATTCTGGAAACTGTCAGGCGCGGTATCGCCCGCAACCAGATCAACGATCTCGATGCCTTGAAGTTGGCTATCAAGGCAGAGCTAGTCAAGATTCTTCATGCCTCCGAGCAACATGGTGTGGCGTCGGAGACCAGCGTGCCTGATACTGTTGCTCCTTACGTCATGATGATCGTGGGTGTTAACGGGGTCGGCAAGACGACGACGATCGGCAAGCTCGCTCAGCGGATCAAGATCGAAGGGAATGATGTTCTGATTTGCGCGGCCGATACTTTTCGTGCTGCCGCTTCCGATCAACTGGCCGTGTGGGCCCAGCGAACGGGAGTTCCTCTGATCCAACAAAAACAGGGGACCGATCCGGCTGCCGTGCTGTTCGACTCTATCAAAGCGGCCAAGGCGCGCAAGTCGGATGTGCTAATCGTTGATACCGCCGGCCGGCTGCATAACAAGTCAAACCTGATGGCCGAGCTCGACAAAATGAAACGCGTAGCGGCCAGGGAAGTTCCCGGAGCACCGCATGAAACCCTTCTGGTGGTCGATGCAGTTACCGGGCAGAACGGATTGGAACAGGCTCGGCAGTTTTTGAAAGTAGCGGGCGTGACCGGGATCGTCTTAACAAAACTCGACGGCACGGCGAAAGGCGGCATCGCGGTGGCCATTGCCAAGGAACTAAACCTGCCAATCCGCTACGCAGGCATTGGTGAGCAGCTCGAAGACCTCGTAGTTTTCAGTCCCGAAGAATACGTGAACGGCTTGTTCGCATAACTTTGTCCAGCAAAATCACAGCACAGGAAAGCGTCGCGACGGCGGCAGTATGGAGCGAAACGGATCGTCGCCTGATGATGCGTGCCCTGGAGCTGGCTAACCGCGGGGCCGGCCTGGTCAGTCCTGGTCCTCTGGTGGGATGCGTGTTGGCGAATGCAGCAGGCCAGATCGTTGGCGAAGGCTTTTACGTCTACGAACAGATCAAGCACGCAGAGACTGCCGCCATTGAACAGGCCGGCAGCAAGGCCGAGGGTACAACTGCATATGTTTCGCTTGAACCTCACGCACATTATGGCCGCACGCCGCCATGCACTGACGCCTTAATTACAGCGGGTGTCAGCCGGGTCGTGGCGCCGATTGATGATCCGAACCCGGTGGTTTCGGGAAAAGGTTTTGCTCACCTGCGAGCGAGCGGGATCCCAGTGGACCACGGCTTATTGGCAAGAGAAGCTGAACGAGTAAACGAAAAGTATATTCACTTTATGCGGACCGGGCGACCGTTCATTCACTTGAAGGTCGCCGTCTCGCTCGATGGAAAGATCGCGACTCGTACGGGGGATTCGCGCTGGATTACCGGAGAAGAAGCACGAGCGCGAGGACACCAGTTAAGGCACGAGTATGATGCGATCCTGGTGGGCGCGGGGACAGTTGTCACAGACGATCCTCTGCTAACTGACAGATCAGGAAAACCGCGGAGCCGCCCATTAGTGCGGGTTGCGCTTGATGCTCGGTTGCAATTGCCGGCGGATTCGCAGGTCGTGAAAACAGCAGGCGAGACGCCGCTCCTGGTCTTCGCCTCGCCGGCAGTCGAGGCTTCGCGCGTTGCGGCCCTGGAAGCAAAAGGGGCCCAAGTGGTTTCTGAGAATTCCGGCGGCCGCGATCTTGGCAAGGTGCTTGATGAGTTGGGTCGCCGCCAGATTCAAAGCGTGCTTATTGAGGGGGGCGCGGCGGTGGCCGGGCGTTTTCTGGCAGCCGGGCTCGTCAATAAGTTGACCTTCTTCATCGCGCCGATGATCATCGGCGGACGTGAGGCGCCCTCTGCGATTGGTGATCCCGGGGCGGAGACTATCGCTGGAGCCTGGCGGCTTCAGGATGTGGAGACCTTTCGACACGGAAGCGATCTCGAAATCACCGGTTATCCATTTCCTCCAGAGGCTGAGGGATGAGTCGCGGCCTCCAGCGTCCATCAACCAAACAAATCCACTCCAAAAAGCGTCTGGGGCAAAACTTCCTCGTTGATAGTTCGGTCGTCGCCCGCATCACTCAAGCCGTTAGACCTCGTCCGGATGAAACAATAATTGAGATTGGTCCAGGTCGGGGCGCATTGACGAAGCGGCTTGTTGAGCTGGCGGGTCAGGTGATAGCGATCGAATTTGATCGCGACTTGATCCCGCACTTGCGCGCGCAGTTTTCGGCGGCTTCGAACTTTCGTTTGGTCGAAGACGACGCCCTGATTGTGAATTTTTGCGACCTGCTCGATCCCGGAACGCGGGGCCGGGTGGTCGCAAACCTGCCTTACAACATTGCGACAGCGATCCTCCAACGATTGATCGCACAGCGCAACTGTATCGCTGAGATGGTTCTGATGCTGCAGCGGGAAGTCGTGGAGCGAATGATAGCGCCGCCCAGTTCACCTGAGCGTGGATTTCTCTCGCTTCTAGTGGAGGCACACTGCGATGCCGAGAAGCTGTTTGACATTCCACCCGGCGCGTTTCGCCCGGCTCCTAAAGTGTGGAGCAGCGTTATCCGGTTGACCGTGCATGATCGCGGTACGATGGATATTAAGAACGAAGAACTATTGTGGCAGGTTGTGAGTGCGGGGTTTGCGCAAAGGCGCAAGACGATTCTTAACAACTTGCGAACCGCACCCGCCCAGTTGCAAGAGGTGCTCAAGAGCCATGGCGGCGCGAGCATTGTTCTGTGCCAGGCCGAGGTCGAATTACAGCGGCGCGCTGAAACGCTGACGCTCAGCGAGTGGCAAAGGATCACAACGGTCCTCTTGTAGGGGCGGTACTCCGTGGCCGCCCCCTTCG
>JAWVFI010000082.1:0-4922 GCA_033856235.1 Blastocatellia bacterium | reverse complement strand
GTCCAGCGGCCGTAGTACGTCAGGGCTTTACCGCCAAAAAGGTTCGGCTCAGTTGCAGTGGCCGGCGGATCATTCACCAGGAACACCAGAATCTTGTTGCGATAATCGTCGGGCGCGCCTTTATAGTCGTTCCACTTCTGTTCCGGAGCCTCGATGCCGTAGCCGACAAAAACCATTTCGGCATTGACGCTAACGTGTTCCGTTTGTGCCCCCGTAAAAGCGACGAAGTCATCGGCAAACTTAAACGCTTCTGCTTTGTCCGCCGCATTGATGTGCAACTCGGTTTTCGGATCCGCCTTCACGCCGACCAGAGATACGGGCTGAAAGAAACTCCCGTCTTTCCCCGCCCCTTTGAGGCCGAGGGCTTCGAACTGCGCGGCGATGTACCTGGCTGCGAGCTCTCCGCCGCGCGCTCCAGTACCGCGACCTTCCAGCAAGTCGTCGGCAAGAAACTTAATATGCGCGCGCAGCCGGTCTTCGCTCATCAAGCTCGAGTTCTGTCGTCGCTCCTGCGCTAGCGCTGACAACAGGCCGGCCAGCAAAAACAAGATTGAGAATGCCAAAGATTTCGCTCTCATCATCTCCCCTCGACAAATAGGTTAACCCGACGCAACCGCGTCAGCGCCGGTGATCTTCGTGTGGTTTGGTGTGTTGTGTGGTTTCGTGAATCGTAGGCTTTGTTGGAAAGGAATCACGATTCACGAAACTACACGAACTGATGACACGAAACCACACCAATAGATCCAAAAGTGTTGGTCCAAACTTGACGATGCCTGCGGCAACACCGCGCTACCGTTAAGCTACCCCTTGATTAATGCCATCGCCTCCGCACGAGTGCGCGGGTCGGTGCGAAATCCGCCCAGGACGGTGGATGTTACCGTTACAGCTCCCGGCTTCTTCACGCCCCGCAAAGTCATGCAGGCGTGTTCCGCTTCGATGACAACCATCACTCCGACGGGCTTCAGCGCCTCAAACAAAGTGTTCGCGATGTCCGAGGTCAGGCGTTCCTGCAGTTGCAGCCGGCGTGAAAAGGTCTCAGCCAGCCGCGCTAACTTTGAGAGCCCCACAATACGCCCGTCTTTGGGAATGTAGGCGATGTGACACTTGCCGACGAAAGGCGACAAGTGATGTTCGCACATGGAAGCGATGGTGATGTCGCGCACGATGACCATTTCGTCGTGCTTCTCACCCGGTAAAGGGATGACATGCTGTCGCGGATCCTCGCGCATGCCGGCGGTCAGCTCGACATACATCTCCGCCACGCGCCGCGGTGTTTCCTGCAGCCCCGCGCGGTCCGGATCCTCGCCGATGCCTTCGAGGATTAAACGGACGCCACGTGCAATCCGATCGAGATCGACCTTGTTGCCGCTGTTCTCCGCGATTGGGCCGCCCTCAGTTGCTGTGGTGCTCATGTTTGAAACTGCCGACGCCTTTGCGGCTTGCCGCCGCACAGTGCGGAAAGCCTGTGGCTTTCCGTAGCCACTTATCCTTCTGGAGGCTATGCCTCCAATTCGAGGCGGAGCCTCAGCAATAAACTCACAAACCCTCGGAAAGGCAAAGCCTTTCCGCACTGTGCGGCGGCTTGCCGCGTGCATTCGGTCAACGTAACGCAGCGCTGGCGGCGTCCTGGACCTCGCGCAACGCGACGCCGAATTGTTTCGCGGCGGCGGCGCACTGTTCATACTCGGGCATCGCCTTTACCGTACCGTCCGGCATGCGCGCTACTTTAACATCGATGGGACCAAATTGCGTCTCGACCCGCACGATCTCGCGGGCGAGCGCGCGGCGCAAAACCTCGTAACTCCGCACCCCGATCGTTGTAGTTTCAGTAAAAAGCAGCTGCAGGAAAGTCTCGCGCTCATGCGGCCGGCAGAGGATCGAAAGCAAGACGCCGGGCCGGTTCTTCTTCATTTGCACCGGGGTCAAAAAACACTCCAGCGCGCCGAGTTCTAATGCTTTCTCCAGGACATAGCCGCAGATTTGCGGCGATGAGTCATCGAGATTCGTTTCGATCATTAACAGTGTTTCGTCAAGGCCGGACGCCGCTACGCTGTCACCGACAAACACTCGCAGAACATTCGGGAAGTCTTTGTATTCCCGTGTCCCGGCGCCATAGCCGGTGCGCTTGATCAGGAATGGCGGTAATGGACCATAGCTATCACAGACGCTGGTGAGAATTGCCGCGCCGGTGGGCGTAACAAACTCACCTTCGAGTTCTCCGGCATAGACCGGAACGTCGCGCAGCAATTCAGCCACCGCCGGCGGCGGGATAGGAAATTGGCCATGCGCCATTTTCACAGTTCCGGTACCTACCCGCAGCGGCGACGAGATAAAACGTTCCGCGCCAATTAGCTCAAAACAGATTGCCGCGCCGACGACGTCGATGATTGCGTCTAACGCTCCCACCTCGTGAAAATGTATTTTCTCGATCGGTTGATGGTGCACGTGCGCTTCCGCTGCCGCCAGGCGGATAAAAATATCACCCGCTCGCTTCTTAACACGATCCAGCAATCCCGACGAGTTGATGATTTCAAGAATGTCGTTTAAGTGCCGGTGTTGGTGCTCCGGTGCAATCAGGACCCGGGCGTGCGTGGCACTTATTCCCGAACGATCGACTCTGGCGAAATCGATTTCATACCCCGCCACATTCAGCAGCGACAGTTGTTCCCACAAAGCCGGCCCGTCAACACCGGCGCTGACCAGTGCGCCCAGAATCATGTCTCCACTGGCGCCGGCAAAACAATCGAAGTAAATGGTTTTCATGAGTAGTAGGACAGACATTCCTGTCTGTCCATTGTTTGACCGTAAGCCGTTACAGCTGCGCGCACACTGCCGGTTTGCTTTACAACATGGGGACAGGCAGGAATCCCTGTCCTACAACAGCGGCAGAATTTCGCCGGCCTTTCCCATTACCACTTCGTCGCAAAGTTCCGATAGCGGTGTCCGTTCGGGATTAACCTCCACAACATACGCCCCGGCGTCGGCGGCTATTTCGGGCAATGAAGCTGCGGGATAAACCAGGGCCGACGTGCCCACTACGAGGCAGAGATCACACTGCTGCGCCTTCACAGCAGCGCGCTCGAAGGCGCCTGGAGGCAATAACTCGCCAAACAAAACAACGTCCGGACGCAACGAGTTGCCACATGCTTCGCAAAGCGGAGCTGGCGGCGGATCCTCTTTCCCCTCGTCGACCTCCGGTTGCTTAGACTCGCCGCCGAATTCGTTTTCACAAAGGTTGTAGCGCGCCGAGCACGCGACACATCGTGCGCGCCAGATGTTGCCGTGCAATTCAATTACGTCGCGCGAGCCGCCCAACTGATGCAGGTTGTCCACGTTTTGTGTCACCAGGGTGAAATCGTCGAACCGATCGTGCCAAGTCGCGAGGGCGAGATGGCCGGCATTGGGTTTCAGTGCCGCCAGTAATCGCCGACGGTAGTTGAACCACTCCCAGACTGCGGGCAAATTCGTCTGCAGCATCCGGGCTGAGGAAATCACGTCAAAGGGCATGCCCTTCCATATCGTTGTGTTACCGCCGCCGCGGAACGTGGGCACGCCCGACTCCGCGGAAATTCCTGCGCCGGTTAGGACCAGCACGTTCCTGGCGGTTTGCATGCGTTCCCGCACGCTGGGCGAGATGGTTACGTCTGCAGTTGTTGGCATTGATTGGGGCGATGGTAGCAGAGCGCTGCGCAATTGTGTCAAGGAGACCTCAATCCAACGCAACCCCAGAGAGTATGGGCAGGCGCCCGGACTTCAAAACATATCCATCTGCTAGTAGTGGGCAGTCTGAAGTCTCATTAGTCCCTGACTTCAGTGCGGTGCTAACTAGATTTCAAACTGACCCGATCTCCACCTGCCGCTGAATTAGCGCACTGAAACTCGCTCGGCTATACTGTTTCGCTTCGAGGCAGCAGGACTAGCAGAGGAAAAGGAACGCCCGTGAGATTACTGGAGCTTCAGGAGAGTTTGCGCGAGCGCGTGCGCAAAGCCGCCCACGACCTCTTTACCATAGAGCTGGAGCAGATCGCCGGCGAGGTGCCGCCGCGCACGGACCTGGGCGACTTTGCTTTTCCCGTAGCCTTTGATCTCGCCAAGCGGATCAAGCAAGCAGGCGGCGAAAAACGCGCGCCCCGCGCCATCGCTGAAGATCTGAAAACTGCACTCGAAGCAATCGATGAAGTCTCGCGAGTCGAGGTGGCCGGCGCCGGCTACCTGAATGTCTTCTTTGCTCGCCCCTTATTACTCGCGAACTTTTCTCTCCTGCCGCGCACGAAAGAAACGGAGTCAAAAGCGGATAGGGACGCTCCGGTCGTTCCCAAGCGCATGGTGGAACACACCAGTATCAATCCCAACAAAGCCGCGCACATCGGGCACGTCCGGAATGCGGTTTTGGGCGACACGTTCGTGCGGATCTTGAAGGCGGGCGGCGCGCCCGTCGAAGTGCAAAACTATATCGATAACACTGGCGTCCAGGTCGCTGATGTGGTCGTAGGCTTCGTGCACCTGGAAGAAATGACGCTTCCTGACATTCAGACTCTGGACGGCGAACTTCCGCCGGAACGTTCGTTTGATTATTACTGCTGGGACCTTTACACGCGGGTCGGTCTTTACTATCGCCACGATGATCCCGACGCCGAACAGGATCCCGAACGCTTAAAACTTCGCACGGAAATCCTGCATGCGATCGAAGCCGGTCATAATCCGACCGCGGAACTCGCCGACTACGTCGCCACTCGCAACGTCGAGTGCATTCTGGACACCATGGAGCGGCTCGGCATTTGTTACGACCTGCTGGCCCGCGAATCGGAAATCCTGCATCTGAAGTTCTGGGACCGGGCTTTCCAGCTAATGAAAGACACGGGCACGATCCGTCTGCAAACCGAAGGTCGCAACCAGGGCTGCTGGGTGATGCCATTTGAGTC
>JAWVFI010000081.1:0-100219 GCA_033856235.1 Blastocatellia bacterium | reverse complement strand
CCTGGACACTTCGTTCTACCCCCGCCCCGTCCCGGATTCGCATCCGCCCGTTAAAATCCGGCCCCGGTCCGTTCGCATCGACGTCCCGCGTGAACCCTGTTCCCCAACCTGTGACGATCGTGCCCTGCGCGGCGACGGAGACCCGACCCGTGATCACATTTCGCCATTCCTTAGTTTGCCGATCAAGGGCCATCGGGCCGAACGGCGCGATCCGAGGAGACCGTTCGCCCAGAATGATGCCCATACTGCGTGCCGTAGCATCGAACCATGGTGCCGGATTGAGCGTGCTTCCTGATTTCAATTGCGGTCCGCAAATGAAACCTACCTGGGCATTCGGATAGACCACTAGCGCGCCAGTTGGTAAGAGAACCGATGGCGTGGTGTCCGCAGAACCTCTCTGACGCACTTGGGACTGCCCAGACACCCTTCCCCGGGCGTCGAGTAAGAGACCCGCAGCGAGGAAACTCGTGAGGGCCACCACTACGGCTTTTTGCAAAGAGTGTGATTGCATCTGACTAGGATAGGACGCTGGTGGCGTGGCCCGATTTACCGTTAGAACAACGCGCTTTGCAGCGTCAATGAGCGGGCAGGGCAACTTGTGAATTCTTTGGTCGCTCATTAATCCAGAGATAATGCCAATTATCCTTCTATTCTATTTCTAGGAAGTGCTGCTTCATGCCATTATGAAAGAAGCGACAGACGTTCGGTAGAGAGTCGGGTTCCGGCGTTCACAACATCATATTCTGCTAATGATCTCAAAGATCAAACTTCTGTGTGTGATCGAAGCGACCACGGTCACGGGCCCAGCCAAGAACCTCCTGAATTTCTTTCGTCTCTTGCGTTCGCCCGAGTTCCAGGACCAAATACCGAGTTTGGAATTATCCATAGTTACTTTCCATCGGGAACCAGGCGGGGCAGAACACGAGAATCTAACTCCAAATTCAGAACTTCATCCCAATGCTTTCATAACGGCCGCACGAGCTTTGGGCGTTGAAGTCGATGTTATTTCCGAACGCTTCCGCTTTGATCCACGGGCAATTAGGCAATTGCGCCGGATTGTCGCCCGCCGTGCGCCCGACATCGTCCAAACGCACATGGTCAAATCCCACTTCCTTGCGAAAATTTGCGGTATTGGCCACAAGTATCCCTGGGTAGCTTACCATCACGGATACACGACTACAGACTTGAAGATGCGCGGCTACAATCAATTGAATCGTTGGTCGCTGCCGTCTGCAACCAGAGTGATCACTGTCTGTGGACCTTTTGCGGAACAATTATCGCACGCGGGCGTGGAACGAACTCGCATCACTGTATGTCACAACTCCGTGGCCGCGCCCCCTGCGGTATCTGAAGACTCGAAGCGCGCGTTAAGAAAGCGGCTTGAGATCGTTAATGGCGAGCGAATACTCCTTACTGTCGGTCGGCTCTCTCGCGAGAAAGGCCAACGGGATCTCGTCGATGCGATCGCCATCCTCCGCAAGTTGAACCCCGGTTTGAACTTTAAGCTCCTCATTGTTGGCGAGGGCCCTGAACGGGACCGACTTGAGCGTGCGGTATTGCAGAATGGACTTAAGGCGTATGTACTCTTCACCGGCCACGTCGACGATATCTCGCCTTACTACGCAGTCGCCGATGCGCTGGTTCTGCCATCGCATAGCGAGGGCTCCCCGAACGTCCTGTTGGAAGCGATGGCGGCGGGCTTACCTGTGATCGCCACTGCGGTGGGTGGCGTGCCGGAGATCGCCATCAACGATCAAACCACTATTCTAGTCGCCCCAAGCGATTGCGAAAGTCTCGCTCAAGCTATCAATCAAGTGCTGACGGATACGGCGTTGGCTCAGAAGCTCGGTAGGGCAGCCGCAATACATGTTACCGAAAGGTTTTCCCCGGCAGCTTACGTCCAGTCGCTGCTCCGCGTGTATCAAGGTCTAGTGGCCGATGTAACAGCCAAAAAACCCTAACTCCTATGGCTCCGCGAATTTCAGTTATCGTACCGCTCTACAATAAGGCCCCCTATGTTCGGCGAGCTCTGGATTCGATCTCGCGCCAGACCTTTAGCGATTTTGAAGTGATTGTTGTCGACGACGGTTCGACGGATGAAGGACCGGCTCTTGTAAGTGCATACGTTAACGAGCGGGTGCGTCTGGTTGCTCAGGAGAACTTTGGCCCAGGCGGGGCGCGCAACCGCGGTATCACGGAAGCGCGAGGCGAGTTCCTTGCCTTTCTCGACGCGGATGACGAATGGCTGCCGGATTATCTTGAAGAGAGCGTGCGTCTGCTGGATAAGTACGGATCGAGCGTGTCTTCAACAACCTGCGGTTACATTGAGGATCCGGCGGGCGTGTCAAGTGAAGCGTTCTGGCGGGCGCGGGGACTAAGCGAGGGCTTGATACGGTTGACACCCGACACAGCGCCACCAATTGCAGTTTCTCTGCTGGCCTATATGTCGCCTTGCACAACCCTCGTCCGGGCGACCGTAGTGCGCAAGTGGGGCGGCTTCTATGAGCGTGACCATTGCCGGTACGCCGAAGACGCGCATCTTTGGCTTAAGGTCCTGCTGAATGAAAACGTCTTCGTTAATCTTAAGCCGCTCGCGCGCATACACTTCGAGGCTTCGGGCCCGACGCAGACGCGCCGGAGCATTCGACCCATTGAACCCTTCCTAATTGATCCAGAAGAGATCGAGAAAAGTTGTCCACCGCAGTTACGCGGACTGCTCTCCCGTGTGCTGGCGATCCGCGCGTTGAAAACTGCCAGTGTGCTCGGCTATTGGGGCGAATGGCGCAAAGCCCAGGCCCTGGTCAAGCGCTTCCGCGTTCCAGGGTTGTGGCGACTACCCCACTACACTTCCTCTCTCGCCGGCCGCACGCCTATCGGCGCCGTGATTGGCAAGGTTTACCGGACGCTTGTATCGTTTCGTGGGTGATCGCTCGCCAGAATGCAGATGCTGAATGACTTTGCGGTCGGCGCGAAACAGCGACTACGCGGGGGTATTTTACGCACCGGATGGTGAACTAATAAAAAGGAGGCCGGGGCAAAGCAAGTGACGCAAGGCACTGGTTGGCGGAGTGCCTCTTAACAAAAGACGACTGAGCAGGTTGACGAGCGGTTGCGTGCGATCAATCTGACGAAAGATAGAATCTCGCCAAGTATTCCTCGGAGCATAGAACAGGTGCCAGTCAAACGAACCATAGTGATCACAGTAGGCAGGCTGTAAGCTGAATAGATTTGCGAACGTATTCTTAGTCATAATCTCAGTATTGTGAACGCGCAATACCTCAACATTCAAAACTCTTTCAATTAGATAGTTAAGTCCGTGCAGCGCTGGGATCATTACAACTAATTGCCCACCCGGTTTGAGAAGATTGGCGTGTAATTGAACAACTCGAGCAGGGTCCGGGAAGTGCTCGATGAACCCGGTTGAGAAAACAATATCGAAAGACGCTCGATATTTTTCCTGAAATTCAGCCGCAAAGAAGTCTGTGTGCAGTATCCGTGCTGGATCAAGTCCGTTCTGCTGGAAATTGCGCCGGGTTTCCTCAACTCCTCCAATTTCGTAGTCCACGCCATAAGGATCAAGCCCAAACTGTTTGTAAAGCTTGAGTAAGTAGCCACCGGGAGCGCAGCCCACCTCCAGGACTTTTCCAGTTGTCGTCAAGTATTTAGGCAACAAGACATCCCACACGTGGCGGTTTGAATAATTTTCTAATGCCAAAGGCGCCAGCGGTCCCAAAAGGGCCGCCGTAATTCCGCGACCTTGGGGCGAGGCTGACTGACGCCGGTTGGACACTGTGGCCCAGTGTGAGTAAAGGTCTGACACGTTATTAGTTTCCTGTTAGAAGTTCAAAAAAATTCCAACTCCTCAAGACAAAGAGTCAGCGGGCGCGCGTTTCCAATAAGGCCACCGCTCCCAGCGCACGACGCTCCGGCGCGCCAGATCGATTTCCTCGGCTGTGATTACCTTGAGGATCAAGATCGCGGCCACATATGAAACGGTGACGGCGACGCCACACACGGCCAACACGAAGAAAGGCTTAAGACCAGGAAGAAGTGAGCGACTGAGCGCGGCCATGCTTCCTGCCAGTAAGCTGGCGACCGCAATCTTGCCGACATCTTTGAACAACGCGAGGTCGGAGCGCGATACTCGAAGCACACGTCCGAACTTGATGACTAGCGCCACCCGCTCGACAACGCTAACGAACGCAATCGTTCCGACTGCACCGAGTAGTCCAAACCGGGCTACGCCGAGCCATAAACCCGGTACTAGCAGGAACAACATCGCCACACGCAGCTTCAGCAAGTAGTAGCGATGCTCGGCATAGGCGCGCACTACCGCATCGACCATAATTATGCTGAGGGGGACGAGCGTAAGGTTGATAGCAAAGATGGGCCAGCTAGCCGAGTAGGCAGATGTGAAAAGAAATTCAATAAAGTCCCGCCCGGCAACGATAAAAAAGGCGTAAGCGGGGAAAAAAATGGCGGCAAGTTTTCTTGTCACGCGCGCAGTAAACAAGATGATCTCACGGGTATTATTCTCTTTTTGAAGCAGGCTGACGCGCGGAATCATCACGGAATTGATCGACTCTCGCAAAAGTCCGAACAGCGGAAGCTCGAGGCAGCCAACCGAATAAACAGCAAACTCAGCCGGGCTGAAGCGATGCGAAACAAAGTAATTGTGCAAATCGGTTTGAACTATGAACAGTAACCCAGCACAGCCGAGCGGGATTGCGTAGGCCATCTGCGTACGCAGCATCGAAAAGTCGAATTCTCGCCAGAACCGTGGAAAGCGCAGTTGGAGGTAATAAAGCAGCAGTACAGTTTGTAGAGCGCCCTGGGCCACCGCGGCGTATACCAGGGCACGCAAAGTTCCAAAAAGAAACAACGCGGACAGCATGAAGAGCATTTTTGTCAGTTGCGCGCCGATAATAAAAACTGTGGATAGGGTCGTCTCCTGATTGGCGACAACGACAGTTTCCAGAAATGAGGAAATCACCAAAAAGAGGATGACCACACCAATTAGTGGCGCGTACTCGGCGAACATCGCGTCCTTGAAAATGCCGACGAGCAATGACGGCCAGAGAATGAGGACGATGAGAGCCAGGGCTCCCATGAAAGCGTTGAAAAGGAAAATATTCAAGACAACCTGTTTGCGCTGCTGCTCGCCTTCACGCGGTAAAAAATAGTACGCGCTCATTCCGAAGCCGAGGGGAACTACAGTGAGGGCCGTGCCTACGATCAGAAACATTTGTTTAAATAGGCCATACTCTGACTGACTGAGGTAGCGCACAAAGATTGGTGGCAGGGCGAAAGCAAAGGCAAAGCCGAGCGTCTTCGCCGCCATCAGCCAGAAGGCGCGTAGCGTCATGGAGCCGCCGGGTAAAGCGGAATCCTTTGTCTGTTGAATGTCTTTAGCTACATCCACCAAGTCTCTCTCCGGATATTCAGAATCCCCGCAAACCATTGCCGATTATTTCAACTTCGAATCCAATCACCCGCGCTCACTGAGGCCGGCAAATCGCCGCCGTCATGGCTTATCTCCTCACCAACAATCTCTCGAAAGGCAGTTTCAAGCTCTAGGTGTTAAGTCATCGCTCGCGCAGGAATACCAACTCGTTGCATCCCAGTCCCACACCACCGCATTTCATTGTCGTCAACGTAAAACCGCGCTCGCGGTAGAAATTAAAGAGTTCTTCCGGCTTTGCCACTTCGTATGGGTAGCCACCTACCCAATCGATGATATCGCGCCAGCGACTCATGCCGCGGTTCGTATCGTAGCGGGTCCAGCGATGTAAATACTCAGTTGGGTTGAGCAGCATTAACGAACGCAGTACGGCCTTCATCTCTTCGGGCGCCATGACGACAAGCGCAAACGGAATCTTCATGAAGCGAGGGATCTCGTTGTACGTTTTCTTGATCCAACTCCAGCGGCTGCTCTTGCTCCCCATGTCGTTGTAAATGGCGATGAACAGTTTGCCGCCCACCTTGACCGGTAGTTGCGCGTTTGCCAGCGCTCTCCACATCTCGCCCGTATGATGAAGCACGCCCCACGAGTAAACCACATCGAAGCTTCCTAGCGATTTAATGTATTCCTCGTCGAGCGCCGAGCCCTCCTCAATGATCCAATCCTGATCGCCAGCAAAGTATCGGCTTCTGAGTTCTCTGGCGCACGCAACCGAATGGGGATCGTAATCGAGTGAATGAACGCGAGCGCCCAGCCGGCGCGCGGCGAGGCTAAAAAGCCCGCTGCCCGAACCGATATCAAGAAAGGCTTTGCCACTCAGGTCGTCGGTTTCCAACATTTCTCGCAGCGACTCTTCAGCGCGTGCGATTCGCCGGTCATTAAGGTCGCCGAGAAATCGCGCCCAGTTCTTGCCGAACTCGAACCGTGCGCCGCTCGCAATCTCAATCGCATGTGAACTCATCGTATCAATACCTCAACCAGTAATAGACGATCTTCGCGTATTCAACTGGAACCATCTGCCAACCAGTACGGTGCAACCACCAGGTTGTTGGCCAAGGCAATTGCTTGCCCGGCGCGGCCGTCGCCAATCCAATTTCCACGTCGCTGCCACGAAAGACATGACGCAGCGTCCACCAGGCGCGCCGCGAGTGATAAGCGGAAGTCACAACTAGAATCGACCTCAACCCATGCTCAACGGAATATTCACGTACGCGCATTATTTCGTCATAAGTGCTGGACACGGCGCCCGGCACAATTTCAATCTTGTCGGCGGGTACGCCTTGGCGCATTAGCTCATCAGCGGCCCGCTCGACGAAGAGCGGATTTCTTTGTTGACCGGCTGACCATCCGCTTGACAAGTTGTCATTCGTCAAAACGATTTTGGCCGCCACTCCGGCGGTGAAAAGCTGTGCGGCGCGATTCGTGCGCTCGACGTAGGTGGACGAACCGGCAAGCACCACGAGGGCATCCGCATGCGGCAACTCCGAGCGCACAACCAGGGCCGTTGCAGCCATCCAAGCCAGAACCGACCAAGCGAGCAACAACAAGAGGGCAACACGACCTCGGCGCCAGAGGGTTTCAAAGAACTGTGATCGACTAGTCAGCGACATCTCAGGCTCTCTCTCGCCGCACTATCTCAACCCTCGGCTTAACGTTGAGCGGGGTCCGGGTCAACAGCCGGTCATATAATTCACGCATTCGCGCGAGCTGCGTTTCGCAGGAAAACTTTTCTTCGACAATTGATTTTCCGCATTCGCCCATGGTGCGTGCACGTTCGGGCTCCAGCAAAAGCTCTATGATCCTCGTCGCCATCTTTTCATCGTCTCCAGTCGGAACGATGTAACCGGTCTCGCCAACGATGATCGCCTCGCGCGCGCCGCCAACGTCGGTCGCCACGACGGGTCGCGCTGCTGCCATGTACTCGGTAATGGCGTTTGAGAAACCTTCGCCATCCTTTGAACTCAGGACGCAGACCTCGGATACGGCCAGCAATTCAGCTATGCGCATGCAACGTCCAAGGAAAAAGGTCTGGTTCTCGATTCCGAGTTCACGAGCCATCACTCGCATGTCATTAGTCAGAGGACCTTCGCCCGCCAGCAGAAATGACGCTTCCGGCACGGCTTGGCTAACTCTTTGCGCGGCTTTCAAAAAGGTCGGATGATCTTTGTAGGGGGAACGCAGGTTGGCAACGATCGTCACGAATTTGCGTTTAGGCGCCGCAGGCAACCCGAGAGATGCCAGCACGCCGGCACGATTCAAATTTGCGATTGGCGCCACGCGATTAGTGTCCACGCCGTTATGGATGGTGACGATCTTCGACGCGGGCAGGCCGTCCCGAATTAGCTCCCGGCGCACGGCTTCCGCATTGGCGACGACGACGTGCGCTAGTGCAAAAGCGCGCCGTTCGACCCATCTTTGCGTCGGCGTGCGATGACCTTCACTTTCGCGGCGCGCCCCGATCCGCAAAGGCACGCGCGCCAACGACGCGGCCGCCAGCCCAAACACATTCGTATAAAAATCAAACGTCTGCACCACGTCAATCTCTTGCGCTTTAAGCAGCGCGGCGCATCGGCGGAGCTGGGTCAACATGTTGCGATCATAGAAGCTGGTCAATGGAAACTCTGGCAACTCGCCAAGCCCCACCGCCTTGGCTTCCGGCAGTAACACACCGTTTCGCTCCAGACAGGCGAGGGTAACCCGATAGGCTCCGGACGCAGAGAGCAGTCGCGCCAATTGCACGCCCTGACGCTCGCTGCCGCCCTGGTGAAAACTGGGAACCATCAAAAGAATGTTTAGTCGCATGTCGTCTACAGGATGTTTAGCTTCAGTGGCCTTCGTTAAGCGAAGGCTTCGCTCAAAACGCGACCCTTCATCTCGTCCGGAACCGGAAGGTTAACCAGGGTGAGCAGCGTGGGCGCGATATCCAGATTAGTGCATTCGGAGGCGCGCAGACCGCGCGAAATACCAGTACCGTAAAGCATCAACGTTCCCACCGGATCGTGACATCCTGATTTGACCATGCCAGTGCCGTAAACCAGATCTTCGAAGCGATAGGAATTGTCGCTTTCGCGATGTGGAAAAATGCAGCGCGACTCCTCCGACGTTTCATCGTGGTGTTGCAGCGTGACGGTGATGCTGTTCTCGACCGTGTCCACATAAAACATCCGGCGGGCCGGAGAATCCACATAAGCAGATTTCAGATTGCCCAGCACAAACTCCTTTGTGCTCGGTGAGTCGGGATAAAGATTGAACTGATCCGACATGGTGGACAAAGCTCGCACGCGGCCCTCCGCGCCAAGGATTTCCACCAGCCGATCCAGCGATCGAAGTTGTCCAATACGTTTGCCTTTGCTTAGCGAGCTGACGAAAGGGCGTTGTCCCATACTGGAAGCAACAACCAGGATCGTCTGGTCGTCGAGCAGCTGCATCATGCGTTTCAATAATGCATCAGCGGTGCGGTAGCCGTATTCAATAGCGTTCCCGTACTCCTTTATTTCCTCATCAGATGTTCGCTGTGGAAACAGGTCCGGCTGCATCGCCTTCCAGTAGGTATGCATGTAGTGCGCGACGTGGTTGGTGTGGAAAGAGGCGAAATCAGGTCGATAACGCCGATAAAGCGAACTGAAGAAATCGTAGTTAACAATTGGTTGTAAGGCCACGCGCTGCCAACGCAAAGCGGGATGCTGTCGTTCCCGCGCCAGCTGACGCGCGATCCTGCTTAGAGTCCCAGCACTCAAACCAAGCTTGAGAAGTTTCGCGCCCAACTTCATCTTGAAACGCAGATCGTCTTGATCGGAGGGCAGGCGTACCGAGCGGGTATAGGTGAGATTTAACTGCTGAATAGCCTGCAAACTATCCGGGTAGGTCGCCGTATCCGGCGCGAAGGTGTCCGGCACATAAAAGCCTTTGACCTTTTTTGGCGGCCAGGAACAGAGGCTGCCATAGACTCCAACTCCCAATCCGGCCTCAGCACAGACCTCCCAGATCCGTTTCGCCTTAATACTTTCAGGTGGCTGCTGTAAAAAGAATACGTTGTGATCTTTTTGCCGCCGCCCGGTATAGACAGTCGTCCAGGTAATCCATGGATCCAGTTGCGGCGGCAAGTCAACACTCATCGGCGCGGCCCACGTACCCTCCCTTTTGAGCCGGGCAAAGGTAGGTAGCAGGCCTTTCTCAATCAATGGATCGATGAGGTCCCAGGTAACCTCATTTATCTCAACTAAAATGACTCTCTTTTTCAATGTGGTTGGCCTTTTGTATTGCAAATCCAGGGAACGGTGGGAAGCATCCAGGCGAACGTTGATTCATCCGTTTGGCGAGTGCCGGACCCCTCTACGGCTAAAACGGTCATACATAAGGATCGGCGCGTTGTGACTATTCGACCTGCGGAACGGATCGAACGCCCCGGCGGAGGTCAAAAGATTAAACATTGCTTGCTTCATCAATCCTCTGTCCCTCAGGGTAGATTTCAAAACCCCGATTGAGATCAACTTGTCCATATTCGACGCGGCGTTGGCGCAAGCGCCGGCGTAGTTCATCTTTTTGAGTTTTGGTGGGTAGGCGGTATCTTTTGCCGAAAAGCGGATCCTGCGATATCGGTGACGCGGTACCTTCCGCGATCAGTCGCACTGACTCTGCCAAAAGCGAGGCACATCGTTTATGCAAACTCTCGCCGAACCCGCTGATGAACCGATCGTAATCAAGGGCATAAGCGTAGTCGTAAACCAGCGGCACGGTTTCTTGAAGGATGATTTGACCACTATCAACCTTCGCTTCCACGAAGTGGACTGTAATACCGATCTCTCGCTCTCCGTTGTATAGTTCCCAAAAAATCGGCGGACCACCCCGGTACAACGGGGCGAGTCCCTGGTGGAGATTAATTGAGCCCAGACGCGGAATTTTGAACACAGATTCCCTGATGATATTTGTTCCGTAAATGATGCCGAGGTCAGGAGAGACCTGGCGAATTAATGAGCAAGTATCAGCAGTATGAAAACTGTTCACGAAGTGAACTGGCACACTATGAGCCTCAGCCATTTCACGCAAGCGTTCGCGACTTTCTTCCGTAACAATCATTTCGGCATCGTATGAATTACCCAGTCCCATCAACTTGCGGGCATATCGGCTAAAGGTCGTAGCCAGGCCGTCATACTTTATTGATCTTTTAAGCGCCTCGGTGGGCCGATAGCGCCGTAGAATATCGGTTTCAACAAAGACGCCGACGATCGACACGCATTCGAGGGCGAGCAGGCGTGCCAAGGCAGACTCGCAATGTCCGTGGGTCAGTAGGATGACGCGCATCTTTGCTTTATCCTTACGCATTCACCAACACCTCGCATGACTCTTCCACAGACTGTCCGGATAGTGGCCCGGCGTAGGATTTATCGGCCAATGTCCGCTGCCAAAGCTCAAGCATGAGCAGGGCCCATACTGCCCAGGAATGATCGCGACGGCCTCGTTCGTGTTCGTTTAGCAGCAAATCAACATAGCCCGGCTCAAGATAACCACGTTGGCGAGTCCGCGAATCAGCAAACGTGTCACGGATGCGGTCCCTAAGTTCTGTGTTTATCCATTCGCTAATGGGGACACCAAATCCCTGCTTTGGACGATGCAATATTTCAGAGGGCACGAGATCCTCGACGGCGCGTTTGAAAATGTACTTCGTTTCGCTCCCCCTCATCTTCATGGAAGCCGGAATACGAGTTACGAATTCGATCAACTTTTGATCGAGAAGCGGCACGCGTGCCTCCAGAGAGACGGCCATGCTCATCCGATCAACCTTCGTCAGAATGTCTCCTGGTAAATAAGTTTTGCTATCGAGATAAAGCAACTTATCGAGCGGATCGTGGGAGCGCACTCGCGCAACGTGGGCGCGGAACAGGTCTGAGGCATCGCGGTTAAGCAGGCAATTCTTAAAGTCACTAGTGTAGAGCCGCGGTTTATTAAGCTTAGTAAAAATCGAGATTTCCTCGATGTAACGATCTAGAGGCTCCGACGAAACCTTGTGCATATAGTTGCGGCCCAATGCGCCGTGTGGAAGTTGCCGGCTCAGGGGTTGCATCATTCCTTTGCGCACAAATCGAGGAAGGCGCTCGAAACCGCTTCGCTTAGAATCCGTGGTGTACCGTGTATACCCCGCGAACAACTCGTCTCCGCCGTCACCAGAGAGCACCACCTTCACATGTTCGCGCGCGAGTTTGCTGACGAGATAGGTTGGAATCGCCGACTGGTCGGCAAACGGTTCATCGAAATACCAAACGAGTTCGTCAACGATATCGCAGACGTCCGGCGTGACGATGAGTTCTCGATGATCCGTGCCAAAGTGTTTTGCGGCGAGCCTCGCATACTTCAGCTCGTCATGGCTGTCTTCGCGAAAACCGATCGAAAAGGTCTTTACCGGTTGGCCCGTGTGACGGGCCATTAGACCAACGACCACACTGGAATCGATCCCGCCCGACAGGAAGGCGCCCAGGGGCACATCGGCCATCAATCGAACCCGAACCGCTTCGTCCAGCAGTTTACGCAACTCTCCCGAATACTCTTCCTCGCTCTTGAAGGGCGCGTCTGGCAACTCTTCGTAAGCAAAATCCCAATACTGTTCCAGCAAAACTCGACCATCTTTGAACCGAAGATGATGACCGGGCGGGAGTTTGTGCACATCGCGAAAGATTGTCAGAGGATCCGGTACGTAGCCATACGTTAGATAGGCATCAAGGGCTTCCGCGCTTACCTCCCCGAAAAACTCTGGATGCTGGCTAAGCGCTTTCAACTCTGATCCAAAAATGAGCGTGCCCCTCGGCGTTACACCATAGTAGAGAGGTTTTTTCCCCACCCGGTCGCGGGCGATGAAAAGCTCCTGCCGGTGCGCATCCCAGATGGCGAAAGCGAACATCCCGCGCAAGTGTTCGACACACTTGGCGCCGTACTGTTCGTACGCATGAACAACAACCTCGGTGTCGCATTGCGTCTTAAACCTGTGGCCGTGTGCTTCCAACTCATGCTTCAATTCCAGGTAGTTATATATCTCGCCATTAAAAACAATTGTGATTGCTCTATCGCATCCGGAAAGCGGTTGATGACCACCGGCCAAATCAATAATCGAGAGACGCCGCATACCAAGCGCCACGCGCCCGTCGACAAACATTCCCTGGTCATCTGGCCCGCGATGAGCGATGACGCGACACATGCGGTCGAGCACAGCAGTAGTCGTGTCGCCATTGCTGGCGAATTCCTTCTGAGTAACAAAACCGGCGATGCCACACATACGAATGTCTTTCTAATCGATCTTAAACGTAGCTGCCTCTGGCGACATGCGACTGGTGGGCGTGCAGGACGCAACCTGCTCGCGAATCGGCTCCCAACGGGCATAACGTTCCCCTCGCATAAATTTATAGCAAGCGACGAGTGATGCGAGATTAGCGAGCACGAAATATTGCGGCAGCGCGAGCAGTGGGCTGCGCGCCCCGAAGCGTTCCAATACCCAGGCACTGAACGCACCAAAATAGAAGGCCAGTTGCGCTATCACAACACCTGCATAAACAAACGAAGTAGCTGCCAAAGCAAGAGCCAGCGAGGCGATCAGGATGGCGATTAGGAAAAATGGAACCAAATAGCGCATGACCTTGTGGGATAACAGTTGTATCGCGTAGAACCCGCTTCTGGCTGGATTCAGCATCGCGCGATGGCGCCACAGGTCGGTGAAAGTCTGCGCAATCACGCGAACCCGCATAGTCATCTCGTTGTTCACGCGGCGATTCGTTTCCTCATTGCAGATGGCGCGTGGTTCATAGACCGCCCGCAACCCCTGCTCAACCATTTTCGTGGCGATGATGAAGTCGCTGCAGGCTTCGGGATACAGCGGCACGTAAGCGGAACGTCGCACCGCATAGAGACAACCCGACGCCCCGATTAGTGACCCCGCTCGGCTTTCATGATGTTTAAGAAAAGTCTCGTAGTTCCAGTAGCTGCGGGCTCCGCGACCAACCTGTGAATCCGACGGATCGACATAAATGAGCCTGCCGGCGACGCAACCCACAGTGGCATCTGCGAAGTTCGGCATCAACGAGCGCAGCACACTTGTCTGGTAGAGACTCGTGGCGTCCGAAAAGACGATGATCTCGCCGCGGCTCTGCTCAACTGCTGCGTTTTGGGCCGCCGTTTTGCCGAGACGTCGTGGCTGAATATGTAACCTCACACCACGTGCCGCGAACTCTTTCGCGATCTCATTAGTGCTGTCGGTGGAAGAGTCAGACGCAACTATGATTTCAAACTGTTCTCGTGGGTAATCCAGCAGGAGCGTATTTTCGAGCTTGGCCGCCAAATCTCGCTCTTCATTGTAGGCAGTGATAATGATGGTCACTGACGGGCAGGCGGGGCCTTGCTTTACTCCACGTGGGCGCACCGTACTCACTACCCACAGCAACAAAGGGTAGCCCACATATGTATAGAGAAGCGCAAAAGCGCTCCCCCAAAATACTATTTCCATTACAAGTGTTAGATTCATTGTTGGAGGGCTAGCTCACCGTTTCTATTCCCACGAGCCCAGATGAAGGTTCGTCTCTTCTGGCGTTTCCAGCCCGTTGGCGCCGGGCTTGTTCCTTCACCAAGACGACCTCTCTTCCGGTCTCCGATTCATAAAGTCGACGCAGACAGACTGCATAGCCGACCAGGTAATAGACGTACCAGAGATACGCGACCGAAGCGAAGAAACTCGAAACTAAATAACCTAGCAACGATGCCTGTAAGCCGATGGACAAATAGTAGTAGCTGGAATGGGTGCGAGTAGCGAACGTTTCGCGGGCTACCTGTCCCAGGCGCCTCAAGGGCGTAATAATAAACATCAAATAGCAAATGAGCGCCCCCATGCCCATCTCCGCCGCTACTTGTGTAAAGGCGTTATGGCTAACAAGTTCCCGAATCGAAACGTTATGAAAATTGCCCATCCCTATCCCGAACAGAGGATGTCTTACCGCGGTCCAGATTGAGCGGTAAAGAATCTCGCGCCGCATGTCTGAGGAGCCGACGGGGTCGAGACTTGGCACGAAAATGGATGCGAGACGACGGGAGTAGTTGCCGGGGGCAAAAATCATGAACCCCGCCAATAGAATGAATCCGCAGACCGCGATAGTCAGCCGCTGACGCCGCCCTATCTTCCAGCCTATGAAAGCGAGGACCACTATCAAGCCCATGAAGCCCCCGCGGGAGTACGTGACCACAATGGCTGCCATCATCAAGGCCGCGCAGGCACCGAACAGGATTTTCTTCAACGGGCCGCGGGCTCCCAGGAAAAAGGCAACCGCAATTGGCACGCTGGTTACCAGAAAAAGCGCCATGTCATTCGAATTGCCAAAGATTCCGGTTCCTCTTCCGCCAACTCTATATCCCTCCACTGTCGTCAAATTAAGCCTGTAGTCGTTGAGAGCGCCGAGACTTAACCACATGCTCACAACCAGTGTGAGCAGAAGTAGTCCCTTGAGCCGCATCTCACTCCGCACCACATTCACGATCACTATGAAAATCACGACGCAGCGAATAAACGTATCGCCAAAGGTATGCCAGGCTTCGGCAGGACTAAGTGCAAGCGGAATTGACAGCAGACCGCTTAGGCAGAAGAGCAGGACGAGATTGATCTCCTTTGGCCGTGCGGTCATGCGACCATCGACAGCCAACTGAGAAGGTACGAATATCACCAGGGTGAAAAGCCCGATAACAAGCGCTATCGATGCGGTGAGGGGTGATGGGTAGAATTCGGCTGGCCGAGCGTAAAGCACGACAGTAAAGAGAAAGAGCGCAACGTAAGTCAGGCCATGACCTTTTGCCAGGGATGTGATCTTGGTAGTCCCCGGCTGACTTGCGTTCTCTTTGCCAGCACGCTCAGCCATGTTGGAAGTTGGTCGCCGTTTAGCATTGCTGGTCGGCAGTCCCGGCCTTGGCATTGAGGCAACTGCATCAATGCTCCCGGCCGCTCGGGAACGCTTCACAGGTTCATAATCGGGTTTGCGAAGTCTCGACATCGATGGCGACCGGGCGGGTGACTGCTTCTTTTTTGCTAACAAAAACTAAGTTCCGGCGATCGTTCGCAAAAGCACGCGCGATCACCGGACAATAATTGAGTAGACCAAGGGAAAGGATTCAGACAACCACACCCTCTTCATCCTCTACCACCACCAATGACCGCACGCGACGCCGTAGGGCCGACTCAAAACGACGGGCCTCCTCAACCTCGGTGAAAGAAAGAGCGCGCAATTCCTGCTCGATGCGGCGGCGATAATCAGAGACAAGCGAATCAGACACACCGAGGACGGAGGCGACCTCCAATTGCGTTGCGTGGTCGGCACTCAAGTAGCAGTGCCAGAGCACCCCCAACATGCGATTGTATTGCTTGACCTTGCCGCGAACCGTTCCATGAAGATTCTTCAGGAATTGGTCCACGAACCCAGCGGCTTCCTGCTCGGATTCGCGACGTAACAAGGACTGCTCGGGGTTCTCGCATCCATCAACCGGTTCGAAGCGATTGTTATCGTTATCCCCATCATCTCCGCCAAGCGGTACGAGGTAGATATCCATCACCGGCAGCCGCGACATGACCAAACCGCGGAGAGCTCTGACATCAACGGGAGCATCCACGGCATCCAGAACAGAAATGATCAAATCTTCCAGATCCGCGTTGCTAATCACAACCTGGGAGTCCCCCGTGCAACCTACCATCCGCGTATCACGTTGTCTTACGGGAACCATGTGAACTCGCTGTTCGAGGTCGTGCGAGTTGCGACCTGGTTTTCCGTCAGGCCATTCGCTGAGCCCATAAACTCGATCGGCAAGGCGTCGATGATGTTCCTCGTTTCTACCGCTTGAATCAAAGCGCTTGAAGTTAGCACTAGACTGAATCAACGTTGAGATCCGGCGGGCGAGGCGATAGCTCTCCGGGTGCCGCTTTCGTAACTCGGCAGTCAGTAAGTTAGTCAGCTCGATCTGCCCTATCTCGCATTCCACTTCGGCGTCAGTCATCTCGGTGTCGAGATAGTGCTGGAAGCGGCCCTTACTTAGGAGTTGAACAAATAACTCCTGGGTTAGATCGGTGTAAGCATTGCCCGCGCCTTCCTCAACCAAGAGGCCGGCACTGCGCGAGGCACGAACCAGGGGATGATGGCTTACAACGCGGTGCAGTTCTGACCACAGCCGGTTCACATCCGAGGTGCGCAAACTTTCGATCCATTGACCGGCTCTTGATTGTCGCTCTGAGCCCGGACGTGGTAAGCGAACTTCTTCTCTAATAGCGCTCATCGTCGAATCTTTCGTTTGCTTGTCACTAAGTGGTTTCACGATAATGGTGTTGGGTGGCGGGGTAGATTTCAGAGACTGACGACCAATACTGAACTCTCCAAGCAATTCCTAACGTTCGTCACTTCATGGGCACGCCGGGATCAGCCGAACGTACCATCATTTGTTGGACTCTCATGCATTTGGGACTTGGAGTGGACCAATCTTCATTTGAGGTCACTTGCCACTGCATCAGATTGGTAGATACTGAGTCTTGCCAGAAAGGAAATGCCAGGTCTGTTGCGGTGCGGCCTACCTCGCGGTCGTCAGACTAGTTATGTTTGGGACGGCTGAGGTTTGGGAGCTTGGATTCCTTGGACGGGCTGGCACTGATAAAGGAAACTAGGAGCTTGGGGACGCTCCCCACTGACAAAACGGATGGTAACAGCAAACATTCAAATGAGCAACAAGTTTTTACAACCCCCTGAAACCATTGCTTTTACGCGGAAAAACGCCACGTTTAGTGTAAAAACTTGTGGAACAAGTGGTTAATTAGTACTTTCGGAAGAGAATCACGTAGAGATTGTTACTAGAAGTTCGAGACCGGCTTTTTTCTTGCCCCTTAGGTTTGGATTTCACCGTTGATCCTGCGGAAGCGCCCCAGGAGATTTCGTATCGGAAAAGGCAGGGGTTGAAAAAATGCATGCACCAACGTCACAAGAATTCATCAAAAAAAGCTCGTGTCCGCCGGAGTTTGAGATTGTTCTGTTCCTTTCTGACGCGTTACCTGCCGCCAGGAGCAGGTTAGTCCTGCGGCATTTAAGGACTTGTGAGTTCTGCGATGCCGAGGCCAAGCTCCTTGCACATTATTCGCCAGAGTCAGAACACATCGAAACCCCACTCATGCCGAGACCGCTGCGCCTGCTTGCGGAGTCTTTGTTAGTCAACCGGTTCCCCGCCTTGGATGACCTTACCAGGCTTGATTACGAGATTAACGTTCTAGGATGAGATTGACGACGAACCATACAACTCCTCGATCTGTTCGCCATACTCCTGATCGACCACTCGCCGCTTTATCTTTAGAGTCGGCGTCAGCGCTCCGCTATCAATCGTAAATTCCTCGGCCAGCAGCGCGATGCGACGGACACGCTCGTATTCGGCAAGTCCGGCCGTAAGTGGTGCTAACTCACTTTGGACCAGCTTGATAACCCGCGAATCGCGACACAGTTCGGAATGGCTCGCCGAGACGGATATCTCCGCCGACCGTAAGGCGCTCTTCAGAGATTCCCAATCCGGTACGACAAGTGCGGCAGGTTGCTTTCGACCTGCACCAACCACCACCACCTGATTGACCAGCGCGCTTTGCTTAAGCAAACTCTCCAGCAATTGGGGCGCGACGTACTTGCCATTGGAAAGCTTAAAGAGATCCTTCTTTCGGTCGGTGATGAACAAACGGCCTTCTGCGTCGAAGTGACCAACATCTCCGGTAGCGAACCAGCCGTCATTAATTACCGCCGCGGTAGCTTCAGGATGATTGTAGTAGCCTTTCATTACACCCGGGCCCTTAACCAGAATCTCCCCGTCAGCGGCAATAACCACATTTATGCCTTCAAAAGGCTTGCCTACCGAACCTACTCGATTATTGTCAGGGCGATTGGCGGAGACGATACACGTTTCGGTCATGCCGTAACCTTGAAGAACTGGGATACCCGCGGCAAGAAACGAATAAGACAGTGCTGGTGAAAGTGGAGCCCCTCCCGAAACGAAGTAGCGCAGGCGGCCGCCTATTCCCTCCCGCCACCTGGCGAAAACAAGGCGGTTTGCGATCACTTGCTGGGCTTCCAACAAAGGGGAGACCTTCTCGCCCTTGTCTTTGAGTTCAGCATAACGTTGGCCCACCTTCAAAGAACGCTCGAAGACCTGGCTTCTCCACCCCCCAGCGGACAGCCCCTTCTTTACGATCCGATGGTAAACCTTTTCAAAAAGGCGAGGCACGGCCGTCATTATTGTCGGCCGCACTTCACGTAGGTACTCTCCGACCTGATCGAAAGAGGCCGCATAATAAACAGAAACCCCGTTGTAACAGAAAACATAGAAGCAAGTCCGTTCAAAGATATGCGATAGCGGAAGCACCGATAAAGCCACATCCGTCGGCACTATTGGAAGCGCATCAGTAGCCGCAATTACATTCGAAATGAAATTCCGGTGCGTGAGCATTACGCCCTTAGGTGTGCCTGTTGTCCCAGACGTGTAGATGATAGTGGCGAGATCGTCTGGCTGGACTGGCTTTGCAAAGGATTCGAATGCGTCGGGATTCTGGTCGTCGAACTCTGCACCCATTGTTTCCAGATCGGCTAGTGTCAACCCCCCCGCCACTTCACCACTTGAATCATGTTCAAAGAAAATTATCCTCTCGAGGCTCGGAATGTTGTCGAGGCCTTTCCGCGCATGCTTGAACACTCGTTTTCCGGACACAAAAATTGCCCGGGCCCCGCAGTCCTCGAGAATGAAACGCACCTGATCGACGGCTTGGGTTGTGTAGATAGGGACGTTGACGGCGCCAATGCTCAGAATTGCCAGGTCAGTGATGGACCACTCAGGACGATTTTCTGACAGCAGCGCTATTCGATCGCCGGCGCAGATCCCAAGACGCGCCAATCCAAGGGCCACATGGCGGATCCGGCGGATGAATTCTTCGCTTGAAGTGTGTACCCATTTTCCGTCTCGTTTTTGATTCAGCGCGTCCGATTTGGCATAACGCTCAATCGCCTCGAGGCAGAAATGAGGCAAGGTCGTCGACAAGGGGAACGACTTACCTTCGGCCGATGAATGTGCAACTGCTATTGACGACACTAACTAGCCCTCCGATTTTGGCCGCTCCGCAGGGTAAAAGGTTTCTCGCTGCACCGCAACATTGCAAGGAGAGAAATTTAATTGCCCACTATTTGCTAACTGCCCAATTAAATCAGTCGAAGCCCCTTAGATCACTAGAGCATTCTCACCATTTTCACGATCGATTTCAGGCTTCGAGCGGGTGCGGCGGCGACGGCGGCGCTGGCTCCCTTCACGGTCGATCCGTGAATCCATTGTTGCGATCGCCGCGAGGACCAGAAAGAGCAGTGTGTTAGAAGTGGTGTGAAGCGTGAAGTCGAAGAAACTGTGGACCAATACGGCGAAACAGCCCGCCAACGCCCCGGTGGTTACGCCACGCCTAAAGACGTCATGAGTTTCCCTCCGCGCAAATCCTACGCGGAAGAGAACTACAATGAAAAATAGTCCTAATGCGGCACCGATGATTCCCCCATCTGCCAGGACCTGCAAATAATCATTGTGCGCCTGTTCCAGGCGATATAATCCGTTCCGCGAATCATACTGCGAATACAAAACGCCGTAAGCCCCGATTCCCGCTCCGATGATGGGGTGATGTTTAATTATGTCTGTAGTGACGGCCCAAAAATGTGCGCGCCCAGTCGTAGGATCCTCAGCATTCACAGTACCCAGAAAGCGTGTGAAAACAGAAGCACCACCCAAAAGAACTACGCTCCCTATTAGGATAATTATTATGCCCGCCGCGAGTCCGAGTCGCTTAAACGCCGCCAGAGCTCGCATACTGCGATCACGATTGCCGCTTCGCTTTGATCCTGCGGTGGTGATGATCACCAGGAAACCAATTTCGGCAACCAGACTAATCAAGCCACCTCGCGAATTTGTCATCACCAGGGCGACACCCATTAAGACTACGGCAAACCCATATAGCAGTCGCTTTTCGCGCTCGATAACGCCCGAAAACAACAAGCCGAGGGGAATGGCCACGGCCAATTCCATGTATCCGGCAAAATGATGACGATTGATGAACGGTCCAAACGCTGTGCTCTGGGGAAGTTCTCGGATCCAGTAGATTTTCGTAGGACTACCAATGAGTGATTGCGTCAGGCCAAACATCGCCAGCAGGAATCCAAAGATCGTAATCGTCCTCACCAGCAGCTTAAGACGATGAGGCGTATCCACAAATACCAAGGTGGCTCCAAAGTAGATCAACAGGGCCGCGATCTGCACCATGAAGAGTTGGGTTGCATAAGGGTCAGCCGAAAGGCTTCGCACCGGATTGAGTGAAAGGGTCGCGGCCCCGTTCCATTTCCCCAACGGCAAGAGCTGGATGATGCCGAGAGCTAGCGCACCGAGGAACGGTAACTGCAGCAGGTTACGACTTACGCGTAGAGACTTCAGCCGCCAGGCGTCCGCAACCCAGAGGCCGACCAGGGCAACCGCTCCCAGAGTGAAAACGGCCAGCGACCAGGAATGCACCGTGCCGTAAGCGAGCGTGGTCAGCACTATGCTGGAGCACAGAATTAGAAAGACGAAGCGACTGGCAAATGTGTGCGGCGTCCCAACTCTGGTCCAACGCTCGGGCTTAGTGTGCCGCGGTGTCGTTACCAGGTTTTGCTGCGGCAACTCGGCCGGCACGCTGGAGATTGAAGTCGTCATACCAGACAGTTCCAAAAATCGGGCAAATTGGGTCATCGCCGCAGGAAGCGCGACTAATCCGAAGGCGCACACCCTCAGTGTTGGCCTTTGTTCCAAACTCAAGGCTGATAGGTTGCCAGTTCGTCGTCCCGGGGGAAATAGCTGAAGACGTGGCGAGGACGGCCCCATCCGTTTCGTCGATTACGTGAAACAAGGGAGTGCCGGCACTTCTCAGGTCTTCGGTGCGAGCGTACCACTCAAGCAGGTAGCGGGTCTGCGGTTCCACCACCACCAACTGCGCAACACTATTGAGATCCAGGGTAGTAGCCGACTTGAAAACAAGGCGCAGACTTCGGCCGCCACCATGGTGCTGATCGGAATCAATTGAGGCGTGGGCTTGTGGAAGCGAAGTGATTTGCCATCCGAACACGCCGGCGCTGCTGGCATTTGAAGCGGTCTCAAAGCCGCCGTTGAATACCTGGTTGGGCATGGGCCTATCCTGATCGTCCGGCGCCAGATCTCCAGCCACTGTCAGAGCGTCGTGAAATCTCTTGACCGTCGCCAGCGTTTTTACCAACGCTTCGCAAACTTCGCGCTGTTCCTTTTTCTCCGCTGGATTGAAGCTGTTCCAAAGTCGGATCGCATCATCGAGTTTCTGGTTTGCAGTTAGGTAAGAAGTGAGCTGCGCGCGCATTTCGGGGGAGCCAGCCATCGACCGCATAAGACCGCCTGAATCGTCACCCATTACCTGCAAAGCCAGGCTGAAAATCTGCGCCCGCAACGGTTGAGTACTTTCGGCTGCCAGGCGCAACTCGGCAAAGGCCTCGTCAGTGCGTCCGGAACGCAGTAGGAAGTTTCCGAGATACCATCGGGGATAACCGTAGGCTGGAGCAAGTTTGATTGCCTGACGCAAGGCCGCCTCAGCCTGAGCTGTGTTGCCGTTGGCCTCTAGAGCCCGGCCATAATCCATCCAGAGACGATAATCGTTAGGTGACAACTCAACCGCTGCCGCGAAGTGCCTCGCTGCCGCATCAATCGCTCCCTGGCCAAGCTCTTTTTGTTCCAGGCGCCCAAGTCTCCAATGCGTTAAGGGATCGCCAGGAGCTAACCGGACTGCTACACCAGCAGCATCCAGACCGCCGTCCTCTACTCCTGGTCCGTATTCGGCTACGGTATTCCCGACATACCACCGGGTCGCAAACCAGCCGCCGACCAGGACCAGGATCAGAGGTAGAACTAAGAGCGCACGCCGGCCAGGGGCATGCAGGTCAACCCGAATCAATTGCTGGGAATGGGCTTGCGACAAAGTATTCGTTTAGGCTTCGGTTTCTGGGCCAGCCTGCGCCGTTAACACGGCGCAGGGTCAAGGTAGGACTTAGTTGTCACTCAGGAGTTCCATTTCGATCCGCATCCGCTTCAAAGTTATGTTACCCGCCTCGCAGTCTTCCAGTATCTGCTTCACTCGCTCTTCGGAAAGTCGCGGGCTGGAGATTACCACTTCATCTACTTTCTGCGCTCCGCAAATTGAACGTAGTGCACCGTTTCCCCCAAAGACACGCAAGCCATGAATTACTTTGCCCTTCTTATTAGGGTCGTCATCCATGAAGCCCACCGGAACATAACGCAGTTCGCGGTTGTTCAGGATCTCACGTAACAGCAACTCTCCGCCGTCGCCGGCGCCGTAGATCAGAACGCGCCTCCCGTCGCCGGAGCTGGGCACCGGCAGAAATTGCCGGAAGAGGCGAAAGGCCATTCTACTCGCCGCCAGCAACATGAACATGACGAAGGCATCGATGACAAAGACGGTGCGCGAAAATCCTACAAAACGAAATTTGAACAGGACAATCAGTACGCACACGATCGAACCCAGCGCCACCGCCTTGGCAAAGACCATCAGGTCGTCGATGCTGGTATACCGCCAGATGCCCCGGTACACGCCCATGACCAGGAACGCTCCCAGCTTAACGAACACCAATACCGGCAAAGTGCGCAGAAAGAGTCCCCAGGCACTGCTTTCGGATGATTCGTTGAATTCAATTGCGTAAGCACTCCAGTAGGCCAACGCGATTAACACCACATCGAGCAGCACTTCAAAAACACGCCGCTTGTAGGAAAGATCGACCAGGAAAGCAAACAGAGGCTTATTCGTGGCGGCTACTGCCTCAGCTTCTTCTTCGTAGACTTTGACTCCTGCCAGGTAAACTCCCAGCAGAGTCAGGAGCAACGTAATCCCAAGAATTGCCGCCAGGCTGACGTCCAACCTCATTTCGCGGACGGACAGAGCCAGCAGACCTGACAAAGCGGCAAAGCCATACAGCATCCACACGGCGCGCTGTTCGGACATTCCCAAAGCCACCAGCCGATGCGAAGTGTGATCGCGACCGCCCTGCGAAGCTGCCCGCCCTGAAAGTTTGCGCAGAATCGTTACGAACGTAGTGTCGAAGATCGGGATCAAAAGTATCAGGATGGGCACGGCCAGCACTGGGAGGAAGCTGCGCGAACGGCCGGCGGATCCATGTATTAAGGCGGAGCTGGCCAGAAAGAACCCGACAAACATCGAGCCGCAGTCACCCATGAAGATTGAAGCGGGATGCGAGTTGTAAACCAGAAAGCCGACCAATGCCGCCGTAAAAGTGCCCACCAGGAGCGCTTCCGTCGGCTGTCCCGCGGCCATCAACGCCAGCGCCAGGAAGAACGAGGCAATCGCTGCGATTCCCGCCGCTAACCCATCCATGTTGTCGAGCAGATTGATCGCGTTAGTAATTCCGATCAGCCAGAAAATGGTGATCAGCATGTCGAGCGAGGCAAAGTGCGTCCACTGAAGAGAGACCCCGTAGTAGACCACGAATGCCGAACCCATTACCTGCCCGATTAACTTTTGGTACGGCTTGGCGCGAACCAGGTCATCGAGCAATCCTACGAAAAACAGGAAAGTGCTGGCGCCCACGACGACCCAGGTGCGAGGCGCGTGCGGGACGAAGATAAGATAGCTTGCCGTGACACCAAGCCACATTGCGGCGCCACCGAGCATGGCGGTTGGCTTGCTGTGCCAGCGATCGGTCTTGGGACGCGCGACGACCCCCCAGCGTCGCGCCAGCGCGCGCACGACAGGCGTCAACGCCAGCACCACCACGAACGACGTGGCGATAGCCAGCAGATAAGAAACCCTCACTGACATACCAAACCTTCCAGCGGATCCAGGATGACGAAGAAATTATTCGATTGGAGCGCGCAACGCAAGCGTCCAATCCCGCGTGAGTCCGACCCCCAATTGGCACGATTCCGGGATTTGAGATCGCGGCTGATTAGCCGTTATCCGCCGGCGCTCGTCCATTCTGAAAATCGATGACGCTGTTCAGAATGCCGTCGAGCTTCATTTCCGGCTTGAAGCCGATCAGCGAATCGATTTTCGTAATGTCCGGAACCCGGCGCGGCATATCTTCGAAGCCTTCTTCGTAGGCCTCATCATACGGAAGAAAAACGATCTCGGATTTCGATTGAGTTAGCTTCTTAACTCGTTCCGCCAGACCCAGAATCGTGATCTCCTCATTCGAACCAACGTTGAAGACCTTGCCAACCGCGTCCGGGTGGTCCATCAACTTTGTCAGCGCCCCGACGATGTCGCCAACATAGCCAAAGCAGCGCGACTGGTTACCGTCGCCATAGACAGTAATCGGACGTCCGGAAAGGGCTTGCTTTACGAAAGTCGGAATGACCATGCCGTAGCGCCCGGTTTGGCGCGGGCCCACCGTATTGAAAAGGCGGACCACCACGGTGGGCAGTTTTTTCTCGTGCCAATAAGCGAGGGCGAGGAATTCGTCGATCGCTTTTGAACAAGCGTAACTCCACCTTCCTTTTGTGGTCGCACCCATCACCAGGTTTCCATCTTCGCGGAAAGGCACTTCGCCGCTCAGTCCGTAAACTTCTGAGGTCGAGGCAATCAAGACCTTTTTCTTTTTCTTGTTCGCCAGCGAAAGGACCACTTCGGTGCCGCGCACGTTGGTTTCGATCGTGCGCACCGGGCTCTCGACAATGAGCTTTACACCCACAGCGGCAGCCAAATGCACCACGACATCACACTGATCCACTAATTCGGCTGTGACTGGCTGGTTGTGAACACTCTCGATCGTGTAGTGAAAGCGCGGATTTTCCTTCAGATGCCGGATGTTTTCAATGCTGCCTGTGGAAAGGTCATCGATAACAAATACTTCATCTCCGCGTTCCAAATAAGCATCACTCAAATGCGATCCAATAAAACCAGCGCCGCCGGTAATTAAAACTCTCAATCAGGAAGCTCCCTTCAACTCGATTCAATACTCATCAACACCAGTACTCTGTTCGTTACTCACGCAGAGGCGCTCTTGACCCCGTGCTCCATAACTCTCGACTTATGACCATGGCCCACCAACTCCTGGTAAAGCCTGGAGACGTCTTTGATCAAGCGCTCTTTGGAATAACTCCGGCCAACGAAATCCCGGCCCCGCTCAGCGACTTCGCGCCGCAATTCTGCGTTGTCAATCAATGCCGCGAGGCCTGAAGCAAAACCCGAAGTGTCGCCCGGCCGCACCGCCAAACCACGCTCACAAACAGCAAACCCATCGTCTCCGTTAATGGGCTGGCCGAGCAAATCCTCGACCCCACCGACAGTGGTAGCGATCACGGGCCGGGCGTTCGCCATCGCTTCAATCAATGTCAGCGGTGTGCCTTCGTTAAGCGACGTCAGGGCGACGATATCAAGCGCCGCGTAAAAGTTCTCAGGGTCATTGCGTGATCCCAGGAAATCGACGTGCCCATCCAAACCCAGGGACCGCGTCTGTCCTTCGAGCTGGGCGCGCAGATTTCCATCACCGACAATCAGAAACCGCACGCGGCTCTGACCAATAGCTTCTCTGCCTTCTCGATATCGTTTGGCTGCTGCCAGGAACATTATGTGGTTCTTGATTTCAGTCAACCGGCCCACAATCCCGACCAGGACGTCAGCCTCCGCCGCGCCGAGTTCCTGCCGCATCAAGTCGCGCCGTTCCCGCCAATTGGCATACGCACTGATGTCGATACCCAGCGGAATTACGACGAATTGGCCGGGCCGTCCGACATGGAATATCTCATTGATTTCGCGCCGCTGCTGTTCGCTGACGACCACGATTCGATCGGTTATTACCCGCGCCAACACTCGCTCGATCAGCAGGAACAACTTCGTCTTAAACGGGCCATAGTAGCTGTGAAATATGTGGCCATGATAAGTATGAACAAAACGGCAAACTCGCGGCCGTCCAATCAGCACGCCGGGGGTCAGCCAACGATACAGCAAACCCGCCAGCCGTCCCACTGTCCCGGCCTTCGCGGTGTGCGTATGCACCACGTCGGGGCGTTCCTTCAGCATCAACCGAAATAATCTGACAACAGTTAACGCGTCCTTAAGCGAGACTTCACGGCTCATCTCCGGAAAGACCAGCGGCTTAACGCCCATCCGTTCCGCAAAGTAACCCATGTCATCTTCGGTTGGAGGAACGGTGCCCGCAATAAGAACAGTTTCATAGTCGGCAGATCGCATGCCGGCGGTCAGCCAAACGACATGACGCGCCGGACCACCCACGTTCAGCCGGGCAATGATGCGGAGAACTTTCATAAGCGCAAAGGCCCGAAACTCAGTCTCGGGCGCTTGTTCAAGTAAGACAAGTACCGGCCTGTTTGGCAAAAACTATGCTTCTCGAACCCCGCGCGCAAATCAATTTGCCAAAGGTCGAAATCTAACGGGCATTCGCGCCAACTCCAGTAGAGCTTTTCAACTCCATCTTGTTGGCTCCTGTTTGGGCGACAAGATTGGAAGCGTGCAGCAAACTCTCAAACGTTCCCGCGTCCGTCCACCAACCCCCGAGCTCGTTCCATGTCAGCTCGTTGCGCTCGATGTAAGCATTGTTAACGTCCGTAATCTCGAGCTCGCCGCGGCCGGAAGGCTTTAGAGTTCTAATGATATCGAACACCCTGGCGTCGTACATGTAGATACCGATGACTGCGTACTGCGATTGGGGGTCTTTCGGCTTTTCATCAATCCGCACGACACTCGTGCCCTCCAGCTTCGGTACGCCGAACCGTTGCGGATCAGGAACTTCCTTCAAAAGAATTTTGGCGCCGCCTCCCTGCCCGTCGTAATCCTGCACCGCCTGCCGAATATTTCCCTCAATGATGTTGTCACCGAGGATCACGCAAACCGAATCTCCGGCCGCAAAATGCTCCACCAACCCTAACGCGGCGGCGATCCCACCTTCGCCTTCCTGGTAGGTATAGTTCAGATGTTTTAAGCCAAAAGCCTTGCCATTACCGAGCAGCTTCAAAAAATCTCCCGCCGAGTTGCCGCCGGTAACAATCATGATGTCGGTGATACCCGCATTAACAAGGATCTGTATCGGGTAATAGATCATCGGCTGGTCATAGACCGGCAACAAGTGTTTGTTGGTAACGGAGGTCAGCGGACGCAAACGCGACCCCAATCCTCCTGCTAAAACGATGCCCTTCACTTAAGTTCTCCTCGGATCATAGCTCGGCCCAAACCTTAATCGAATCGCCCAGGCGACTAAATCGCAGGGCCTCGTTAACCATCTTCTTCAGTGCTCTTCTGGGAGCGCTCCTGGCGAGAGCCTCATTCAGATTGGTGCCACTGTCCACGCGCGCCGTAATCGCGGCAATGGTGTCGGCGTTAAGAAATTCATCGCGGTGCCGCAACGCCTGCCACAACTCAATCGGGTTCACTCCCTGCGTATCCAGCCGCACTCGCCGGAAGCCGGCGTTGTGCAGCAGCCTGGCGATCCCTTTCTGCGAAAAGAGGTGTAGATGATCCGGACTAACCGTGGTCCAGTTCAATCCCAGCATGCGTGACGAAAGGCCTTTAACGTTAGGCGTCGTCGCCCACAGCAAACCACCAGGGCGCAAAATGCGAGCAATCTCGGTAACCACACGGAGCGGATCCTCCAGATGCTCCAGGAGCTCGCTGGCTATAACGACGTCGAAATAACCGCCGCTGTAGTTGGCCTCGGCAAGATCCCCGCAGAATACCTTAAACCCTTGTTCGCGTGCGTGCTCGGTAGCAGTTTGCGATATCTCAACGCCTTCGGCGCTCCATTCCTGGCGCGCGGCCGCCCGGAGCATAGCGCCGGATCCAAACCCTATCTCCAGCAGCCGATTTGTTTGTCGATAACCTGCAAAGCCGCTGACAATCTCTTCCACCCGCCGCTGGATAAAGTCCGAGACCGTGAGGTTCACATGCGTGTAATACGCGTCATAGTCCATCGCTTCCGTAGCGTCGGGCAGCGATTCGACATACAGGGTCCCACAGGTCCCGCACGTAATCATCATTTCAAAATTGTGCTTCGGACCTCGCTTCCGTCCCTTGTCTGAGCCACAGCCGGGACAGCTACGCGCGACCGACTCGCTATTGGGCGCTGGCATCTACCAATGCTCCTAATCAATAAATCGTTGAAACCATAACTCCAGCATCAAGAGCGTCCACAGTTGATGCGCATGGTTTCTTTTCGCAGTGACATGCTCTTCGACAATCTGCTTCACTCTTCCGGGATTGAAAAGATCTCGGCCCAGGGCTTTTTCCGACAAAAGTGTCTCCTGCAGAAAACCCTGCAAACGGCCACGAAACCAATGGCCGATGGGAACACCAAACCCCATCTTGGGCCGGTTCAGATTTTCAGCCGGCAGAATTTTCTTCAAAACATTCTTCAGCAAATATTTGGTGGTTAAGCCACGCAGCTTGAGGTTTTCCGGCAGGCTGGCAGCGAATTCAATCAAGTGATGATCGAGGAACGGCGAGCGCGCCTCCAGCGATACCGCCATGCTGGCGATATCAACTTTCACCAGCAGATCGTTGGGGAGATAGGTCATGGTGTCGGTTAGCAGCGACGCATCTACAATTCCTGAGCCGTTCACTTTGGCAAACCATGGTTCCAGAATGCTGGCCGTGTTGAGGTGCCGGGTTTCCTCGCGGAACGTTCGCGAGTACAGGCCGGCCTTGGCCTCTTCGTCAAAGGCGCTTACCCAGCGCAGGTATCGATCCAGCTTCGGCAACGACGCGGCGCGAATAAACCGCTGAGCGCGCGCGAACGGATCGCGCCGGCTGTCGGATAGCGGCAACAGGTTCACTGCGTTTTCGATTATGTGTTTTCGAAACCCGGCTGGCAGATGGCGATACTTCTCTGCCAGATTCATGGCTGCGTACCGCTCGTAACCGGCGAAGCATTCGTCGCCCCCGTCACCGTTCAAAGCGACGGTCACGTAGCGGCGCGTTTCTTTCGCCACGTAATAGGTCGGAATGGCCGAAGAATCAGCATAGGGCTCGCCATAGTGCTCCACCAGCGTCGGCAACACTTCCATGGCATCAGGGCGCACTATGAATTCATGATGGTCGGCGCCGATGTGTGCAGCGACGCGGCGCGCATGGTGCAACTCGCTGAAGTCCTGCTCTTCGAAGCCGATGGAAAAGGTCTTGACCGGCGTGGCAGACTCTTCCGCCATCAGCGCCACTACCGCGCTGGAATCAACGCCGCCGGAAAGGAAAGCTCCCAACGGTACTTCCGACATCAGACGAACCTTGACCGCATCACGCAGGAGCTCGACGACGCGATCCCCCGCTTCCGCTTCGTTCAAATCAGTCTTATGCGAAAAGTCCGGCTGCCAGTATCGCCGGGTTTCAATTTCGCCCTGACGCCAACGCAGCCAATGTCCGGGCTCAAGTTTCCTGATCGCACTGTATGCGGTCAGCGGCGCCGGCACGCAGAGGAATGAAAGATAGTGATGCAGAGCTTCAAAGTTAACATCACGGCTGATATCGGGATGAAGCAACAGCGCGCTGAACTCCGAAGCGAAGGCCAGCTTTCCGTTGACCTGCGCATAAAGGAGTGGCTTTTTTCCAACCCGGTCGCGGGCTAAGAAAAGTTCCTGGCGGGCTTCATCCCAAATTGCAAACGCGAACATTCCGCGCAGGTATTTTGGACATTCAACGCCATAACGATCGTAAGCATGAATGATCGCTTCGGTATCGCTATCGGTGTAGAACTTGTGGCCCAGTTCCTCCAGCTGCTTGCGCAATTCGCGATAGTTGTAGATTTCCCCGTTGAAGACGATCGCGGCCGTGCGATCCTGATTGTAGATTGGCTGCTGACCACCTTTTAGATCGATGATCGAGAGCCGGCGCATTCCGAGGCCCACGCCGCCCTTAAAATAAAATCCGTCTTCGTCGGGACCACGATGACGGATTGCCTCGCACATCCGAGACACCAGGTCTCGATCCACCTGGACTTCCCCGCCCTGCACTATGCCGACAATCCCACACATGTTTTGTTATTAAGAAGTTAAGGCGAGTGGCTATCTTTCATCGCCGGGTAACGCAGGTGTGACGGCCTGAAACGTGGGCTTCACGCCAAAATCTCGCGGCGACTTAAACGGAGGGTAACCTCGCTCCGCCTGCCTGGCGGCGACCATTTGTTTTTTCTCTTCAAGCAGGCGTTTCTTGTCCTCGCGCCTCTCCTTAAAAAGAACCATTCCCACCGCTACAAAAATAAAATAGAAGACCAGCAACTGCGCCCGCTGGCGATAAGCTGTGCCAATGTTTCCCTGGAACACCGAGTAGCCGAGTGTTAGCAGCGTAGTGAACAATAGAATCGGAGACACGCGCCGCAAACGATGTCTAATGGTGAACCATAACCCCAAAATCAGCAGGGGGAAGCTCAGCCACCAAACAACCATCTCCGGAAGCGTAATCATCTGCCGCGCAGACGCGAGCTGCCACGGCAAAGGCGCGAACAGCAGGTAAAACAATCCGATGGGAATTGCGGAAAGCGCGCCCCCGGTAGTGGAGACGTCAACATCTGCGGCAAATCCGGATTTCGCGGAGGTCGCCGCATCCTGGCGGCTCCGATTGACTGACTCCAGGTTTCCGTAGACTCCGAGCTGGCGCGTGGCATAGCGCGTAATTCCCATGTAGGTCATGGCCAGACCCATGATGATGACCACCACAAACTGCCGGGTGAAGCTTTTAGCCGAGAATGAGCGCATGCCGATCACGAACGCGCCCGCGATCGCAGTAATCAGCATGTAGAAGATGTAAAAGCGAAGTGTCAGCACGGAAAGCACGGAAGCCAGCAGAATCGCGAGGTATTTGACACTGAACCGCTCGCCCATCTTCAGCGTGCAGAGCATCGAGACCACCAAAAGAAAAACGATCGGTCCATCTTTCAAAGCTTGCGCTGACCAAAGCACCAGCGAAGGATAGAAGGCGACAAACAAAGCTGCAATGCGCGCGACTCGTTTATTTTCGAAAAGGTGCAGGGCGATTAGATACACGATTATCGCCGTCGCTGCACCAATCACGGCGTTGAATAACTGGACCGCAAACGTATTTCGACCGACCACCTCATAAATAGAAGCGACCACATACAGCATGCCCCAGCCACTGCCTCCAGAGCGGGTAAACAACTCTACGTAGGCTTTATTAATACCGCTTCCGTGCCAGGACAGGCCCATCGCCCAACCGTAGAAATCATAAGTTTCCGAATCGCCGCCAAAGAACGTTTGCCATTGAAAAAAAGCGATGAGCGTGGCCACGAAGATTCTTGCGGCCAGCGCTCCGACGAAAAGCCGCACGAGAAACTCATTGGCCCGGTCGAACCTCCAGATGGCCAAACCAGCCCCTAAAGCGAGAAAGAGGCAAAGAGCCAGAGCGGGCGGACCATGGTCAGGCACCATGATCGCGGCCGCCGCACAAACGAAAAGCATCAAGACCGTTAAAACCGCATTCATATGAAGTCTATCTTTACCGCAAGTTTGATCAATTAATCGATGAGCACCGTTTAGAACAAGATCCGGCCAACTAAATCTCGTCAGGCAGGTCTCGGCGCGTTTTTCGCGTTATCAAAAACTGGTCCTCTTCGCTCAAGGGCCGGATTGCCTTGGCCGGAACCCCGCCAATCAGAAACTGTTCTTCCTGGAGCTTCCTGGTTATGACCGCTCCGATTCCCACAATGCTGCGCGAAGGTATGGCGCCTCCAGGCGCCACCCGAATTTCGGAACCGATATAGGCGAAATCCCCAATCTCAATCGGCATGGTTCGTTGCCGGTTGTGCGTCCACAATGATGAGTTGCGGCCGCCCAGGATTGTGCGTCGCCCAATATTAACTCGGTCAGTAAAGTCTATCTTGTGCCCGGCGGTAATAATACTACCATCGCCGAGCTGAAACCGGGGCTCGACGGGATTGACCACCTCAGGATCAGGAATTGAATTTATCTCATTCAGGCGAATTATCTCAGAATAACGGCCAAGTTTGACCTCGTCACCGCCGCGGATGATGTTCAGATGACCGATTCGAGCATGATCGCCGATAGATAGTTCTTTGACCCGCGTAAAAATGTTCAGGTGTCCAATGCACACATCGTCCTGAATCTCGCATTTTCCCACGTCAATGATGCTTAGCCCAATCCGCACGCGTTTGCCGATCCGATAACCGAAGAACGCGCGGTACGCCCCCCGCTTCATGAAAGACGGGAGCACCGCGATCAGCGCCAAAATCAAAATTCTGAATCTTCCGCTTCCGCGCATTTGGCCTATTGCCTCTACGGCTTGCAGGATCCCGGCCCTGGCCCGGACGTCCTCACCGCTCCTAAACTTTAATTAACCGCTTCCCGCAATGCTTGCGCGAGCTTATCAGCCTGATCGGAAACATTGTAGTGCTTAAGCGCATATTGCCGGCCCGCACTTCCCATTCGTTGGCGCTGTTCCCTGTTCTGTAAAAGTGTCCTGAGGGCTTCATACCATTCGTCCGGGCTGCCCGCCGCGAGATGGGTCACGCCGGCTTCGCCAATCTCAGCGCAGACCCCAACCGGGCTGACAACGTACGGTACGCCCACTGCCATGTACTGGATGGCCTTGAAACAGGATTTACCCATGGTCCACTCATTCCCATAACTCGCGGAATCGATGGGATAGAGCCCAATATCAAAGCTCTGGAAATCGCTGGTCTCGCGACCGAGGCTCCATTGCAGGTTTTCAACTTCCACCCCGGGGATCCTGATGTCATCAGTCCCGGCCCCCACAACCTTCAAGCGGAAAGGGTAATCAGCGGCGAGCTTTTGCAATACCGGAAAGATCGATTTCAGGAAAGGGTACGTCGAGTGCGTGCCTACCCAGCCCATTATCACCTTAGAGTGATCGCGATCCGCATTCGCCGGGCGAAAGACGTCGGTATCAACTACCGTGGGAATGATCCGGGCCTGAGTGCCCTTGCCCGCTACGTATTCAGCAATCACCCGGTTACCGCAAGTGACTACCTGCGACCAGCGAATCAAGTCGTCTGTCTTTCCGAACCACTTCAGTGTTTTTCCCAGGCGACCGTAGGTGGGACTGGTGTACGAAATGTAGGTGGCATCATCCAGATCCAATACCATGGGACACCGCACAACCTTATTAGCCATCCATTCCACGACCGGGGGGCCAAGCGTCATCGCTTCGCGCTGCACCAGCAAAACGTCAGCTTCGCGCGCGCGGAGAACGTCGCCCAGACGACGCAAGCTGGAAACCGATAGACCCAACGCAGTTTGTACTATTTCCCGGGGACGATAGATTCTTTCGAAAGACGCTGAATCCAAAAAGGGACGTATGGTGAGACTAATTCCGCGCGCCGCCAATGGTTCCACAAATTGGTAGAGACGGTATCGCGTGGCCGCTGCTTCCACAGGATATGACGCTAACGCAAGGACTTTCATAATAGAGGCCGCGACGCCATTAATGAGGATGCGATTCCGGCCTACTCCGACCCCACCACGTCTTCGTACAATCGCGCATATCGCTCCAGGCCGACTTCCGTCACATCGAAAAGTCTCTTTGCGACATCGCGCACATGGCGCCGCGCGCCTTCGACATTGGCGATGAAGTGTTGCACGTGCGAAGCCGCTTCCGCGTATTCCTGCGTCGTAAAATCCCGAATCAGAGCGCCCACTTTTTCCTTGGTGATCAACTGATCGGAATCGCCGATTCCCGAATTCATGACTATGGGCAATCCACAAGCCAGATATTCAGCAACCTTCGTTGGCGAGGTTGCCAGTTTTGAAAGCCCTGGCTTGAAGAACGCGACCCCCGTGTCGCTGGCTGACAAATATGAAGCAACCTCCACCGGCTGGACCGACTTGACCGTATATTGACTGTCGCTGATATCACGTCCTTGCATTAGATCCTGAACCCAGGCGGGATCTCCCTGGGTCAACCAGAGAAAATGAGCATCCGGACGCTGTTCCAGCAGGGCGAGGAAGAAATCCGCCATCTTGTCCCCGAAATACCAACTACCAATCGAGCCACTGTAAACGAGCACAAATTGATCCTGCAATCCCAGCTCCTGCCGGCGCCTGGTCCTGTCCTCTTCGTCAAATCTGAATCGCTCGAGATCGGTGCAACAAGGGATGACCTGATGATAGACCTCACGGCCGCGGAGCCCATCCCACTTGTTAATCACCGGCCACAGGGCCCGCGTCAGCGTTACAATCCCATCGGTATTTGCCAGCGCCCGCCGTTCCATGATCTTCGTCAGGCGATAACGCAGACTGCCTCTGGTCCAATGGGAGGCATCGACGTATTCTTCGCCCATCAGTCCTCGGATATCAAAGATCATCTTCACGCCAAACAACTTCTTCAACGTCAAAGCAATCGCCGCCGGGATATAGCCGCGTGCATGAACCATCTTGATTTGATGACGCTTCATGATCGAGGCGCCAAAGCGCACGCCGGCGGCCATATCGTAAACGGTGGCGGGCAGTGTCGGGCTTTTGTGATAGCGGAGGTGATGCCACTCAATGTCATAGGTGGCGAGGGTCTCTTTAAGTTCCCGGCATCGCTCAACGCCTTCAGCTGTGTACGCCATATCGCGTTCGTAGCTTAGCAATGTAAATCGCAGCCCCAACTTACTGAGCTCACGCAGATACGGAATCACCTGGCTTTGGCCCAGCGGGTCGAGCATGCCGTTATAGGAAATGTAAAGTACGCGTTTTCCGGTTAGTGTCATGGAGAAATTTCAGGCCTGTCTGGTTTTAGGGACTCTATCAAATAGCAGCCAGTTGACGCTTCCCCACAGGGCCGCAGCATCGAGCGTGCCGATAATCGGAACCAGCAGCAAAAGTCTCAGCGCGTTTCGCGCGATGCCTGCAGGATAGTTCTGGCGATTGCGCCGGAGCGCAACCACGCCGCGCGTAGCCAGCAAGACCAGCCAGAAACTCAGAGTTATCAGGAGCCACTTCGGACCCAGAAAGATCGCCGGAGTCGCTGAGACCACCAGCAATCCGTAATATCTGAAAATGGCAGCTTGCCATTCTCGCCACAATCCGGCGCGAATGTTGTGACGGGCGTACGAGGCAAAGCGTTTAAAAGTCCGTAAAAGAGTGGGCTGAATATTCCAGCGAACAAGTGCACGCGGTTCGCGAACAGCGCGATAATCCAGCTTTTGAATGTTCTTCATGAAAAGAATGTCTTCGGCCGAGCGCAGGTTTTCCGGGAAGCCCCCTGCCGCGCGCCACACTTCCCGGCGCATTAATGACGAGGCAATAAATCGTGGACGCAACCAGTCGCCATCAACGTTTTCCGGAGCGGGGACGTACGCGATGGCGGCACACTCTTTAAAAAAACTGTCCAAAATTGGTTCCCAAGCTCCGTAAACAACATCTGCGGATGCGAGTTGCGCGCGCTCTAAGAGCGCCGCCAGCCATTCCCCGACCGGTTCAATCCCGCCGTCGATAAAGGCAATCCATTCGCACGACGCTGCGGCTGCGCCCAGGTTGCGCCCGCGACCGGGGAGCGCGGCGCTTTCGCGAATTAACTTGATCGGCTTGCCTCGCTGTAAATACTCCTCAACGATGCGAATCGTGGCGTCCGTGGATCCCCCGTCAGTGATGACAATCTCATCCGGCACTCGCGTCTGCGCGAGCAGGGATTCCAACAGCGCCCGGATTGATTGCTCCTCATTCCTAACCGGGACGATAACGCTGACTTTCATTTGATTGAATTGTCCGGCAGGAGCTTGAATAGTCTTGACGCTCATTGTCGCGAGTGCTCGTGAGAGGATTCCGGTTTGGTGCAGATGTAGAAGTGTTCCGCGACAATCCCATAACGTGCCAGATCAGCGGCCGGCGGACGATAGTCCACAGCTCTCACGGTAAACCCGCTCTCAGCCAGGCGATCTCCGAAGTCATCACCGTAAATGCGCCAGTGGCCGTTAAGCGCAGGATCGGCGAACCCGTATTCCAACGTCGCGTCGCCGGGAATCATGGGCACCGAAACAATCAACTCTCCATGACCCGGGCGCAGAACTCGGCAAAGTTCAGCCATGGCGGCCCGATCATCTCCGATGTGCTCCAAAACATGATGACACCAAAGAAGATCTATTGAGTCCGCCGCAATGGGGAGTTTGGTCAAGTCTCCCAGGAAATCGCTGCCCCGTAGGCTATCGATATCCATCCGGAAAACTGTCAGCTCGCCCGCCTCGTCCCAGAGGGGAGTGAGTGCGCCTTCGGCCGCAAGAATGAGTGCGACGCCCCTGCGCTTTTGCAAACGGTATTCGCGGCTCAGCCAAAGGTAAAAGCTTCGGTGCCGGGCATAGCTGTCACATTGCGGGCAGGCAGTATTCCGTTCGGAATATCCCAGCTGGATGAAATCGTGAAACCTGCGCCCGGACCAGCCACAACAAGGACAGGAAACCTTGCCCGGCAGCAGCCGGTTGGCCAAATTGACCCTGCTCCTGGACCAGCCGACGCGGCAGAACAAGCTGGTGGCATCAATGAGGCCGTGCTGCTTAACTTGTGCCCGATACCACCCAAACATTTAGGTCGCCCCTCGGCAAGTGACTTTGAACGCGCGGGCATACTGCCGAACGCATTCTTGCCCGACGTTCAAACCGACCGGACTCAAACTAGTTCGCGGAAGTCAGGAGCCTTACTCGGTGGTGTGTGCAGCAACCTGCTGGTCGGCGATAAGCGGCATTGACGGGGCCGTGCGCCCCTCTTTACCCAGCTGCTGTTCAATCCAGCGGTAGGTGAGGGCGAGGCCGTCCTCCAGCGAAATCGCAGGCTCCCAACCCAGGACTTCGCGCAGGCGAGTATTGTCGCTATTTCGTCCTCTCACTCCCTGAGGTTTGGTCACGTCGTAGCGTTTTGAGATCTTCTTTCCGGCGATGGCGGACACCATATCTACTAGTTCATTAATCGAGATCATTCGATCCTGGCCGAGATTGATCGGATCGCGATGCTCACTTTGCATGAGCCGGTAAATACCTTCCACGCAATCGTCGATGTAACAATATGAGCGCGTCTGTTCACCATCGCCCCAAACTTCAATCTCGTCCGTCTCATTCGCCAGAGCCACCTTGCGGCAAATAGCCGCCGGAGACTTTTCCCTGCCGCCATCATAGGTTCCCAGCGGACCAAAAATATTGTGAAAGCGAACTACGCGAGTGTCGAGGCCAAAGTCCTCAGTGTAGTGCCGGCAGACTCTCTCCATATAAAGCTTCTCCCAGCCGTATCCGTCCTCCGCGTCGGCGGGATAGGCATCTGCTTCCCTCAATGGCGTCACGTCGGCGTCTTTTTGCAGGTAGCCCGGATAAATGCAAGCGCTGGAAGTAAATAGATATTTCTTCACGTTATTCTGACGCGCCGCCTCGATCGTATGCATATTCATTAACGTGCTATCACGCACGATGACTGCTTTATGGGATTCGATGAACCCAATCCCGCCCATATTTGCCGCCAGACCGTAAACCTGATCAATGCCTTCGGTCGCGCGCAAGCAGTTTTCCCATTTGATCAGATCGAGCAACTCGAATTCCTGCGCTGCAGTGGGCTCGTATTCGGGTTCCTTGATATCAACGCCTCGGACCCAGTATCCGCGATCCACCAGATACTTGCTCAAGTGGTGACCAATAAAGCCGCCTGCGCCTGTGACTAACACTTTGATCGGTTCTGACATATCTTCGAAATCCCCCACAAAATCCAAGAATCTGAAAAGAGTGACACCTTACCGGACACTGAAGTAACAATGCAAGGCGGTAGTCGTGAGTCAGTGTGAAATTCTCCTTAGCACCGCACTTCGACTTTAAAACACCTGACTGAAGTCAGGTGCTAATGAGATTTCAAACTCACCCACCGCCTGGGCATTAGACCCGAGGTCTTAATCCTATGCTGCTCAACGTGTATCCGAGTGAACTGCGGAGTTCCGCCGGACCAGTTGGCGCGCACAGCCCCAAAACAGTTTGCCTGCCAATGCTTCAGGATAAGTCGTCAGAGCCTGCATCAATAGTCGGCGCGCAGCCGCCGTCTGCCCCACACTGCTGGCGAGGTACGACTGGCGCAACAATCGCGTGGACCGGCACCAGCGGCGGTCTGACCCATGTAAACGGCCTTCATAGTGTTCGGAGCTGCGGTCGAATTCTTCGTCAAACAGGCTCCGATCCGACATCGTCTTACTGATTGCATGCCAACGATAGGCAGCCACCGGCAAGGATAGATGCTCGCATTTATGTCCTGCCAGGAGCAGGCGGACATAGAGATCATGGTCGAAATCGTATAACCAGCTTTCATCAAACCCGGACTCCAACAGGTGGCGTTTCCAAAACATGCCCGGCTGCGGCGACCTGTAGGCCCACGACAAACAATGGGCGGCGGAACGTGGAACGCGAGCTTGAATCAGCTCTGACTTGTGTCCCGGACCGAACATGATGGTGTCGCCGCAGACCCATTCGCATTCAGGATGCTCTTGGAAATACTCCGCCACGGCATCGAAGGCCCCCGGTAAATAAACATCGTCGCTATTAATATAAGCAACGACGTCACCAGTGGCCCGGGCCAGGCCCTTGTTAATCGCATGCACCTGGCCGCGGTCCTTTTCACTGGTCCAATAGGCCAACCTGTCGGCATAGCGCTGCATAATACTCGGGCTCTCGTCCTTGCTGCCGCCATCGATAACTATGTATTCCAGCGATTCATATCGCTGGTCGAGGACCGACCGCATGGTCTGCTCCAGAAACTCCGCCTGATTGAATGACGGGGTAATGATGCTGAACTTCAATGACATGGATTTACTGCGCTAAGTCGATCACGCGTAAAACTCGCGAATTGTCTCTACGACGTAGGTTTGTTGCGCCAGAGTCAGTTCCGGGTAAATGGGAAGCGCCACTGTTTCATTAGCAGCGCGTTCGGCCTCGGGAAATTGTCCCTGGCGGTAACCCAAATAACTAAAGCACTCCTGGAGATGCAAAGGCACGGGGTAATAAACCTCGGATCCCACGCCGCGCTGCTTCAGGTGATCGCGCAGCTCATCGCGACGTGCGACTCGAATCACGTATTGATTAAAAATGTGACGAGTTCCCTTCCGCACCGTAGGCAGCCTGATTTCCTCGGCCAGCCCGGCGTCGGTGAATAACTGATCATAGCGGGCGGCGTTTCTGATGCGCGCTTCGGTCCATTCATCCAGATGCGGCAGTTTTACGCGCAGCACGGCCGCCTGAATCGCATCCAGCCGGCTATTCACCCCCACCAGCCGGTGATGATATTTGCGCTCTTCGCCATGAACCCGCAGCATGCGCAAACGCGCCGCGTGCTCATCATCATTCGTGACCAGCATTCCCCCATCGCCGGCGGCGCCAAGATTCTTCGAGGGGTAGAAACTAACGCAGCCAATGGCGCCAATTGAGCCGGCGCGACGCTTCTGATCCTCAGCGCCGATGGCCTGGGCCGCGTCCTCGATAATTGGAATCGCAGATTGCCTGGCAACATCCTGCAGGACCTCCATCTCGGCGCATTGCCCATAGAGATGGACCGGAAGCAGCGCCCTGGTGCGCCCGGTTATCGCCGCCCCGACGTCGCTTTCCCGCATGTTGTAGCTGACGGGATCGATGTCCACAAATACCGGCCGTCCTCCGAGCCTGGTGATGGCGGCGGCGGTGGCGAAAAAACTGTAGGGAGTAGTGATCACCTCATCGCCCGGCGCCACTCCGATTGACTGTAACGCCAGCAGCAATGCGTCTGAGCCGGAGGCACAACCAATCGCGTGGCGGGCCTGGGAATAGGAGGCAATCTCCTCTTCCAGGGCCGATACTTCCGCGCCGAGGATCAACTGCTGCGAATTCATTACGCGTTCGATTGCGCTCAGTAATGGCTCACGCAGCGTGGCGTATTGGGCCTGCAGATCAAGCAACGGTATGTTCATTAATTTGCCGGGCGCTTCAGAAAGTAATTAAGCGGCCGCCTGCTTTGATTGATTGTTGCGCCGCTTCCAGCAGGCTAACCACGCGCAGTCCCGCGGCCCCATCAGTTAAGGGCGGGCGTTTGTTTTGAATCGCTTCCAGGAATTCGTTGCAGACGTAATGTAACGCCTCAGTGGAATCCAGCTTGGGCGCCCAGACGTCGCCGGTCCGGTAGCTGACCAAAGTCTGGTAGGCCGCTTCCTTGTCGCCGTCGCCGCGGTTTGCAGTCACGCCTTTGTCATAGACGCGCACTTTCTCAGTCGGCTCAATATCATCGTACAAAATCATCTTGCGTGAGCCGGCGATCAAAGTGCGGCGAATCTTCACCGGTGACAGCCAGTTGAAATGAAAGTGCGCAATGAATTCATCAGGGAACATCAGCATCACGTACGCGATATTTTCAATCCCCTGCTCGATATGGCAACTGCCGATCGCGGTCAGCGCTGCCGGTTGACGCTGAATGATGAAGTCCATGATCGAGAGATCGTGAGGGGCCAGATCCCAGACCACATTGATGTCCCTCTGAAACAAGCCCAGGTTGATGCGATTGGAGTCGAAGTAAAGCAGATCACCCAATTCACCATTGTTTACAATTTCTTTTATCTTGCGCACTGCACCGGTGTAAACGAAGGTGTGATCGACCATCAGGGTCAACCCGGTCTCCGCAGCCAAAGCGACCAACTCTTCCGCCTCGCGCACGGACGCCGTCAGCGGCTTTTCGATCAAAACGTGTTTGCCGGCCAACAACGCCTGCCGGGCAATGGGGAAATGAGTGGCCACCGGCGTGGCAATGACAATCGCCTGCAACTCCGGGTCGTTCAGGAGTTCTGCATAATCCGTTGTGGTCCGGGCGGCGGGATACCTTCTCCCGATCGACGCCAGCCGCGAAGCATCGACATCACAAATAGCACGCAGCTCGGCGGCTTCGTTTTCCGCGAAGTTTCGCAGCAGGTTGGGGCCCCAATAGCCACAGCCAATGATTCCGATTGTAGTGGTAGTCATGAGGTGGATGCAGCGGCCGGGCCGCCGCCGCCAATTACCCGAGCGGGATTGCCCGCCACCGTGGCGTGGGCCGGCACGTCGCGAGTGACCACCGCGCCGGCGCCCACAATGGCGCCCTCGCCGATAGTCAGATTGCAAAGAATGACAGCGCCGGACCCGATGCTTGCGCCCCGCCTCACCACCGTCGGCTGCACGGCCCAATCTGCTTCTGACTGTAACGAGCCGTCGGCGTTTGTGGCGCGGGGATGTTTATCGTTAATGAAAACGACGCCGTGACCGATGAAGACTTCGTCCTCAATGGCGACCCCTTCGCAGATGAATGTGTGGCTTGAAATCTTGCAGTTGCGACCAACGCGCGAGCCTTTTTGGATCTCCACGAAGGATCCGATCCTGCTGCCGTCGCCGATCTCGCAACCGTAGAGGTTAACGAAGTGATAGATGGAAACGTCGCGCCCAAGTTTTACGTCGGGCGCGATCACGCAATACTGTCCCGGCATCAGTTCGACCCGCGCGCCGCCGCGCCATCAGGCCCAACTCCGCCCGCTTCGGGGTCACCGTCCCCGTAGTAATACTTCGAGTAGTAGCCGTAGTAGTAGTCCTCCGCCTCGATCTTCACCTTGTTCAGGACTACGCCAAAGATATGCGCGCCGACATCCACCAACTGTTGTTTGGCGCGCCGCACTACTGCCCGCGAACTATGTCCGCCATGGACCACCAGGATTACGCCGTCAACCAGAGTTGAAAGGATGGCCGCGTCCGTAAATGAAATAGCCGGCGGCGAGTCAACAATAATGTGGGCAAACCGCTCACTCAGGGAGGCAAGCACCTTCCGCATTTCGTCAGAGCCCAGCAACTCTGCCGGATTCGGAGGGACGGGGCCGGAAGGAAGGACCTTGAGGTTCGGAAGTTTTTCATAGGTCTGCAATAAACTGTCGATGTCGGCCTCGCCCGAGAGGCAATTCGTCAGGCCCTGCGAGTTGGCCATGCCGAAATGGGTGTGCAACCGCGGCCGTCGCAGATCGCAGTCCATGATCAGGACTTCCACGCCCGTCTGGGCCAGCATCACCGCCGTATTTACCGCCGTTGTGGTTTTGCCTTCGGAAGGCTGACTCGACGTTACCAGGATTGTCCGCGGCGCCTGGCCGGCAGTTGAAAGCAAGAGCGAGGTGCGCAAATGCCGGTACGATTCTGAAACCGGCGACCGAACGTCTTCTATTAAAGCCAGCGCGGTGCTGTCTGAAACGTCTCCGGCCCCCGCGCCCTTCAACCGCGGTTTGTCGCCGCCGCTATCGGGAATCAGGGCCAGTGCAGGCAGGTGAATGTAGCGATCAATGTCGGCAACTGTCTTCACTGAATCATCCAGGAAGTCGAGCAGGAATGCGAGCCCGATTCCAGCGCCCAGGGAGAGAATGAATGCCAGCACGATATTCCGCAGCCGCGCCGGGCCGACCGGTGAGTGCGGGTAACGACTCTCGTTCTCAATACTTACTTCGTTGGGCCGATCGACTCCACTTACCTCCAGCTCGCGCTGGCGTGCTAACAGCGTGTTTAGATACTGCTTGTTAGTTTCGATCTCCTGGCTGATTGCCGTCAGGTCGATCTTGTCGCGGGTCTGTTGAGTAGTGGTGCCACGCTGCGAACTGTAGGCACTGCGCAGGCTGTTTTCCCTTGAACGGGCAGCCTCAAAACGCGACTTCATGGCGGAGATAATTTCCTGTGGGGCCTTTGCCACTTCCTCTTCCAAAGGCTTGAGCTGCGCCTCTATCTTCTTCACGCCCGGCCATTCCGGGGTAAAGGTCACCAACAGGTTCTCGCGCTGCTCCTTCAAAGTTGAAATCTTATCGCGCAACCTCAGGATTCGTTCGGACTCGATTACCCCCGGAACCGAAAAGATGTCCTTCTCACGCTGGGCAGCTTCGTAAATCGACTGCAGATTCTTGCGTTCATTCTCCGCTTCCAGCAATTGTTTGCTGAGCGTGGAAAGGCGCTGGAGTTCGATATTGCTATCCGGATTATCGTCCAGCGGCAAGCCCTTATCCCTGGCAAAGTTAAACTTCACTTCCTGGTCGCGTTTGATTTTCGTCTGCAGGTTGGCTATTTCGTTAGCCAACAAATCTCCCGCCTTGGTGGAATCGATAGTTTCGCGCTCACGATTATTGTTCCGGAAAATCTCTGCGAGTGTATTGGCGACCTTTTGCGTAATCTCCGGGTCGCTATGCCGGTATTTGATCGTAACCAGACTGGTGCCCGGCAGGGGTTCAACCTCTTCTCCGTCTATGATCGCGTCTTCGTAAGGCTCCAGTTGGGCCAACTCGTCGGCTGTCAGCGGATGGTCCCGGGACACGATGTCGGTTAGGGCCGGCGCGGCAATCGTCTTGCTCGGGGCCGGCCGCTTCTCCCAGTTAAAGATGCGCCGCAGCGAAGAGAAAATGCCGGTGTCCGTTTTTCCTTTAAGAAAGACGGCATTGTGATGAAGATCAAGCGTTAGTACTACCTGGCGCGCGAGGGCTTTGTTCCGCAAGAGCGTCAGCTGCGTGCCCCAGAAATTAGGATCCTGTTCGGCGTTGATTACTACCTGGCCGGTATGCAGAATATTGTCGGGCTTCTTCTCAATGCGAATCATGGTCGACGCCTCGTACACTGGAGGCGAGCGAAATTCCTGAATAGTCACCAGCGAAGTAATGATGAGTACGACACCGAGGATCAGCCACTTTCGTTTCAGAACAACGAAAAGGTACTGGCGCAAATTCGTCGGCTCAAGCGTAGTCGCTCCATAGGTCCTTGGCTGCGCGATGTCGCCCAGGGGTCGATCAAGTGCGCGCTCTCCGGCGGTGACGGGAATCAAACGATTATTTTGAGACATCATGATCTTAATAGCTCGCGGTCAACAAGGGGATACCACTGAAAACCTCGCCCTTTCCGAAACAACTTTACAAACCTTGAACGGCGCCCAGCATACCATTAGAGGCGTTTGCTGCGCCAATGATTAACGGGCAGATTCCGGGCTTTAGACCAGCGAATCCCGCTCCGACTCCATGGCAAAAGCGCGGATGGCATCCTGCCACGGGGGTAACGGCGCCAACCCCAGGGCGGGCGAAAGCAAACAACGAAGTCTCGAGTTCACAGGCCGGGGCGCCGGCCGGGCCAAAGCGCCCATGGAAATCGAGCCAACCGGGCCGGAATCAACCCCGGCCGCCCGCAGCGCCGCCACGGCGAACTCCTGATAACTCACCCCGTCTCCGCTATTGACGACATGATAGGTGCCCGGCAGATCCAGCTCCGCAAGCTCCCGCAGGCGCCGGGCCAAATCAGGCGCGTAGGTCGGAGTACCGAAGGAATCTCCAATCGCTTGCAACGATTCGCCACGACGCGCCCGATCTATGACCGTACTCAGAAAATTCCGCCCACCGGTTCCGAAGATAAAACCGCTGCGAACAACTACAGTCCGGGCGCAAGCGGATTGCGCGCGGCGTTCACCTTCGAGCTTGGCCGCCCCGTACACGCTTTTGGGATTCGGGTCGTCGCGCTGATCGTAAAACCCGGCCTTATCTCCGTCGAAGACATAGTCAGTGGAGACAGTGACCAACGACGCTTCGATGCGACGGCAATTCTCTGCCAGCACTTGCGGGCCCCGCGCATTAACTTCAAAAGCTCGCTCTCGATTAAGCTCACAACCATCGACGTCGGTCCAGGCGGCGCAGTTAATGATCGTCTGCGGCCGCTGGCTTTCCAAAAGTTCTCGCACGCGATCGTCATCAGTTATGTCCAACCCGTCATGATCCAACGGAAACACTTCGTCGCCCTGCGCGCGACAACATGCGGCAACGGCCATCCCCACCATGCCGCGCGCTCCCGTGACCAGCACTTTCAAATCGTTCCCGCCTCCGCTCCGTATTGCTGCGCGTAATACTCCTGGTAGGCGCCGCTGCGGGTGCGGCTAATCCATTCCGGATGCTCCTGGTACCAGCGAATCGTTTTCTGCAGGCCACTCTCCCAGGTCTCCTGGGGCGACCAGCCCAATTCCGTTTCGGCCTTTGTGGGATCGATTGCATAACGACGGTCGTGGCCGGGACGATCCTTGACGAATTGCAGCAAGGTGCGTGGTTTTCCCAAGGCATCGAGAACTGACTTCGCTACCTCCAGATTGCGCTGCTCGTTGCGGGCGCCAATATTATAGGTGGCGCCGGATTCACCCTTTTCCAGCGCCAGCAGGATCGCGCGACAGTGGTCATCGACATAGATCCAGTCGCGCACGTTCTGGCCGTCACCATAAACCGGGATAGTTTGATCCTGCATTGCGTTGGACAGCATCAAAGGCAGGAACTTCTCCGGAAATTGACGCGGCCCATAGTTGTTCCCGCAGCGAGTGATCACGGTATCCAAACCGAAAGTGTGATGTGCCGCGCGCACGAGGTGTTCGGCGGCGGCCTTGGACGCTGCGTAAGGGCTATTGGGAGCAAACGCAGAATCCTCAGTAAAGAATGCGGACTCGTCTTCCGGCAGACTACCCATCACTTCATCCGTCGAAACCTGAACGAACCGGCGCACGCCACGTTCGCGGGCGGCATCAAGCAGGATCTGCGTGCCGAGGATGTTAGTGCGCAGGAATTCCGCGGCTGACGTGATGCTGCGGTCCACATGCGATTCCGCAGCGAAGTTAATGATTGCGTCGGTGTTGGGCTCCAGCGCGGCCAGCACCGCATCACGATCTCCAATATCCCCGCGGACAAAGCGGTGCCGGTCTTCGTCCAACCCCGCGAGGTTATCCAGGTTTCCCGCGTAAGTGAGCGCGTCAAAATTAATCACCTCTGGCGGCGTGTCCTGCGCTAAACACAGCCTGACAAAAGCCGAGCCGATGAATCCCGCGCCGCCGGTCACAAACAGTTTTGATTGCGAAGCACCCATGACGACAGACTAGCAATTCAACATCACATTAGACAACCTGCGTGGTCTGGCCCGGCAATCTGTTCTGGTAGTTCGAGCCTGATGCAGGAATTCTGGCATTTCATTGACACTAAAACTCGCTTGTAGTAGAAAATTGCACACTTTTTCCCCGCCCCATTGGCGGCTGTCCGGCCTTTTAACGGTTTCGGATATAAGAGTTGCAGCAATGCAGGTTTACTTCGAACCGGGCCTTGTCCCACGCGCCTCGCTGCATGATTAGATATCACACGGTCGAACTCCGACCACTTTTGAGGAGGTTCACGATGAGAAAGTCACGATTGGTTCTGAATGGCTTAGCTATAGCCGTTCTAACTTTGGGCGCAGTGTCATTGGCCCAGGCCCAGGCCACCCGCACCTGGGTTTCCGGCGTAGGCAATGACGCTGACCCTTGTAGCCGCACTGCCCCGTGCAAGACCTGGGCAGGGGCCATTTCCAAGACGTTCATTAACGGCGAAATTGATGCCCTCGATCCGGGCGGTTATGGAACGCTGACTATTACCAAGTCAATTACCCTCGATGGCGGCACCGGCCAGGGATGGGGATCAACCCTCGCCAGCGGCGCTGCTTCCGGTTTCAGCGTCAACATCGCTGTAGGTGTCAACGATCCCCTGCGGCAGGTGCTGCTGAAACATCTCAGCATTAACGGCACCGGAGCCAGTGGTGCGATTGGCACGCGCACCGGGGTCCGCGGCGTCAGCTACGTTCAAGGCTCCGCGTTGATTATCGAGGACTGTCAGATTCTGAACTTCACTACAGTCGGTATCGATGTCAATCTCACCAACAACGGCATCCTCAAGGTTACCAATACCTCGATTGAAAGTATCGGCGGTGATGGTATTCGAATGGCCACAACGGCGGGCCAGGTTTTGGCCACCATCGAAAACTGTCGTATTCAGGACTGTACCTCTGACGGCATCGAGGCCGGCACACACGTTCGGGCAGCAGTGCGAGGCACTACGATAACAAACAATACGAGCACCGGCATTCGCACCAGCAGTACCGATGCGATCCTTAACCTCGATGACGTTCTAGTCTCTTACTCAGGTACGGGACTGCAAGCCAGCGCCAGCTCGACCATAAATGTTTCGGACAGCATTGTGGCGCAGTGTGCTACTGGAGTTAACGCCAATGGAGGGACGATGAATTCCTTCCAGGGCAACTCCCTGGTCAGCAATACCTCCGACGGGACATTTTCCTCTATCACGCTGAAGACTTGATCTCAGCGGCTTTCATCGATTCGCTCCCGTCTATCCTCTAATTGAGATGTGTCGGTAGCATTTTGAATTACCCACCGAGCCATAAGGAGGCTACAGATGAAGTCACGATTGATTTTGAATGCATTAACTATCGCAGCTCTTACATTGGGAGCAGCGTCATTGGCCCAGGCCCAGGCGACCCGCACCTGGGTTTCCGGCGTAGGAGATGACCTCAATCCCTGCAGCCGTACTGCCCCTTGCAAAACCTGGGCTGGAGCGTTTTCCAAGACCTTTATTAACGGTGAGATCGATGCCCTCGATCCGGGTGGTTATGGAACGCTCAATGCCACTAAGTCCATTACCATCGACGGCGGCACCGGCTCTGGCTGGGGATCTACCCTCAACGCGGCCACCAATGGCTTTACCGTGAACATTGCCGTTAACGTAAACGACCCGCTGCGGCAAGTGATCCTGAAGCACCTCAGCATCAACGGCTCTGGATCAAGCGGCGCCATCGGCACTCGGACCGGGGTGCGGGGCGTCAACTACATTCAGGGTTCGGCCCTGATTGTGGAAGACTGCCAGATTTTCAACCAGACAACCGTCGGGATCGATGTCAACCTGACGAACAACGGCATCCTTAAAGTAACCAATACCTCGATTGAGAGTATTGGCGGGGATGGTATTCGCCTGGCTACTACGGTGGGCCAGGTACTGGCAACCATCGAAAACTGTCGCATTCAGGACTGCGCCTCTGACGGCATCGAGGCCGGCACGCACGTCCGGGCTGCTATCCGCGGGTCGGTAATCACGAATACTACGACCACGGGAATTCGGACCAGCAGCACTGACGCCATCCTCAACATCGATGACGTCTTTGTGTCTTACACCGGTACCGGGATGCAGGCCAGCGCCAGTTCAACCATCAACGTTTCGGACAGCATCGTTGCTCAATGTGCGACCGGAGTTAACGCCAATGGCGGCTCAATGGTTTCTTTCCAGGGCAACTCTCTGATTAGCAACACGACTCCCGGGACGTTCCTCCCGATCAATAATAAGACGTAGTCTCGCGCCACCACGGCCCCTATTTGCTCCCCGCGCGTTCCGATCATGGGCGCGCGGGGAGCTTTTTGTTTGCAGAGCCGGAACAAATACATTGCATAGAATGAAGACGGCGCTCTTAGCAGAACGGGGCCTCAATTCGCAGGCGAAAATTATTGGTTTCTACCAATAAATCTGGTCCCTACGAGTTATGCAAAAAATCTTACATTTAATCCTTGACTTTGATGGTTAACGCGATTAGGATGCCTCGCCTCAAGCAGGTTGTTTCGCCCAGGTCACGAGTTTTTTGCTCAAACCTCAAACGCACTCTACGCTCTAATCAAAGCCGAGAAGTCTTAATCCGGAATACCTCTCAATCAAAGTTACCGCAGGCACCCAAGGAGATATGTCTATGAAGTCCTTTATTGGCAACCCCGGCCGTCGCTCACGACAAATCGGACCGTTCAAACGTAATTCAATGAACCGAGTTGCTTCGCGGGCGACCCTCTTAGCGCTGACCTGCGTTATTGGCCTGGTTGCTCTAGGTTTCTATTCCGCTTCTTCGGCAGCGCCATTCCATAGTTCCTCAAACGGAAATGGCTCGGCGCTCAACCCGGCCAGCAGCCCGTCGCAAACTGCGTTGCTCCGGAGAACAGGAGCGAGCACGCTGACAGCCGCTGAAGCTCTATGGAGCTTCAGAACCAGCAGCTATCTGCCGTTCCTGCCGCCGGCAGGCGAATCGGTTGAGACTTTTGCCGTTAACGGTTCAGGGCAATGCACCACGACCCCCAAGAGTGCGTTCGCCCTGGGCGAGAAAGCTTGCGCGGTATCGACTGGCGCGCTGCTCGGCTCCCCGATTCAGCGACGTTTCAATTGGGTAAATTCGGATGGCCGGCTGGCGAGCGTTACGGACATCACAACCAGCCCCCAAGTCAATATTTTTCAGATTCCGAACGTCTCCACTGCTCGGGGCAGTTGGTTAGTCAACGCGACCAGCCCCGATGGCGCGGTGAAAGCCAGCGCCGCCTTCTCAGTCAGTGATCCTGCCGCTCCGGCGGTCGATCTCAGCCTGAACATGGCCAATCCGCTGCAGGTGAATGCGAATGCGGATCTCGTTTTCACAGTCCGCGTGGCCAACCAGGGCCCGGACAACGCGGCCGGCGTGGTGCTGACCGATTCAACTCCGGCGGACACGACGTTCGTCGGCACAGCCCAGGGTGGCTCAACCTTTAGCTGCGTGAACGCCAGCGGCACCACGACCTGCACGGCGGCAAGCCTGGCCAAGGGCGCGGAAGTGCTTCTGACGCTGACCTACCATGTGAATTCTGGTGTGGCTGACGACACCATCATCAGCAATACGATCGACGTCTCCAGCGCCACCACAGAATTGGACAGCGGCGACAACACGTTCACCTCAACCTCGACAGTTGATCACGTAGCCTGCGTCATTAGCTGTCCCAGCAACATCACGGTCGGTAACGACCAGGATCAGTATTACGCCACAGTCACCTATCAAACTACAGACAACGGCAATTGCGGCACCAGCACGGTGAGCAATCCTCCGTCCGGTTCGCACTTCCCGGTTGGAACCACGCTGGTTACGTCAGGTGGTCAGGACGGGGCTGCGTGCAGCTTCAGCGTGACGGTGAATGACACTCAAACACCTTCTATCAGTTGTCCGGCCGACGTCACCGCTACGGAGAGCCCGGCCGGCTCAGGTTCCGCAATCGTCAATTACCCGGCGCCAACGGTTACCGATAACGATCCGCAGGCCACTGCAACCTGTGACCATCCGTCGGGCAGCAGTTTCCCGGTGGGTAACACAACGGTTGCTTGCACGGCCTCTGATCGAGCGGGAAATACAAGCACGTCTTGCTCGTTCACCGTCACGGTTGAAAGCCTGGGAGGTTGCACTCTAGGCTGCCCGCAGGACATCACCGTCAATAACGACGCGGGCGCTTGCGGCGCGGTCGTTACCTATCCGGAAGCTACATCCAGCCAGGATTGTGCGGCCGGCACGGTCACCTATAGCCAGGCGTCTGGTACCAGCTTCGCGGTGGGAACTACGACCGTAACGGCGACCAGATCCACCGGCGAAACCTGCACCTTCCATATTACGGTGGTGGACAGTGAAGCGCCGCAGGTTACCTGCCCGGCGAACAAGACTGTCAATGCCCCGGCTGGTCAGTGTGACGTAACGGTCAACCCCGGCACGGCTACCGCGACCGACCAGTGTGCCGGTGTCACAGTTGCCGGCGCCCGCGCTGACGGTGGTCCATTGAACGGTTCCTATCATGTGGGGGACACTACGATTGTCTGGACGGCCACCGATGCCGCCGGCAACACTTCGTCCTGCGAACAAATCGTGACCGTTAAGGACACCACTGCCCCAACCATTTCCTGTCCGCCGAACATTAACCAGGGGAACGATCCGGGCACTTGCTCGGCCACGCTCGACCCTGGGACGGCTACGGGCTCAGATGGCTGTGGAATTGAAAGCGTAAAGGGTACGAGAAGCGATGGCGAGCCTCTCGATGCGCCTTACCCGGTAGGCACCACCACCATTACCTGGGTGGCCACCGATCAGTCAGACAACACCGCAACCTGCAGTCAAACGGTGACCATTAACGACACTGAGAGTCCGACAGTCACAGCGCCGGCCGACAGTTCAGATTCGGCCGATGCCAACTGCCAGGCGCCAGTGCCCGACTACGTTAGCGGCTCAACGGCCTCCGACAATTGCACTCCAACCGTGACGCAGAGCCCCACGGCTGGAACAATGGTCGGCATTGGTTCACACGCCGTTACCGTGACTGCTACCGATGCTGCCGGCCATTCCGCCAGCGATACCGTAGTCTTCACGGTCAATGACACCACCGCGCCAACTGTTACAGCGCCCGCCGACAGCTCGGCTTCAGCGGACGCCAACTGCATGGCTCCGGTGCCGGATTACGCAGCCAGCTCGACGACGGCAGATAACTGCGATAGCAGTGTCACCGTCACGCAAAGCCCGGCGGCCGGAACGATGGTCGGCCTTGGTCCACACACCGTCACCGTGACGGCTACGGACGATGCCGGAAATAGCAGTAGTGATACGGTGATCTTCACCGTCAACGACACTACGGGCCCGGTGATAACCACCAACGGTCAGACACCGTCGATGTGGCCGGCAAATCACAAGTACAAGACCTTCCTGGTCACTGACTTTGTCACCGGCGTGAGCGATAACTGCAGCACCCTGGGTGTGGGTAGCGTCGTAATCTCGCAGGTGACCAGCGATGAAACCGAGAACGGTAACGGCGATGGCAACACGAGTAATGACATCGTTATCGCTGCCGGCTGCAAGTCGGTGCAACTGCGCGCTGAGCGCGATGGCGGGGGTAATGGTCGCGTTTACACAATTACCTTCAAAGTCACCGACGCGGCAGGGAATGTCGGGACCAAGACCGTTACGGTTGTCGTGCCGCATAATCCGGGCGAGACACCGGTGGACAACGGGGCGCACTACACGGTCAACGGCACCTGTAACTGAACGCTGCTCTCGAGCGCTGATATAGAGCGGGCGGTTCGCCGTCCGCTCAACTCAAAAAGTCTTTATGAGGGATACTAAAATGAAAAGATCACGTACCACACGCAATTTGGGCCGCCTGGTAATCGTTTGCGCAGCTCTCTTTACGCTGGCGGCGTTGTCCAGCGCGCGGACAGCAAGCACCTCAGTCAATATCGTGAACAATTCCGGTAAAGAGCTCCGCAATCTTTATTTGGCACACGCTAATGATGACGATTGGAGCGGTAACCAGCTGGGGTCCTCGACGATTCCGTCAGGCCAGTCGTATACCCTGAGCAACGTCGCGTGCGATCAATCGCAGGTCAAGCTCATCGGTGAGAACCTGGATGGCTGTTTCTACTACACCGTTATTAGTTGCGGTGGGAATGCCACCTGGACCATTACCGCCGACGCCCCGGCCGACTGCGGAAGCTAGACCAGCACCGGGAGTAACCAGACCTTATCAATGGATATGATGAACAACCATTGCTCTTCAAACCAAGGGAAGACTCGGCGCAACAGTGGCCGGAACGGATCCGTGTTCTACTGGCGGCCATCCCCAACTTCAACTGAAAAAGGAGACTCCAAATGAACAAGTTTCGGACCACTATTAATATTCTGGCGGTTCTGGTATTCACCCTCGCCTTCGCCTCCCTGGCCAATGCGCAAGCCACTCGCACCTGGGTGTCCGGCGTCGGCGACGACGTTAACCCCTGCAGCCGCACGGCGCCCTGCAAGACCTTTGCCGGCGCAATCTCCAAGACCGCGGCCGGCGGCGAGATTGACGTTCTGGATCCAGGTGGCTTTGGCACTGTGAACATCACTAAGGCTTTGACCATTGACGGCACCACCGGCTCAGGCTTTGGATCCATTCTGGCCAGCGGCACCAATGGCGTCCTCGTCAACGCCAATGTCAATACCGATGTTGTCACTCTGCGCAACCTGTCGATCAACGGTGCTGGGGCCTCCAGCTCGCAGAATGGTCTTAATGGGATCCGGTATATTGCCGGCAAGACGGTGATAGTGCAGAACTGCAGCATCTACGGTTTCACTCAGAAGGGCATCGATGCCTCTGGGTTAACCAACAACGGGGAACTGGTAGTCAGCAACACGAATATTACCAATGTCGCCCAGGAAGGTATTAGAGCGGCGACGACCGTTGGTAGCGTTCTGGTAGCAGTGGACAACTCCCGTTTTGAAAAGTGTGCGACCGGCGCTTTCTTCGGTGAGCATACTCGTGGGACCGTAGCTGACTCGTATTTCACCCATGACACGAATGGGCTGATCTCCAACGCGGCGAGTGGCGATTCCCAGGTGAACATCGACAACTGTGTGTTCGCCTATGGTGGCGTAGGCATTCAGGCAGGGGCCGGCGCGGTAACGCTGCGCGTTACGGATTGCACAATCGTTCAAAACGGCACCGGAATAAACCTGGCCGGCGGCACGGCCACGTCATTCGGAAACAATGCTGTGTTAGGCAATGGCGGCGGCGAGTCATTCTCGGGCGCTGTTGTTCCGCTGAAATAGCTACTCCCCCTTTTGCTTCGGCTTGTGCCCTCCGTCTGCTGCTCACAGCGGACGGAGGGCTTTTTTTGTCTCCCAGACTTGAATTAAAATTAACTATGAAAGAAATTTTGTAAGAAGCCTTGACTCCGAGTACGGCTCAGTCTAGGATGGGCGCCTGCGCTGAATGGTCATTTCTTTAAATCTTGAATAACTCCAGTTACGTCTCGAGGGAAACATAAATGAAACGCCCAAGTGTGATCGTTACAAGTTCGCTTAAACTAATCAATAAATCAGTCTTCCGTTCGAGTCTTTTTCTAGTGGTAGCTGCATTTGTCGCCACTCAGTTTCTGGTGTCTTCTTCAGCTAGCCTTAAGATGAAGGCCTTAAGCGAAAGCACTTCGAGCGCTGCCCACGAGGCACAAGCTGCTAAAACAGGGACCCGCTGGCAAAGAGTTCTTACCGGCAGAGAGATTGGGGCTTCGCCCACGAGTTTTGTTACCGCATTTCTACCGCAGGCATCTACCGCGGAGTCGATCGCGACCTACGCCGCCGATTGCGAAACACCGAAACAAGCTTTTACTTCCGGCAATACGGTATGCGCCAGAGCGGGCGGTACTCTTTCCGGTTCACGCAGTATTTACTGGGTTAACGCCGCGGGCGAAGTGGTCGAGATCGATGCTATCAGCGCGACCAATCCTTCGGGCACGCGGGTGGTCAGCGAGGCTGGAAACTGGCGAGCTTATCTCGTCGATAACTCGGAAGGCGCAGCCCGGGCCATCGCCGCCTTTTCAGTTAGCGACCCTCAACGGCCCACAGTTGATTTATCAGTTGTGAAGACCGGGGATGGCAGCGTGTCTCCCGGCGGATTGGCCAAGTACCAGATCGCTGCGACAAATAATGGACCGGACGCGGCGGCCGGGGTTCAGTTGGTTGAGCTGACTCCGGACAATACGACTTATGTTGGGCATACGCAGGATTCCGGCCCAACCTTTACCTGTACTCAGACTGGATCGAGCACGATTTGCGATATCGCCAGTCTCGCTTCCGGCGTTACCGCCACCTTCAGCTTCGTGTACCAGGTCAGCGCCAGCGTCCCGGTTGGTTCGGTTATTTCCAACAATGCCAGGTTGACCAGTACCACCGAGGAGCTCCATACGGAAGACAACAACTGGCAGGCTAAGAGCACTGTCGTGAGCGCCGCCGCTGGGGGTACCGAGACTTGCTCGCTGGGCTGCGGCGAAGACGTTACCAAAGCGGCGAATACGACTGGACCGAACAACGAATCCGGGGCCATCGTTCACTTTTCACCGCCCTCCGGTAACGACGAATGCGGATTGGTGACTACCAATCATTGCAACGATTGCTTCTTCCCGGTTGGCCAGACTGTGGTTACGGCCACAGCGTCAACGGGAGAGACATGTAGCTTTACAGTTACCGTGACGGGCGCCGCCGGCGGCCCCTCGATCACTTGCCCCGAGGATAAGGACGTCAATGCCGGCGCCAACTCGTGTGCTGCAGTCGTGGATCCTGGCAATCCGACTACAACCCCCGCGACTGGTCTCACGGTCGAAGGTGAGCGTAGCGACAACCAGCCGTTGGATTCACCGTATCCTGGCGGCATCACCACTATCACCTGGACCGCGACTGACTCCCAGAATCGGTCGGCAACTTGTCAGCAGACCATTACGGTGCACACTGACGATCAAACCGCTCCGACGGTAGTCGCCCCCGACGACGTAACATCCACAACTGGGCCCAACGCGCTGTCGTGCGGCTTGATTGTGGGCGAAACGGAGTTAGGCACAGCAACCGCCAGTGACAACTGCGGAACCGCAACAGTCACTCGCACGGGCGTGCCTGCCGGTAACTTCTTCCCGGTTGGCGTGACGACCATCACTTACACCGCGAAGGATGGCGCCGGGAATACTTCGACTGACACGCAAACCGTCACAGTTACGGATGACTCGATGCCCAGGATCACGGCCACTACGGCTAATCCGAATCCGCCGCCGGCGGAAGAAGATGTGCCTATGCAGGACGTCACGGTCCACACCGGAAGTGCCAGCACTTCCTGCGATGCGGTCGTCAGCGACGCGATGCTCGGCAACATCAGGGCGCGAGATAACTGCGCCGTCACCCTGTCGCGCACGCCTACGGGCAATACCTTCCCCGTGGGAACCACCACTATCGTCTGGACAGCTACGGACGCCAGTGGCAATACGACGACGGCCAACCAGAACGTGACGGTTATCGATGACCGCCCGCCAACTATTACGGCGCCGGCTGATGTCACCGCCTACACCGGCCCCGGAAGGACGACGTGCGACGCGAACGTTGATCCTGGTACGCCTTCGACGACCGACAACTGCGCTGTGACCGTCACACGCAGCCCCTCGGGAAATACCTTCGCGATTGGCACCACCACTATTACGTGGACGGTAACAGACGCTAGTGGAAACACGGCGACCGACACTCAGGACGTCACCGTAATTGACAACACAGCGCCCACAGTCACTGCGCCGGCTGACAGTTCGGCTAGTGCCGACGCCAGTTGTCAGGCTGCGGTTCCCAACTATGTTGCCGGCACCACTGCCACGGACAACTGTGACAGCAACGTCACGGTCACGCAGAGTCCGGCCGCTGGAACGATGGTGGGTCTGGGCCCGCACACGGTGACAGTGACCGCTACGGACCACGCAAATAACAGCAGTAGTGACACGGTGATCTTTACGGTCAACGACACGACTGCACCGGTTATTACTTGTCCGGCGAACATAGTGGTTTACCTGCCGGTCAACAGCTCCGCCGTTTCCATGGCGGTCAGCTACCCGGCGGTTACCGCAACCGACAACTGCTCGACGCCAACGATTACTACATCCAAGGCTTCGGGCTCCGTCTTCCTGGTCGGCCCCACGACGGTAAATGCGACGGCGACCGATGCTGCGGGCAATTCCAGCTCCTGCAGCTTCACAGTCACCGTGCTCTACAACTTCACCGGATTCTTCTCGCCGGTCGGCAATCCGCCGGTCCTGAATGCAGTAAACGCAGGGCGGGCCATACCAGTGAAGTTCAGCCTGAGCGGCAACAAGGGGTTGGGCATCTTTCCAGCCGGTTCGCCGACGAGTGTCGGCTTCGATTGCGGAACCAGCTCCGAGATTGACGTGCAGGAAACGCTGACAGCTGGAGGTAGCAGCCTCAGTTACGGCGGCGACCAGTACAACTACGTTTGGAAGACGGAAAGTTCGTGGGCAGGTACCTGTCGTCAATTGAGGATTACGCTCAATGACGGCAGCGTCCATGTGGCGAACTTCAAGTTCAAGTAAGAAGGTCTATTCGGGCGAGCGGCGTACCCGCGCCGCTCGCCAAACTGAAAGATGTTGACTAGTTCAAAGAATTCATTCAGGGCTTTGATGACAACATATTTCTCATTAACAATGGGAAGACTCGGCGCAGCAGTGGCCGGAACGGATCCGTGTTCTACTGGCGGCCATCCCCAAACTTCAGCAGGAAAAGGAGACTCCAAATGAACCAGCTTCGTTTCACCCTTAAGGCTTTAGCCTTAGTAATCTTCGCGGTATCCTGCGCTTCCCTGGCGCAGGCACAGGCCACCCGTACGTGGGTGTCAGGCGTAGGCGATGACGTTAACCCGTGCAGCCGCACCGCCCCCTGCAAGACATACGCCGGCGCGATCTCCAAGACCGCCAAGGACGGTGAGATCAGCACTCTCGATCCGGGCGGGTTCGGCACAGTTACCATTACCAAGTCGATCACCATCAATGGTGGCGGTGGCGGTCAGGGCTACGGCTCGATTCTGGCGGCACTTGCTCCCCAAGGTGTTTTGGTGAACATCACGGATGCAGCGGACGTTCGCAAGACCGTGCGTCTGGATGGCCTGAACATCAATGGCGCCAGCACCGGCACCAATGGTATTCGCATGATCGCGGGCAATGCTCTCTTCGTCGAGAACGTGCTGGTCGATGGATTCACGACAAATGGGATTATCGTGGACACGACGGGTAATCCTCAATTGCACGTCAGAAACACAACCATCCGCAATTGCGGCGCGAGCGGCATCGACACGAACGCGAGTGGTGCCAACTCGACATCCATCGATTACACCGGTGTGAGTATTACGAAATGCGCTACCGGCATCAACGCACGCAACGGCACGCGCGGTAGCGTCCGCGACAGCAACATCGGGTTGAACTCCGGCACCGGCGTGAACCTAACAGGTTCGGCCACCGAAGTTAACATCGATGGATCGCTGATCACCGGAAGCTCGACCGGCATCAACGTCGTCGCCAACACGCGCGCTCGCATTGCCAGGTGCCTAATCTCGCAAAACGCCAACGCCCTCGGCCTCGGCGGCGGGTTTGTGGACACGGGTGGCAACAACACGATCATGGGGAACTCGACGAACCAGGATCCGAACGGCACTCTGTTCAACGGCAAGTAGGCTGCATCAGCAGGTTCGATCCCAACTCCTTCACCTCCGGCCCGGTCCGGGGGTGAAGTTTTTTTGCGCCTTACCTCGGCGAGGGCGAAGCCGCAAGCTAAAGCTTGTACTCTATGCGCCTGTCATGCGCGTGGAGTCTCCAACCCAACAGGTGTATAGAGTTCAAACTTTAGTTTGCTCCGGCAGGAAAGTCTCATCATTTCAAACTCATTACCTTGACGCGCCCATGGGTGGTAGCTAGACTGACTCTCCGTTAAACGCATATTGATTTTTGCTCCGCGCCGCGCGGACAAGCATAAGGAAACTCACGGATTAGCCTTTTGACTTTTCCATCAACTCGATGGCCTTGCCTGAATTCGAACCCGCGCACAATCCAGGATCAGCCGTGACGCCGACTAAGGCGGGACGCGTGGCCCCAGCGACGCTGGGCGACCAGCCCATGGTGGTTATTGAGCCGAGCAAATCATGGGTCGCACTCAACCTCCGCGACCTCTGGGCTTATCGAGAACTGGTTTACTTTCTTACCTGGCGCGACGTCAAAGTCCGTTACAAGCAGACTGCGCTGGGGGTGGTCTGGGCGATTCTGCAACCGCTCCTGACGATGCTGATATCGACGCTGATATTCGGCCGGTTAGGAGGCTTCGAAACCCGTACCGGAGGCATTCCCTATCCCATCTTTGCTTATGCAGGACTGTTGCCCTGGACCTTCTTTTCCAACGCCATCACCACGAGTGGCAACAGTCTGGTGGGAAGCGCCAACCTGATTACGAAGGTTTACTTCCCCCGGATGATTATCCCCGGAGCGGCCGTGGCCGCGGGCCTGGTGGATTTTTTCATCGCCTTCGTGCTGCTCATCGGCTTGATGGTCTATTACCAGATTGGTCCCACCTGGAACCTGCTGTTGTTCCCCGTGCTGGTTTTCCTGACGGCCTTGCTGGCCATGAGCGTGGGGATGTGGTTATCGGCTCTCAATGTGAAGTACCGGGATGTCAGGTTTGCTTTGCCGTTCATCGTGCAGATGTGGATGTTTGCGTCGCCGGTCTTTTATCCCTCAAACGCTTTGCCGAACAAATACCGTTGGATCTTCGGGCTGAACCCGCTGACCGGCATTATCGACGCTTACCGGGCGTCCCTCTTTGGGGGCGCGATTGACTGGATTGCCCTGGGTATCTCGGCCTTGATTACGGTGGTTTTGCTGGTCTACGCCTCGTATTCCTTTCGCCGGATGGAAAAGACGTTTGCGGACATCGTCTAGGCCTGACCTCTGGGCCTGCTCACTCAACCCCAAGACCGTCACCAACTTGACTATGGATCAAGGCCACATTAGTCTGAAATCCCAAGACGTCACTTAATCTAAGGACTGTTGCAGATGGTCACAGAACTGCCGTCGCCGTCGACTTACATTCCACCCCGGAACATATCCTACGGTCGCGCCTCCAGTAAGCTGGAGATTGGCGACGCGTTTTCGCTGTTCGCCAATCCTGACGTCGAAGGCCGCCGCGTGGTCACGCTGATTGCGCCGCCGATCTACTTCTCAAAGAATTCCTACAGCACGCCGCTGACCATGCCCCTTGGCCTGGCCTATCTCGGGGCAGTTCTGGAAAAGTCGAACTACCCGGTCAAAATTATTGACTGCCCCGGCCTCGATGCCGACAACATCTTCCTGTCGCCGGATGGGCCATACAAGGTCCAGGGCCTGGACGAGGAAAAATCGATCGCCATGATCGATCCGGAAACGGACATCATCGGTGTCTCGATCATGTTTTCCCAGGAATGGCCCCAGGTACGGAATTACATCAACAGAATTCGGCGGGCTTTTCCCCACGCCACGATCATCGTGGGCGGGGAACATCCGACGGCGATGTCGGAATACACTTTGCGCGACTGTCCGGCGATTGATTATCTGGTGCGCGGCGAGGGTGAGCTCGCGCTGATGGAGTTAGTGCACCGGCTGCGTTCAGGAGAAACGGCGGAGGGTGTTAACGGCGTCGTTTATTTGAAGGACGACCAGTTTGTTGAGAGCGCCCTGGCTCCCCGCGTTGCCGACATCCGCAAGATGCCGTGGCCGGCGTGGCACCTGATCGACGTCGAACCTTACTTTCAACCGAACTTTACGATGGGCATCAGCCATGGGCGCAACATCGCGATGCTGGCCACCAGAGGCTGTCCGTATCAATGCACTTTCTGCTCCAGCCCTTCGATGTGGACCACGCGTTACGTGCTGCGTCCCGTCTCCGACGTGATTGACGAAATCGTCGCCCATCGGGACAACTACGGAATCAACAGCGTCGATTTTTACGATCTGACGGCGATCGTAAAGCGCGAGTGGATCCTCGAGTTCATTACAGAGCTGGAGCGTCGCGATATTCGAATCAGTTGGCAGCTCCCTTCCGGAACTCGCTCAGAGAGTTTGGACGACGAAGTTATCAAAGGCCTGGCCCGGACCGGCTGCGAATTTCTCGTTTACGCTCCCGAAAGTGGTTCGCAACGGACGCTCGACATGATCAAGAAGCGTGTCAACCTGAAGAACCTCGAGGTTTCCATCGCGGCGGCCGTCGGGAATGGAATCACTTCCAAGTTGAATTTCATCATCGGCTTTCCCTTTGAAACTCGGGCAGACATTTTCCACACTTTGACGTTTGCCTGGAAACTGGCGTGCAAGAAAGTCGACGACTGCAACATCTCGGCCTTTTCGCCTTATCCAGGCTCTGAGCTCTTTGCCGAGCTGCAGCGCGATGAAGTATTCGGCGCGAGGATCGATGACGACTATTTCGCCACCCTGATGACCCAGTTTGACTTCACCGTGACCAAGACTTTTTGCCGCCACGTGCCCGGCCGGGAGCTTCTGTTTTACCGCGTCATGGGCATGGTGATCTTCTACGTCCTTAGTTACCTGCGATCGCCAAGCCGGTTCCTGCGCCTGCTGAAGGGAGTGTTTCAGCCGCACTTCCAGCCACGGAGCTTGTTCGAACAGAGAATCTACGACCTCATCGTGCGCTCCCGGCACACGCTCGCGTCGGAACCTGCAAAGTAACTATTGACGACGCTAAATCCTGTCTCCTAAACTACGGTGCACTTTCAATCTGAATCCCTGGGCCGGCCTTACTCCAGTTAGCCGCCGGCAACACGCAATTGACTCCAACCCTGAAGGCCGAGCCAAGCCTGATTTTGAGGCGGACTAACACTCTGATGCTGCTCCTCATGGCGCTGATCGGAGCGGCGAATATCCTTTGGGCTGAGCGGCTGACAGTGAACGGGGGGTTTGGTTGGGACGGTCTCTGGTATGCCGGTTGGGTAAGAGATTTTTATGGCAGCATCTTCGTCCACGGCGTCCCGGAATACTATGTGCAGCGAATCCTTCCCAGCGCGATCGTGCACTACGGGTTGCGAGCGCTTCGAGCGCCGCTGTCAGATCAAAACATCCTGCGCGGGTTTGATGCCTATAACTTCATCCTGGTCCTCTTCTCGGTTTATCTCTGGGGCCGTATCGCGGACCGGCTAAGTTTACGCAGTCAGGGAAAGTGGCTGGGCTTCGCTTTCCTATTTCTTAACTACGCGATTCTGAAGAACAACTTTTACCATTCGACCCTGACCGACACGACCGCCTTCACGCTCGGACTGCTGACGTTCTACTTTTTTGTTAGCAACAAAGCATGGGGCCTGTTGCTGGTGATGATCGCCGGAGCCTTCACCTGGCCGACGGTGCCTTACATGGCGGCACTTCTATTCATCTTTCCCTTTGAGAAGACATCCGGCACGGAGAGTGAGGCGCCGCAAACGCGCAGCCTGCGGCTAGCCACGTTCATCGCGGCCGCCGTCTGTTTCATCACGCTGCTCCTCTACGGTTTTTTACTGCGGCCGGCCAAGCTCGCCATGTACTTATATTTCCTGGGGCGGGCGCTGAGGATTGACTTCGCTCTTATGTACCTGAGCCTGGCCGCGGTGATGGTCTATCTCTTCTTCGGACTTCGCCGCCTGCTGGCAGACGCAGACCTGTTCAACTTCAAAATGATCTTCGGGAAACTATGGAAACCGAGGGTAGCGATTGTTATCGCGTTAATGTTGGCCCTGAAGTTGGCGATCCATTTCATGGCCAACGGTGAAGCGGGAGGTTGGCCCTTTAAGAGTTTTCTTATTCACAGTCTTTTGGTCGCCCTGACTGAGCCGGTGATTTTTCTGGTAGCTCACGCCGTTTACTATGGCCCGGCTATTCTGCTGCTGGTGTTGTTCTGGAGGCCGTTCTGCGAGGCGCTGGCCCGTTTCGGCCCAGGAATGCGAATGGCTCTGATCTTGAACTTCCTCCTCAGCATTAATGCGCAATCCCGCTACCAGATAAATATTGTCAGTACTTTTTTCATAATTCTTGTGTGCATGCTGGATCGCGCCGGGTTGAAATTCCGCAGCTTGCCGGTGTGGGTCTTGCTTTGCCTCTTTTACTCGAAAATGTGGTACACCTTCAATACCGGACCGCAGGTGGATGATGAAACGATGGACAGTCTGCTTAATTTCCCCCTGCAACACTACTTCATGAGTTCCGGGCCGTGGATGTCACATCAGATGTACCTGATCCAGGGCGGGATTGTTTTGTTGACCGCCATCCTTTTGTGGTTTTTGATGAAATGGGATTTGTTAGGGATGGGAGTAAACTATCTGGCCCGGCCATCCCAAACCCACAAGCTTGATAGCGCCAACTGAGACGAACATGCGCCCCTTAGTTTCAGTCGTTTTTCCCGTTTACAACGAACGGGAGAATCTCGAAGTGCTGGAGACCAGATTGCACCCGGTCATCGAGGAAGTTTCCGGTGGCGCGTTCGAAGTTTTGTTTGTGGATGACGGCAGTCGCGATGGCTCCAGCGAAATGCTGGATGCCATCAATGCGCGCGACGGACGCTACAAGGTGATTCACTTTTCCCGCAACTTTGGGCACCAGGCGGCCTTGCAAGCCGGTCTCGACAGCTCGCGCGGAGAGGCAGTGGTGTTGATGGACTCGGACCTGCAGGATCCGCCTGAGGTCTTAAGGACGTTTGTTGATAGATGGCGTGAAGGCTATCAGGTTGTCTACGCTATCCGGCGCCGTCGCAAGGAATCGATCTGGAAGCGGACTGCCTACAGTGTCTTCTATCGCAGCATGAAATTTGTTGCGAACATTGAGACCCCCCTGGACGCCGGGGATTTCTGTTTGCTGGACCACCGCGTGGTAGCAACGCTGACGGCCCTGCCTGAGCGGAACAGGTTTTTGCGGGGCTTGAGGAGTTGGGTGGGCTTTAAGCAGATTGGCGTTGAATACGAACGCGAAGCAAGAAATGCGGGCGAGCCGAAGTACAGCATGCGGAAGCTGGTGCAACTCGCGCTGTCAGGCTACGTGGGCTTTTCCTCCTTTCCGCTGCGGCTGGCTGCATGGTTCGGCATTCTGTCGGCCTCGGCCGGGTTCCTGATGACGATCTGGGTAATGCTGATTCGTATCACCAAGCCTCACGTTCCTCAGGGCTGGGCTTCAACCAGTGCGTTGATTCTTTTCATTGGTGGCGTGCAGATGATTATGTTGGGAGTTATTGGCGAATATCTGGGACGCGTTTATGACGAAGTGCGGGGCCGGCCACTGTATTTGATCAGCTCGCGCACCGGATTTACCGAGTAGTATGAAAAAGGATTTTGCAAAAGGTTATGGCGAGCTGGAAGACTGGCACTGGTGGTTCCGCGGACGCCAGCGGGTACTGGAGTCGATCCTCAGCCGCCGGCTAAACGGCTCGTCGCCGAAACGGATCCTGTCGGTTGGTTGTGGGCCCGCCGAAGGTCTGCAATGGCTAACCCAGTACACCAACGCCGGCGGCAAGGTTGTTGGCCTGGATGTTGAGCCGCTGCACGCGCGCTCGTCAGAAGGGATTCAATTTGTCGTAGGTTCGCTGGAAACCGCCCCGCTCAAAGATCATTCGTTTGATGCGGTGCTGGCCCTCGACGTACTTGAGCACCTCGACGACGATGGCCAGGGTTTGAAAGAAGTTTCGCGCCTGGTTAAGCCCGGAGGGCTCCTGCTAATCACAGTTCCCGCATTGCCCAGCATCTGGGGCGGCCAGGATCTAATTAGCGAGCACCGGCGCCGCTATACGAAGCGATCGCTGCGGCGGCTGTTTGATGCCGGAGGGCTGAGCGATTACCGGATTACCTATTTCAATACGCTGTTGTTTCCGCTGGCCGCCGGGCTGCGTTGGTCGCGCCGTTTGCTGAAGAAAGCTCAGCAGCCCCGCAGTGATTTTGATGACAGTAAACCCGGACCGCTGAATGAGATTCTGGCAGTGGTCTTTAGTTCCGAGCGCTTTCTAATCGATCGCGCACCACTTCCTTTCGGCGTAAGTCTGCTCGCGACCTATACGACCAAGAGCTAAGGTAGAACAGGCATTCCTGCCTGTCCTCCGAACTTTTTCGATATCAAAATGCCCAAGCTGGTAATCATTGGTGATGGCGAAACCGCCGAACTGGCCTATGAATACTTCACCCACGATTCTCCTCATGAGGTGGTGGCCTTTTCCGTCGAGCGCAAGTATGCAAAGCGCGACCGCTTGTTCGATCTTCCCGTGGTCCCTTTTGAAGAGGTGGAGCAGTTTTATCCGCCGGCGGAATTCAAAGCGTTCGCGGCCATTTCTTACACGCAGTTGAATAGAGTGCGCGCGCGACTTTATCAGGGGGCGAAACAGAAGGGCTACGATTGTGTTTCGTACGTTAGCTCGCGGGCTTTTGTCTGGCGCAACGTCGAGATTGGCGAAAACTGCATGATCATGGAAAACAACGTGGTCCAGTACGCGGTGAAGATTGGCAACAACGTGGTCCTCTGGAGCGGCAACCATATCGGTCATCAGTCGATCATCAGGGACAATTGCTTCATCTCATCGCACGTTGTGGTTTCCGGCTATTGCGATGTCGGCGAGAATTGTTTTCTGGGTGTGAACAGCTCGCTGGCCAATAATCTGACGGTCGCAAAGGATTGCCTGATCGGAATGGGCGCCGTCGTCCACAAGAATACCGAAGAGCGAAAAGTTTACGTCGGCAACCCAGCCAAGGCCCTGCCAAAGGACAGCCACACCGCATTTGGAGTCAAAGAGTAAATCGTGAAGTGGAACAAGAAAGGTCGAATTTACGTCCCCGACGGGAGTAAATGGTGGGCGAAAAAGTATGCTTTTCCGCCGACGCCATATTTCATTAGCGACGAAGTAATTCGCATGTACGTCGCCTTCTGCGACGAAAATATCGTCGGCCGCATCGGTTTTGTGGACATCAGCGCCGACAATCCGGCGGAAGTGGTGGGAGTTTCAGACGAACCGGTGCTGGACATCGGCGTCCCCGGGGCTTTTGACGAAAACGGAATCCTGCCGACTTCCATAGTCGAAGTTGAAGGCCAACTCTACCTCTACTATGTCGGTTATCAACTGGGAATGAAGGTTCGCTACTATCAATTTGAAGGCCTCGCGATCAGCGAAGACGGTGGCCATAGTTTTAAACGCCGGCTGCAGGTGCCCGTCACCGACCGCAGCGATGCGGAGATGTTGAATCGAACGTCCGCATTCGTGCGCCGCCGCGATAATAAATTTCAAATGTGGTACGTGGGGGGCAGCGAGTGGACGGTGGTCAACGACAAGCCGCTGCCCATGTACAACATCAAGTATTTGGAGTCGGAAGATGGCATCAATTGGCCGCCGGCGGGCAGAGTGTGTATCGACTATGAGAACGATGACGAGCACGCATTTGGAAAGCCTTTTGTGATTGAAGATGGCGGCCTCCATAAAATGTTTTATTCGGTTCGGACCCGCTCAAAGGGATATCGCATCGGTTACGCCGAATCAGTGGACGGGTTGAACTGGATCCGAAAAGACGATCAGGCCGGGATCGACGTTTCCGACAGGGGCTGGGATTCGCAGATGATCGCTTACGCCAGCATTGTGCGTCACAAAGACAAGGTTTATATGTTCTACAACGGGAACAACCTGGGCGAGAGCGGATTCGGCTATGCGGAGTTGGAACACTGGTAGTCTCGAAAGCAGATCTTAGATCTTGTAACGCAAAGTTTAGTTTGCGGCTTTTGAATGGTCTTAATCTTTCGCAAACTAAAGTTTGCGTTACAGGGCATCGCGGATACTGAAGGAATCTCATGGTGCAGCCGTTAAAAACTCACGCCGTGCGTGAGGCCCATCAAAACCAGACTGCGGACGACAGTCACGTCGAAGAGATCCGTAATATCGGCTACACCATCGTCGAGAGCGGGCTTAGCGATGACGAGCTGCAGCTGATTCGCGAGAAGATCGATCGCATTTATGGGCTGCAGGTGGCGGAGCTCGGCGGCGAAGAAAACTTAAAGCTGATTAATGACGCGAACATCAGCCGCTGCCTGGCCGGCTATGACGATTACTTCGTGGGGCTGGCCGCGCACCCGCGCATCGTTTCGATTACCACCCGGCTGCTGGGTGAATACTTCATCCTGATGTCGCAGAATGGCATCGTCAACAATCCGGCTGACGAGCATTACCAGGTTACCTGGCATCGCGATCTTAACTATCAACACTTTGTCAGCTCCCGGCCCCTCGCGATCAGTGCTTTGATTTGCATCGACCGGTTTAGTGAAGAAACCGGAGGCACTTATTTGCTTCCCGCATCTCATAAGAGCGAGGCTTTTCCTTCAGCCGAATACGTGTCGCGGCATCAGCAGAGCATTAGCGCCCCGCCAGGCTCGATACTTATTTTCGACTCGATGGTTTTTCATCGCAGTGGACACAACACTTCGGGACAGTTGCGCCGGGCGGTCAACCACATCTATACGTTGCCGCTGATCCGGCAACAGATCAGCCTGCCCCGAATGTTGCAGGGAAAGTTCAGCGACGATCCGTTCCTGAGAAAGTTTCTGGGGTATGAGGCGGAAACGGGCGAGAGCGTCAGGCAGTGGCGGGAAAACAAATTGCAGCTAGCGACCTCCGGCGTAACCGGCACCACGGAGTAACGGCGGCGAAGTACAGGTGTATAGAGTACAAGCTTTAGCTTGCGTTTTTGGAAAGCGGCAACCTAAAGGTTGAACTCGGAACACCTGGATTTCACGGAACTATTTCCCATCCCCCGATCACGGAGCTAATGGCACAATCCAACATCGAACTCAACTTGGAAACCTTGCTGGCGGAAGAGCCACGCGCGGCCGCAACTAGAGCTGCGCGACAATTGGAATGGTTTGATCGAGATCATCATCAACTCGTGCTTTACGGCGCCGGCATGCTGGGCCGCGAGGTGCTTAAGAGATTACGTCAGGCCGGGATTGAGCCTGTGGCCTTCGCTGATGACACACCGGAGAAGCAGGGGCAGGTTCTTGATGAGTTGCCGATAATGACACCGGCCGAAATCGTGACGAAATATCGTGCGCCAGTTTTTGTAGTAACAATTCTGAACCCAATGCTTTGTTTTTTGGACGCGCAAAAACGTCTGGGGAAATTGCCCGCGGCCAGGACGATTTCTTTCCTCGATCTCGCGTGGACTTTCCCGGAAAGTTTTTTGCCTTACTATCAGTTCGAGCTACCGCAAGACGTGCTGGCGAAGGCAGATGACATTCGCCGCGCCTTTGAACTTTGGGAAGATGAGGAATCCCGGCGTCAGTTCGTAGCGCACCTTCGCTTTCGGCTGAATCTTGATTACGAAGCGCTGCCGCAGAATTCGCGCGATGATTACTTCCCGCCTGACATCCTGACGCGCCTGCCTGACAATACGGTGTTCGTGGACTGCGGAGCTTACGACGGTGATACCATTCGGACGTTTTTGGCGCACCAGCAGGGACAGTTTGGGAGCATCCACGCGTTCGAGCCGGATGAAGGAAACTTCCGCAAGTTGCAGGATTATGTTGATGGTCTGGACCCGCAACAGGCAGGCAGGGTGAGTCTTTACAATGCGGGCGTGGGCGCAACTCGCAGTCAGATATCCTTCAATGCCACCGGCAACATGAGCGCGTCTTTCAGCGCGGGCGGCGCCGCGTTGGTTGATGTCGTAGCGCTACAGGAAACTGTCGCGGCCAACGGCGCTCCCGTCTTTTTGAAATTCGATGTGGAAGGCGCGGAGTGGGAAGCATTGAAAGGCGCTGAGCAGCTGCTCCGGCAAGCTCGGCCGCTGCTGGCGATCAGCGTCTATCACCGGCCAGATGATCTGTGGCAGCTACCTCTTTACGTTAAGTCGCTGGATCCTGGCTATCGCTTTTTCTTGCGCACCCAGGGTGAAGACGGTATGGATGTGATTTGCTACGCGATCCCACCGCGGTTCCAGGAAAATAACAACTGAGCGCAGATGACTCCAGAGATAAACATAGCGAAGTACCAGCCGGAGCAAAAGTCTGTCTGGGACAACTTCGTCGCGCAATCAAAGAACGGGACTTTTCTCTTCCAGCGCGATTACATGGATTATCACGCCGACCGGTTCGAGGATTTCTCATTGATCTTCTCCCGGGAACCGGAGAGCATCGCGGCCGTAATGCCTGCGTCACTGCGCGACTCGACGCTGACCAGCCATGCCGGTCTCACATTTGGCGGCATGATCTCCGACCGGCACATGAAGACTCCGCTCATGATGCAGATCTTTGATTCACTAAGGGAGTACGCCCGGTTGGTGGGAATCAAGTGCCTCGTTTACAAGGCCATCCCGCATATCTATCATCTGATTCCCGCTGAAGAAGATCTGTACGCCCTGTATCGACACGGAGCCCGGTTGATGCGCCGGGACGTGTCTTCGACCATTGCCATGAGCGAGCGACTGACGTTCAGTAAGGGCCGCAAGTACGAGATCAAGCAGGCCCAGAAGCACGGTCTGGAAGTCCGGCGCAGCAATGACTTCGCCTCGTTCATGGCCATCGAAGAACACGTGCTGAATACCAAGTACGATTCAAGGCCCGTTCACACCGCTGCCGAGATGGAGATGCTGGCCGGGCGTTTCGCTGATAACATCAAACTCTTTACCGCCCTGCGGAACGATCAGGTCGTAGCCGGTGTGGTGATCTATGAGAGCACGAACGTGGCCCATGCCCAGTACATTGCGGCCACCGACGAAGGCAAGCAGACCGGCGCCCTGGATTTAATCATGGACCACCTGATTAACGGGTATTATCCGCAGAAGAAGTACTTCGACTTTGGTATCTCCACGGAAGACGAAGGCCGGCATCTGAACGTAGGCTTGATCGAGAACAAGCAAAGCTTCGGCGCTCGCGCCGTGGTGCACGACTTTTACGAGCTGAACTTCGGCGAAGACTAATGGGCCTGCAAGATTGTAAGATTATTGAGTTGAAGAAAATCGCCGATCGGCGAGGGAATCTGACTTCTATTGAAGCCGGAGCCGACGTGCCGTTCGAAATCAAGCGCGTTTACTATCTCTACGATGTGCCCGGTGGCGCCAACCGCGCCGGCCACGCGCACAGGTCTTTGCAACAGCTAATTATCGCGATGTCGGGCAGCTTCGACATCGAGCTCGATGATGGTGCCTCGCGAGCGAAGTATCACTTGAATCGTCCGTACATTGGTCTCTACATTCCCCAAATGATCTGGCGGGATATCGATAATTTCTCCTCCGGCTCAGTGTGCGTGTCTCTGGCTTCGGATCATTATCAGGAGTCGGATTACTATCGTGACTACGACGAGTTTAAGAAGGCGGCAACAAAACCACAGTGACTTCCGAAAGCCAGATTAGAGTTCCCTTCCTGAGTGTCTCGGCCACCTACGACGAGCTGCAGTCCGAACTTGACGCTGCGGCCAGGCGCGTCATGGCGTCCGGACATTACATTCTCGGGCCGGAGGTTGCGGCCTTCGAGTCGGAGTTCGCGGCCTATTGTGAAGCCGCGCACTGCATCGGTGTCGCCAATGGGTTGGACGCTCTGCACTTGATCCTACGCGCGATGGACATCGGCCCTGGCGATGAAGTGATCGTTCCCACCAACACCTACATTGCCACCTGGCTGGCTGTTTCGTACGCCGGCGCCACGCCGATTCCGGTCGAGCCTGACGCCAAAACTTATAATCTCGACCCCGTGCTGATTGAGGAAGCAATCACGCCCCGGACGCGAGCGATTATTGCCGTCCACTTGTACGGCCAGCCGGCCGACATGGATCCGATTAACGATCTGGCCGGCAAGTACGGTGTGGCGGTAATTGAAGACGCGGCCCAGGCCCACGGCGCCCGTTACAAGGGAAAGAGAGTTGGCGGTCTGGCGGACGCCGCGGGGTTCAGCTTTTACCCCGGCAAGAATCTGGGAGCATTGGGGGACGGAGGCGCCATTGTCACCAATAATGACGATCTGGCTCAACGCCTGCGCACCCTCCGCAACTACGGTTCGCAGGCAAAGTACTTTAACGAAGTGAAAGGCTTCAACTCCCGGCTCGATGAAATGCAGGCGGCAGCGCTGCGCGTGAAATTGAACCGGTTGGAAGAGTGGAATGCGCGGCGAAAAAGTCTCGCCGCATTCTACCTGCAAACCCTGGAAGGAATTCCAGACTTAACTCTTCCCTTCGTGCCACGGGAAGTCGATCCGGTTTGGCATCTCTTCGTTGTCAGTCATCCCGAACGCGACCGCTTGCAACAGTTTCTGGATGATGGCGGAGTTGGAACACTCATTCACTACCCTTTGCCGCCGCACCTGCAAAAGGCCTATGCCGAACTCGGGTTTTCGCACGGTCGTTTTCCCCGTTCCGAGCAGATGGCCCAAAGCATACTCAGCCTGCCGATGGGCCCGCATGTGGCGGCGCATGAGGCACAGCACGTCGTCACCCAGTTAGCTGCGTTCGCGCCTTGAGTGACGGATCGCTCCGCAAAACCTTTTCATGGCCGCGCCTCCTAAAGTAAGCATTACCATCCCCTCGTACAATCACGCGCGTTTCCTGCCCGCGACCATCGACAGCGTGCTGGCCCAGACTTACCCGAACGTTGAAATAATTATTGTTGATGACGGCTCGACAGATGGCAGCCTGGAGATCGCCGCAGCCTACGCCGCGCGTCATCCCGCCCTCGTGCGGGTGCTGACACATCCGGGCGGGGAGAACCGGGGCATCTCGGCCACCGTCAATCGCTGCTTTGCCGAGGCGGCGGGCGTCTATTGGATCGGCGTTCCTTCCGATGATCTCTTACACCCGATGAAGGTCGCTGAGCAGGTGGAGTTCATGGAACAACATCCACAAATCGGATGGGTGTATGGTTACGCTTACTACATCGATGAACACGGGCGCGGCCGGCCCGAATTCGCGCTCTTCGGCGAGGACATCACGCGCGCAACTGATCCGGTGGAGCGTTTGATCCTGGGTAACGTGGTTCCCGGCATGACTGTGTTAATGCGCCGGGCGGCGGTGGCCACGATCGAACCTCATGACGAAACTCTGGTTTACAGCGACTGGGATTTCTGGGTGCGCATGGCTGCTCGCAATCCCGTCGCGTTCCTGCCGCAGACTCGCGTCGGTTATCGAGTGCACAGTTACAACACTAGCGTGGGGGTAAAAGGCGAGGTCAACATGCACCGGGCCCGCGAGGTCATGCTAAAACTGCGGCGTGAAGCTGAAGCAATCGGCGGCGGATTGGCCCGACCGCGCACGCAGGCCCTGCTTGATCTCCAATTGGCCTTCTTTTCTTACGCGGTGCAGGAGGACGAACAGGCAGCTCAGCATTTGATCCAGGCCTTTACGACTGACCCCCTTCTGGTTGGTGACGCGCCATATTTTCTTCGCTGGCTGAAGTATGGCCACCGGTATCTGTCGCTGATGCACGAGCGCCCCGCTCAGATTGAGTTCGCCGGTTGGGTGATGGCCCACTTGCCCGCAGGTCTGGATCGGCATTTCATGGAGAGCGTATCGCGCGGGGTTAGCGGCCCGGCGTTCAGTCCCGTAGCTGAGAAGTACTATCGCCTGGCTGCGTACTGGGAGGGGCGACGCACAGTACTCGGTTCGTTGCTGAGCGATGGACAGGCCTGGCGCGATCGCGCACTGTTCGGTGTTCACCTTCAGGCACTGCTCGGTTCGCGCATTAACAACATGCTAAGCCGGTTTCGAGGCGTTTAGAGTACTAACGGGTGGGGCGGTTGTTTTCGTTCGATAGAAAGTTAACGGCTTTGTTCAAGAAGTCGCCTTCCCTTAGTCCACGTGAGCGGTCTAATGAAGAGACTTTTGGTCCGAGGCCCTGCGACTAAAGCCGGTGCTCCTGAACAACGCGGCTAGACCGAGCCTGCCGCGCCGCCGGGGTTGCTATAATCAGAAAAAGAAATAGAAGCTTTTGTTCGAAACCAAACAACGCACACAGAATAGGAATCAGTCTTGAATAGCAAAGAACTCAAGCAAGCCCGGGCCGACATTGTGCAGCAATTCGGCGATTGGAGTGCGCATAATCTCTATCTCGGTGAAGATGTCTACACTTACGATCAGACTCATCCCAAATTCGCCGATCAACTCGTGGGCCATGGCACGCACCTGCGGCGAATTGTGCAAATCGTTTCAGATATTACGAAACAACCACTCTCACAACTGCGCGCCCTCGATCTGGCATGTTTAGAGGGCTTGTATGGAATCGAACTGGCTCGCCACGGCGCCCAGGTTGTTGGCATCGAAGGCCGCGAAGCAAGTATCGAGAAGGCGCGCTTTGCAAAAAAGGTCCTGGCGCTTGATAACCTCACGTTAACTCAGGATGACGTGAGAAACCTGAGCGTCGAAAAGTACGGACATTTTGACGTCGTCCTATGCCTGGGGATCCTCTATCACCTCGATGCTCCGGATGTATTCCATTTTGTCGAACGGATGTCCGATGTCTGCACCAGAGTTGCAATCATTGACACGCATGTGGGATTGGTCCCCAACCAGACGCATACTTACAAAGGCCGTGAGTATCACGGTTGGAGTTTTCGGGAACACGATGACAACGCGTCCCCGGAAGCGAGGCTAAAGGCGCTTTGGGCTTCGCTCGATAATGAACACAGCTTCTGGCTGACGCGGCCCTCTCTTTTTAATCTTCTCGCGGCCAGCGGCTTTACCTCCGTCTATACCTGCCAGTATCCGGTTCCTTTGGGTCAATGGGTCGATCGGGATACGCTGGTGGCAATTAAGGGTGACCCTCAGGCACTTCTCTCCACGCCCACCGTGAATGGCGTCCCGGCTCCTGTTTGGACTGAAGACAGTGAGGTGGGCCTGCATCCGAGTCAGGAACATCAAATGAAGAGCAGCGGGGGTGGACTTCGCGCGTTTCCCAGAAGAATTATTAGGAAGGGCTTGAATGTCATCAAACGCACCCGCCGGCAGAGAACTAGCTAACAGCACCGTATGAAGTCCATTTTCAGAGCCACGGCTGTCTTGAGCAGCGCTTCCGTGATCAGCATCCTGGCTGGCCTGGTGTCGGCAAAGGTCTCCGCCGTTTTGCTCGGCCCGGGTGGAATGGGCCTCATGGGCCTGCTCCAAAGCCTGTTGGGGCTCAGCGCAATGATTGCCGGCCTCGGTGCAGGCGTCGGGTTGGTGCGCGCCGGTGCGCGGGCCCTGGCTACCGAAGACACCCGAGAGTTGGCTGCGCTGCGCAGCGGCGCCTGGCTGCTGTGCTGGAGCGCGGGTGGGGCGTTTGCCCTTTTCGTGATTCTGATGCGGACTCCTCTCAGCCGGGTCATGCTGGGCAGCGAGAACCAACAGCGAGCCGTCATGCTGGTGGCGGCTACATTGCTCCTGACACTTGCCTCTGCGGTGCAGACCAGCATCCTGAATGCGCATCATCGCGTTAGCGAACTTGCCCGCGTGCAGATGCTGACCAGCGTGCTGGGTCTGGCGGCAAGCGTAACAATCATCTGGCGATGGCGCGCTCAGGGTATTCCCTGGGCGGTGCTGGCCATGGGCGCGGTTGCCTGGGGAGTTTCTTACTACTACGCGCGACGACGCACACCGGCTCCCGCCGTGCAACCCACTTTCAATGAAACCTGGATCGCAGCAGGCTCCCTCTTGCGCTTCGGCGTGCCCTACACCGCCAGCATGCTGGTAGGGACCGGACTGCAATTGGCGCTGCCGGTGCTCGTGTTGCACACGCTGAGCACGGACGACGTCGGATTCTACCGGGCAGCCACTGCCGTATCGGTAACCTATCTGGGCTTTCTGGTAGCAGCGATGGCCCAGGATTATTATCCGCGCGTGTCGGCCGTCGGCGATCAGGGGGAGGTCCTCAACAAACTAATTAACGAACAGTGCCGGCTGGTCCTGCTGATCGCCGGGCCGATTATTCTCGGAATGCTCGCGGTGCTGCCTTATCTGGTTCCTCTGGTCTATTCGTCGCAGTTCACACCTGCCGTAACGCTGCTGGAGTGGCAGTTGATCGGCGACATCTTCAAGTTTGCCGCCTGGACGATGTCATTTGTGATTCTGGCGCGTAGTGGCAGCAAACTCTTCTTTGGCCTGGAACTGGTGGGCGGCGGTTCGTTGCTGTTGTTCAGTGTCGTAGGTATTCGTTGGTTCGGGCTGGAAGGCCTCGGGGTTGCATTTCTTTGCAGCACGCTTACCTACGGGTTGGTTTGTTGGGCCTTGCTGCGCCGCGGCATCGGACTACGTTGGACGAAAGAAAATCAGTTAATCTTTATGACTCTGCTGCTGATGGCGGCGGCGATTCGTCTCCTGCCTTACGTCGGATTGGAGCGAGTACGAACGCCGGTTGCGCTGGTGCTGGCGGCGCTGGCCTCCGCGGGCAGCCTCTATGTGATTTGGGTACAGGTGGGCGGCATCAGGGGACTGTTGACGCGCGACCCGCCACCGGAAGCGAAGATCTCCGCAACTGAAGTAGCTGACGTGGCGCGCTTGCCGCTTGATTGAATGATAAAGTTACGGTCGGCGCGAAACCGAAGTCCACGCGAATCCAGACGTTCAGAGTACAACCTTTAGGTTGCCGGTTTCCCAAACACGCAAGCTAAAGCTTGTACTCTATACACCTGTAATTCGGTCGCTGACTTTAACCAGAACATTGGAGTTGATTGCAGTCTTATGATCTTTCATGAAACGAAACTTTCGGGCGCTTTCATTATTGAACCCAAAACATTTCGGGACGAGCGCGGCTTTTTTTCCAGGATTTGGTCGCAAACTGAATTTGAGGCACATGGCCTTACCGCCCGCTTCGTCGAAACTAACATGTCGCTGAGTGTTAAGACGGGGACGGTGCGCGGCATGCATTACCAGGCAGCGCCACACGCGCAAACCAAACTGGTTCGTTGCACCCGAGGTTCGATCTACGACGTAATCATTGACCTTCGGGTCGATTCGCCTACGTTCAAACAATGGGAAGGTGTGGAGCTGAGCGCTGAAAATCGTTTGCTGCTTTATGTCCCGGAGGGTTTTGCCCACGGGTTTCAAACGCTGCTGGATGATAGCGAAGTTTTTTACCAGGTTTCGGCAGCCTACGCGCCGGACAGTGCGCGCGGCGTTCGCTGGAATGATCCTGCCTTTAACATCACCTGGCCGGAAGCGGATCGGACCATTATTGCGCGCGACAATGAGTATCCCGATTTTGATCCGGCGGCGGCGTAGTTTGGCGCCGCGCGCTTTTTACGGGTAATGAACCGATGGCCCTAACACTGGAGCAGAGGCCGCAAGCGATGGCGGAGCAGAACGCAGGCATACGGCAGCCACGCCCGAAAGTCTCTGTGGTGATCCTCAATTGGAACACGCGCGACCTCACGCTCGAGTGCATCGCCTCGCTAAAGGAAACGCTGGGAGAACTGCGGGCGCAAATCATAGTCGTCGATAACGCGTCGAGCGATGGCAGCGCTGATGCGATTGCCGCCGCCCATCCGGATATCTGCCTGGTGCGCAGCACGGAAAACCTCGGTTTCGCGCGCGGCAACAATCTGGGGCTGCCCTATGCTGAAGGCCAATACATTTGTCTTTTGAACAGCGACACGATCGTGCTGCCGGGTGCGGTGCAGCGACTGGTGGAGTACCTGGACGAGCATCCTGAGTTTGCCGCTGTCGGCGGCGAACACCTGGGGCCGAATGGGGAACACCTTCCCAGCGGCGTGTTCTTTCAATCGCTTTGGGGAGATTTATCGCTCGCCATGGGATTGGATAAGTTCGGCGCGTGGCTGCTGAGGCGAAAAAGCCGCCTCGCCCGCTTGTGGTACGCCGTGGACACGCGCGAAGTTGATTGGCTGAGTAATTCCTTCATCGCCGTTCGCCGCGAAGTCATTGACCTGGTCGGCCCGCTGCCCTCAGAGTTTTTTCTCTATGGCGAAGACGTGGAATGGTACTGGCGCATGCGGCAGGCTGGGTTGCGGGTGGCATATGTTGCGGGAGCGCCCATCATTCATTTGATCAACCAGAGCAGCAATCAACTCTATGAAAACAACGACAAATCCCATCGCTATCTGGATGCCAAATACATTTTCGCGGCCCGGCATCGGAACCCGATTGTGTGGCGCGTGGGCTGGCTGGCCAATGCTGTTTACTGGACCGTGCTGGGTACGCGGTGGCGCGTTGTTGCACTGTTGACGGGACGTAAGGATGCGGGAGCGCGCGGGCGTATGCTGTGGAAGTACGCGCGCTATCATGTCGATCAGGTGACCGGCAAAGTTCCGCCTATTCCACGTTGAGAGAGTCCGATACGCGCTGGAGCAGACGGCCTCGGCTTCTTGTCAGATGGCTTCGGCGTCTAATGTCGGATCCAGATCTCAGATGAGATTCTCGTTTCCGAATTTGAGATTTGAGATCTGAAATCTGAGGATCTCAGATTTGAATTCGTCAGAAACGTGCAAGACATACATGCTTTCGCGCTTGCTGGCGGTCCACGTACGTGAACCGCGGCACGGTCTTTAGCTTAGGAACAACGCTCGTAAAGAAAGCAAAGCTCCCATTCCCGGCATGACGACTCAACCTGCACCGCCTGAACTCCGTATCGCCCTGGTCGGCTGCGGCGCCATCGCGCACGCTCACGCCAAGGCCATCCTCGCGACCGCTGGCGTCAAGTGCCTGGCCCTTTTTGATGCCGACCCGGCCCAAGCCGAAGTGATGCGCCGTGCCTACTTCCCTGCCGCTTCCATAGTTACGGAACTTCCGCGTCTCGCCGAATATGCCGATGCCGCCATCGTCGCGGTGCCCAATGCCTTTCATGCGCCGGTCACAATCACCCTGCTGCGCGCGGGCCTGCACGTGCTCTGCCAGAAACCGCTGGCATCAATTCTGGCGGATGCGGAGGAGATGGCGGCGACGGCAACTGCCACGGGACGCGTCCTGGCCTGCGTACCAACCCGCCGGCTGGAGGGCACCACCGAACTGATTATCACAGCCTTGCGACAAGGTGTGGTCGGCCTCCCGCGCCATTTTGAAATCCGCGAGTCGGCGGGAAACTGGCCACTCAGCCGCGCGACCTTTGATCCGGAGAGTGCCGGTGGCGGTGTCTTCATCGACATGGGACCTCACTGGCTGGCCCAACTGACCGCCTGGTTCGGTCCGATAGAGATTCTGAATTATGAGGACGACAATCGTGGCCGGGTTGAAGCTACCGCCCGCGCGCATGTCCGTTGTCGCGCCCCACACGGCGAGGTTGATGGTGAGCTGTTTCTGACGCGCACCACCGGCTGGCCCAGCTACGCCCGCATCGAGTGTGACGGCGGCACAATCGAAGCCGACCCGCGCGAGTCTGCCAAAATCAGCATCATCTTCGGACACGGCAACGAACGTTTCGTCACCACCGCGGAAAGCGCCGCCCTGGATCCCTTCGTCAGGCAGTTGCAAAACTTTCTCGGCGCCATCCGCGGAACTGAAACCCCCCTCATGCCAATTGAGGCGGCAGTTGAAACGGTGGCATTGATTGAGTCGTGCTACCGCAACCGGCGGCCGCTCTCCGAGCCCTGGGCTGAGAACTACTCGCCAGCAGTGATCACAGAACCGAGCAGGCCTTACCAGAAAATACTGATCACGGGCGCGGCGGGCCTTATCGGCTCGCGCCTCGTTGAAATGTGGGCCGCTCGCGGTCAACTGTCGCAACTACGTTGCATGGTGCGCAGTTATCGTTCGGCTTCCCGCCTGATGCGGTTTCCGGTCGAAGTCGTTGAGGCCGATTTGAACGACGGCGAGTCAATTCGCCGCGCTGCGAAAGACTGTGATGCAATCATTCATCTCGGGCTCGGCGACCGCGCGGACGACGAAACGCGCAAACTGTTAACCACAGCTCGCCTCCTGGGCATTCAACGATTTGTTCACGTCAGCTCCGCGGCTGTCTATGGAATAAACATGCCGCAGCGAATCGAAGCGCGACAAGAGGAAGCGGAAATCGTAAGGACCGGCGAGCCATATGCCGATCGCAAAGCCGCGGCTGAACGCGCCGTGCAACGCGAATGCGCGCGCGGCCTGCAAGGCATTATCCTGCGTCCCCACATCGTCTATGGCCCATACATGCGTTGGAGTGCCGAGTTGATTGAACTGCTGACTGCCGGACGCGTGCCTCTTATCGAAGACGGTGGTTGGTGCAACCTGATTTACGTGGATGATCTGGTAGCAGCAATTACCAACGCGCTCGCGGCGCAAAAGGGATTTGGCCAGCCTCTCTTTATTACCGATGGCTCGCCTGTTCCCTGGCCGCAGTACATTGCCGCGCACGCCGCATTGACTGGCGCCGACCCGCCTCGCCGCTCGCGCGCTGGTGTAGTGCGCGGCAAGCTGAGTGCACGCGCATGGATGCGCGCCTCAATCCGCCCGCTCGGCCCGGTGCTGCGGAGTGAACAGTTTCGCGCCTTCGTCTTTAAGAGTCCGGCGATGCAGGCGACAGTGTTCCGCGCCTACCTTGCGTTGCGCGACAAAGCAGCGCTGAGCCCGCTGGTGGCCAGCCTCAGGCGTGGCGGCGCGGCAGGAGGCGACGCAGGTTCTGCTGACTTTGATGAGTTGTGGACCGCGCTGCAACTCGCTGAAGCCAGGCTCAGCTCGGCCCGCGCGGAATCTGTGCTGGGATTTAAGGCGTCAGTGGACTTTGCGGAAGGTTTGAGGCGGTCGGCGCTGTGGTTCGAACGTTACGGCTTGATACCGGCAGCTTCCGCGCTGACCGTGTAAGGTCGAGAACACCAAGACCTGCCTTGCTTCGTGACACTTCGTGTTTTTGGTGAATTTCGTGAATCGTGCGCTGACGAATCGTAGGCATACGATTCACGAAATCACACTAAGCAACACTAAAGAACACGAAATTGGCGTTCTTGTGCAAAGCCCAGACGGTTGTGGAATCAGAAAAAGGGGTGGCCACGAAGGGCCGCTCTACAAATTATTTCGCGGCTTGGGCTTCGGAATCCAAACTCGCCTCGAACCAATCAATGGTCTTTCGCAATCCATCCTCAAGCGAAGTTTGCGCGCGGAAACCAAAGCGTTCGTAAGCCCGACTAGTATCCAATTGTCGCCGTGGCTGACCATCGGGTTTACTTGCCTGCCAGTTAATTGTCCCGGTGAAGCCCGACAAATGGGCGACAGTCCTAACCAGGTCACCAATCACAACCTCGCGCCCATTGCCGAGATTGACCGCGTCGCTGCCGTCATAAGTTTTTGCAGCCTGCACCACGCCTTCCGCGCAGTCTTCGACATAAAGAAATTCTCGCGACACGTTCCCTGAGCCCCAGGCATCAATTGACGCGGCGCCATTCCGGCGCGCCTCGACGCATTTGCGAATGAGGGCGGGAATGACGTGTGATGTCTCCAGGTCAAAGTTATCGCCCGGACCATAGAGATTCGCCGGCAGCAGGAAGATGCCGTTGAACCCGTATTGTTCGCGGTAAGACTGCGTCTGGACCAGCATCATTTTCTTTGCCAAACCGTAAGGCGCGTTGGTCTCTTCGGGATAGCCATTCCAGATATCATCTTCCTTGAACGGCACCGGGGTGAACTTTGGATAAGCACAGACAGTGCCGATGGCCACAAACTTTTTCACGCCGCTGAGCCTGGACTGCTCAATCAGCTGCGTCCCCATCATTATGTTGTCGTAGAAGAAGCGGCCGGGATTTTTTTGATTGTGTCCGATCCCGCCAACTACGGCCGCGAGGTGGATCACGAGGTCCGGCTGAACGTCGGCGAGCAAACGTTTCACGTGGTCGCCTTCTATCAAGTTGTACTCTTCGCTCCGGGGAACGAAGACCTCAACGTCTCGATAACTTTTAAGCTTGTCGACGACAAAGCGTCCTAAAAATCCGGCCCCGCCGGTTACGACCACGCGGCGGTACCCGAATTCAGAATTGTTAGCATCCATAAGTTTTAGTGTTGACCCTGTGTGGTTTTCGAAGCGCCGATAATAGCAAAAGAGGTGACGCATAGTCATGTCGCGGCCTGAGAGTGGTGGTGGGTCAGTTTGAAAATCTCATTAGCACCGCACTTCAGTGCGGTGATTGCGGGGGACAGGATCCCGCGAACCGTTTTAACGGTTTACCTGAGAGAAACCGTTGAAAACGGTTAAGCATCAAGGCTCGACCACAAACACCTGACTGAAGTCAGGTACTAATGAGACTTCAAACTGACCCACTACCCCCGATCAGCCTGACTTGCCCTGCCTGCTTGATTTGGTTAAGGTACTCAACTACCTTTCCACAATCCGAAGGAGTAACTGAAAGTAATTCATGACGGCTAAACGCGCTCTTATTACCGGAATCACAGGCCAGGATGGCTCTTACCTGGCTGAACTGCTGCTCTCTAAAGGCTATGAAGTTTTTGGCATTGTGCGGCGCTCTTCGTCCTTTAATACGGAGCGCATCGACCACCTTTATCAGGATCCACACGAGCCCCACACGCGCTTACGAATGTTCTATGGAGATCTGAACGACTCCAGTTCGCTGAACAATATCCTGCGAAAAACCGAGCCCGACGAGATTTATAATCTCGGCGCCCAATCGCACGTGCGCGTCAGTTTTGACATCCCAGAATACACCGGCGAGGTCAGCGGGTTGGGAACTGTGCGCCTGCTGGAAGCCATCCGCGAGACCGGCATTCAACCGAAGTTCTACCAGGCTTCGTCTTCTGAGTTGTACGGCAAGGTGGTGGAGACACCGCAGACTGAGCTGACGCCATTTTATCCGCGCTCGCCTTACGCTTGCGCCAAGGCCTATGCCTACCACATCACCGTGAACTATCGCGAGTCTTACGGGATGTTTGCCTGTAACGGCATTTTGTTCAATCACGAAAGCGAACGCCGCGGGGAAACGTTCATCACCCGCAAGATTACGCGCGCGGCCACGAGGATCAAACTGGGACTGCAGGAAAAGTTGTATCTGGGAAATCTCGATGCCAAGCGCGACTGGGGCTACGCCAAGGATTACGTCGAAGCTATGTGGCTAATGCTGCAGGCTGAGAAGCCTGACGATTACGTGATCTCTACGGGTGAAACTCATTCGGTGCGCGAACTGCTGGATGAAGCGTTTGGATTTTTGGAACTGGATTGGAACAAGTATGTAGAGATCGATCCGCGATACTACCGGCCGGCCGAAGTGGATCTCCTGCTTGGCGACTGCTCAAAGGCCAAGCGCCTATTAGGGTGGGAACCGCGGGTGAAGTTCAAAGAACTGGTGCGCATAATGGTGGAGCACGATCTGGAGCTGGCCAGACAAGAATCTGAGACCAATAAGATTAAGGGCTCGGTCGAGCCGGCCAAGGCGCGCTGGGGAAATATTAGCTAGAGACAGCGCCAAAGCTCGCTCTTGTCAGAACCGCCTGCAGTAGCGGGCGGTTGAACGCTCGAAGGCGCAGAATGTTAGAGCACGGGCCACCCTGCGTTGATTTCTCTTAATTCCTTAATTTGTGGGATTCCGTGAATCGTGTGTTGAAGAAGCGGAATCATACGGTTTACGAAATCACACTAAACACACTAAAGAACACTAACTTTTTTGTGGTTTAGCTCAAGCCCTTTTGCTGACAACTCTTGCCCCTCCGCCCGCGCGAGAATTTCCCCGTCCCACGAAACTCTTTTTGGACCATAGCTGAACCAGCGCTTCAGATTGTTAATGGGTTTCTCCAGCACGTACCAGGACACTGAGGCCATCAGAACTGAGGCGGCGGCGACCAGGAACAGGTTTAACCAGCTTGGTTGATCTAGGGGGAAACCTATCCCGTCGCAAAATCGCTTTACCAGAGTTGCCGCGAAGGCCTGGTATACATAGATTCCGTAACTAATTTTGCCGCAGTAAACCATGGGCCTCGATTCCAATAGCGCGCCGCCCGGGCCGCGGAAGCCGACCATCGCTCCACTCACTAGCCAGCAAAAGATCAATCCCACAAAAGTCTCCAGCAGAACTACCTGGGGAATCTGGGCGATGTCGGTGTCACCCAGCACAAACACCACCCCAGCGCCCACTATCCCCACAGGCAATATCAATCTGGTCAGGAATCTTTGAATGCTCTGTTTAGAAATTGAAGAATGGTGGAGCAGCGCCAGCAGCGAACCCAACCCGAGGGTATCCAAACAGGCGAAGGTGAAGTGATAGATGGCGATGAAGTTGCTGCCCCGAAGGTAAGCCAAACCCCGCCATCCCATTCCGATCGCGACCATCCCCAGCGTGACGAAAACCAGCCGCCGGGGCCGCACAAACAACACGAACCACGGCCACACGATATAGAACTGCTCTTCGACCGCCAGGCTCCAGAGGTGGGCAAAATAGTCCATCCATTTGCCCTGCATCGCCGCGTAGTTATTCACTGTGTAAGTAAGCAGCCACCAGAGAATCTCCCGGACCGGATGCAGATTAATGGCGACGCAAACGGCAATCACAAAGTAGTAGAGCGGAAAGATGCGCAGGAAGCGGCGGATATAAAACTGGCGGGCTACAAACCACTTGCTGACGTGTGAGGTGTCTACGGAATCGCGGGACTGCAGGAGGATGCCCGTAATCAAAAAGCCGCTGAGCACGAAGAAGAGCTTGACCCCGAAATTCCCCCAGGGCATACGTCCCAGGACACCGGGCAAATTTCCAAAGCCAACGAAATGTTGCAGCAAGACCGCGCCCACTGCGAAGGTACGCAATCCATCCAGCTGCGGCCGGTAAGGCAGTCCTACTTTTTTCTTAGTGGTTGAAATCACAGGTCAGTGGGATAGTCGGTAAACGTGGGACAGTAATAAGTAAGTGATCAACTGTCAACCGGCGGGTGACTTGTAGGGGCGTCCCTCCGTGGGCGCCCCCTTCGTGCGCTGACCATAATCTCCCGAAGGGGGCGGCCGCGGAGTGCCGCCCCTACAAGCCACCCGCTTGACGCCCCTGTTTCACGCCGTTAGACTACTTCCTTTGAATGGATTGGAAGTGCTGGGTCAATATAGGATCATCACACCGCCGCGACCTCTCGCTATTACCCCGCTCAGGCGCTCAGCTGAGAAGTATCCTTTTTAGCCGTGAATCCGATAATAAAAGTCACCGACCTGAGTAAACAATATCGCATCGGCGTGCGCGAAGTGGCCTATGGGACGCTGCGCGAATCCGTGATGAGCGGGCTGAGCGCGCCCTTCCGCCGGTTGCGCCGCTCTGAAGCAGCGAGTGATGAAAACAGTATCTGGGCCTTGCAGGACGTTTCCTTTAACGTTAACCCGGGCGAAGTCGTGGGCATCATCGGCCGTAACGGCGCCGGCAAATCGACCCTTCTTAAAATCCTCTCTCGCGTTACCGAGCCGACCGGGGGACGCATCGAGCTCTATGGACGGGTGGGCAGCTTGCTGGAAGTCGGGACCGGGTTTCATCCGGAGCTGACTGGGCGGGAAAACGTTTATCTCAATGCTTCAATCCTGGGCATGGCGCGCCAGGAGGTCGAGAAGAAATTCGACGAAATTATCAGTTTTGCGGAAATCGAAAAGTTTATCGACACCCCCGTGAAGCGATACTCCAGCGGCATGTACCTGCGGCTGGCCTTTGCCGTTGCCGCCCACCTGGAACCGGAAATATTAATTGTGGATGAAGTGCTGGCGGTTGGCGACGCGGCTTTCCAGAAGAAGTGTTTAGGCAAGATGGGCGCGGTGGCCAAAGAAGGACGCACCGTGCTCTTTGTCAGTCACAACATGAGTGCGATTCGCAGTCTCTGCTCACGCACGATCCTGATGCAGCAGGGGCGGAAGACCATGGACGGCGAGACCGGGCAAACCGTTGACCGTTATTTGACAGACAGTATTCAGGACTCTTCGAATGAGATTGACCTCGACATCCTGCCGCGTCCGATAGCAGTAGACGATACGCTGCGACTGCAACGGCTGAGAATCATCAATGGTTCCGGCCTGCCCCTGGTCCGCGCCGGAGAGCCACTGAGATTTGAGTTGGAGTTTCGGGTGAACGAACCGGTGACCGAGGTCGCCCTCGGCATTAGTGTCCAATCGATTGACAGTGTGCGAATTCTCGAATGCCGCAGCAGCCAGGACTATGGCAGTATCCAGGCTCTTTCGCCCGGTAACTACCGCATCAATTGCCGGATTGATCAGAATGTTTTGAGTCCCGGCCTCTATTTTCTCGGCGTCGGAGCGAGATGTGAAAGTAAGCATCTGGACTGGATCCCCGAGGCCATGACGTTCGAGGTTTACTCCGACGCAACCATGACTTCCCTTTGGCTGGAAGATGCGAAGAGTTGTGTTCGGGTACCTTCGGAATGGACTCAGCCCCAGACGATTAATGAATATGCAGAGACCACATAGCAGATTTGCAACGCTGGAAGACGTCATGTCTCCGGAGTTCACCGCGATCAATAAAGTGCTGGACCACCTGAACGTAAGCTTCAAGTTGTCCGACCATACGGATTTCAACCAGCAGCGCTATCCCTGGTCGGCGGGAATGCTGAACCAGCCGGCGCTCTATGCGGCGCGGCTTTGGGAATACCCCTATGCCATTTTGGCCGCTGAGCTGGAGCCGGGGATGAAGGTGGCGGACATTGGATGCGGCATGACGCCGTTTACCGTTTACTTGAAAGATAACGCCGGCTGCGACGTAACGGGGGTCGATCCCGACGTCTTTGAAGCGGGCATCAAATACAAAGGTTTCGGCGTCAGTGAAGAGTTTGTCCAGCGGACCGGCCTCAGATTTCTCAAAGGCGATATGGACGCCATCCCCCTGGAAACAGATTCGCAGGATCGGGTCTATTCGATTAGCGTTATGGAGCACGTGCCGCCCGACGTGCGGCGGCGAGGCATCCAGGAGATTGCGCGAGTGTTAAAGCCGGGAGGCCGCGCCATCGTCACCATGGATGTGAATATGTGCTCGGACCTTAATCGTCCGCTGGAGCTGGTGTGGGAATCAGGACTGGTTCCCGTCGGCGAATTTGATTTTCGCTGGCCGCAACGCCGCTTCGGTATTTTCTGTGATGCTCAGCAACCCGCTGACGTGATCGGCATCACCTTAACGAAGAACACCGACCTGATTGAGACCGAGTACCGGGCGAACGAGGACCGAGTGGCCTCAGTGCCCCGTCATCTGGTGCCCACTCTTATGACTTACGCTGAGGCCGGGCCCGGGCCAACTGCCTCCAGTCCTCTCTGGCGCCGCATCGGCGGGCGGGTGATCAGGAGCACGCGCGGGGGAGGTTGAACGCCGAAGGCGTTGGCTAATTCCAGCCCAGGGTTTGCTTTGAAACCCTGGGATTAAGATCCCGTTGGCCTTGTCGCAACTCTGAAGGAGTTGCCGCAGGTCTGGTTGCCGCGACGCAACCCTTTCAGGGTTTGCTTCCTCTGGAAATGTCGCCTTCCTTCCCAGGGTTGCCAAAGCACAACCCTGGGCTGAAATTAGCGAACGCTTTCAGCGTTAATTTGAAAGTGCAGCGGTACGCAGAAAGTGACCTATGCCCAGCGCGCTTCGGAAAGTCCTGCCCCCTTCGCTCGGGAATGCACTTGGTAAGCTCGTTTCCAGTGGGGTCACGCTGCATCGCGACGCCGTCAGCATTCGCCACACGCTGAAGAATGCGACGCCCGCAGTGCTTTCGAAAGGGCTGAGTTTTCGGTTTCGCCGCCCCAGCGTTTGCGCAGTATTCGCCGGACGCAATGATGATTTCGTTCCTGATAACGAAGCCCGCATCCGGGCCGTGATCGAATGGAACTCGAAGGTGCTATGCACCGAAGTTATTTTCGTCGAATGGAACCCGTTACCGGATCGCCCATTGTTTTCGCCGGCATTGACGAAAGACTATCCCCAGTTGCGCGCCTATGTCGTGCCGCCCACCATTCACAAGCAAATTACTACCAACGCGCGGATGCCGGTGATGGAATACTTTGCCAAGAATGTCGGCATCCGGCGGGCACAATCTGACTTTATCTGCGCGACGAATTCAGACATCCTCTGGGATGAGAATGTCAGGCGCATGCGCTGGATCATGGGTGAAGAGCTGGTCTTTGTAACTCGCCGCAAGGAATTGCAATGGGATGGGAGTTTCCCTACGCAGAATTACCTGCGGGATCCTCAGAACCTGATCGAGTATCGCTTCGGCTGGCGACAAGACCTGGCATACGGCAGCGGGGACTTTACCCTGGCCCACAAGAAATTGTGGCACCGCGCGCGGGGCTATGACGAATCGTTAACCGACCAGCGGATCAGCTGCGATGGACGCGGGCTGTTCCAGTTACTCGAGCTCGGAGGAAAACAGGTGCACATGGGATTTCACTACCATCTGTTCCACGAGACTACTTCGTCGGCGGCGGGGAACGCTTCGCATGGGGAATTCTTCGACTATCGTCAGAACTTGCCCTATCAAAATTCCGCCAACTGGGGACTGGGAGATTGCCGCGAAGAACAACTGGCGGAACGCGTGTGGCAACTCGTGCGTTGAGAGAGTGTCCGACAAACTTCAGTTTGTCGTTTCATCGAATCGATGGTGAGTGGCGCGACAAACTGAAGTTTGTCGGACATAGGGAGAGAGAATCAGAAGTGACTGTTCGCAAACAAATCCGATCCATCCTGGGAACTGTGGACAGAAGCCTGGGTCTGCGCGAGTGGTTGCGAGAGGCGAATGGCGCGCCGGCCGTGGCGCCGGTGAAGTCGGATCCATTTACGAGCACCGCTGAGCTGCGCCATCCCCATCCCAACACCGTCATTGACATCGGGGGAAGTCACGGCCAGTTTGCGACGGAAGTCATACGCGATTTTCCCAACGCGGTCATCTATTCATTCGAGCCTATTCCCCAGTGCTTTGCGGAATTGTCCACTCTCAGCCAGACGCATCCGCAACTAAAACCGATTCAGTTGGCTTTGAGTAATGAAGAGGGCCAAAAGGAATTCAACCTCTCGCGCTTTCAGGATTCGTCGTCATTTCAACAGATGCTGCCCCGACACCTGGAGGCCTGGCCGCACACTGAAACTGAGGCGCGGATCCAGGTCCAGATGACCCGGCTCGACAGGTATGCGCAGCGGATGGAATTGCGGGCCCCCATATTCGCCAAGATGGATGTTCAGGGACACGAGTTGGCAGTTATCGAGGGCGGTCGCGAAACTTTGGCGCGCTGCCAGCGCGTGATGATGGAATGCAACTTTGCCCCTCTCTACCAGGGTCAACCAACCTTTATCGAATTGTATTCGGCCATGACTGAGCTGGGTTTTCTGTTCGACGGATTCATCTCGCCCTTGCGCCACCCGCGAACTTTGGAACTATTATCGGCTGATCTGATTTTTTATAAGCCAGTCGATGAGCTCGAGGCCCCGCGGTGATGACTACCCTAGCTTCACCCGCTGCCGATCCCCGCGTGATAGTTGTGGTGCCGACACACGATCGTTGGCACGAAGCGCGAGTTTCCCTGGCTGCTTTGCTGAAGAGCGACTACCGGAATCTGCACGTCCTGCTGGTCGAGGACGGCTGCGCGGATGGAACAGCGGAGAAGTGCCGCGCCGAGTTTCCCGACGTTGCCATTATTCACGGCGACGGAAACTTGTGGTGGAGCGGGGCAATAAATCTGGGCACGAAGCAGGCCCTTGCCGAAGGCGCGGATTTGGTGATGTGGATTAACGACGACGTTCGGGTTGAGCCGGACACTATCAGTCACCTCGTAGAAAGTTGGAAACGAAATGGCGAGCGCAGCGTTGTTTGCGCCCGCATACGTCTGTTGGGTTCGGAAGAAGAATGGAGAGGCGAGCCGCCGCCATGGCATCCCGATTTTAAGACGTGGGTGCGTCCGGAGCTGTCCGGGGCCGATCTATTGCTGAAGCATCCTCCGGGCGGCCAGGGCGTGATCCTTCCTGCCAGTAGCTTTCGCGACGTTGGCTTCGTTGACATCGCGAACTTTCCGCACTACTGGGCGGACCATGATTTTCATTACCGCGCGATGAAGGCCGGGTATAGGTATTACCTGAGCCCCCTGGCCGTTGTTTGGAACACGCCGAATCCCGCGCGTCCCCAAGCAGCGACGATTAGTACATTCAAGGGCGCGTTCTGGTTTCTGTTCAACCGGCGGTCGGCCATGAACATGCCGACCGTCCGCCGTTTGCTGAAACGGCATCTGGCCCCGGCGGAATACAGGCGCGTATTCTATCCAATCCTGTTCCGGCATCTGGCGTGGCTGTCGTATGGCTGGCTAACGCAAAAGGTTTGGCTGCACAGGCTCCTGCGGCCTTTGAAGAGGCGGCTGTTTGGTTCGACGCGGACAACTGAGAATGTTTAAGGCCTGCGGTGTTCGTGCTATTTCGTGTGATTCGTGAGGTTTCGTGAATCGTGCGCCGAGATTGCTTCGCCCCAGCGGGGCGAGATGTTTATAGCCAGGGGGCCTTCCTTTTGTTCCAAGCTCCGTAGGAGCGTAATCGGTTGCCTGTCTCGGCCAATGCTCCCGCCGAGTTTCGCTCCTAAAGGAGCGAGATCCTGGAGGACCGTTGTTGACTATAAACGTCTCGCTCCTCTGGAGCGAAACCGGTGCTGACTTGACTATTTTTGCCTGCGAAGCGACATTCCAAGATTCGATTTAGCAAGGTTTTGAACTCGATGGCTGACGACAAGAAGAGAATTGTAGTGCTGGACTTCCTCCGCGGGATGGCCGCGCTCGCCGTTGTCTTTCATCATTTCCTCGGCATCCTTAATCCGGGGCTACTGCAATCTGCAAGGTACTACGGCCAGCTCGGAGTCCAGGTCTTCTTCGTCATTTCCGGCTTCGTAATTCCCTACTCTCTTTATCGCGGGCAATATGCACTGAGAAACTACGGCACCTTTGTGCTGAAGCGAGTTACCCGGCTGGATCCGCCGTATCTGGTAACCATCGTTGTGATCATTCTGCTGGGAGTCTTCTCCTGGTACTTCTCTTTCCAACAAGGCGAAGTTTTCAGCGTCACGGTGCCTCAGATCCTGCTGCACTTTGCTTACATAAATGTTTTCTTTGGATACCCCTGGCTGGCCGACGTGTTTTGGACCCTCGCGATTGAGTTTCAATATTACCTGCTGATGGGATTGGTCTTTCCGCTGCTCTTCAGCCGCAAACTCTGGATTCGCATCCCCGCGATGGTGGGGCTGGGGTTGATGCCCTTCGTCATTACGTCCCCGGTATTCATTTTCTATTTTATCTATTTGTTTCTGATGGGCATCCTGACCTGTCAGTACTGGATCGGTTTCATTGGCAAGCGCGAATATGCGGGGCTGCTGGTGCTGTCGGTTGCGCTCGCGCTGTTGACCACGGGCGTGGCGTCAACCGTGGCGGCGTGCCTGGCGGTGTTTGCAATTTTGTTTTTGAAGCTGGACTATGCGCTATTCCGCTTTCTGGGCAGCATCTCATATTCGCTGTACCTGATTCACACTCCGGTGGGAAAAAGAGCGCTGAACCTGTTTCTGCGGCTGACACACGCGCAGTCGCAGGCGGGCAAGCTGCTGGTAGTGGCGATGGCCCTGGCCGTTACCATCCTGGCCGCCTACCTGCTATATAGATTTGTTGAGCGCCCATCGCAGAAATGGTCGGCATCGTTTCGTTACCACCGACGGCGCGAACCGGAGGTGCCCCGGCCGGAAGAGACGGAGCAGTTCAATCCTGCTTTTTAGCTATCCCCCTCCCAGCGGGAGGGGCTAGGGGAGGGCCTGAGGATTCAAGCATCATATTCATTGACGCGTGGCCTCGATGGCCGCGCGCAGTTGAAGTCGGGGCGCGGAAAAGCTAATTGAGGGTCGGCGCGCGGCCAACGAGGCCGCGCGTAGGTCGGTATAACAGGGAATCGCAAGCCCTCCCCCCAACCCCCTCCCAGCGGGAGGGGGATCAAAAGGGAATCACCGACGAGAACGGCTCACTTGACGGAGATTGGGTTTGGAAGGTTGGAAAAACATCCCGGGAATTCGCGGGGCTGCTTACAGGATGGGCCTGTTGCGGCAGCGCGGCGGTTTTGTGTTGCGCGGCGCCGGGAGCTATGCCCGTTTGCAACTTAAGAAGAATGGGACGCGTCCCCAAGTGGCCGCGGTCGTGGTCGGCCGGAATGATGATTATATGTCCGACTTCGCGGCCCGGCTGCACGCCACTTTGGAATGGAACACACGCTACCTGATTGGCGAAGTAATTTTTGTCGAGTGGAACCCGCCACCCGATCGCGAGTTGCTGGCCCCGGAACTGACCGCGCGTTTTCCCTCTTTGCGTGCCTACGTCGTGCCGCCGGAAGTTCATGCCGGCATCTGCGAAAACACAAACGTAAAGCTGCTGGAATATCACGCCAAGAACGTGGGTATTCGCCGCGCCGTTTCGCCCTGGATCATGGCTACGAATGCAGATGCGGCAGTGGGACTCGACACTGTCCACCGGATTCTTAATACCGAACTTGATCCCGAGATTGCCTGGACCACAGAGCGCGTTGACATCGGTTGGGACGAAGACCAGCAACAACACCTCGGTCTGCGCGAGAGCCTGCGTTATCGCCGCTTCATTCCCTACAGCCAACTAGGGACCGGAGAGTTCATTCTCGCCAGCCGGGAGCTGTGGCAGCGGACTCGTGGTTACGACGAGAGTATGGTGAAGCATCGCATCGGCTGTGACACACGGGGCACTGCGCAAATGCTGGCCAGCAACGCGACCATCAAGTTCGCCGGGTCGGTGCTGCACTTGCAACATCCGACGTCGTGTACCGAAGGCATCATGCCGCATCATGGCGAGTTTGCATCCATCGAAGGCCTCCCGTATCACAATCCAGCGAACTGGGGCCTGGGCGATTTGAAAGAGACTGAAATCGGCGAGCGGGTTTGGCGGCTGGAGCGGTGATACACAAAAAGGTTTTGATGATTGCGTCATCTCCTCTTTCCCTCCCTCTGGGAGGGTTAGGGAGGGCTTGGCGGTATGTGTGTGGGCAAACAGAATACGCGCGGCCTCGATGGCCGCGCGCTCTGCGAAAGGCAGCCGTTGGTGATTACTCGGCTGCCGTCCAAAGACCCTGCAGGAACTGGGCGCGGCCATCGAGGCCGCGCGTAAGTGACTAATCCGGGTTATCTCGTCAAGCCCTCCCCACCCTCCCAGAGGGAGGGAATAGAGAGACGAAGAATCTGGATTAGGATGCTACCCACTTCGTGGGATTTCGTGTAATTTCGTGAATCGTGTGCTAACGATCATGCGGTTCACGAAATCCACTAAGCATCCTAAAGAATACGAATAGGAGTTTTGTAGTGGGTCAGTTGAAAATCTCATTAGCACCGCACTTCAGTGCGGTGATCACGTTGAGAGGTGATCGGGGTACCGTTTTAACGGCTTACCTGGGAGAAACCGTTGGAAACGGTTAAGCATCAAGATTCGTCTATAGACACCTGACTGAAGTCAGGTGCTAATGAGATTTCAAACTGACTGTGATTCAGAGTGAACGGCCTAAGCCTTCGGGTGAGGCCAATCTTTTTGAGGAGGCTTTCTTTTGGCAAAAGGTTTGAAGGAATTGGTATTGGGTGGCGAAGGCCTGATTGGGTCAGCGCTCGCGCAACGGCTGCAAGCGCAGGGCCACGAAGTCGTAACTCTGGATTTACAATCAGGATTTGACCTGCGCCGGCCGTTCGACCTCGCCCCGTTCGAGAACTGCGATCGGGTCTGGTTTTTGGCCTGGGACACGGGCGGCGCTAAGTATCTGGAAGCTGAGAATCAACAGCATCAACAATATCGAAACAACTGCGAGATTTCCCTGCGCGTGTTCGACGCGCTTGCGCACACGAAGAAGCCGTTTCTCTTTACCACTTCGCAGCTTGCCGTAGTGCCTAACGCTTACGGCACCACCAAGCGGATGGCCTGGCATTGGACGCTGAACCTTGGCGGCAAAGTGGCGCGCCTGTGGAACGTCTATGGTTGGGAGCATCCGACCGTCAGGAGTCACGTGATTACCGACCTGGTCCTTTCCGGATGCCGCGGCCGCGTCAGTTGTATGACCGATGGATCCGAACACCGCCGCTTCCTTTACAAGACGGATTGTGTGGACGCGTTGATTAAACTCTTCGAGAGCGAACAGCAATCGGCGGAAATCTCAGCCGGGTCATGGACCAGTATTCGCGACGTGGCGGAAGAAATCGCGATGCAATTGAACGTCGGAACTCAGTTCGGGGAATTGAAAGGCTCAGAGTGCCTGGTTGACCCGACCGAGATGTTAACCGGCTGGTGGCCGCAAGTGACTCTGGCCGAAGGCATCGGGAAAGTTATTGCCGAAGCGCGCACTTATTTGCAGCAGGAACAGCCGGACGCCACGAGCGCTGCAGTTTGATAGGGATTTTCGGTTTCCGCGACTTTGTTCAATCGCGGCTTCGCCGCAGCACAGGCGGAAAGGCTATGCCTTTCCGGCAAACCTTAAATCTTTTCTGAGGCTGCGCCTCAGACCGGAGGCTCAGCCTCCATGTATGTAAGGATAACGTGACGGTAAGGCTGAGCCTTACCGCACTGTGCTGCGGCCCAGCCGCCGGCACGCGGAATTCCAAAGTGAGTGGCTATCAAACAGTTAATCGTTAATCTCATCGGGCGCGGGACCGCTAACAAGGTCTCCGCGCCATATCATGATTGGCGCGCGCGCCGGCGTTCAGCGAACGCCCTGGCGGCGCTGCCGCCGCATGACCTGTGTGTAAACTTCGGCTGCGGCCCGAACACTCTGCGCGGCTGGGTGAACCTGGACGTCGCGCGCGGAGAGGCCATCGACGTCGTGTGGGATTTGCGTGACGGGTTTCCCTTTGCTGACGAGAGTTGCACTGCGTTATTCGGCGAACACGTAATTGAGCATGTGCCGCGCGACGCTGCCCAGAAATTGTTGTCCGAATGTTATCGCGTATTGCAGCCAGGTGGAGTGGTCAGGCTCTCCACACCCGACGCGGGCAGGTACCTGCGCTCCTACGCGGACGACCGCTCGTTTCTGGATCATCCATCGTTTCCCGAGCGGGTAGAGACGCCGATGGACCGCATCAATCAGATGATGCGTGAAGATGGCCAGCACCTTTGGGCTTACGATGCCGACGCTTTGCTCCTGGCTTTGAAAAAAGCGGGCTTTGCCAAAGTCATGGAACAGCCGTGCGGTACGTCGCTGCATCCGCGAATGCAAAACATCGACACCGAAGCCCGCGCCTTCGAGACCCTCTATGTTGAGGCGGTGAAATGAGCGCAGATTTTGAAATAGGAAATACTTTGCGAACCCCGGTCGCATTCTTAATCTTCAATCGCCCCGAGACCACCGCGCTGGTCTTCACGGAGATTGCCAAAGCCCGGCCGGCGAAATTGTTGGTCGTCGCCGATGGCCCGCGACCTGATCATCCAGAAGACGTGGAAAAATGCGCCGCCACTCGCGCCATCATCGATCGCGTCGATTGGGATTGCGAAGTCCTCAGAAACTTCGCGGATAAGAATCTCGGGTGCAAGGTCCGCGTCTCCGGTGGCATTGATTGGGTGTTTAGCGAGGTTGAAGAAGCGATAATCCTCGAAGATGACTGTCTGCCGCATCCGAGCTTCTTTCCGTTTTGCGCAGAATTGCTGGAACGCTATCGTGAAGACGAACGAGTGATGACGATTAGCGGCTTGAATCTGCTGGGCGAATGGAAGTCCGGGAATCAAAGTTATTTCTTTTCCTGCCTTGGTGGGACTTGGGGCTGGGCAACTTGGCGAAGAGCTTGGCGCCATTTTGATCGGGAAATCAAGTCCTGGCCAAAGGCACGTGACCTTAGAACAGTCGAAAACCTCTTTCCCAAGCCACGCCAATCTTCATTCTGGAAGGACGTCTTTCAAAAGGTATACGACGGTAAAATTGATACCTGGGACTACCAATGGTTGCTGGCAGGTTGGTTGCAAGGCGCCTGGGGAATTGCGCCTCATGTGAATCTGGTTAGGAACATCGGATTCGGCGCCGGCGCAACTCATCACCAGTTCGAGGATGATCCCCTTGCCAACCTGCCAATTGAGGAGATGGCCTTTCCCCTGAAGCATCCTTCGTTGATGGCGCGCAACCTCGCGCTCGACGATGCCTTGTCGGAAGCGTATTACAGCGTGAAAGTTGATTCGATTTCTACACGCCTGAAGCGCAAAGTAGGTAAGCTTCTAGTGGCTGGAAAGGGATAAGAGTAACCGAAACGATGTTAGGACGAATCGCACGAAAACTGAAGAGGGTTGCGCTAGGCGCCCCGCCCTCAACAACTGATAGCGGGGGCGATAAGCAGGCGCTTGATGTCTATTGGAATCCGGAAATGGCTGAGGTTCTTGAAACGTGGGGCTATGGCAACGCCTGGAGCGAGATTCAATTCTTGCTAGCGCCTAATAAAGGTAAGGTCCTGGATATCGCCTGCGGCACAGGGAAGGTAGTGGAGATTCTCAAAGCGCTTACTCACCTTGAGGTCCATGGCTGTGATATTTCTGATTTTCTAATTCAGAAGGCAGTCGAAAGGGGCATTGATCCTCAGCTCTTGAAGGTCTGCGATGCAACCAATACAGGTTATGGGAATGCGTTCTTTGATTACTCCTACTCGATTGGATCGTTGGAACATTTTACCGAGGATGGAATACTGGCTTTTTTGACAGAAAGTCGCCGCATCACCAGAGAAGCAAGTTTTCACCAAATCCCTATTTCGCGTACGGGTAACCAAGGCTGGATATCGCCTTATCAATCCTACTTCAACAATAATGTCGATTGGTGGTTACCAAAATTCCGCAGCGTGTTTCCAGAGGTAATTGTTTTGCCTTCCAGTTGGTCTGATGACATATCCGTTGGAATGTGGTTCGTATGTTTCTCCTAAATCGATCGGGGTCTGGGGGCGCTGAAAAAATCGTGACGCGGAATGAATACCGAACAAGAAACGACATGGAGAATGAATCGCTTGGAAGAAAATAAAATAGTTTCAGAGAGTCGCTTTTGGCAACCGCTGTGGTCCACTTACCGCCGTTCACCGAGTATTGCGCTGTGTCGCGTCCCGGAGCTGGAGTACGCGGCGTCGCTCTCACTCGAGGGTCGGACACTGGATCATTGCTGCGGCGACGGTCTATTCGCGAAGATCGGTTGGCCAGATGCGAAGTTCAGTGCCGGGTGTGATATGAATGAAAGTTCGATCAAAGCGGCGCAGAAATTAGGTCGCCATGAGCAACTCGATATCTGTGATGCAGGTAAGAGGTTGCCTTACGATGACGAATACTTCGACCTCGTCTTTGATAACAGTGCCCTTGAACACATCCCTGATCTCCAAGGCAGTTTAGCTGAAATCTCCCGGGTCCTTCGGCCAGGCGGAATCTTCGCTTTCAGTGTTCTCAACCACAGATATTTCCAATGGTGGCCTCTGGATCGCGAATCGATGGAAGGCTATCGTGAGTGGCAACCTTTCTTTCATGCACTCTCAATTGAACAGTGGACGGAACAGCTATTGGCAGTCGGTCTCCACGTAGAGGATGTTAAGGGTTACTTCGACGAAGAAGCCTCACGAGATTTGGCGCTCCTCGATTGCGAGTTCTCAGGCCACTTCATTAAACATCGACCAAGTCAATTGGTCTCGAAATACAATTCATTCCTGGGCAATCAAAAGAGGTACTGGCGCGATAAACTGGGTCGGTTGAAATGGCGAACCGCGCCGGACGAAGGCGCAGGCTATTTCATTACTGCGCGACGGCGATGACTAACGGTAAAACGCTCACATGGGAAGACGCGGTCCGGTGGTACAGAGCACAGCCTGGCAACGAAACCGAGATTCGTAACAACTACTTCGATCTCCCGGTTCGCCAGGCGGCCGAGCGTTTTGCAAACGGTGAAGAGTTCGCTGAAATGACGCGCCTGCTCGGTAAGGGTGACGGTCGGCGAATTCTTGATCTAGGCGCCGGCAACGGTATCGCCAGTTACGCCCTCGCCAAGAACGATTGGTTGGTTACCGCGCTGGAGCCGGATGAGAGCAACGAAGTTGGCGCTGGCGCAATTCGCCTTCTGGCCCAGGAAACCGGACTTCCGATTACAGTGGTGCAGGAATTCGGCGAGCAGCTACCTTTTGCCGACAATTCATTTGACGCAATCAATGCGCGCCAAGTGCTCCATCACGCCGCTGACCTGGAATCGATGGTGCGTGAATTGAAACGCGTGCTACGCGGTGGCGGATTTTTGCTGAACACGCGGGAACACGTTGCCGATGACGAGAAACAATTGAAGGCGTTTCAGCAGGAACATCCCTTGCACCACCTGTACGGCGGCGAAAACGCTTATCCTCTTGCTCGCTATTTGCAGTCCTTTAGCGCCGCCGGACTTCGGGTAATGGAAACGTGGGGCCCGTTGCAGTCTGTTCTAAACTTTTACCCGGGTTCTGAGGCCGAAAGGCAGATAACGTTGCGCCAGGTGGCTAATCATAGTTACCTCCGCCTGGGGCGTTTGTTGGCGTGGTCCCCGGGCTTTCGCGAGTCACAAGTCCAGCGTTACACGCGTCATGACAAGACGCCGGGTCGCCTCTACAGTTTTTTGATCAAGAAGCCGTGAAAATTCTTATCACCGGAAGTCGTGGGTTCGTGGGGGGCAGCGTGGGCCGTTATGCGGCGCGCGCCGGACACCAGGTAATGGGCACCGGGCGATCCGGCGACGCCGGCGCTGGTTGGCCCGGTGAGTATGTTCAGGCCGTTCCCACGGCGGACAATTTCGGGGAGATTATTCGGAACTTTGCACCCGATCTTTTGCTCCATGCCGCCGGCTCAGCGTCGGTGGGCGATTCCCTTTCTAATCCGCTGGGCGATCTGAATGCGGCGGCCGTGACCTGCGCGAATCTTTTTGAAGGAGTGCGCCTCTCCGGCGCCAGGCCGCGGGTGGTCGTGCCCTCCAGCGCTTCCGTCTACGGCAATCCGGAGACGTTGCCGATCAATGAGGACGCGCGCGTTGAACCGATATCGCCTTATGGTTTCCACAAGGCTATTTGCGAATTGCTGGCCCGCGAATACTCTTCGTGTTTCGGACTGGACATTACTGTCTGCCGCTTCTTTTCTGTGTTTGGACCAGCGCAGCGCCGCCTTTTGATCTGGGAACTCTACCGGCAGTTGGCCGGCCCCGATCCGATCGTTTGGCTTGATGGTAAGGGTTCGGAGTCGCGGGACTTTCTCTACATCGACGACGTGGCGAGAGTTGTGCTGCAACTGGCCCAGCAGCGAGAACAAACTGCGGCTGGCGGCAATTACACGGTGCTGAATATCGGCCGGGGAATTGAAACCGGTGTGCAGGATATCGCGCGGCAACTGCGCGAGATCATAGCGCCGGACAAAGAGATTCGCTGCCGCGGCAACGCCCGGCCCGGTGATCCGCTGCGCTGGCAGGCAGATATTTCCCGCTTGCGGTCCATTTTGCCTGGCTGGCAGCCGGGCTCGCTGGCGGATGGTCTAGCTCTTTGTATTGCTGATTGGAAATCGGATGCATGGGAGAGTGCAAACGCCGAAGGCGTTGAATAACTCAGCCCAGGGTAGCACCCTGGGTAACCGATGCCGTCTGTGATTCATTACCCTGAAGGGGTTGAATAATTGGCGAGATTTTGTTGAACCCTTTCAGGGTAGGCACACCGATCTGACTCCCTTCCCAGGGTGTTACCCTGGGCTGAGTTATTCAACGCCTCCGGCGTAGGATTGCTTTCGTGTTCTTTGGTGCGCTTAGTGTGATTTCGTGAATCGTGTGATTACCGATTCGTAGGGCAAGATTCACGAAATTACACGAAAAACACGAAGCGCCACGAATCAACTACTAAACTCAGGCCGCTGGCCCAGGCTATTACATTTCGCGCCGTTGGCGCTTGAAGCAAGATCTTAGCTCTCAGTATTCCTTTTTGTGCAAAGCCCTCCTGATTCATTGCTGCGGCGTATCGGTGTGGTGGACCAGTCCGCGACCGGATGGTTTGCGGGAGCTGTCTACTCGCGCATGATCCTTCGTTCGCTCAGCGCCGCTTGTGAGGGAACCGGAATTGAACTGTATTACTTCTCGCCGCCGGGAAGCGCCGTGGATGCGCACGCGTTATCAGCGAAATCAATCAGCCTGAGCGCAGTTGAGTACTTGCCGGGCGAGCGACGAGTGCGCCAGTTGGTCGGCTTGCCCGATAAAACGCGGGCGGCCCGCGGTGAACATCGGGTCCGGGGGCTGCTGCACCTGGTAGACAAATCTGATCTCTTTGCCACGGCGCGCCAACACCAGATAGACGTGCTGTTGCCGCTTTTGGACGTCGCCCCCTGGGCCATTCCTGAGAAAACAATCGGATGGGTGCCCGATTTTCAGCACGTGCGGCTGCCTGAGTTTTTTCCGGGGGCAGAACTGCGGCGGCGTAACGACACCATAAACCGTTTGGCCGACAAGGCGACCCGCGTGATGCTATCCAGCCGCGCGGCCCAGGATGATTTCGCCGCGTTTGCCCCGCGCGCTGCGCATAAAGCACGGGTGATCAGTTTCCCTTCCATGCTCGCGTTCGAACCACCCGCCGGCGAACCCGATGGGGCCAGGGTGAAATACAACATCCCGAAAAAGTTTGTCCTCGTGGCTAACCAGTTCTGGGCGCACAAGAATCACGCCATCGTTGTTCGCGCCCTGGCGCGGCTCCAAGCCAGCGGGTGGGAGATTCCCGTCGTGATGACCGGATTGCCGGCTGACGATCGCGATCCTGCCAACCAGAACCTCTCGTCTTTGCTACAGGAAATTGCATCTGCGGGATTGCATAATCAGATCATGATTCTGGGTCTGGTGCCTTACTCCGATCTGATCAACCTGATGCGCACCGCGGCGCTGATAATTCAGCCTTCGCGTTTCGAGGGATGGAGTACGGTGGTCCAGGATGCCAAAGCCCTCGGCCGGCCACTCCTGTGTTCCGACATTCCCGTTCACCGCGAGCAGGCTCCGGCAGCACTGGGATTTTTCTCGGCCGATGATCCGGCGGCGCTGGCTGAGTTGCTAATGTCACTTTGGAACGATTTGCAGCCGGGGCCGAATTCCGATTCGGAGGCCGGGGCGCTAGCCGCTGAACGCGATTTTGCGCGCGGTCACGGCGAAGCGCTCTTGAACATTTGCCGAGAGGCATGCAGTTAATTCTTTAGAGCAAACTAAAGTTGCGTACATTGGTTCGTGTTATTTCGTGAGATTCGTGGATTTCGTGAATGGTGCGCTTGGAATCTAAGCAGACGATTCACGAAATACACGAAGCACACCAAAGAACACCAAACAGAGCTTTCGGATTAGGATTCATGATTAATGCTTCCGTAAAAAACGCGCTCAAGCGAACATTCGTTTATGAGCTAATAAAATTCCGTCGCGACCAAAAGGCCCTCCGGGCCTGGGAACAGCAGGGGAAACCTGATCCGGCCCCGCATATCGTCAAGGAACGCGTGCTGAAAGAATATGCGTCTCGATTCAACCCTCGCGTCTTAATTGAAACCGGGACCTACCTGGGCGATATGGTGCACGCCACCAGAAAGACTTTCGACCGGATATTTTCCCTGGAGTTCGATCCCACACTTTGTAAGAGCGCTCAGGAACGTTTTGCTGGTGACAAACATATCTCCATTCTCCAGGGCGATAGCGGCGAACTCCTCAAAGAACTGTTGCCTTCGATTAACCAGCCCTGCTTGTTCTGGTTGGATGGGCATTACTCGGGCGGAGTGACCGGTAAGGCCACTCTGGAAACGCCAATCAGGAAGGAATTGGATCACATCCTGAATCATCCAGTGGCCGGACATGTAATCCTGATAGATGACGCTCGCTGCTTCACGGGCTACAACGACTACCCTACTGTGGATGAGTTGCGAGAAACCGTTGCCGCG
>JAWVFI010000080.1:0-3573 GCA_033856235.1 Blastocatellia bacterium | reverse complement strand
TTGGGCCGTCCTCCAGGCAAGCCTTGACGACCGCACCATCCGGCTGCCGCGTTCGTCTGGTGACGGTGGCAGCCGGGGTAGCGGTCCTCCTCCTCGGCGCCGCCGTTCCGGCCGCCGCGCAAGATATCAGCATCAATTTCGGCCAAGGCGGCGGGCTGACGGAGCGCGTCATCCAGTTGATCGCGCTGATGACCGTGCTGTCGCTGGCGCCGTCGATCCTGGTGATGATGACGTCCTTCACGCGGATCGTCGTCGTGCTGTCGCTGCTGCGCACCGCGCTCGGCACCGCGACCGCGCCGCCCAATGCGGTGATCGTCTCGCTGGCTTTGTTCCTCACCGCCTTCGTCATGGGACCGGCGCTGCAGAGCGCCTACGACCTCGGCATAAAGCCGCTGACCAACAATGAGATCGGCGTCGAGCAGGCCTTCGAGCGCGCCACCGTGCCGCTGCGCGCCTTCATGCAAAAGAACGTGCGCGACAAGGACCTTCAGCTTTTCACGGACCTGTCCGGCGAGACTCCCGCCGCCCGCGCCGAAGACATGTCGCTGCGCATTTTGGTGCCGGCTTTCATGATCTCGGAATTGAAGCGTGCCTTCGAGATCGGCTTCCTGCTGTTTCTGCCTTTCCTGATCATCGATCTGGTCGTCGCTTCCATCCTGATGTCGATGGGCATGATGATGCTGCCGCCAGTGGTGGTGTCACTGCCGTTCAAATTGATTTTCTTCGTGCTGGTGGACGGCTGGAGCCTGGTGGTGGGAAGCCTGATCCAGAGCTATGGGTCGTGACGCACCGGCATGCACACCGTGCACCGCGCCAAAGCTCTAGTGAAAAGATAGTCTAGCTTTAAAATTGATGCGCTTGGTAAAAAACGGATGAACTCGCAGGTAAATCCATGTCCGCAGACCTACTTGCGCTTCCATGGCAGATCCAACTCTCACTTGCCAGTGGTTACGCAGCGTACGCGCTGGCCTACTCTGGTATAAGAGCACATCACAAAACTATCGATGTTGCTTTCGCAACCCTTGTCTTTGGATTGGTGGCCACTGTTGTATTGAATGTGTTAGTTTGGTCTGGTCGACTTGATACGATCTCCGCATCTGCTATCGCATTTTTCTCCACCATCATTGTAGGCTTGGCGTGGAGGAAATACTTACGTTTTTTTGTCAGGAACTTATTGCGTATTCTCCGCGTGAGTCATGCTGATGACATTCCATCTGCATGGGTTAGCCTATCGGAAAAACCGGAATTCGACGTGTCGCAAGTATCAGTAAAGCTCAAAGATGGAACTTGGCTGCGGTGCGATAACACGAGTCAATTCGCCAAAGCTCCGTTTGGTCCCTGTGTTCTGGGTGGCAACGGAGACGTTATCCTGTACCTCACTCATGAAAAGCCGCCCAACACAGACGCGAAGTCCCTAAACACGGTAATTGACGATGTTTGGGGTGACAGACTCACCTATGTGCCAGCCTCACAAATCTCGATGATCAATATCCGCCATAAGCCGCATTAGTCATTGTCAGATGGAGGCGGTGGTTTTAATTCGCTTGTGGTAGCTGGGTTTGGTGCGGCGGGTTTTGTGTTTGCCTGCTCTCTTCCAGTTCCAGGAGCCGGCGTTGTCGGCGTAAGATTTCTCCTTTCAGGAACAGAAGGAATCTGATTGTCCTGAGCAAATCCGTGCGTTGTGTGTATGTCTTTTGCCACGGTCGTTGTTCCTTTCAGGGAAGAGGGCCCGAACCGAACGCCCAACAGGGATGCGTTGATGATACGTCCGCGTAGGCTCAGGAAGTTGTGCGGGCGGCTGAGCGGCTGGCAACTGCGAATCGCAGCCCTCATTCATTTGAATGTAGCTATTACAAGCCCGATTAGCGAGCCTTCGCGCTTCTTCCACGGCGGGAAACGCTCGTAGAATGCTTTCTGCGACCACTCACACTGCCAATTGGGTACTCTCTTTATTTGAGGAATCCGAGTTGACTACTCATCAACTCGATCGCGGCTGAGCGCTGGGCAGCGGTGGCCGCGGCCGGGGGCTTGCGTTCAACAATAAAAACGCCACCGACTTTGTCAGTTGTTCAAAGGTGTAGGGTTTTGGAAGAAACAGGAAGGGCTCGACGAATAGGGCTTTCATTCCCTCATTGACGCCCGCGCCGGTGGTGTACAGAACCGAGAGCTTGGGTCGCGTGACTTTAGCGTCCTGCGCCACCTTCAGGCCGGCCTCCAAATCGCTTCCGAGCTTGAGATCGATGAATAGAACATCGACCTGCTGGTCCGTGGCCAGCAGGGCCGCGGCGCCGTCGGCGCCCGTGGCGGAAATGACCTTATGGCCTGCTTCCTGCAATACGGATTCGGCCAAAACGCGAACTTGCTCGTCATCCTCGACGACAAGGATCACTGACACGATGGAACCTTCTCGCGGTTGCTCAGAGACCTAGCTGCTTACCGGCAAGCCGGTAGCCGCACAAGGATGAATCCGCGCCCATCCCGGGGCGAACGCCGCCCTGCCGATGGCCCATCAATGTGTCGGGATGCATGCAGACGACGCCAGCCCAAATATCGCACCATCGAATGGGCCGGGGTCAGCCTCCCGACTCAGGAACGAAGAAGCTGCCATCTATTTGTCTCGCAGAGGCAATATGACCCGGTTCTACTTCCACCTGACGGATGGAACCATGATCGAAGACGATCAAGGCCAGCCTTGCGCGACGGAAAAAGAAGCGCGGGCGCATGCCGACCAGGTGGCACGGGAACTTTCACGCAACCGCGCGCGCGATGACATCAAACACTGGGCTGTTTGCGTGACCGACGAGTCGGGAAAGCGGATTACTCGTATCCCCCTCGCTCGTCACCCGCGCAGGCAATAGACTCTGGTTTAACCGCGCTGTTCCATCCCGCCCACATCGCAAGGATGCTGCTAGCGCGCGGCTGCCTGGCGAAGCCCGGTTTGCGGCGCCACGCCGCCCGCTGATGCGGCGCGGTCCGGTGCGGACGCGCCCGGCGGCTGTACCGGCGGTGGGGCGGGCCCGGTGGCTCCCGATTGCGGAAAGCGGGCGCGGATGTCGCGCAGGAATCCATCCAGCGTGTCGATCGTCGCCACGGCTTTGGCGACGTCACGGAACTGCGGGGCCGACGCGGCGGCGGGCGAGCTGACGATTTGGAACGCGTTACCGTCGGGGCCCTCGGCCATCTTTGCCGCATATTTCTCGCGGAATCGCCCAAGCCCGATTGCATCCTCAGCCAATGCAAATCCGATGGCGCCGCGCAGGATGTCGACCCGCTCGATATCCGTCAGCGGCTCCCATTCCTGCCAGCGGTTGCCGTAGAGGATTTCTATTTGCTCCGCCGCCTCGTTCCAGCGCCGCGCCGCCCATAAGACGTCGGAGCGCAACCTGACCGCCTCGCGGCCATTGACGTTGGCGATCACTTCCAGCGCCACATCGTTGCGCCCGATGTCGGACAGCGCCCGCGCTTCGATCAGCAGCCGCTGGTCGCGCAATTCGTTGGAGAGTTCGGCGGTCCGCGTCGCCCGCAGCGTCGCCAGGGCGCGGTCGGGCTTGCGGTTCATCAAATAGACCACGG
>JAWVFI010000079.1:0-12524 GCA_033856235.1 Blastocatellia bacterium | reverse complement strand
CGTCATCGGGAACACACCGGCTAAGCAACGAAGGGGGCGGCCACGGAGTGCCGCCCCTACAACTCTCATTGCGCTAGAGAACACTTTCACATGCTGTCGTTTTGATGCTATCCTCATATTCCAATTTGATCATTCCCCCGGTAAGACTGCATCTAAAATGGCCCAACAGAACTCATTTGATATCGTGTCGCAGGTTGATGTCGCCGAGGTCAACAACGCCCTCAACCAGACAATGAAAGAAGTCCAGCAGCGTTTTGACTTCAAAGGTAGCCACGCGACTGTGGCCCTCGAAGACAAAGAGCTGGTGCTATCCGCCGAAGACGAAACCAAACTGCGCAATATGAACGATATTTTGCAGCAGAAGCTGGTCCGTCGCGACGTGCCATTGAAAGCTCTCAGCTATGGCAAGGTTGAGCCGGCCGCGGGAGGCACCGTTCGCCAGCGAGTCGCAATTCAACAGGGAATTCCCCAGGACAAAGCAAAAGAGATCGTAAAATTCATCAAAGATTCGAAGACCAAAGTGCAGGCCGCGATTCAAGGGGACGTGGTGCGCATTACCGGAAAAGATCGAGACACGCTGCAGGATGTCATTGCCAAATTGAAGGCCAGGGATTTTGATATCAACATGCAGTTCACAAACTATCGTACGAATTAAGTATCAAGTTCGGGGCGAGACCGTGAGGCTATCTGAGAACAGAGAAGTCCGACAGGGTTGACATGATTAACAGGATGAACTCCCAACCAATCCTGTCTTGAAATGGAATGATGCGGCACAAGCCTGGCCGCGATTAAACCTATGCAGATAACCAGCAGCAGTGCCGTGATGGAAGACCCGCAGGTCTCTGCACTGCGCATCTTCAGCCTCATCGCTCCGCAACTGCAGCAGGTTGAGGAAGAGTTTGAGCGCCAGGCCCATTCAAATATTCAGGTTGTTGCCTACATCGGAGATTACCTGCGGGCGTCAGGCGGCAAACGAGTTCGGCCGGCGCTGACAATTCTTTCCAATTATGCGGCGGGCGGCGATGGGTCGCTTCATAATTCAATTCGGATGGCGACGGTGATGGAGTTTCTGCACACTGCCACGCTGGTGCACGACGACATCATTGACAAGGCCGAAACGCGTCGCAATCGTCCGTCAATCAATGCTCAGTTTGGTAATCAAACAGCGGTGCTCATGGGCGACTGGCTTTACATGTCGGCGTTTGAGACCAGCCTGGCGGAACGCTCGTTGCCCATCCTCGATATCCTGACGGCAGTGACGCGAAAGATGACTGAGGGTGAACTGCTACAGCTGACGTTGCTGGACCACACCGATATCTCTGAAGATCAATACTTCGATGTAATCACGCGCAAGACAGCATATCTTTTTGGCGCTTGCTGCGAAATTGGCGCCATCCTCGGCGGCGCCGACGACGTGGAGCAGCAAGCGTTAAGAGATTACGGATTGAAACTGGGAATCGCTTTTCAGCTCGTCGATGATCTACTGGACTTCACGGAAACTGACGAATCCCTGGGGAAGCCGACGGGAATTGATTTGATGGAAGGCAAACTCACGTTGCCTCTAATTTACCTGCTGCAAGATAATCCATCAGCCCATGATCTGGTGCAGACAGTCATGATTGACGGTGGTTACGATCAGGTTTCGCGAGCTGAGATCCTGCAGGCGCTGGAGAGTAGCAATGCTCTGAACCATGCCCGCCAGAGAGCTTTCGAATATGCCCAGGAAGCCCGGGCCACGCTTGACGCCCTTCCGCCTTCCACCTACACGGAAGCCCTGCGGGCGATTCCTTCATTCATCATCGAACGCCACCGGTAGCGTTTTTGGAGTGCGGTGACCTGTCACCGCTTTGGCCACCGGCGACCTGTCGCCGGTCCCTGGCGAAACTCGTGCGCCATCCGTGATCGCGACCAAGTCTGCGACAGGTTGCAGACGACTAGAGCGCTGACAGGTCAGCGCCCTCCATAGTTCTCCGCCCGAACAGCATTGAAAATAGGCCGTAACCACTCTAGAATCACCGAAGTTGTATGGCGAACGAGAACCTGATAGCAAAGCTCGAGCAAAGCCTGCGCCAATCGCGGGGCGCGCGCACGCGTCTTTCAGCGCGTTTGACTGAGCTGGAGGCGGAAGCCGACATGGTTCGTGCTGAACTGGCGGAGATGGATTTGCTCGCCGGGCAAACTGAGGCGGCAATCTTTCGGCTGCTCTCAAATGTGATGAGCGGCCCTTCGACTCAGGTCGGCACCACCTCCGTGTCGGAATTGGAAACGGCGCTGCAGGACCGTTTGGCCCGCGGCGACTCATTTCCTCGGCGGCCGGCGCAGCCGCAACACCAAATTCCCGTAATCAGGTCCGGTATCGAAGTTACTGACGATCGCTTTGTCGATCGCACCATTCCCCAGGCGGCGACGATGCTGTTGCGCGAAGCCGGCGAACCGCTCCACGTGAATGAAATCTATAATCGCCTGATGGAAGGCGGCTTTAACTTCACCGGTCACAATCCCACCATCAGTATTGCCGTCTCGCTAAACCGCAATGGGCGGTTTCGCAAAGTCGCGCCCGGCACTTTTGACCTGGTGATGCGCGAAGCCTCGCGGGCTTCATAATCTCAATGGATAAGCCGCTACTGCATCGCAGCGGCACAAACTAAAGTCTGGACTCTGAACACCTGTTGGGACTGACGCTCAACATCTGGTCCGAGGTGTTTAGGGTTCAAGCTTCAGCACACAAGCAGTACCAGACCCCCGCTTGAAATTGACGAGAGTTTACGCTCTGGTGTAAAAGTATGCGCCAAGTGGATGTGGTTTCGCGGCCAAGCCGCAGCTTTAGAAACAATTAAGGAGTTCCCCCATGAGAAATTTCCCCCGCCTGTTGCCGGTGTTTGCCGGCACAGTTGCTCTCTTTCTGGCGGCTGGTCTCAGCGTTAACGCGCAACAAGCGACGAAAAGCTCAGTTGCCTCTGGATCTCCAACGGCGCTGGAAGCAGAGGTTATTCAGGAGATTAATTTTGCTCGCGCGAATCCCGCTAAGTATGCCGGCTATCTTGAGGAGAGCCGCAAGTATTACAACGGGACGAAGTATTTGCCGCCATCCAGAACCAAACCGATTAATACCTACGATGGCTTGGCGGCGGTTGATGAAGCGATTGGTTTTCTGAAGACGCTTGGGCCTTTGGGTCCGTTGCAGGTATCCACCGGGCTGGCTTGTGGCGCGCGTGACCACGCGCAGGACATGGCGTTGAAGGGAACCAGTGGTCACCGCGGCAGCGATGGGAGTCTGCCTAACGATCGCATCAGCCGCTACGGCACCTGGAAGAACGCAATGGGCGAGGCGATCGTGTATCGCGTCGGCACGGCCAGAGAAATGGTTCTCGACCTGATCATTGACGACGGCAACCCTGGCCGACCGCATCGAAAAAACGTCTTCGAATCCGGCTTCAAGTTGGCAGGCGTCTCGATTAGCCCGCAATCGACTCAGGGCACATTTTGCGTAATCGACTACGCTGGGGAATTCGTCGAGAAGGCAGGCGCGACTCCCGCGGCGGCGGCGACCGGCGAAGCGAAAACTGTGGCGACTACGGCAACGACAACGACCAGCAAGGCAACTACGAAGACGCCGGCCGCGCCCAAGGCCAAAGCTAAAACAACGAAACGCCTTTAGGCCAGCGAGATTAGTAAACGCCGCCGGAGCGGCGAGTTTCAAAGCAAGTACAAGTGAGCCTCGAGCGGCTGCGGTCGGTCGAGGCTCTCGACTGTAGAAAGGCGAGTATGCGGGCAATGATTCTGGCGGCCGGATACGGCACGCGTTTGTGGCCGCTCACGGTTGACCGCACCAAACCGGCCATTCCATTTCTGGGTCGTCCACTGGTTGGTTACGTGGCTGAATACCTGGCGCGGAACGGGATTGGCGACGTAGTGGTCAATCTTCATCACCGGCCAGAGTCAGTGCGAGAAGCGCTCGGTGATGGCAGCAAGTTTGGCGTCAATCTCAGCTATGTTGAAGAGCCAGTGATCCTGGGCCCCAGCGGCGCGCTCGACAACGCACGGGACCTGCTTGACGGGGGAACCTTCGTAGTCATAAACGGAAAGATCGTCACCGACATCGATCTGCGTCAGGCACTTAAGACTCATCGCGAGTCAAGTGCGTTAGCTACGCTGGTGCTGCGCGAGAATCCATTGAAAGAGAACTTCACGCCCGTAGAGACCCGCGACGGATTGATCACCAATTTCGTCGGTGTCTCCGGGCCAGCCGCCGCCGCTGATGCATCTCCTGCCGGCGCCCAACGTCCGCCGTTGATGTTCACCGGAATTCACATTTTGGAACCTCGCATCTTCGAGTACATTCCGCGCGGTGTGTTCTCGCACACCATTACCGATGTTTACCTTCCTGCGATGACCAAAGGAGAGCGCATCGCAGCCCATGTGGCCGAGGGGATGTGGTATGAACTCTCGACGATTCAACGCTACCTGGAGATCAGCCTGAGCTTAATGAAAGAACAGGGCAGAGATATTGAAAAGGGCGCGGACTGTGAAATCCATAGCAAAGCGGAGGTGAGCGATTCCATTCTCTGGGACGGGGTCATCATCGAAGATGGCGCCACCGTTCATCGCGCAATTCTGGGTGACGGAGTGCGGATTCGCGCCGGCGACGTAGTCGAAAACAGTGCCGTGGTCCGGGCTGAACTGGTGCGTAACGAAGAGCGTCCGGCCAAAGCACTGCCGGGGGACTTCAAAGGCGATAACTTTGTAGTGCCATTAGCGCGATGATACAATCCCAGCGTATTCTGACGAGTTAACCGGCGGCGGGGCGCGTAAATTCGTCCCGCCGCTTTAGCAATCGCACATCGTTTTCATTTCCCATGGCTCAACCTCTTGAGGCTGGTACGAATTCGTTTCCCCGAAGTGCGCGCGAGCGGCTGATTCAATACCTGGCCGGCCGCCACGGCGGCAGCGAACCCGTCATCATCCCTCTCACGCCCGACGCTTCTACACGAGAGTATTTCCGGATTCCATGGGAACGGACAACGGCGGTCGCTGCGGTTTACCCGGAACCGTTTGATCCCGAACTCCATCCCTATCTGGATGTGACTGGACTCTTTATCGAATGCGGTTTGCCGGTCCCTGAAGTTTACGCAGTGGATGGCCCCAGCGGAATTATCGTGCAAGAGGACCTGGGCGATAATCAGCTGTGCCGCGTTTTTGAATTTGTGAGCGAGGACGAACGTGAAGATTATTTGGATCAAGCAATCCGTTTGATCTGTCAGATTCAGGCGGCTACGGGAACGGCTTATCAGCGGCAGTCAATTGCCAGCCGCCTGGCTTTCGACGAAGTGAAACTCTCCTGGGAACTTGGGTTCTTTATGGATCATTACTTTGGCAGTCTGCGTCACGAAGAGTTGAAACATGCGGAGGCTGCGGAGTTAAAAGCTGAGCTCAACGACATCGCCGCTGAGTTGGCGGCGCGTCCCAGGGTTTTGTGCCATCGTGATTTCCACGCTGCCAATCTGCTGGTCGATAAACAGAAACGGCTGCGCATCGTCGACCATCAGGATGCACGCATGGGCCCGGCCAGCTACGATCTGGTTTCCCTGGTGCTGGATCGCCAGCCGTCGCCGCCATCACTGGCGGATTTACGCGCCCACCGGCTCTACTTGATCGAAGAGCGGCGCCGCTGTGGATTAGAGACGCTGGATCCTGACGAGTTCAGTCGCGAATTCCGCTTGATGACGGTGCAACGCGGGTTAAAGGCGATCGGCACATTTTCTTATCAAACCGCCGTTTGTGGACGCGGAGCGTTTTACGAGAGCTTTATCGAGCCGACATTGCAAACAGTTTTACTGGCCGCGCAGTGGCTCGAACGCTTTCCGGCACTGCGGCGCGCGATTACGGAGCGAACCAGTAGCGCAAACTCGTAGTTTGCGAGGCAAAGCAGAAGAGAAAAATGCAGCAAACATATATTTCAGAATTGTCCGAACACGTGGGACAGGAAGTCACCCTCAAGGGATGGCTCTACAACCTGAGGTCGAGCGGGAAGATTCTCTTTCCCCAGTTGCGCGATGGTACGGGCATTGTTCAGTGCGTCGTGTTGAAGAATTCAGTATCGCCTGAAGTTTGGGAGTCTCTGAAAGCATTGGGCCAGGAATCATCGTTAGTGATTCGCGGACAGGTTCGCGAGGATGCGCGGGCCCCCGGCGGCTTCGAGATTGATGTGGTGGAAGCCACCGTGCTACAGAGCGCACAGGACTATCCCATTTCCCTGAAAGAACACGGCACCGAGTTCCTGATGGACCACCGTCACCTTTGGCTGCGGTCAAAGCGACAACACGCGGTCCTCAAAGTACGGCATACGGTGGTGAAGGCGGTGCGCGATTTTCTGGATGGCGACGGGTTCACGCTTGCCGACGCGCCTATTTTCACCCCCGCGGCCTGCGAAGGCACGACCACGTTGTTCGAGGTGGACTATTTCGATGGCCAGAAGGCGTATTTGACCCAGTCGGGCCAGTTGTATAACGAAGCCACCGCGGCGGCCTTTGGCAAAGCCTATTGCTTTGGTCCAACGTTCCGGGCAGAGAAGTCGAAGACGCGCCGCCACCTCACGGAGTTCTGGATGGTCGAACCGGAGATGGCTTTCGCCACACTCGACGACGTCTTGAACCTGGCAGAGCGTTTCCTGTCGTATATCGCGGAGCGAGTACTGACGCAACGGGTTGAAGAGTTGAAGGTCCTGGAACGCGACGTGGCGAAACTGGAAGCGATCGTGCCACCGTTCCCACGCGTCCATTACGATGATGCGGTGAAGATACTGCACGCCGGTCATGAGGCCGGAGAGCTGGAGACGCGCTTCGAATGGGGCGGCGACTTTGGAGCGCCCGACGAAACGTATATCTCCGGAAAGTACGACAAGCCGGTGATGGTCCATCACTATCCTGCGGCCGTCAAAGCGTTCTACATGGCGCGCGACCCGGAGCGTTCGGAGTTGGCGCTGGGAGTTGACGTGCTGGCGCCGGAAGGATATGGCGAGGTCATCGGTGGCGGCGAGCGCGCGACGTCCCTGCAGTTTCTGGAAGAGCAGATCGCTGCGCACCAACTGCCGCAGGAAGCCTTTGAATGGTATCTGGACCTGCGGCGCTACGGCAGCGTGCCGCACGCCGGGTTCGGCATGGGAATAGAGCGTTGCACCGCGTGGATGTGCGGCATTGAGCACATTCGCGAGACGATTCCGTTCCCGCGCATGCTCTATCGCATCCGGCCATAGTTTTATCGACAGGCAGCCGGTTGTCGCGGAGGTCAACCCGAGTTACAGGTGTATAGAGTACAAGCTTTAGCTTGCGTGTTCCGTCACGAGCAACCTGAAGGTTGAACTCTGAACGCCTGGATGTGACCGCGCTTCGGTTTTCTGGAAGCAACCCTTATCGAACTGAATCGCCCTATAGTGTGATCCATGAACGAACGTTTGAGAGTCGAATTCAACGAGTGGGCCCGCGCCGGCAGGGGCGAGAGCATGGAGCGTGGCCATCGACCGACCGGCGAACAGGCCATCGATCGCATGCAGGTTCCGCAAGACGCGCGTGTCCTTGATCTCGGTTGCGGCTCCGGTTGGGCCAGCCGGTTGCTCGCCTCCAGGGCAACTGCTGGTTCGGTAGTGGGTGTCGATATCTCAGACGAAATGATCGAGCTGGCGCGAACCAGCTCAGCCGCTTTTCCCAACACCGAATTTCGGGTCGCGGCCGCCGATCGGCTTCCGTTTCCCGATGGAACCTTCACCCACGCATTCTCGATGGAATCCCTCTACTACTATGACGACATGCCCAGTGCCTTGAGCGAAGTCGACCGGGTGTTGGCTCCCGGTGGTTTATTCGCGGCCGTGATGGATTTGTATTACGAGAACAAGCCGTCACACCAGTGGATCGATCAATTAAAGGTCCCAGTTCAACTGCTGAGTATTTCTCAATACCACTCGCTCTTCAGCGATGCGGGTTTCATAAATACCCAGGATCTGCGGCTCCTTGATCCAACGCCGGTACCAGAAGACTACACCGGGGGATCATTCAAGAGTCGCGAGGATTACCTCGAATATCGCGCCAGCGGTTCGTTGTTGATGATGGGAAGCAAAACCGCATGAGCGAAATGAACGTTGAACCGAAGGTGTCCTCAGCCGCCCGTCCCAGTGAGCGAATCGTGACGATTTTTGGCGGGGCGCGCTGCGTATCTACCGATGCCGAGTACGCCCAAGCGCATCGCGCCGGTGAATTGCTGGGGGAAGCGGGCTATACGATTTGTACCGGAGGTTATCTGGGAGTAATGGAGGCCGCCAGCCGCGGCGCCTGGGAAAAGGGCGGCCGGGTGCTGGGAATTGTGATGAACCAGTTTAAGGCTGAGCCGAACCGTTACCTGACTGACAAGGTTGCCACGCCACACTTTTATGAACGACTGCAACAGTTGATTACCAGGTCAGTCGGGTTCATCGCGATTCGCGGTGGCATGGGAACAGTTACGGAACTGTCATTGGTTTGGAACAAGATCCAAACGGGTGTTATCGGCCCGCGACCGCTGGTGTTGTTGGGTGATTGCTGGCCTCCAATAGTCAAAGCATGGCAGGAGCATTTGGTAGTTAACGAAAAGGATGTAGCGGCGCTCGATTTTGCGGTTACGCCGGAAGAAGCAGTTGCAATCATCGAAGAAAAATCCAAAGGAGTGATCTTATGAACTGTCCCGGTTGTGGCGCGACCATGGTGGAGGGCGCAACCTTTTGTGGTGCTTGCGGTACTCGGATTAACGCTGCGCCGGCGTCTGGCTCTGGCGCGCAAGGCTCCGGAATCAAGATCGACGCAGACGGACTCGGTCAGGGACGTGGATACAGTTACGAGATTTTACACCAACCGTCTTTCTCGCTGGCAGTCCTTCAGCTGCAGTCCGAACAATCAATTCAGGCGGAAGCGGGCGCGATGGTTTCCATGTCGGCAAATATCGAGTTGCAGTCGCAGATGAAGGGCGGGCTATTCGGCGCCATCAAGAGAGCGGCGGGAGGAGAATCAGCCTTTATTTCAACCTTCACCGCCCGTGGTGGGCCCGGCGAGGTCACGTTGGCCCCCGGTGCCCCGGGCGATGTGGCCGCGATTGAGATGACAAACCAATCGTTCTTTGTCCAATCGAGTTCTTATCTCGCCGGTGACGCCAGCCTGACCGTGGATACGAAGTGGGGCGGCGCCAAAACATTTTTCTCCGGAGAGGGTTTGTTCGTGCTGCTGGTCCAGGGACAGGGTCTACTGCTGGTTTCGTCGTTTGGCGCCATTCATCGAAAGCGGCTCGCGCCCGGCGAACGCTACGTTGTTGATACCGGTCACCTGGTGGCCTGGGAAGGCACCACGCAATACACTTTGCGCAAAGCCGCCGCCGGGTTCTTTCGCAGCATGATGAGTGGAGAGGGCATAGTGGCCGAATTTACAGGTCCCGGTGAGTTATTAATCCAAACCCGCAATCTGGCCGCATTCGCCGGTTTGATGAAGCCTTTCTTTCCGTCGCAATCAGGCGGCGGCAGCGGATTCAACATCAATCTCGGCGGTTAATGTTTGAATATGAGCGAGCAAGGGAATCAAGTGCACAGTGATCTCCCCGGCACCGGGAAGCGAGTCAGCCTCCTCGGCGTGCCGCTGGGTTACGGAGCCAGCATGGCCGGCGTGGACATTGGCCCGGCCGCGCTGCGCGTCGCGCGAATTGCCGAACGAATTTCCGCCCTTGGTTACGAGGTGAATGACCATGGCGATCTGCATCTGGTGCGTCCTCGTTCTCATCCCAAGCCACAGGATAAAACGAAGTACCTGGCGGAGATCACGGCTGCCTGCACTGACCTGGCAGCGGAAACCAAATCGATTTTGAGCGCCGGCGAACTGCCGGTCATCATGGGCGGTGACCATTCAATCGCCATTGGCTCGGGCTCCGGCATCGCTGCCTACTTTCGGGAGCAGGAGCAAACTTTCGGCTTGATATGGTTCGACGCTCACGCGGATATGAACACTCCGCAGAGCTCGCCTTCCGGCAACATTCACGGGATGCCCCTGGCGGTGCTATTCGGACAAGGCACCGCAGAGCTAACCGGCATCGGGGGCTTCGCTCCTAAACTTGATCCCAAACTTTGCGCGCATGTGGGCGCCCGCGAGATCGATCCCGGAGAGCGTGAACTGATTCGCAGTCTGGGATTGCGGGTTTTCACGATGCGGGAGATTGATGAGCGAGGACTGAACGTCTGCATGAACGAAGCCATCGCGATTGCCAGCAAGGGCACGGGTGGTTACTACGTGACTTTTGATGTGGACGCACTTGATCCCGGCGACGCACCCGGATCCGGTACTCTGGTCCGCGGGGGCTTAAGTTATCGCGAAGCGCACCTGGCGATGGAAAAGATTGCCGAAGCCGGCGGGATGCGCCTCCTGGAGATTGTGGAAATTAATACCGCGTTGGATGTTAATAATCGCACGGCAGAGTTGGGAGTTGAGTTAATTCTTTCCGCCCTGGGAAAGACAATCCTTTGACTCAACTCTTGGAGTGCGCCGGCAGAGCGAAGCGGCGACGGCGCTTTGGTTTGGTTTGAATAGGTCTGCAAAGAAAACCGGAAATCCAAAGCGGTGTCGCGCTTCGCTTGCCACCGCACTCCAAATAGGTGCTTTAAGGAGCGAATAGGTTTGGCCAAGAAAATACGCGTGGGAGTCATCTTTGGTGGTCGCTCCAGCGAGCATGAAGTCTCGGTGCGTTCGGCCGGGGCCGTGATTCAGGCAATCGATCGCCGGAAGTATGACGTGGTGCCCATCGCCATCAACAAAAAAGGCAAGTGGCTGCCGCCGGCGCTGGCGTCAGCGCTGCTGCCAGATTCCGCCCAACAGTTTTTGTCAAAGGAAGCATTATCGGGATCTACTGAGGACGTGGCGATTGTTGGGGATCCTTCGCGAAGTGGATTGGTCTCGCTCCATCAAGGGGGAAAAGAGAGCGAGGCACAGTCGCTCGATGTAATTTTTCCCGTGTTGCATGGACCCTATGGCGAGGATGGAACTTTACAGGGCCTGCTGGAGATGGCGTCGATTCCGTTTGTCGGTTGCGGCACGCTGGCGTCGGCCTGCGGCATGGACAAAGTCGCTATGAAGGCTTTGTTCGAGAATGCAGGTTTGCCGATGTGCGAATACACCTGGGTGTTGCGATCGGAGTGGCAGCGGCAACCGGATGAAGTGCTGCGCCGCTTGAAGCGCAAATTCAAAGGGCCCCTTTTCGTGAAGCCGGCCAATTTGGGATCGTCGGTGGGAATCTCAAAAGTTACGAGCACCGCATCGCTTAAACGAGCTTTGGATCTGGCCGCCCGCTACGATCGCAAACTGATAGTCGAGCAGGGAATTGATGGCCGGGAGATTGAATGCGCCGTAATGGGGAACGATGAACCGGAAGCCAGTTTGCCCGGGGAGTATTTAGTGCGGGAAAAAACCGTCGAGTTTTTGGATTACACCGAGAAGTATGCCAGCACGGGAAATGTGGAGTTCGTTGTGCCGGCGCCGATTTCCAAAACCATGATTGGCCAGATTCGGAAGCTAGCGGTCAAAGCTTTCCAGGCAATTGATGGTGCGGGACTGGCGCGCGTGGATTTCTTTCTGGAGAGATCCAGCGGGCGGCTTATGGTAAACGAGATAAATACGCTTCCGGGGCTCACTGATGTTTCGGGCTTCCCGAAGATGTGGGCGGCTTCGGGACGGTCCTTCCCCGATGTTCTCGACAGGCTGATTCAATTGGGACTGGAGCGCCACCGCGACCGGGCGCGGAATGAAGTCGAAAGATAGCATCTCTCACGGCGGTGCCGCGCCACCGAGTCCGCTCAAGCTTTTCACTGGGAGCGCGGGCGTCCCGCCCGCATCGTCTCCCAAGAGGCCCACACTGGTTGATGAATTATTTTGCGCTTCGCGCAGATGCGGGCGGGACGCCCGCGCTCCCAGTGAAGAGCTTGAGCGGACTCGGTGGCGCGGCACCGCCGTGAGAGATGCTATCTTTCGACTTCATTTCGCGCCCGGTCGCGGTGGCGCTCCAGTCCCAATTGAATCAGCCTGTCGAGAACATCGGGGAAGGACCGCCCCGAAGCCGCCCACATCTTCGGGAAGCCCGAGACATCAGTGAGCCCCGGCAGCGTATTTATCTCGTTTACCATGAGCCGGCCGCTGGATCGTTCCAGAAAGAAATCCACGCGCGCCAATCCCGCACCATCGATCGCCTGAAAAGCTTTTACCGCTAACTTTCGGATTTGGCTGATCATTGCTTTAGGTATCCGGGCGGGCACAACGAACTCTACATTTCCCGTACTGGCGTATTTCTCGGTGTAATCCAAAAACTCCACCGTCTTATCTCGCACTAAATACTCGCCGGGCAAACTGGCTTCCGGTTCATCGTTCCCCAATACGGCGCATTCAATCTCCCGGCCATCAATTCCCTGCTCGACTATCAGTTTGCGATCGTAGCGGGCGGCCAGATCCAAAGCTCGTTTAAGCGATGCGGTGCTC
>JAWVFI010000078.1:0-132029 GCA_033856235.1 Blastocatellia bacterium | reverse complement strand
AAACGAAGGGGGCGCCCACGGAGGGACGCCCCTACAACATCGGGTGCTGACAAGAGCTCAGCCGCCAGCCTGCATGGCTTTGATGTCATTCAACAACACTTGTTCGTGTCCGTCGGGCTGCACCTTTTGATAAATCTTCCGCAGATTGCCTTCCGGATCGATCACAAAGCTGGTGCGGTCCCAGTACATCGTTCCTTTGTAATCGCTCTGGCCCACTCCGGCCGCTGTTAGCAGTTCATGTTTGGGATCTGCGAGCAGGTCGATCGTGAAGCCAAACTTGTTGCAGAAGTCTTTGTGGGAAGAAACGTCGTCGGCGCTAACCCCAACCACCGCGATGCCCGCATCATCGAAATCCTGCTTGCTGGCCGTAAATGATTTTCCCTGGATGGTGCAGCCGGGGGTGTCGTCTTTCGGATAGACGTAAAGCACCAGCCACTTGCCCGCAAAGTCCTTGAGCGATACGGATTCGCCGTCCTGGTTCTGAAGATTAAAATCAACAAACCGCTTGCCAATTTCTGCCGCCATGTTTTCTCCTCGTTTCACATTGGTTAAGTTTCAGAGTTACCGCGCAACTCTAATCTTCGATTGGCCCAACCACGGCGTCAACCACATCACCCACTTTGACGCCAGTCGCCTCTTGCACATCCGCCGCAATCAGGAGAAAGAATTTTCCCGAGCGCGGCACGATCACACTCTCAAAATGAGTTCCATTTAAGCTGCCCTGTACGCGATGCCCGCGGCGTCCCTGCAATAACGGGCGCACCGGAATGGCCCAACTCTTCTCCGGGTCAAAAGGTACTTCGATGGCGTTTTCTTTGTGGCCGGCTTGCAGTTCGGCTTTGAACTTTTTTCTTTTCATTCGTCAATCTCGGGAAGGGGAAACTCAACAATAAACCTTAGGCGGCGAATGAACGCTTCATTCAGCGCCGCCTTGTCATTCAACGCAAGAATCGCCAGGCCCTCGTAACTTTCCAGCAGTTGCAGGTAGCTGACTTCAAGGTTTGCGTAGCGGTCATGAGCGTCATTGACCTCGCTGCGCTTGCCAAATAACGCGTCGGCTTCATCAAAGAAGAGAACGGCGCCACTATCTTTCGCGTCATTAAACAGTTGCCGCAGATTCTTCTCAGTCTCGCCGATGTATTTACTGACGACTTTATCCAGGTTGATGCGAGAAAGATTTCGACTGGTTTCCTTTGCCAGCATCTCAGCAGCGCGCGTTTTACCGGTACCGTTCGGGCCGCTAAACAATACCACTGTGCCGCGCGCTGACTTTTCAAAGGGCGCGTCCCATTCTTCGATCAATGCGGGAACGGAGCGCAGCCTCGAGATAATCTCTTGCAGTGTTTGTCGTATGGTTTCAGATGTCACGAGACTGGCTGATCAATAATCCGAAGTTCTGCAGCAAACTACTGGTGGCGATTAGCTCATGCGGCTGCCGGAGACATGCAGACTATCATAGACTGACGACATTGCTTAGCCTACCCGCGCTTCACGGCAGGATAAGTGTGTGGCGCAAACTGTTTTTTGCGAGATGACTGGCTTTGCACAAAACCTCCGATTTCGTGTTCTCTAGTGTTCTGCGTGTGCTTTCGTGAATCGTATCACCGCGATTCGTCAGCGCACGATTCACGAAACTACACGAAATCCCACGAAGTGACACGAATCAACGCCGGTCTTGGGCATTGTCACTTTTTGCCTCGAATTGCAGGGGCCTTTTTTTGCAAAGCGATGATGACTGGTATTCAACGCGCTCGCAAAACAACAGTTTGCCATGAAGAAAACTGAATTGCTGATGGGACGCAACGTTGAGTTCGGTTGCGTCCCATCACCTTAGAGTACGGCTCAAGACAGATGCGATGATTGTCAGTGAACCATGTGCAGGCGCGGTATCTTAATGATGCCGATGCAGGGTGAGTTCAGCAGGGCATCGAGATCGGCTGCGCGCCTTGTAAGATCCTCAAAGTGCCGGCTGGGAGTGCCGTCGGCAGGATCATTGACGTTAATGCCCGTCAGGAATCCCGAAAGAGGTACGGGAGCACCGAAGGGAGCAACTCCCACATGCGTGAACGGGGTATTTGTTTCGCCAGCATGACAGGCGTTGCAGGTATTCAACGAGAACAAGTGTCGCGCTTGTCGGTTAGTGATGGTCGGGCTTGCCGGGTTGTTCCAGAACATCCCCGAAGGCGTCATCGCCGAAGCCCCCAGGAAGTGGGTCGTGCCAGGGAACGCCAGCGGGACGACGTGATTGCCGGCCAGGATGTGTGGCGTGTCGGAGTTGACATAGTCGACCAGCGGGGTGGTCCGGTTGAGCGAGATATCCGGAGTCTGCTTTACCGTCACCAGCTTCAAGAGATGGGAACCGGCATCGACTTGAAACTCGCGTAATTCCCAGGGTGAAGCCAGGGCAATTTCGTTGGTCCGGAGTTGGTTGAGCGCACTGCCGTTAGGCTTTGAAGGGTCGGAGTTAGCTTTGACAAACTGCTCCGTGATCGCTTCGAGGGCGGCGTTGTAAGCCGGCGAGCCCAGCGGATTCAGATCCAGATCTTTCCATTGCTTGCCCCAGTTCTTCACGTCTCGGCAGCCCCTCTTCTTGATGCCGTATTCGAAGATCACGGTGAATCGAAGCACATTGCAAGTGGGTCCCATCACACCGAATACGAACCGGCCTTCGCCGGCGCTGCCGCCACCATAGGTAAGGTTCTGACGCAGATCTATGCGGTTGACGATCGCCAGCAGCCGGAATGGAGCTTTCGAAAGATCGAGGGTCGTACCGCCGCTTCTAATCATCCAGGGAAGGATGACCTGCAACTGAATCTGGTTCCGTTGGGCAACAGTCCAACCGTTGGCATTCTGCGGGCCCAGCCAGGTTTGCAGCCATTGGAGCACAAAGGCGGATGGTGAAACTCCGGTTGCGCTCTGGTTTGCCATTTCCTGCATCAGATAGCCGAAACTCCACTTGCCCATTGAGGAACTCCCGGCGCCGGTGCAGGAAGTTCGGGTTCGCGTGGGATCACCAACCACTGAGGGGTCAGTGATCATCAGGGAACGTTTTATGTCGACGCTGGAGGCCAAGCCAATCGGCGTCAGGTCGATGAAATCAGCTCGGGTGAACTTTTCCACTAGCCGTGATGCCGGCTCCTGGCTAACCAGCGCGCGGTCGACGAAGGTGGGAACAGTACTGTCCTTCGCCCGCGTCAGCCGGTCCGCATTCGTTTTGCGAACAGCTTCGAGATCCAGCTTTGTGATAGCGGACAACTTGCCGTCGTTCGCCGCTTCATCACCGTTCTTGCCGTCGTCATGCAAAGTTAACTGTCCTTCTTCCACGTCAATCGTGAGTTGCGCCGGCAACTTTTCTGTAGCCGCAAATTGAACCACTACCAGAGCGTTGCCTTCAGCGGTGGGGTTTGGCAAAGGACGGGCGCTGACGCTCTGGATCGCCGGAGGATCTTCACGCAAGTCTCGGCCGGGAACCTGATTCGCCAGGTCCTGCACGGGCTTGGGCGTAGGTTGGCCAGCGTTCTGATTAGTGTCACCGCAAGAGCGGTTACAACCTGAAATGGCAAGGCAACAAACGAAGAGAATGAGCACCCGCCAGCGAAGACTTCGCCACGATCTTGCCGTCGAGGGCGCAGACGTCGGCGCAAGTTTATCTTCGGGAAAGGAAACGCGAGGTGGCAATAATTTGAGTCGGATTTTCATAGAGGCCTCCTGTGAGAAGAGCTCTTCGATCAATCAGAGGAATGACTGACCCAAGAGGGTGGTCGGATAGCTCACTTTGGCGAGGAGCCCGCGCGAGAGGCGCTAGCGAGCGTGTGAAATGGCGGAGCCGTAAGAGTGCCACCGCCTGCAACCAGGATTTACGTGGGCACAATACCACAAACGAGGCGCCAGGCTGCCAGAAAAGCAAACCGGGTGGGGGCTTAATTTAGAGCTCGCGGAGTGGTTCTTAAATTCCTCTCCCTCTGGGAGGGGTTAGGGGAGGGCCTTTGACGAGACCAGCCAAACTGTTCCCAACGCGCGGCCTCGATGGCGCGCGCCATTCTGAGAGTCGCAGCGGACAATCAGCCTTCGGAGAAAATGCTAACGCGGCAATAATCCTTTCGTCGCATATGAGCATCATCCTGGGGCGCGCGGCCATCGTGGCCGCGCGTTTTGTGTCACGGAAGTAGCCGGCTAAGCCCTCCCCCGACCTCCTCCCATCGGGAGGGGGATCAAAACGCTCACACAACTTCAAATTAAGACATTACACGCACCCCCGTGTCCCCTTACGTGTCGCCAACTTTGAAGGCAAGGCCCCGACGACAAGCTTGCACGTCTGTTGCTGAGCCCGCCCCGGTTGGTTTCATCGTCAGGTCAATCAGTTAAATGTAATGACAGAATCCGTAACCGGGGCTAATATCTGGCGCGTCAACGCAATCAAATATACGGCGGACATTCGCGGGAGCGATAACTATGATTGATTATTTCTCGAATCTGCGTAAAACGGGATCCATGATGCTCAGCCTTCTCGCGCCGATCCTGATGCTGGCATGCCTGGCAGTGGTGCCCGCTGTTGACGCCCAGGTCAACTCGGATCTGTTTCAGTCGCTCCACTGGCGCAGCATTGGGCCATTTCGCGGTGGCCGCACACGCGCGGTCGCCGGAGTGCCATCGCAAGCTAATGTTTTCTATGTCGCTCAGGTGAATGGCGGCATTTTCAAGACGACTGACTACGGCCGGACCTGGATTCCGATTTTCGATCATGAACCGACAGGCTCAATCGGATGCATCGCTGTGTCTGCCTCGAATCCGAACATCATTTATGCAGGCAGCGGAGAAGGTTTACAGCGACCGGACCTTTCGGTTGGCGACGGCATTTACAAATCGATTGACGCGGGAAAGACCTGGACGCATCTGGGCCTGCGCGACGGACAGCAGATCCCACAAATTGCCGTTGACCCGCAGAATCCAGATCACTTGTTAGTCGCTGTCGCCGGTCATCCGTATGGGCCCAACGAAGAGCGCGGCGTTTTTCGCTCTACTGATGGCGGCAAAACTTTTGAAAGAGTGCTTTACAAAGATGAGAACACCGGCGCCGCCGACGTGCTGATTGATCCGTCACATCCGGACACTGCCTACGCATCGCTTTGGGAGGCGCGTCAGGGACCCTGGGAGAACGCTGTCTGGAATGGCACCGGCGGCGGCATATTCAAATCCACTAATGGCGGTAAGACCTGGAAGCAACTGAGCCAAGGCCTGCCTGAGGGGATCATTCAAGCGAACCTGACTATTTCAGCAAGTTCACCCAAGCATCTGTTTGCCTCTGTTGCTTCGCCGAACGGTGTGAACCTCTATGCTTCGGATGACGGTGGCGACAGTTGGACCATCGCGACGAAGGATGCGCGGCCGGCGGGCCGCATCGGCGGCGGGGACCTTCCAGTCCCGCGAATCGATCCGAACAACCCCGAGGTAATTTACGTCGCCAGCACCGTTTGCTGGAAATCCAGCGACGGCGGCAAGACGTGGATGGCTTTTCGTGGCGCGCCCGGCGGTGATGACACGCAGAACATCTGGATCAACCCACACAATCCAGACGTGATTCTGCTGGGCTACGATCAGGGCGCGATCATTACAGTAAACGGCGGAAAATCATGGAGCAGTTGGTATAACCAATCGACGGCCCAGCTTTATCACGTCAGCGCCGACAATGCGTTTCCTTACCGCCTTTGCAGCGGTCAGCAAGAGAGTGGTTCAGTTTGTATCTCAAGTCGTGGCAACGACGGGCAGATTACGTTTCGCGAGTGGCATCCGGTGGCAGCCGAGGAATACGGCTTTGTGGCTCCCGATCCCCTCGACCCGGACATTGTTTACGGCGGCAAACTCACACGGTATGACCGGCGCACGGCGCAGGCACAGAATATTCTGCCCAAACCATTTCGCGCGCCGGACTTTCGCATGCTGCGCACGCAGCCGGTGATTTTTTCCCCAGTCGATCCGCACGTTCTCTTCTTCGCCGCTAACACACTGTGGAAGACTAGAGACGGCGGTCGAAACTGGGAACAGATTAGCCCCGACCTGACGCGCAAGACATTCGAGGTGCCCGAAACCGTGGGTAGATATCGCTCGCAACCAACTGCCCAACCGACACAACGCGGCGTCATCTACGCCGTCGGGCCATCGCCGCTGGACATCAAACGCATCTGGGCAGGAACCGACGACGGCCTGGTCCACCTGACCATTGACGGCGGTCTCCATTGGACCAACGTCACCCCGGCACAACTCAAGGCCTGGCAGAAGATTTCGATTATTGACCCCAGTCACTTCAAAGCAGGGACAGCCTACGCAGCGGTCAATACTTTGAGGCTTGACGACCTGCGGCCGCACATCTATCGCACCCGTGACTCGGGCGCAAGCTGGACCGAGATTACTAACGGTATACCGAACAACGAAAATGTAAATGTCGTACGGGAAGATCCCGAACGCGAAGGCTTACTCTTTGCCGGCACGGAGCGCGCAGTTTACGTCTCGTTTGACGCCGGCGAACACTGGCAATCACTGCGGCTGAATATGGCTGCCAGCTCGGTGCGCGATCTGATCATCAAAGGCGATGATCTTTGCGTGGCCACACATGGGCGGGGCTTCTGGATTCTCGACGACATCACGCCCCTGCGGCAGCTGGAAACAAAAGTCACCAGTGCCGGCGCGTTGTTATTCCGCCCGCAAACTGCGATGCGGGTCCGTTGGAACATGAACACTGATACGCCCTTACCGCCCGACGAACCGGCGGGCGAAAACCCTCCGGACGGCGCGGTGATTGATTATTATCTGGGCGCTCCGCCTGCCGGCCCGGTGACCCTGGAGATTCGCGACGCCGCCGGGCAAGTGGTGCGGAGATACTCGAGCGCTGATCCGGTCCCGGAAATTGATCCCATGCTGGCCATTCCGCCGTACTGGGTGCGGCCCGCGAAGGGATTGCCGGGCGTCAAAGGCATGCATCGCTTCTTATGGGACATGCATTACGCGCCCGTTCCCGGCGAAAAACCTTCGTATCCAATTTCCGCCGTATATGGCAACACGGCGCCGGACTTTACGTCGCCCTGGGTGATGCCGGGCAAGTACACGGTTGTGTTGAGCGTGGACGGCAGGAGTTATACGCAGCCGCTAATAGTGCAGATGGATCCGCGGGTGAAGACGCCGGCTCGTGATCTGGCAGAGCAGTTCAGATTAACGAAACAACTGTACGATACATGGGTTGGTTTCAACCTGATAACGCATCGATCCAACCCGCTGGGCAAACAGCTGGCCGACCTGCGCTCGACTGCGAAGACAAACGAAGTCAAAGCTCAAATTGATGAATTTGTGCAAAAGGTTAATGCGGTGGTTGGCGCCGAGGGCGGTCGGCCCGACCTGGCCAATAAGTTAACAACGCTAAGCGCACTCTCCAGGCTAAAAGCACTCTTCGAAATTCTTCAAGAGGTAGACGCGGCGCCGACTCCCCAGGTGATCGCTGCGGTTGCTCAGTTACAAACAGATGCGCAGTCGCTTCGAACTCGCTGGGAAGCTCTTACGACACAGGATATTCTGACGCTAAATCAAAAACTGCGAGCAGCGGGGTTGGCCCCGATCAGTTTGGTGAGAGTCGATCATTGATCGCCCGATTATCGCCAGCTGAGAAGACTCTTCCCCGTCGCAACCGGCTCTGCCGTCTTGTGCGGAAGGGCTCTGCCCTTCCGGAACACTCTTTACCAACTCGAGGCTATGCCTCCTGATGGGGCCGGGGCGAATGCTTAGGCCACCTCTCTGAAAGAGGCTAACAAGGAGAAACTATGATCATCGACACCGGAAACACCGCTTTCATGCTGCTCTGCTCCAGCCTGGTCATGCTGATGACGCCGGGGCTGGCCTTTTTCTATGGCGGGCTCGTCGGGCGCAAGAACGTGCTGGCCATTATGATGCAGAGCTTCGTGTCCATGGGTTGGACCACCGTTCTCTGGTGGGCATTTGGTTTCTCACTATGCTTTAGCGGCGACCTGAAGAGCGGCACAGACTTTTTCGGCATCCTCGGGAACTTCAACTGGGCTTTTCTGCGCGGGATCACGCTGGAAACGCCGTCCGCAATCAACCCGTCGATCCCGATGATTGTCTTCTGCGCTTACCAGATGATGTTCGCCATCATTACCCCCGCGCTGATTACCGGAGCGTTTGCGAACCGGGTCACGTTCAAAGCGTACATGCTCTTTCTCACCGGTTGGCTGACACTGGTTTACTTTCCTTTTGTCCACATGGTCTGGGGCGGCGGCATCCTGGCGAGTTGGGGCGTGCTCGATTTCGCGGGCGGCATTGTGGTCCATAACATCGCCGGCATCGCGGCCCTGGCATCGGTACTGTACGTCGGCAGACGCAAGGTTGCTGATGCCGGGCCGCACTCGATTCCCCTCGTGGCGCTGGGTACAGGCATGCTTTGGTTCGGATGGTATGGCTTCAACGCAGGCAGCGAGTTCCGCGTCGATTCGGTCACCGCAGTAGCGTTTCTAAATACAGATCTCGCCGCCAGTTTTGCCGCCATCGCCTGGCTCTGCATGGACTGGATGACGACGAAGAAGCCGAAGTTTCTCGGCTTGCTCACCGGCGCCGTAGCCGGTTTGGCAACCATTACCCCGGCGGCGGGCTATGTCTCTCCGGCGACCGCGTGTCTCATCGGACTCATTGCCGGTGTCGTCTGTTTTTACGCGGTGGCGCTGAAAAACAAACTCCGTTGGGACGATGCGCTCGATGTTTGGGGCGTGCACGGTGTCGGTGGTTTCCTCGGCATTATCCTGTGCGGTATTTTCGCGACCACGCTATTCAATCCAGCCGGCGTCGACGGCCTGCTGCGCGGCAACTCCCACTTCTTCCTAATCCAGCTAGCAGCAGTGGCGATCTCTTCGCTCTGGGCCTTCGTCTTTACTTACGGCATGCTTTGGTTGATCGACCGCGTAACCAGCGTCAAGGTTGATGAAGCCGGAGAGGCAGAGGGACTCGATATGGCGATTCACGGCGAAGCTGCGTATCTGGAGGGCATTTGAAGCATAACGACTGAAGACCAGGGGCTTTGACGGGAACCCGGAGTCTTACCGGGAAAAAAAACGCGCGACCGTTGCGGCCGCGCGATGAGTTGTATCCCATTCCCTGGTCTTGTCCCGTAGTTGGTTAGCGCTGGGGTTGTGCTTCCTCCACCGAACTCGCGCGCGGCGTTGTCAGACAGCACCCCCAGAGTTGCAGCGTGACAGACACAACGGCGCTGTCATCCTGCGAATAGACACTTGCCGTGTCTGTCGTGTTAAGAAAATTCAAAGCCGCCCCCGTCAGATTGAAAGTCCTGGTCGCCGTCTGTCCCGCATTGAATGGCCAGCTACTATAGATTGAGCCACTGAAGCCCGGCACCACACTTCCTAAATGCATGAGCGCAACGCCGTCGTTGCCTGCGTCGGAGCTGGTGTTCGATTGGCCACCCTGGTTCGCTTTGAACTTCACCGTCAACACCGCTCTCGTGATCTCGCAACAGCGTTGCGGCCTTTTCCACGTAAAGGTATGCATGAAAACCTTGTTGGGAGCGGGATCGTTCAGGAATGCACGGGGCGCAGCGAGCATCGCCGGGGTAAAGTCCGCATTGAGGACATTCGGTGTGGTAGCGGTTAGCGTCACAGCGATTGGGTTCGGACAGTTGCCCTTGATGGGAAGTGCCAGCTCGTCGGTTGATAATTTGCGCTCCTGGGCCATGGCCGAAACAGCGCTGAGCAGAAAGGTCGCGAGCAGCGCCGCGAAGAGGACATGTCGTCTGGTGGTTTGAATTGTCATGGTGAGATTTCTCCTTTTCTCCTTTTCGAACAAGTGTGCACGAGGACATTACGTCGTGATTTCGTGCCTTCATGTTAGGAGTGACTTTCGACTAAGAAATGTAACGCCGCCACGGACGATTCTTTGCCGGCTGCTAAAGAAAGGCGTTGCTGTTGGTGAGGACGGGGGGCGTTTGCAACATGAAAGCTAGCCGAAAGGGTGCGCCAGTAACGATTTACACAGCCTGCCCCGCCGCATAACCGGAAGCCCACGCCCACTGAAAATTGTAGCCGCCCAGTTGTCCGGTAACATCGACCACTTCACCGATGAAGTAGAGTCCCGGGACGCGCTTGGCTTCCATCGTCTGTGAAGACAACTCGGTCGTGGCGACTCCACCGGCTGTGACTTCCGCCTTCTTGAAACCTTCCGTTCCCGACGGAATGATCTCGAGGTTGTGAATCCTGCCGGCTAATTCCTGAAATTCGGCGAGGTTGTATTGCTTCAACGGGCGGGAGGATGCGTACAGCTCGCACCACGCGTTAGCGAAGCGCCGCGGTAGGTATTGCGCCAGAAGATTCGCCACGCCACTGCCGGAGGTCTGACGACTTTTCAAAATGGCCAGAGCATCCTGGTCTGGCAGCAGATTAATCGAGATGGGCTCGCCGGGTCGCCAGTAGTTTGAGATCTGCAAAATCGCCGGACCGCTCAGGCCTCGATGGGTGATCAGAATGTTCTCCCGAAACGCCGGCACTTGCCGGGCGCGCGAGCTGCGCTGTTGGGGGCGAGGCGCGCTAACGACGGCATCAACCGATACGCCGCTTAACGGCGCGAGTTGCCTTTGCAACTCCGGAGTCAAAGTGAAGGGAACTAAGCCCGGCCGCGCCTCTTCGATTCGTAATCCGAACTGCCGCGCTATGCGATAGCCAAAGTCGGTTGCCCCCAGCGGTGCAATGGACAACCCGCCTGTAGCAATCACCAGGGAAGAACACCAAAAACTCCCGAGATTGGTTTCAATGCGAAACTCTCTCGAGTGCTCGTCAACAGAGGCTCCCGGTTCGGTCACGGCTCCTTCGCGCTCGACGCTCAACACCTGACAACCGCACCGGACCTCAACGCCAGCGGCAGCACATTCGCCCAGCAACATGTCAATTATCTGTTGCGCACTGCCGTCGCAAAACAGTTGACCCAACTTCTTTTCGTGATAAGCAATGCCGTGTTTTTCTACCAGGGAAATGAAGTCCGCGGGCGTGTAACGCGCGAGTGCCGATTTGCAGAAGTGCGGGTTTGCCGAAATGAAGTTTGCTGGTCCGGTATGAATATTGGTGAAGTTGCAACGCCCGCCGCCGGAGATGGCGATCTTTTTTCCCACTCGATCCTGATGCTCCAGCACCTGGACGCTGCGACCGCGCTTACCCGCTTCGATGGCGCAGAAGAGCCCGGCCGCTCCGCCGCCAATGACTATGACATCGCTCTTCAGCATTGATTCTCTATTCGGAAGAGGCCAATATGCCCTTGCTTCAAACCAATAACGTTGCCCGCCGGCGAATTATGAGTCTTAGACTATCCAATGGGAGATAACTCGTCCATGTCCAACAATCGCGGAATTATTCGTAGCTCGGTAATCCTACTAGCCATTGTCGCAATCGGTTTCTTCCTACCGACTCCGGTCATCATCGCCCAGCAGCCCGACCCGAGTCTCTATTCGGGTTTGCGTTGGCGGATGATTGGTCCGTTTCGTGCCGGACGAGTCAACGCCGTCAGTGGCGCGGTGGGACAGCCGGATACTTTTTATTTTGGGTCGGTCGGGGGCGGTGTTTGGAAAACCACCAACGCGGGGCGGACTTGGACGCCCATCTTCGACGGGAATGGCGTCGCCTCGATCGGGGCCATCGCAGTCGCTGCGTCCAATACTAATGTGGTTTACGTCGGCACGGGCGAGCCCGACATGCGCGATTCGATCCAGTTTGGCGATGGTATGTACAAGTCGGCGGACGCAGGAAACTCCTGGACGCGCATTGGCCTGGAGAAGACAAAACAGATCGGACGAATAATCGTCGATCCGAAGAACCCGAACATCGTTTTTGTCGCGGCGATGGGGCATGCCTACGGACCTAATCCTGATCGCGGCGTCTATCGCACACGTGACGGCGGCGTTACGTGGCAGAAAGTTCTCTTTAAGAATGATGACGTGGGCGCCATCGATCTGGCCTTAGATCCGGTGAATTCCCAGATCGTTTACGCGACGCTGTGGAACGTTCGCCGTCCACCCTGGTTTATCTACACTCCGGCGAATGGTCCGGGCGCCGGCATCTTCAAATCTATCGACGGCGGAACGACGTGGAAAGAAATTTCCAACGGCCTGCCCGTGGAAAATCGGGGCCATATTGGGATTGCGGTAGCGCCGGCCAACCGGAATCGCCTCTACGCGGTTGTCGATGCAAAGGAAGGGGGCGTGTTTCGCTCAGACGATGCGGGCGCCACCTGGACGAGGCTGTCAGCGGACAAAAGACTTTGGGACCGTGGGTGGTACTTCGAAAAAGTGACTGTCGATCCAAAAAATGCAGACGTCGTTTATGTGATGAATACGTCCATGTATCGTTCAACGGATGCGGGCAAGACATGGACGGCGATCAAAGGCGCTCCCGGCGGCGATGACTATCATCAACTCTGGATCAATCCTGACGATCCACGGCGCATGGTTCTGGCCAGCGATCAGGGCGGCATCGTTTCTGTCGATGGCGCCGCAACCTGGAGTTCCTGGTACAACCAGCCCACCGCGCAAATCTATCACGTAGCTGCTGACTATCGTTTTCCCTACTGGATCACCGGCGCGCAGCAGGACAGCGGCGCGGTGGGCACGCCTTCGCGCAGCCGGCATTCAGAGATTTCCAATCGCGATTGGGAAGGTTTGTGTTCCGGAGGCGAGTCGGGTTACACGGCGCCGGATCCGCTGCATCCGGAAATCCTTTTTGGCGGCACGGTTTCACGCTGCAACGTGATGACCGGTGAGACCAGGAGCGTGTCTCCGGAACGTGGCGGCACGCCGGGCCAGTACCGGCATGCGTGGACGCAACCGCTGGTGTTCTCCCCAGCTGACCCGCACGCGCTTTACTATGCGAATCAGTTTCTCTACAAGACGATCAACGGTGGCGAAAGCTGGAACCAACTCAGCCAGGACCTGACCCGGGAAGATCCCGGCGTCCCGCCAAATCTAAACGAAGCCGCGGCCGCCGACGCGCCGGCGGACAAACGGCGCGGCGTGATCTACACCATTGCACCTTCGCCTTTGCGCGCCACGACGATCTGGATTGGCACCGATGACGGGCTGATTCATTTGACGAACGATGACGGCAGAACCTGGGAGAATGTCACACCGCCCGCGCTCACCTCCTGGAGCAAAGTGACGATGCTGGAAGCGTCCCACTTCGATGTGAACGAAGCCTACGCCGCGGTGGAGCGACATCAACTTCAGGACTACGACCCGCATATTTTTCGCACCCGCGATGCGGGTAAAACGTGGACTGAAATCACAAAAGGCCTGCCGCCCGGCGTGTACGCCCAAACCATCAAGGAAGATCCGGAACGCCGCGGTCTCTTGTTTGCTGGCACAGAGCGCGCTGTCTTCGTATCGTTCGATGACGGCGATCATTGGCAATCGCTGCAGCGTAATTTACCCCCAGCATCGATGCGCGACCTCGCGGTCCATCAGGATGACTTAATCGTCGCCACCCACGGGCGCGGCTTCTGGGTGCTGGATAACATCACCGCGTTGCGCCAGGTTAATGACGAGGTAGCAAAAGCACGCGCTTATCTTTTCCGTCCCGCCGATGCGTTTGAGATAACACCGGGAAGCGACAACGGCACGCCGATGCCCCGCGATGAGCCGCTCGCGGAAAACCCTCCTTATGGTGCGATGATTGATTACTACCTGAAGGCAAACGTGACCGGGCCTGTGACCCTCGAAATAATCGATCCAGCCGGCGAAGTGATTCGCCGTTACTCGAGTGAAGACAAAATAACGCCAGTCGATCCAAACACGCTCAGCATCCCGGCCTTCTGGGTGCGAACACCGGAAACGCTTTCGACCGGCGCGGGGATGCATCGATGGATCTGGGACTTGCGTCCCACGCCGCCCGTGCGGCCGGCTGGCGGTGGCGGCGGATTTGGCGGTCGCGGCGTGCCCCCAGTGCTTCCGGGAATGTATGCAGTGAAGTTGACGGTGGCGGGCAAAAGCTACACGCAACCGCTGTTGGTGAAGATGGATCCTCGTGCGATCTAGAGAGTCTTTAGCATAGCCTGGTCAACGCACCGTCGTGGGTTGATTACCCTCAGAGCTCTGGCGTGCCTCTCGCTGCATGCCAGACTCGCGCGATCTCAACCAACTTCCGTTCGTGATCGACGCGGTAAACGATCCGATAGGACCGAACAATGATTTCACGGATAGTTGGCAGGTGGTATTCAGGAACGGGTCGGCCCATCTCGGAAAAGTTCTGTAGCTTGTCGGTTTCGGCGATGAGGCGATAGCCGAACGCTTCTGCTCGCTGGCGGCTGTCGCGGGAAATGAGGTTACAATGTGGCGCAGGTCATCGCGGGAGGCCGGAGACCAAATCAGCTTGTAAGCCATGTGGCCAACTGTTTCTTAATCTCATCGTGAGGAATGCCCTCGCCCCGCTCTAACTGATCGAGACCCTTCCGCACGGCAGCCAGGAACTCAATTCGGTCAGCGATCTCATCGATAGAGCAATCGTCCGGCAACCCGCGCACAGTGTTCAGCACCATTTCTTTCTCTGTCATGCGAAAATTATGCTGCTATGACCTCAAACAAAGCAAGCACCGCCGGAGGCGACAACTGAAAGATCGCAACGTGATCTCGATTCGCTGGATGACTATCTTAGCGGAGGATGTGCTTATCGTGCCTAGCTTCGTAGCCGACGAAGTCGGCGGTAGCGTAAAGCCTGGGGTGAAGCGCAGCGGAACCCCAGGTAATAAGCCCTGGATGAATTCGAGCCCGCGAAGCGGCCGACAGTGCCCGGGGAGTACGCTGTCGGCTGCTTCGCAGACTACTTTTCCATCTAGGTGATCGATCGTCCCTGGGGTTTCGCTGCGCTTCACCCCACGCTTTCCGCCGCCGCCCGCCTTCGCGGGCTAAATTGTAGTCACTTTCAATCCGCAATCCGCAAATTACTTCTCAAGGCGTTATCACCAGCGGCAGCTCGATGAAGCTCGCCAGTTTGCGATCGCCGGGTGCGTGGTAAACGCGCTGCGTAGCTTTGCGATAATCGCCGGGTTTGGCCCAGAAGATGTTCGGCACGAAGGTCTGCGGGTTGCGATCGTAGAGCGGAAACCAGCTCGATTGAATCTGCACCATGATGCGATGGCCCGGCAGGAAAACGTGGTTCGCCGTGGGGATCGCAAACTTGTAGAGGAGGGGTGTGTTGGCGGCAATGGCTTTTGGCGTCTCCAGGCTCTCGCGATAGCGACCGCGGAGGACGTCTGCGGAAATCATCAGTTGATAGCCCCCCATGTTTGGCTGATCGGCAACTTCATCAGGATAAAGGTCGATCAACTTCACTACCCAATCGGAGTCGGTACCGCTGGTTGAGGCGACCAGATTCACGATCGGCTCGCCGCTGATTTTCACGGGATCATTCAGGACCTCGGAAGTGAAGGTCAGAACATCAGTGCGGCCGGATTGTTCCCGCTGATCGTCAACCAGCCAACGTGACCAACTGCCGGCGTCAATGGGACGGGCGCGATAAGGGACCGGCTTGGCCGGGTCGGACACGTATTCGTCGAACGTAGTGTCTCCGGCTTTGGGCGCCGTAAAACCTGCTTTCAAACCGGAAGTCAGGTACAAGGGTGTCGGCCGCACGGTGCATCCCCGAGCGCATCCTGACGGCCACTCCGTCAGACGCCGCCACTTGTTCGTTCCCGTTTCAAAGGCCATCACCGGCGCGATGTCGGCCTTGGGCGCGCCGTCCTTCAGATACTGATCGAGGAAGGGCCGCAAAATCTCCTGACGAAACGTCAGCGCCGTGTCGCTGTTGAATTTGATAGCGCCAAGAGCGCTGCCGTCTTTGATTTCCTGGCCGTGATGCCACGGCCCCATCACCAGAAACACTTTGCTGTTGCCCGTGTCTTTGGGTTCGATCGCTTTGTACACCGCGATGTCGCCGTAGATGTCCTCCTGGTCCCAAAGGCTATGGACCAACATCACCGGGACCTTCAATGGCTGCTTCGCCAGAATCTTGTCCACTGCCTGGTCCTGCCAGTAGGCGTCATAACTCGGGTGCTCCAGAAGTTTTCTCCAGAACCCAACTTGTTCCAGTCCGCGGCGGCGGCCGAGTTCACCTGCGGATCCCGCTTCCATGAACATGTCGTAATCGTCAAAGTGGCTGTTCCACCAACTGATCTCATTGCCCCGCGTGGCCTGCTGGTTGTAGATGTAGCTCATGCCCTGCTGGCGGAACGCTCCGTTGTGAAACCAGTCATCGCCCATCCAACCGTCCACCATGGGGTTCATCGGCACGGAAACCTTCAGCGCCGGATGCGGATTTACGAGGGCCATCAAAGGCAGGAATCCGTCGTAGGAAATTCCCAGGATGCCGACCTTCCCGTTGGTCTCCGGAATGTTTTTCACCAGCCAGTCGATGGTGTCATACGTGTCCGTGGCGTGATCGACCGGCGTCGGGTTTTGTGGGCCATGCAGCGGGCGGTTCATCACGTATTCGCCCTCAGAGCCATACTTGCCGCGAATGTCCTGGACCACGCGAATGTAACCGCCTTCGACAATGACGTCGGTGGCATTGTCATAGCCGCTCAGGCTCGGCCCCAGGTGCGAACTGACGGAGTGGGTCGTCAGGCCGGTCGCATTGTAGGGCGTGCGCGTCAGCAGGATCGGCGCGCGCTTCGCGCCCTTAGGCACCAGGATGACCGTGTGCAGCCGCACGCCATCGCGCATCGGAATCCATTCATCACGCCGCACGTGATCGAAACCATGGTTGGTGGGGACGAACTTGTCCGGCGTTTCATTGGGGAGCGTCGGCGACGGAGTTGGTGTTTGGGCTGTTGCCGGATCGATGAATAACAGCGAGATGACGAGAAAGAGAATTGGCAGCATTGGGATTAACGTGCGGAATGGTTTGCTGGTCATGATAGTTTCCTTATGAATGGTTTGACCTAGCCTGATAACTTACCGTCACATTGACTTACAGCCGGCTTTAGCCGGCTTCCCCGCAGGGTTACTAGCCCAGCGCTTTGAGCGCTGGGTCTGCGCGCTATCAATGGCCATTAGCGCGCTTCAGCGTGCTTGGAACTAAACGCTTTAGCATATGGGCTAAAGCGTGTCGAGATTAAAGCCCGTTGAAACGGGCTGGACGAAACGGGCTGCGTTGTGACCCGGGCGTCAAACGCCCGGTCTAGTAACCCTTCGGGAAAGCGGCGTGAACGCCGCTGAAGGCCGTGGCACCAGCTATCGGCTTAGGATTTCCGCAAACACCAGTTCGACATCGAACGCATGTGTTGCACGACCACAGTCTTCAGCGGCTCGAGCCATTCTGCCCCAAGCGACTCAGTGGTGGCGAGCAACATTTGTTCGTCAACGAGAAAGCGTTCGCTACCGTCGGGCAGATGATAACGTCTGCCTCCAAAGTTTTCTATCTCGGTCTCGATACCTATCGTGGATGCGAGGCGGGCGAAGAATATCCCGCCCGGCTGCAATACCCGCCACATTTCCTTGACCATCGAAAGCCAGTGCTCCTCATCGCGCGCAAAGTGCAGCACCGCGCTGCTGATAACGAGATCGAATCTGGCGTCAGGGAACGACATGTTTTCCACGGCCTCCACGCGAAAGTTGCCGGCGGACAGATGCGGGGCCAGGGAAGCGGCGAGAGATTGGATCTGACTTATCGCCTGTTCAGACTGGTCCACGCCGCAGACCTCGTAACCGCTGCGGAAGAAATAAACCAGATTGCGGCCTCCGCCGCACCCAGCATCCAGAACCCGCATACGCGGATTTAGCCGGCCTTTTAAAAGTTGGTCGAACAGGTAGATATCGATGCTGCCGAACTGTTCCTGGAGATTTAAGGCTTGGTCCATTTAGCTGATTCAGATCAATCGCGAAGCCGGGCTAAGGCGATCGGTGGAAGAGACCCTTGATCCCCAGGTAAGGAACCACGATTCCCAGGTAAGGAACCACGATTCCCTGGCAAGGAGCCACGATTCCCTGGCGAGGAGCCACGATTCACTGGCAAGGTGGCTCGGTTCCTTAAGGGGGGAACCCGGGTTTCCCAACAGGGAGTCGGCTCGTCTCCCTGATGACAATTTTGCCGCTACTCACCGGTAAACAGCGTGTTCTCATCCACAAAGCAGAGTCCGTTGCCCCACGGATCGTGAACGTAGAACGAACGCTCGCCCCACGGGCGAACCACAATGTCACCGGCACTGGCCCCGTGGACATCTTCGTGGGAGAGGCATCCCAGCTCCTGAGCTCGCGCATAGACTTGCTCCAGATCGCCTACTGCAAAATAGATCTTGTCGGGCAGGGCCGTTGCCGTTTCGCCGCCGGCCGTGACATCGACGAGGGCCAGAATCACCGGGCCACAGTCGATGTAATGACGCGAGGCGCGGGGGATGCGGCGTCCGGGATCGGCAAGCAGCTTTCCGTAGAAATCTGCCGCCTGATCGAGATTGGAAACTTGCAGGATTATGCGAAAGAGTCTGTCTGCCATTTTCAGTCCGCCTCGGTTGAACGACTCAAGCTCTTCACTGGGAGCGCGGGCGTCCCGCCCGCAACGCGCAAAGCAATGCGGTTTACGATGGTTCGCGCTGCGCGCTCATTTGCGGGCGGGACGCCCGCGCTCCCAGTGAAGAGCTTGAGTCCAGGAAGTCATAAAGGATTGAGACAAGTGGTCACCACGCAACCGCGTAACGCCCGCGCCGCGGATCGGCTCCGGCCGAAGAAACGCCGTTTTCTGAATTGTAGATGATCACGGTCGGCGCCGAGAGCGTGCCCCAGGCGGTTTGTACTTTCATTTTATGCCCGCGTTTTTGCAGTTCGGCGATCGTCTTCTCCGGTATTCGGGATTCGATATTCAATGACCCCGGCAGGAATTCGTGATCGTCGAATGAGCTGACGTAGTGTTGCGTATCAAAGCGCGGCGCTTCGACTGCCTCCTGCGGGTTCATACCAAACTCGACGATGTTCAGTAGCACCTGCAGCAGCGCCTGGTCCTGGTTGTCGCCGCCCGGTGTGCTTAGGACCATAAACGGCTGTCCGTTTTTCAAAACCAGCGTCGGCGTCAGGGTGATACGCGGGCGTTTTCCTGGAGCTACAACGTTAGGACTCTGAGGGTCAGTAAGCGCGGATTGCAAACGTTGGCCCATGAGAACTCCGGTGTCTCCGGCGACGACCGCGGGCAACCAAGCTCCGCTGGGTGTGGCGCTAAAGAGATTGCCATCCTTGTCGATCACATTCACGCACGTCGTGTCGTTGGCCCGCTCGATTTCCGGAACTGTCGAGGCGCGTCCCATGGCCGGCGCAGCACTGGCGAGCACGGCGCGCATATTCAGCGGATCGCCCGGCTGTTGCGTCAGGGACGCATGTTCTTTCTCGATCAGAGAACGTCGCAGGAACGCATAGTTCTTCGAAAGCAACTCCGTGGTGGGAATCTTTACGAAATCCGGATCGCCGTAGTAGCGATCGCGATCCGCCAGGCCGAGTTTGAGTGATTCCGTAACAGTATGGATGTAACTGGTCGAATTGTGGCCCATACCTTTCAGGTCATAGCCTTCGAGCAGGTTCAAAGTCTCGACCATCGCCGGGCCCTGGGTCCAGAAGCCGGCCTTGTAGATTTCATAGCCGCGATAGTCGGCGCGCACCGGTTGGCCTACGCGAGCATGAAATCGTTTCAGGTCTTCCGCGGCCAGCAATCCGCCGTGGTGCTGCATGTAGTCGCCGATGCGTTTAGCAATCGGGCCTTCGTAAAAATAATTACGGGCCGCCAGGAGTCCCGCGTGACGCCCACTTCTGGCCGCGCGTTTCTCGGCCGCCACCAGACCGCGTAACGTACGCGCCAAGTCAGCCTGCACGAACAAATCACCGACATGAGGCGCTTCGCCCTGGGGAAGGAATACGCGTTTTGCATCAGGCCATTGCGTGAAGACCGGGGAACGCGTCTTGATGTATTGCACCCGCAATTCGTCAATAGGGAACCCATCAGCCAGCTCGATCGCCGGTTGCATTACTTCGGCAAGTGATCTCGTTCCAAACTGATCGAGGGCAGTGATGCACGCGTCAAGGACTGCGGGAACGGTCGCTGCGAGTGGGCCGGTCGAGGGGATCGTGCCGGCCTTTGCGCCGGCCATCGTGGCTGTGCCTTCGGTTACCGGTTTCGTGCGATTCACGAAGAACTCGCGAGTAGCCTGCAACGGCGCCTGGCCCATTCCCTCAATTACGACTACGTTTGGGTTTTTCCTGGAGTCCTTTAGTTTGATCAGGATCGGGACTTCGCCGCCGAAAGAGAAATGCGAAAACTCAATCACCGACGCTGCCAGGATCGTGGCGACTCCGGCATCGACAGCATTGCCGCCATGCTGAAGTATGCGCAGTCCCGCTTCCACCGACAGCGGGTGGCCGCCGGCAACAACGCCGCGTTTGCCGCGGACCACGGGACGGAAAGTTTGGGCGCGTGACGCCTCGAAGGGGACCGAAACAAGGAACGAGGCCAGGACGATTGAGACAATCAACGATCGGCGCATGGGCAGCCACCTTTCAAGCAAAGGGGAATTTGGTGGCCGAATTGTTATCCCGTTTGCAGTGCGAGTCAACCGTTTGCTGGATTGAGGTTACCCACCCTTTGATTGACTAGCTTTGGAAATGTAGTAAGAATGCTCCGCATTTAAGACTGCAAATTTTATTGTGCAAATAGCAACCGCGGAATACAAAAAAGGCGCCGTACTCCCCCAAGCACGGCGCCTTAAGTCTCAGGCTCTCACAAGGAGATCCAATGATGAAGAGATACTAGCGCCCTCCCGAGCGGGCGAGGTTGCAGTTATCTTGCAATGCCTTTGCGATGTTCTGACAAGTGGTAACGCAGACTTTAGTGTGTGATTGGCAGCGTCAACGTGGTCGCAAACTGAAGTTTGCGTTACAAAATAAGCCGGAGGAACGATGGCTCCCACAACTGCTCCGTATGGATCCTGGAAATCTCCGATTACCTCGGAGTCAATCGTTAAGGAAGCCGTTGGGCTTAGTCAGATCAAGTGCGACGCAACGGCTGGTTACTGGATAGAGATGCGTCCCTCGGAAGAGGGTCGCAGTGTGATCGTCTGCCGCGACGCCCAGGGGATTCAAGCTGACGTAACGCCGCCGGGATTCAATGCTCGAACCCGAGTTCATGAGTATGGCGGTGGCGCCTACACTGTTCATGAGGGCGCCGTGTTCTTCTCGAACTTTGCCGATCAGCGGCTTTATCGCCAGGTGCATGGGGGAACACCTCAACCCCTTACACCAGGGGACATAGCGCCGGCAGGCGGTCCCACCTGTAATTTGCGTTATGCGGATGCCAACGTTGATTCGCAGCGAGGCCGGCTGATTTGTGTGCGGGAAGACCATTCCGATCCCGAGCGCGAGGCAGTGAACACTCTCGTAGGCATTAGTTTTGACGGCCGGGATGATGCCGGACAGGTACTTGTCTCGGGGAATGACTTTTATTCATCGCCGCGAGTCAGCCCCGATGGTTCGCGCCTGGCTTGGCTAACCTGGAACCATCCCCACATGCCTTGGGATGAATCGGAGCTTTGGGTTGGAGATTTAGAAGCGGATGGCAGCCTCACGCAGCCGCGACGTTTGGCCGGCGGCAACGGGGAATCGATTTTTCAGCCGGAATGGTCTCCCGACGGCTCGGTTTACTTCATTTCTGACCGCACCGGATGGTGGAACATTCATCGGCAAACTGGCAATGGCACACTCGAACTCGTCGTCGGTAAAGACGCGGAGTTTGGCACGCCCCAATGGGTTTTCGGGATGTCAACCTATGCGTTTGCGTCTGCGAACAGCATTGTCTGTACCTATGCGGAGCGCGGCATTTGGCGTCTAGGCCTCATCGATACCGCGCGCGGCACGCTCAAAGAACTCGAAACTTCCTACTCCGATATCTCTTTTCTTCAGGTAGCGAATGGTCGCGCCATTTTCCGCGCCGGATCCCCGGCACAGGGGCCGGCGGTTGTCGAGATTGATCCGGAAACGGGCGCGGCCACCGTTTTGCGCAAATCGCACAAGGAGGAGGTCGATGCCGGTTACATTTCTATCCCGCGACCGATTGAGTTTCCTACCACGGATGGAGCTACCGCTCACGGTTTTTACTATCCCCCTCAAAACGAAGATTGCGTTGCGCCGCCGGGAGAACTTCCCCCGCTGTTAGTTAAGAGTCATGGCGGACCAACCGCGGCTGCGGTGACCACTCTCGATCTCGCTTTGCAATATTGGACCAGCCGGGGCATCGCGGTGTTGGATGTGAACTATGGCGGAAGTTCCGGTTATGGCCGCGCGTATCGCCGGCGGTTACGGGGGCAGTGGGGCATCGTCGATGTCGATGACTGTGTGAATGGCGCGCTGCAACTGGTCAGGGAAGGGGCGGCGGATCCGGCGCGGTTGATGATAGATGGCGGGAGTGCCGGCGGTTACACTACTCTTTGCGCACTGACCTTTCGAGATACATTCAAAGCCGGCGCCAGCCACTATGGCGTCAGTGATGCCGAAGCCCTGGCCCGGGAAACACACAAGTTTGAATCGCGTTATCTCGACGGGTTGATTGGGCCATATCCGGAACGCCGCGATCTGTACCGGGAGCGCTCGCCAATCAATTTCACGGATCGGCTTTCCTGCCCGGTCATCTTTTTTCAGGGGTTGGAGGACAAAGTTGTTCCTCCGAATCAAGCCGAACGAATGGTTGAAGCGTTGCGCCAGAAGGGGATCGCGGTGGCCTATGTGGCATTCGCGGGCGAGCAGCACGGTTTCCGTCGCGCCGCTAACATCCGGCGGGCCCAGGACGGGGAACTCTACTTTTATTCGCGGATTTTTGGGTTTGAGCCGGCTGAGGCACTGGATCCTGTAGAGATTTACAATTTCACGACCTGACGGGGCTTAGGGCCACATCTTCGGCTATCGGGGGCTTGCCAGAGGCCCGTTTAACGCCTATGATGCACGTCCAAATCTAGTTCGCCGCATCAACCTCGTCTCCGGCGGTTCTTTAAGTGACGGGGTATTTCTGTTTTGAAGGATACAGTTAAATGATTTCGCAGGATACTCGCCTTACTCCCACATCTCCGACCAGTCTGGATAGGCCCTTACACAGCGTCGCGGCACCACCCCACTCCAACAACCCCAGAGGACCGGAGGGTGAACTGCGCGACATATTAAGAGCAGTTCTCAGACGAAAATGGTTGGTTCTGGGTATCGTCCTGATAGTCACATCTGCGGTTGCGGTACACGTTTTTAGCCTCCCTTCTATTTACGAAGCCGTCGGCACGCTCCGCCTGGAGCCTAAGGCGGCCACTTTTCTGCAGGACGGGAAGGGTTCGGTTTATCAGACTTATAACAGTTCTGCCGATTCAAACACCCAGATCAAATTACTAAGTAACCCGCAGCTGATGAGGACGGTGGTGCTGGCCCTTGATCTGAAGCATAACCCTGATTTTTTGGGTGAACAAAAGACCACGGATCTACTGACCAGTATCCGCAGACTTTTCGTGCGTGGCAACCGCGCCGCTCTGACCACCAAGCCAGCGCCGGTAATTCCAGTCGCGGACAAAGTTGAAGATTTGACTCCGGAACAGTCGGCCGAGCTTGAGCCCTATGTCGCAATGTTGCTGGCCAATCTGAAGGTCGAGCCCCAGGATGAAACCAACCTGGTGACGGTGCGTTTCACGCATACCAATCCAGAGCTCGCAACTCAAATCGTTAATACTGTGCTCAGGGTTTTCATCGCCAACGAAAACCAGTACGAGACCAAAGGCTCCCAGGCCGCTTCGGAAACGCTTTCCAAACAGGTTGCCGACCTCCAGATCAAGATCAGGGAGCAGGAGGAAGCACGACTCAATTATCTGCGGACGCATAACCTGCCGCTGGCTGAAGGGCAGGGGCGCAATCTGACAGCCGATCGGCTGGGAACGATTAGTGGTCAACTGCTGGCCGCTGAAAATGAGCGAAAGAACATTGAAGCTAGTTATGAGTCAGCCCGCGCCAACAAAGATATTTGGTCCATCCCCCAGGTCAAGGAAAACAAAGACATTCAGGACACGCGCAAGGTGATCCGCGATCTGGAGCAGAAGCGTGCCGCCCTGATTCAGATCTACACGCCGGAATGGCCGGAAGTAAAAAAGGTTGATTCTGAAATTGCCGAACTGAACGCCAACATCGAGCGCAGCGCCCGCGAAACCGTGTCCTCGATGAAGTCGAGCCTGGACGCCGCGCGCGCCCGCGAGAGCAAACTGCGAGAATCCTATTTCCAGGAACAGGGAGCGGCCAACGGTCAAAGTCAGGATCAGATTGCGATCTCAAATCTGACGCAACAGATCGACACCAGTAAGCAACTCTACTTGACCCTCTTTCAGCGTCAGAAAGAGATCGAGATCAATTCGACCGACAAATCGGATCATGTGAGCGTCGCGACGCCCGCGGCACTTCCCACCACGCCGGTGGGCCCGCCGCGTTTTAGCAAGGTGGGAATTGCGTTTTTGGTCTCTCTGTTAGCGGGCCTGGGACTTGCGGTGCTATTGCATCAGCTGGACAACACCCTGAAGTCGGTTGACGATATCTCGAACTATACCTACCTGCCGACTTTGGCGTTGATTCCCGCCGTTGGCGGAAAGCGTTTGTCTTTGAAGGGCCGCAATCCATTTAAGAACCGGGAGTCGGAAGGTACGGCTTTAGCCCTGACCAGAGATATGCGGTCACCCAGCGCCGAAGCCTACCGGCACTTGCGCACCTCATTGCTGTTTACGTCTACGGGCCAGGCGCCAAAAAGCATTTTGGTGACCTCGGGACGACCGTTTGAAGGTAAGACTACAACGGCTGTTAATACCGCGATTACCTTCGCCCAAAGCGGCGCTGATGTATTGTTGCTCGATTGCGATCTGCGCCGGCCCCGAGTGCACTTCCACTTTAATCTCTCGAATGCGCAGGGTCTGACCAGTTATCTTTCCGGGCAAAACGATGTCGCTTCGCTCTGGCATGCTCCCGCCGACTATCCGACGTTGAAAGTGCTGACGGCTGGGCCGATGCCGGCAAACCCGGCGGACTTTCTCGGCTCGAATGAAATGCGAGCGCTGCTGGAGCAACTGCGGGACCGGTTTGCCTACATCATTATCGATTCACCGCCGGCGAGTTCGTTTGCCGACGCGGGAATCTTGTCGACCTTAGTCGATGGTGTAATGATTGTGGTCCATAGCGAACGTAGCTCGCGCGTGGTTGTCCAGCGAGTGAAGCAGCGACTGCAGGAGCTGGGCGCGCACATCTACGGCATCGTGCTCAACCATGTCGATTTGCAGTCCGATGACTACTACTCGGGATACTATTCCAGCTACTACCGGGATCAATCGGCAGAGGAAGCTCAAGGGGAACTCAAGGTGTGACGGACCGCGAGGAATCCGGCGCTACGATTTGAAACCCCCGGCGCCGACCCCTTGCACCATGGATTGAACGGCATGAGTAAAGAGTCTGACTTGCCCCGGTACAGCCGCAGCTCGGCTTGAATGGCGAAGCTGGACCGCCTTGGATGGGCGGCAGGGATTTCATTTCGCGTCTGCGGGCTGCGCTTGGGAGTGCGGGTGAATGATCCGAAGATCCTGCCCCAGGTGATAAAAATATTGCCCCCTGGGTGGGTCAAATCCGAGTCTCCCTACGTGGACATGCTTTATTCAGTGGTGGTGGGGGGCCAGGATCAGCGAGCCAATCTCCGGCGATTTAATCTGGTTTATCTTGATTCCGCCCGGCTGGTGCGCACCAACAGCATTGAAGGAGCCCTGCATTCCCTGGAGATGGGATTGGAGTTTTATGTTTCGACCGAGGCCCGACGACGAGTGTTTGTGCACGCCGGTGTGGTAGGGTGGGGCAGTAAAGCAATCGTGATCCCGGGTAAGTCAACTACCGGCAAAACCACGCTGGTGGCCGAACTGGTAAAGCAGGGTGCAACTTATTTCTCTGATGAGCACGCCGTGTTGGACGCGCGCGGCAGAGTTCACCCTTATCCAAAACCTCTGGAGATCTATTCCGCCAGGGCCGGCATGAGAGTTAAGACGCCAGTCGCTGATCTGGGAGGAACGATAGGAACCAAACCGCTGCCTGTGGGTCTGATACTGGCGAGCGAGTACCGCAAAAGCGCGGAATGGCGAGTGCGCGAACTCTCGCGAGGCAAAGGGGTACTGGCGCTTCTGGCCCATACGTCGTCGGCCCGTCATCGCCCTGACTTTACGTTGTCCACTTTGCAGCGGGTGGTCGCTAACGCCCGCGTTGTACAGGGAGTGCGGGGCGAAGCCAGAGAAGCCGCCAGCATTATTCTTGAAGAATTAGCTACAAGATAAAGACTTTTTACCGTATTATGCGCCGGATTTAAACTTCCGGACTGCCCCAGAGAAGAACGAGGAGATAAGAATGAAAGTGACCAAAGGAGCTAACGCTCCCCAAGCTCGAAAAGATCAACTGATCGTCAAGGAAGTGCACGACGAAGTATTAGTGTATGACCTCAAGAGTAATAAAGCCCATTGTCTAAACCAGACGGCCGCCAAGGTTTGGAGAAGTTGTGACGGCCGCCGATCCGTTTCAGATATCAGCCGGCTGCTGGAAAAAGATTTGAAGTCTCCCGTTGACGACCAGGTGGTGTGGCTGGCGCTGGATCAACTGGGTAAGTCGAATTTGATGCAGGGCCCGGCCGCTCGTCCCGGAGCGTTCCCTCGCGTGTCCCGGCGGGACTTGATCAGGGCCGGAGTCGCGGCGGCCATCGCGCTGCCTTTGGTGGCGGTCATCTCGGCTCCCACCGCCCAAGCTCAGGGCTCGCCTATTTCCGATGTTATTTGTACCGGTCGGCACCAATCAGATCCGGGCGGCTGCGGCAACACTCCTTGTAGCCCACCGTTACTCGCAAAATGCATTAACGGTCCCGGCAATACCTGCAAGTGCGCTTAGTCGGTGGCGAAGCCGTAAAGGAAATGGCGCCTCAGTATGGAGATGCGGATCAGTCCCCACTGGTCCGCATTCTTTCTGGGGCCTGGCGGCCGGCGCCTGAACCGGTAAGGATTTCCGCCAGCGACCTTGCGCACGTGACGCCAGCGCTTTTGTTCACTGGCGCCGCAGGACTAGCCTGGCAACGCGTTAAAGATCCCGCCCTCAGAACTACTGCCTCATTCCAGCAACTACACGACGCTTATCGCCTGCATTCTGTTCAATCCGCCGTTCATGAACATGAAGTAAGGGATGTTTTCACCCGCTTGCGGGCGCAGGGCGTCGAACCCCTGTTGCTGAAGGGTTGGGCCATCGCCCGCCGGTATCCGGAACCGGGCTTCCGGCCTTATGGGGACATAGACCTCTGGGTCCCGCCGTCACAGGCTGCCAAGGCCTTTGAAGTTCTTCAGGCGCGCACGGGGCCGCCGTATTGTGTCGAAGTGCATACCACTTTTTATGAGCAGTACGAACGCACTGTGACCGAGGTGTTCGATCGCTCAGAATTGTTGCCGCTCGACGACGTTAAGATTCGGATTCCCTGTCTGGAAGATCACCTGCGGTATTTGTGTCTGCACTTTCTGGCGCACGGAGGCTGGCGCCCCTTATGGCTCTGCGACATTGCGTTGGTGGTGGAATCGCGGCCGGCGGAATTTGACTGGTCGCGTTGTCTCGGGGAAACGGCGAAATATGCCGACTGGGTCGCCTGTGCGATTGGCCTGGCCCATCAACTGCTCGGCGCGGTTATCACAGATGTCCCGGTGGCGGATCGCGCCCGGAGTTTGCCGCAATGGTTAGTTCCGGCGGTGCTGCGCCAATGGGACGCCGGTTGGGGAATGAGCCATGCAGATACTGCGTCAAGTGCGGTCAAAACCAACGCGCTGCGCCCGTCGAGGTTGCTCGGTAAGTTGAAGGAACATTGGCGAAATCCGATCCAGGCCTCGGTGGAACTGAGCGCTGCCTTCGATGAGCGCCCGCGCGCTCCATTGCAACTTGCAGCAGGCCTGAAGCGAGTACCGCATGCCACCAAAGAGTTTGTGCGCGGTTTTCGTGGCGGTAGGTAGAGGAGGATAGGGGCAGGAGCAGTCGCCAGAAGCAGGAAAGAAAAAAATGCGGTTATACCTGCCGACTGCCCCTGGCGACTGCCCCTGCCCCTCCTAGTCTCGCGCGAACAGCGGTTTGAAGACCTGCGCCTGAAGCAGGAACTGGTGAATGGCGCGGGTTTTAGCCTTAGCCTCTCCCACGTCTGCACTTTTGAAGACGGTGCGCATGTCTTTTTGAATCTGCGCCAGGCTTTTATTTTTCACCAGGCCTTCCAACACCAGCAAATGTTCGTCGCTGAAATCTTCAATTCCCAAAGCGTTTGGCTCGTTAGAACCAAAGGCCTTCGTCTGCGCTAGTTCCTCAATCCAATCAATGACCGTTTCTGCCGGGTCTTGATCCGGAAAACGCTGCTGCACCAGTTTCAGAATGCGTTTGCGCCCGCTCACGTTCATAAGCAGCGCGAAGAAGAACCGGTGCTCCGCGCTGTGGACGTAACTCCTGCGCCGCACCAGATCGCTCTGGCGGTCATTTTCGCCGAAGCTTTCCTGAAAACAATCGACCAGCGAGCCATGTTTGTGGCGGGCCACGGCCAGCAGTTTTTCAAATCGTTCCTGATTGTGTGAAACGCCGAGAAATTTCTGAAGCCCGCTCTGCAAATTCTGATAAACCATCTCCAGAATCATAAAGTCAGTGTGCAAGTCTGACGAGCTAAGCAGCGCCGTAATCATAGCGTCCGCCTCGGCGTGTTGCATGCTCAGCAAAAGGTTCGCGATCTGCCTCTTCTTGATAAGAGCTGATTCCTTGAAGAATGGATCGAAACAAATGCCGGGCGGCAGATAACTGAATTGCGGTTGCGCGCCCGGCAATCCTACTGTGCGCACCGTAATCGTCGCCGACGGGCGATCCAGGTGAAAAAGGGAGTGAATATAATTGCGGCCGGGGATGATCTGCTTGATGTCGCCGACTGACAGCAGTTGCACGTCATTCAGCACCAGCCGTCCGATGGAAAAGTACGGATTAATGCGTTGCTCGTCGGTAAACTTGTAATGGCTGTGGAGGCTGGAACCAAGCAGCACCTGGAACGCGCCCGCAAACGAGTGCTGATGCTTCGCGGTGGTCCCGTCCAGCCAAAAGTAGATATCGATATAGAACCTGTTTCCGGCAAACAGCGTTATGGGAGGATTACCAAAGTTGCCTTCGATGTCCTGCTGGCTAGGGAGGGCATACTCGTTGGTGAAAGCCCTGATGATGTCCCAGGCATCGACGTTCGTGGCCGGAGAGTGTTCGGCCAGCGCGGTGGAAGCGATTTCGGGAAACGCATGGTCGTCATAGTTCTGTTCACGCCAAAGCGCTTCCACCGCGATTCCCAGCTCGCGAAAGAATCCCATCGGATCCCTGCTTCGTTTGATTTTCATCGGGCAAGAATAGACGCGCCGCGATGTTTCTGGCAACACAGGGCCCACTCAAGCCCGCACTGAATGTTAGCGCGACTCTAATCTCCCGACTTTGGCAACCTGTGGCTGACGGTGGACAGTACCTGGCTATCGTCCTAGAATGAGCGCGTTTTGATTGCTGGATCGCATAACCACTCACGCCTCAGGATCACACTGGATACCGGCTGCGTGCACTTCGCAAACTTCATAGGAACCAAACCACGGAGGTTTTTCTGACAGGACCATCAAAAAGTAAGGTGCCCCTTTTCTTTGCGTTTCCAAATGGGGTCTACAACTACGTTTGCGCAGAGTGTACGGCGCTGTGTTGCAAAGGACACGGATTCGGTGGAAGTTTAGAGCGCGAACTACGGCCGCTATACGTCCTTTATCCCCAGATTGAGAGCCTGGTCCTGGCCCGGGACGGTGATTTCGTAACGTTGGCGACCACCGCTGACGGCTGCGCATTGTTGGACACAGACAATCGTTGTCGCATTGAAAAAGAGCATCACAAGTCGATGAAGCCGACAGTTTGCAATATTTTCCCCTTCAACGTGTTTCGCAGGATTGGAAAGACCGTCACGGTCAGCCCACACTTCCTCTGCCCGCTGCGCCTCGTCGTACCCGCGAGACCGGGAGAAGTCGAGGGCACTCACCAGGCCCTCGAAACCCAACTGCGCGGCGACGATGTTCTGACGGCCGAGTTCATCAAGACAAAGGCCACGCCATTAATGCTTCATGGGGAACTCGACGAGGCGGCCACGGTCGAACGCGAGAAAAACTTCAGAGACCTTTGCTCTCAGTCGCTGGGCCGGCAGAATTTCCGCGACACTTTAAAGTCGGCCTCGAAGGCACCGCAAGAGTTGGAGCGATTCGCCGCCCGGGCAGCGGCCCTTATGCGAATCAATGTGCCGCCCCGATCGCGACCATATGACGAGTTAGACGATCTGTTGCTGGCGGTCGCCTCGGTGCAGCGCTTGTCGCTCTTGCTGATGTCAACGGAAGGCATGCTGCGCGCTCTATTGATCGCGGAGTTAGTGGTGCGCCGGGCTTGGTCGCTGACAACGGTTCCTCTGAATCTTCAGGGCGCAATGAATCTCGTCTCCGGCTTTACTGCAACTGGGCGCTTGCTGGGTCAAGCCGATGAGCCGCTCAAGCGAGGAATAAAGTCCGGCAAGAAAGATCTGACCTTTCAGGATCCGGGGTTAACGTTCGCCGCCTTCATTGCTTTGCGCGAGATGGCGGGCGGCAAAGGAGTGATGCAAAGTTTGGAGGAAGCGCTCCCGCCGGAAATGCCTGCTTCGGATCGCTCAGCCCTTTTTCAAAAGTTAGGGACGCTTTTGGACACAGGCCCGCGGCTGAAGGGGACTAGCCCGTAAAATCTGCTTGACCACAGAATGTGCCCGGATAGGTATTCGTAGTTGGCACAGCGCGTACGGTTCTATGGGGGTCGGCTAATAAAGTTTGACGTCCCTAACTTTGGTGAGCCAGATGCCGCTTCAGGTAGCGGCCCGTGTGTGAGTTTGCAATCTTCATAATCTTTTCCGGAGTCCCGGTTCCCACCACATAGCCGCCGGCGTTTCCTCCCTCCGGCCCCAGGTCGATCACGTGATCGGCCGTCTTTACCACATCCAGATTGTGTTCGATGACCAGCAATGAGCCGCCGGCTTCGATTAGCGCGTTGAAAGCGGCCAGCAGTTTGTTGATGTCGTCGAAATGAAGACCGGTGGTTGGCTCGTCAAAGATGTAGAGCGTTCGCGCGCCCGTTCGCTTGGAGAGGTGGGCGGCAAGTTTAACGCGCTGCGCTTCGCCGCCCGAAAGCGTGGTGGCCGATTGGCCCAGCCGCAAATATCCCAGCCCGACTTCATCAAGGAGCCGCAGCCGGTTGGTGATGCGCGCCACATCGCGAAAGAAAGAGATCGCTTCGCGCACCGTCATGTTCAGCACGTCATGGATGTTCTTGCCGCGAAAACGCACGTCCAGAATTTGCTGTTTGAAGCGCGTTCCCTTGCATTCTTCACAGACCAGTTCCACGTCGGCGAGAAATTGCATCTCGACCGTCACGGTGCCGTCGCCCTGGCAAACTTCGCAGCGGCCGCCGGGGACATTGAAAGAGAAGTGCGAGGGATCGAAGCCGCGCGTTTGCGATTCCCGAGTCGCGGAAAAGGCCTCGCGGATGGCGTCATAAACTTTGATGTAGGTAACCGGATTTGATCGCGGCGTGCGGCCGATCGGCGATTGATCGACCAGGATCACGTCGTCCAGAAACTGGCCGCCGTCCAACTTGCGAAAAGCGCCCACATGTCCCTGCCAATCACCTCGCTGTTTCTTCAATCCGGCATAGATGCAATCGTGAATCAACGTGGACTTGCCTGAGCCGCTGACCCCGGTGACGCAGACCAGCATCTCCAGAGGCAGGTCGATGTCGATAGACTTTAGATTGTGTTCACTAGCACCGCGTAATTGCAGGCGCTGCTTTCCCGGCGCGCGACGCTGCCGCGGTTGCTTGATCTGAGCGTCGCCGCGCAAGTAACGACCGGTCAGCGACGGTTCGCTGACCAGCAGGCCGCCAAAGTCTCCCTCGTAGATCAGACGCCCGCCCAGTTCTCCAGCCGCCGGACCGATGTCCAGGATGTGATCGGCGGCGCGCATCATCTCGGCATCGTGTTCGACCACCAGCACAGTGTTACCGATGTCGCGCAGGTTATGCAGCAAACGGATCAGCCGCTCGCTGTCCCGCGGATGCAAACCGATCGAAGGTTCATCCAGCACATACAGCGCGCCCACCAGGGCCGAGCCGAGGTTAGTCGCCAGTTGAATCCGTTGTGCCTCTCCCCCTGACAGTGTCGAGCCCAGTCGATCCAATGTTAGATAGTCGAGCCCCACATCCAGCATGAACCTGAGGCGGCGGCGGATTTCGTGGAAAATGCGATCGGCGATCGCGGTCTGCTCTGGAGACAACTCGAGGGCGTCAAAGAACTCTGCGGCATCCTTGATCGAGAGAGCGCAAACCTGCGGCAGCGTGCGATCACCCAGCCGCACGTCGCGCGCTTCCTGGCGCAGACGCCCGCCGTCGCAGTCAGGGCAGAGGGTGTAACCGCGGTACTTCGAAAGAAATACACGGATGTGCAATTTGTATTTCTTGGTCTCCAGCCATTCAAAAAACCCGCGCACGCCGCTCCATTTTCCCTTGCCCTCGACAAGCGCGCGTTGTTGCGGGAGCGGCAGCTCATTGAAGGGAAGGTCCATCCGGATCTTTTCCGCGCGGCAGAAATCGTTCAGTTCGTCGCGGGCCCATTCAAATTGCGGTTTGGTCCACGGTTCGATCGCGCCTTGTTTCAAAGTCAGGCCCGGGTTGGGAATCACCAGATCAAGATCGAGTCCGATGGTGTTTCCGAAACCCTGGCAGACCGGGCAGGCGCCGAAAGGACTGTTGAAGCTGAAGAGGCGAGGTTCGGGCTGCGCGTAAATCGTGCCATCGTATTTGCATTCAAAAGATTCAGAGAAACGCAGGCGCCGGGCCTCCGTGTCGGCTGTGACGATTAGGGCCTGGCCGTGGCCTTGCTGAAAACATGTCTCCAGTGAATCAACCAATCGCTGGCGGATCTCAGCGCGCGCGGTGAGTCGATCGATAAGCACATAGACGTTATCAAAATCGTCGCGGGTGTAGTCATCGGGCGAACTGAGATCAATCTGCCGGCCTTCGTGATAGAGGCGAGTGAAACCACGCTGCATCAAACTCATAAGATGCGCGGTGATCAGTTGACGATCGGTTGCCGCCGTTTCCACCTTCTTCTTTTCTTTTTTCTTGCCAGCCGCGGAATGTGGTGCGGCGTCCCCGTTGGGATGGACAAAAAGTCCGGCGCCTGCCGGGAACAGCACGTAGAAACGTGTGCCCTCGGGCAACTGGGTGAGAGTTTCGGTGGCCGCAGACTCCGGGGAATCGCGCTGCACCTCTCGGCCGCAAACGCGGCAGATCGTGATGCCGACTCGCGCGTAGAGCAAACGCAAATAGTCGTAAATCTCGGTCTGGGTGCCGACTGTCGAGCGCGGGTTCCGGGTCGAATTCTTCTGGCGGATGGCGATGGCGGGGGCAATGCCGCGCACCTCGTCGACGTCCGGTTTGTCCATTCTTTCGAGGAACTGGCGGGCATAGGCGGACAGCGACTCGACGTAGCGGCGCTGTCCTTCAGCGTAGATAGTGTCGAAGGCGAGCGACGATTTTCCCGAGCCGCTGACGCCCGTGACCACCGTCATCTGGTTAATCGGGATTGAGAACGAGATATTCTTGAGGTTATTTACCCGCGCCCCAACTACTTCAATCGCTTCTTCAGGCATAACTCAGGTCGCTCAGTGACTCTCAGACACAAATTCGTGCCAGTAGCAAACCTCAAATCATACCTTGATTCACGGCAGATGCGAAACGCGGAGGCTGTCCGCAGATTACGCAGATTAGTCAGAGAGACGGGAGGGGCTACACCGCATTGCAAGGAACGCGGTAATCGGTCGCCGTAATTGTAGGGGTGGCACTCCGTGGCCACCCCCTTCGTTTGCCCTTGCGACTGAAACGAACCACGAAGGGGGCGGCCACGGAGTGCCGCCCTTACAGTGGCCCCTTTATTGGTCTCTGGTAATCTGCGTAATCTGCGGATAGTCCTCCGGATTGACACGACCACCGCCTTTAGCCAACAATGCCCGCATCATGAAGACAGCCCGGTTTCTTTTGCGCGGATTTCGCCGGCCACGCGAGGTAGCTTCGCTCGCTCTGGGAAAGCTGGAGCGCCAGGTCCTGGAAGAGCTATGGCGTAGTGACGAAGTCAGCGTGCGCGACATCTTTGTCGCTTTCAAAGAGCAAGTGGCTTACACGACCTTGATGACGACGCTCGATCGTCTTTATAAAAAACAACTCCTGGGGCGGCGAAAAGAAGGTCGCGCGTTTTACTATTCAGCTCGCGTATCCGCCGAGGAGCTGGAGCAGGGAATCCGGGAAGACGTGATTGACGGTTTGCTCGGGCGCGATGCGGATGCGGTCGGGCCGGTGCTGGCCTGCATCGTTGATGCGGTAACGCAACATGACCGCGAATTATTGGATGAACTGGATCGTTTGATTCAGGAGAAACGGCAAGAGCTGGATCAGTCGAACTGAACATGTACCTGTTGCTGGGATTATCGATACTGCTGGCGGCGCTGTTGACCTTTAATAGCCTGGCTACGCTGCTGGCTGACATTGCCTGGCGATTCTTGGGCCGGTACACGCGAACCTGGCCAGCCGATATGCAGGCCGGGAGCCTCTTTCTGTTGCGAGTCATTCCGGTAGCGGCGGGCCTGGCCGGTCTGGCGCTGCTGGTTATCCCGGCTTACGTGGCCCACGAGCCGCGGGCGACCAATGAAGATGTAGGTTACAAACTCGGCATCCTGGCGCTGGCTTCAGCGGCGGGAATTGGATTGGCCGTGGTTCGCGGAATAGCGTCATGGCGGGCGACCGCCCGGCTCACCGCGGATTGGCTGTCGCAGGCGAAACAGATAATCGTGCCGGGGGTAAATATTCCGTCCTACCAGATCTCGCACCAGTTTCCAGTGATAGCCATTGTCGGCATATTGCGCCCGCGACTCTTTATCGCCACTCAAATTTTTGAAAGCCTGCAGCCCGAGGAAATCTCCAGTGCGATCCTCCACGAAGTGGGCCACCTGGTGGCCCGTGACAATCTGAAGCGAGGCTTACTGCATGTTTGTCGCAACGTACTGCTGATTATTCCCTGCGGTCGCAGTCTGGACCGGGACTGGTCCGAAGCTTCCGAATCCGCGGCAGATGAGCACGCCGCCGGACGCGGTCCGCGCGTCGCTCTGGATCTCGCATCGGCTCTGGTCAAGATTGCGCGCATGATTCCCAGCGGCGCGCGACCAGCGATGCCTGCCGGAGTCTTTCTGGTAGGCGACGAACCGGGCGGAATAAAATCGCGAGTGAAGCGCCTCGTGATGCTGGCCGGGACACCACGTCAGCGCGGCGGCTGGAGTATTCGGAGAACGCTGAAATGGACCGCTCCGCTGACTCTGCTTTTTGTGGTTATCTTTTTCGCCTCGTACACATCCGTGCTGGCCACAGTCCACACCCTCATTGAGCAGGCCGTATATCTCCTCGATTAGAGCCCAGTATTAACTAAGTCCCTAATTTCAGTTTATTTGTCTTTTTATTCCTCTCCCCTTGGGAGGGGCAGGGGAGGGCCTGCGACGAGTCGGATGGGACTACACACTGACGCGCGGCCTCGATGGCCCGCGCGCAGTTCTGAAAGTTGTGGGACGTCAAGTGGCGAGTAAGATTAAGGGGCGGTGATTCTGCATTTGTACCGCATGACTCAAGCGCAGTAGGCGCGCGGCCATCGAGGCCGCGCGTATGTGTTTGACGAAACGGGCGCCGCAAGCCCCCCCCCAACCCTCCCAGCGGGAGGGCGAGACGAAAGAAGCAACCCTACCCATGACTACGAAGCCTAGTAGTAGTTACGGGTAGCAGTTACGCTCTTCAGTTTACCCCTCCGCGAAAACACTTGGTTTTATTCTTCTCAAGGATTTCTCAAGACCCTGAGCGATGATGCGAGTTTGGGGATCCGCCCTGCTCTGAGGTTTGAAGTAGTGGGAGGCTTTGCAAAAAAGTCCTCGGCAATTCGAAGCAAAGAAGTGACAACGCCCGAGATCGGCGTTGAAATTGGAGTTCTTGTGCAGAGCAGTACCGGCACAACTTCTGACTATGCAACTCTGATGCCTGTGAACGACTTGCTAACAATCAAAAGCATTACCAAGAGCTTCAGCAAACGCCGCGTATTGGAAGATGTAAACTTCTCTGTGCGCGGCGGCGAAGTGTTGGGACTAATTGGCCCGAATGGTTCCGGAAAGACGACCCTGCTGGAATGCATAGCGGGCCTGTTGCCCGCCGACGCGGGGACCGTCAACTTCAATGAACGAGTCCTGCCGCGTGCGCGACGCAAAGAAGCTCTGTTCTATTTGCCCGATGCGATCCTTCCGTGGGCCGAGCAATCTGTTAAGTGGGCGCTTGATTTTTTTGCCCGGCTTTACCAGTGCAGCGCATCAGATGCAACCGCGCTGACAGAGCCGCTGCGACTTGGCGCGTTGATGCCGGCTCGCATTTCGTCGCTATCCAAAGGCGAGCGTAAAAGAGTGCTGCTGGCCCTGGGCTTGCTCACCGCACAGCCCTTGCTGCTGCTTGACGAACCCTTTGATGGTTTGGACCTGCGGCAGACGCGAGATGTAATGACATTGCTTCGAAGCCACGCCGCCAAAGGCAGGACCCTGATGCTGTCCATACATCAACTCGTTGATGCCGGTCGAGTGTGCGATCGGCTGGTGCTTTTGAGCGGCGGAAGGGTAGCCGGCGCCGGAAGCCTCGATGAACTACGCGCTCAGGCCGATTTGGCCGAGGGCGGAGTAGAGGAAGTCTTTCTTGCGCTCACGTAACTTTCTTCTCCTGGTATCCAAGGAATGGCGCGAGCTAATGGCTTCGCGCGCATTCTGGCTACTGCTGATCATGATGGGGCCACTCGTGGGCCATGGCTTCATCATCGCCGTGAACCTCTATGCCGAGGCCAGTGGCATGGGGGGCGGATCAGCGGCGCTGGCGCAGGGTCTGACTCCGCTTGACGGTATTCTGGTCCCCACTTTCGGAGCGTACGATCTGGCTGCGACCCTGTTGTTTCCGTTTGTGGCTATCCGGGCGATTGCTTCCGAAAAGCAAAGCGGTGGATTGAAGTTGGCGCTGCAGTTTCCCGGCAGCCTGCCCAGCAAAGTTCTCGCCAAGGGATTGGTATTGCTCGGTGGCTGGTTGATCGCCCTGGTGCCAGGGTTATTGGCCCTGGCTTTGTGGAAGATCTACGGCGGTCACTTGTATCGCCCGGAGACCGGAAACCTGCTGTTGGGTCACCTGCTGCGGGTGATGTTGAGCGGCGCTATCGGAGTTGCCGCCGCGGCGATTGCGGAAAGTGCGGCCAGCGCGGCGATCGTGACTCTCGGGTTTACCGTCGGAACATGGGCCATTGATTTCATCGCCGCGGGACGCGGGGGCTTGCTGGCGCAACTCGCAAATTACACGCCCACTGCGGCCTTACGTTTCTTTGAGCAGGGAATGTTACGACTGAGCACGGTCATCGTCATGCTGGCCGTCATCATTGCCGGATTGGCGCTGGCAGTGGTCTGGCTGGATACAGGTCGCAGTTTGCGCGCGCGATTGTTGGCGACCGGCGCTTTGATTGTGCTTATTGCCGGCGCGATGGTGGCGGTTGGCGGGATGCGAGCGGGTTGGGACTTGAGTGAGAATCGTCGAAACTCTTTTTCAGTGGCCGACGAACTGGCCTTGAGTCAGATCAAAGACGATTTGCGCATGACGGTCTATTTGGCGCCCGAAGATCCTCGGCTAACTGATCTCGATCAGAACATCGTGAAAAAGCTCCGGCGCATCCTGCCGCATTTGGAAGTTGACTATGCAGCCAACAGTCAGACCGGATTATTTGAAGGAGCCGACGAGCATTACGGTGAGATCTGGTACCAGCTGAAGGACCAAAAAGTGATGGAGCGTTCCACCATTGAACCGGTGGTGCTGGAACAACTCTACGGCCTCGCGCACATTGTTGCTCCGGCGCGGGCTGAGACGGAGGATTTCCCAGGGTATCCGCTGGCGACCCGGCCGAAGTGGGCGGCGGGCATTTTCTATGCGCTCTGGCCGCTGCTGACGATTCTGACCTGGTGGTTAGTACGAAGATGAAAGGAAGGCATTGCCCTCATCTCAGGTTTTTCCCCGCCCTCTGGGAGGGGTTAGGGGAGGGCTTGCGCGTTCCGTCTTTACTTGTAGCACGCGCGGCCTCGATGGCCGCGCGCCACACGTTATGTTTTTGTGCGACGAAGGAATTATTGCCACTCTCAGATGGCGCGCGGCCATCAAGGCCGCGCGTTGGGAACAACTTGGCGTGTCTGGTTACAGGCCCTCCCCTAACCCCTCCCAGAGGAAGAGGAATAGAACGAGAAACTAAAACTAAGGGACTTGAAAGGAACGATAATGAAACTACGTTTGTTATTGCTGGCTACCCTGATTATTTCGGGCGCGGGGCAGTCGGCCACCGGCCAACGAGGCAGCCATCCACACAACGTTCGAGTTGATGTGTCAAAAGAAAAACCTGGCCGCGAGTCGGGAAAATTTCTTTCTGTGGTTGGCAACTGGTCCGTGGTTGACGATGGCGGAAAGAAGGTTTTCGCCGTCGATGGCCGGCAGTGGTTGCGGGGCCAGCCGGCTGATGGGCTGGCGCGGAAGGCCCGGACCATCTACGGCTCGCGCCACGAGGAATTCATCGATAACGTGAAGGCTTTCGCCTACTTTCCCTACGCCGTGGCGAAGGATGTCAATGACTTTCACGATGGCGAAATCAGCGTTAGGTTCAAACTGGTGGCCGGCCAGTTGGACCAATGCGCGGGAATCCTTTTCAACTTGAAACCGAATGGCGATTACCTGGCAGTGCGCTTCAATGGCAAGGAAGACAATGTGGTGCTCTGGACGTTCAACCAGGGTAAGCGAAAGTTTGTTAAGAAAGGTTCCGAGAATGTGCCGCTACAAATGAATACGTGGCACACGCTACAAATCTCGGTGCACGGCACTAACCTGCAAGCGTCTCTCGATGGGCGACACTTGTTGGACTATACTCTGGCTGAATCTGTGTCCGGGCGTGTGGGCGTGTGGTCGAAGACCGATAGCGTTAGTTATTTTGACGACTACACCGTCAGCCGGTAGGCGGCTCAGCCGCTTGATGTGCGGAAGGCCTATGGCCTTCCGTTAGTCGGGAATCGAGGATTCGGGCTGCGCCCCGATTGGCAGGGCGCAACCCGACCCTCAGGAAGTTTGCCCGGAAAGGCGCAGCCTTTCCGCACATCAGACGGCATAGCCGGCTTGCTCGCAACTATTACGAGTGCTGGTAGTAATTCTGGCCTGCTCGTAGAGTAATTGGTTTCTAAGACTGCGGATTATCTATCGCGTCAATGCCGAGCGATTGGGCTTAAGCCCACAAAAATGACGAGGAGATCAAAGTGACAACCAGAAGTCTATTCCGTTGGCCGCTGCTCTTGATGGCGCTATTGACCTTCATCGCAGCGCCGGTTATCGCGCAGTCTCCAAACACTGCAACGGTGATCGTCGTGGTCGTCGATCAAAACGGTGCGGTGGTAAAGGACGCGAAAGTTTCAGTGGTAAACAACGCCACCGGCGCCCTGCGCGAAGTGCTTTCCGGAACTGACGGCCGGGCCACAATTTCAGCGCTGCCTTTAACCGGAACCTACACCGTCAGCGTCGCTCGCGAAGGATTCGGTGTCGAAGAGCGGAAAGACATCTCGCTGCGTTCAGGCGAGGCTGCGACTCTGAATGTGACATTGTCAGTAGGCTCGGAAAAAGCCGAGGTCACCGTATACGGAACGACTGAAGGCGTGCGCGCCGATGCGCAAATTGGCCGCCGCCTCGATAGTCCGACCATCGACGAGACTCCGATTCTTGGTCGCAAGTCCACCTCGCTGCCGCTGCTGAATTCCGCGTTCCGCCAGGGCAAGGGCACTGGAGATTTATTCGTTAACGCGACCTACTTCATCACCGGGGTCGGATCACGCCGGGCGACCACCTTCACACTCGACGGCGCGAACAACGACGAGGGCTGGGGCCGGCAGACGGCGATTGCCACAGTACCGATCGGCGCCATTCAGGAAATCACAATTCTCTCGAACGCGTTTTCTTCCGAGTTCGGTTGGACCTCTGGTCCGGCACTAAACATTGTCACGAAATCCGGGACCAATGCCTTTGACGGCGAAGGCGTGTTATTAGTCCGGCCGGGTGGCAATTGGCAGGCGAAGTCATTCTCGACCAAAGGTTACTGTCCGCCATCGGTTCCCGCTTGTGTTGCGCCCGCCAATTTGCAGGCCATCAACCCCGTGGATATACCCGATGCGCTAAACCAGGTGTCCGGCTCGATAGGTGGGCCAATCATCAATGACAAGACCTTTTTCTTCGCTACCGCAGACTACACGCGGCAGAATCGCACGACTTTTCTTTCGTCCACACTGCCCGCATTCCTGTTGCCGGCGGATGGTCATCTCGACTACACCGGTCACTATCGTCAGTTCCTGTTCGATGGCCGGGTGGACCACAAGCTCACGTCGAAACAGACGTTGATGTTCCGCATGAATGTCGATCGCTTCTTTGATGATAATCCGCAGGATGCTGTCAGCGGCACCAATGCTCCCAGCGTCGCCCGCCGGTATTCGCGCCGTTCATGGACGGCCCAGGTGAATCATACGGCGGTCATCAGTCCGACGCTGCTTAACGAAGCGCGCTTTGCTTACCTGCACGGCGATCCGGTCACGCTATGGGAAGCGCAGAATCTCTCAACCACCTACACCCGAGCCGGCGCCGTGCCGTTTACCATCGGACAATCGCGAACTTCTGACGTCTATAGCCATCAGGTGCAATTCGGAGACACGCTGTCGTGGTCGCTGGGCAAGCATTACCTTCGGCTGGGGGGCAGTGTTATTCATCACACCTCTGGCGGCACGGGTAGCGAGCCGGGCACCGCGATCCTGGGCACGTTTACTTTCAAGAACACCACCACTGCACCGTTCGGGTCGCTGACCCTGGCCGACGTGCAGAATTACACGCAGCCGATCAGTTTCGGGATTGACAGCTACCGGCTGCCGCAGTGGCTTTTGACGGCGTTTGTGCAGGACAGCATTCACGTGCGCCGTGATCTGACGATCGATGCCGGCCTTCGCTATGACCGCCAGACCTTGACGGACGCAAAGCAGAACTTCGCGCCGCGCATCGGCTTTGGTTGGCATCCGGGTGGGGACTCGCGCACTTCAATTCGCGGCGGCTACGGGATGTATTACACGCAAATTCGATCCAATGCAGTCGCCAGTTATCTCGTTAACGGCCTCGATGGTCTAACTACGTACACCGCGATTCCCGGACAACTCGGTTTCCCGACTTGCCTGACCGGGGCATGCTTGCCGCTTTCATTTGATCCGAGGACGCTGCTGCCGACGCAATTGCCGTTTCGCGACATCGTCATTAAGGCAGGTCTGCGCGACTTCTACCGCACCCAGTTTACGAAGTATGGTCTGAACTTCGACCTGCTGCCGAATTATCCGGACGCGTTGGTAAATCCACGTAGCCAGGTGATATCCATTGGCGCCGAGCGCGAAGTCGTCAAGGGGTTGTTCGTCGGCGGAGACTACGTCCACCAGCATTTGAGCAACATCGATCGCACCGTTGATTTGAATGCTCCGACGCCCTTCGATACTCGCACGGCACTCAATCCCACCAGAAGCGTCACCGCGGCGAACAACACACGGCCAATCGTGCCGGTAGCCGGTGGCGTGCGTCAGGTAAATGTGTTGACGAACTTCGGCGTCGCCGATTACAACGGATTGCAGACGCAGATCACCTATCGTGGCCACCGGAAAATATACGCTGCCCTCAGCTACACCTTGTCCAAGGCAACCAACACCACCGAGCCGGATGGCAATGGCATTGGTCCAAACGAAAGCAACATCGCGCGGCTGGGCGAGGAAGAACGCGGCCCGAGCGTGGTCGATCAACGGCACCGCGCAGTCATTACTTTCACCTACCGGTTCCCGTACAACTTCACGGCCGGGACGCTGACACAACTCGCGTCGGCGCGGCCTTTCAACGCTACTACTGGTATTGATAACAATGGCGACGGTGCGAACAACGACCGGCCCCTGATCAATGGCAGCATAATGCCAAAGTCGGCGTTTCGCGGTACGCCGACGTCCGACGTCGCGATCTTCATTGAGAATCGCATCAGGATCTCTGAAGGCAAGAGCCTGTTACTCAGGCTGGAGGGTTTCAATATCTTCAATCACGGAAACTTCCTCGGCCGCGGCGTAACGGTTTTCGGCACTGGCGACACACCGGTCTCGACTTTTGGTCAGTTCACCGCCGCCAACGCGATAGGCGCGGATGGGCACGCCATCCCGGCGTTCGCGAACATCGATCCGCCTAGGATGTTCCAGGTGCAGGTGCGATTTATTTTTTGAGGAAGAGTGAAACTCTTGACCGTTTAGAGGCGGGCTACTGCCCGCCAAGTTAGGATTTCAGGGAGCCGGCGGGCAGTAGCCCGCCGCTAAACATCCGTTGAACTTCGAGACTCAGACGCTGTGGCTCTTGCTGGCCGGGCTCAACGATGCGGGGGTGCCGGCAGCTAAATCGCGAGGGATGTCGATCACCGGCATCTGGGGGAATGAAAGGTCGGGCTGGAACAAATTGTCGCGTCCCCTGACTACATAAAAGCGCATCGCTATCACCAACATCGTAATTGCAGCGCCGATCCAGACTACCGCCCAGAGCAACGCCGGCAGGCCGGTGGCCTTAGCCATGTTCACCGCATCGGTAGGAACGCTGGGTGCAAACGGCGACGAGAGAAAGAAGACCGTTTTCAAATCCAGCAACGCGTTCAGGACGCATTGCACTGCCAGCAGGCTGACAAAAAACATCGCCACGCGTGGCTTGGTAAACCTGGCGATCGCGAACAGACCTGCTGCCAGTAAGACTCCTGCAAGCAAAGTAAACGGCACGCCTGCGAGGGCGCCGGAAACGCCCGACATCAGCGGCTTAATCAATCCAAAAATGAGTGTCAGACCGAAGATCAGCACTGCCGATCCGAGCAACACGATGCGCGCGGCAACCGCACGGCGAATTAACACGAGTAACAAAGCGCCGTACGCCATAGCGCCAATATAGCCGGCGCTGGCTACGAACATTTGCGCCAACCTGCCGCCCTGCGTGGTGTACGTTTCACCGCTCGCGTTCATCGCCACGCTCATGCTGGCCACGGAATTACCCGTCAGCAGAGCAGCGATGGCATGTCCGCCTTCATGGATGAAGGTGACAAAAATGCGGAATGGATACGTTAGCATCTCCGCGTAAGGAATGAACCAGAGCGCTATGGAAAGAGTGGCGGCTATTAGAAGCGTCACTGCTTGTGGCCGCGCATCGGGTGAAATTCTGGTTCTCATCTACAAAACCTCCGCGTAACGCAAACTGTCAGTTTGCGATCGTTGAATCCCTGGCCAGGTCGCAAACTAACAGTTTGCATTACATAAACGAACCTGGAACGACTGCTGAGAATATATACGCTAGCTTTCGCTTTCGTGTTCCAGCTCAGCTTCGATTGTTCCCAGGGCCTTTTGCAGCATTTCGCGATGTCTGGGGTGGGTGGCGGTTTCCAGTTGTTGCAGCATGCGCGTGCGAGACATGCGCAGGGACAGTAGGCGTTCTCGCCTCGCGCGAGCTTCCGGTGAGTGGTCTCGGGCGGAGGCGGATGACTCCGAAGGGCGATCCACTGCCCCCTCCTGTTGCGCTTCGACGCTTTTGCTTTCCCAGCCTCGAGCCATTTTTTATTCTCTGTAACGCAAACTGTTAGTTTGCGCGCGCCCTGAATCGTTCCTCACCATCGCAAACTAACAGTTTGCGTTACAAATTAGGGCGTTTGTTTTTGCTTAAACGACCGTGCCGTCCTTAACCACGGCATTCTTCGGCACGATGATGATTCGGTCTCGTATGTAATAACTGCCGTCAGGGCCGTCAGCGTTTTCGATGCCGGCTTCATTCACCAGCTGGACGCCGGCGCCGATGCGCGCGTTCTTGTCCACGATGGCACGATTGATCACCGAACGCTCGCCGATGCCCACGCGAGGTCGTCCCGCCAGATGATCGTCCCGCAATTCTTCGAGCGACTGGTAATAGTCAGCGCCCATGATGTATGAAGCATCGATGCGCGCCCCGGCGCCAATACGGCTGCGCAATCCGATCACACACTGATTGATTTTCGCCCCGTTAATGATGCAGCCGTCGCTGACTATCGAATCGCTGATTTCGCATTCGTCCATCTTCGAGGGCGGGAGATAGCGGCCCCTGGTAAACAATGGCGCTTCGGCGTCGAAGAGATTGAAAGGCGGAATCTTGGAAGTCATATCCAAATTGGCTTTGTAGAAAGCGCCAATCGTTCCAATGTCTTCCCAATAGCCATCGAACATGAAAGCCTGGACCGGCCCTGATTTTATGGCCGCCGGGATCACTTCGCGGCCGAAATCCAGACGCGAGCTGTCGTCTCTCAAAAGCTGGGCCAACCGATCGTACTTGAAAACATAAATTCCCATCGAGGCCAGGAACGGCCGAGCCGCCGCCTGTTGAGCATCCAAACCCAGGCTGGTTGTATCGACGCGCATCGCCGCGAGGGCATCGCCGGTGGGCTTCTCGCTGAACTCGATGATACGACCGCTGGCGTCGGTCTTCAGCAGGCCAAACTCCGATGCCGCTTGGGGCGAGCAGGGAATCACGGACACGGTCACGTCCGCTTCAGTTTCGTAGTGACGTTTCAGGAATTCGCGATAGTCCATCCGATACAGATGATCGCCGGACAGAATCAAAAGCGTGTCGATGCCCCAGTCGCTGATATGCGGCAGAACCTGGCGCACCGCGTCGGCCGTTCCCTGAAACCACTGCGGACTTTCCGGTGTTTGTTCCGCCGCCAGAATTTCCACGAAGGCTTCGGCAAAAGGAGAGAAGCGATAAGTCTGCGCGATGTGCCGGTTAAGCGAAGCAGAGTTGTACTGTGTCAGCACAAAGATGCGAATCACATCGGAGTTAATGCAGTTGGAAATAGGAACATCGACCAGACGATATTTCCCGCCCAGCGGAACGGCGGGTTTAGAGCGCTGCGACGTTAAAGGGAACAAGCGCGACCCGGCGCCTCCGCCCAGAATCACGGCTAGTAGATTTTTTTTGGCCATTGGGACTGCGTGGAGAATAGACGGAAAGGTAGGAAGGTTTCAAGGGAAAGATTCTAATCAGAGAACGATCTATATGAAACGAGAGGATTGGGCAGCTGCAGTCGGAAAGGTGCGCTCAGAAATCCGAGGAGTTGTGAGCGGTTTTGAAGATTAGTTTGAATTACAGGACTCGGCTTTCAAGGACTTAGTCGCCGTCTCCATTTGAACCTTGATTTGAACTATCTTAGGCTGAAGATCAGTTCTTCCTGAGGCTACAAATTCAGGGAGCTTGTCAATCTTTGCGAGCTGACGGTCATTGTCCAACGTCGCGGAAATATTTCTTATCACTCGTTCATTCATATCAAGCAAGCTTGACCTAAGATCGGCACTGACTCTCGTATCTCTTGCTAACGCTTGTATCTCAGCCAAGCCCTTTGCCGCCGCAATAAGTGCATCATATGCATCGCGCGGACTCTGTCGCTTCTTCTTACGGGTGTCGGAAGCGTCTTCGCACGTCGTAAGGCAGTTGTCGAAGTCTTTCTCGAACTGGCGAAGCTTTTGCGCTACGGTCGAATAAACCGTACGGAGTTCTTTCACTTCTTCCCTTCTTAAATCCAAACACGCTTTATACTTTTCTATCTCAGCGGTGTTATTCAGTTTCATAGTCTCCAGGATCATATTAGCCCCTGCGGTAACTACTGAAGCAACTACAGAACTTCCCAGAAGAGTCCACAATAGAGCTTTTCTAGTGTCCTGTCTTAGAGCGTCCTTTAGCTGTTTAAGCCAATCCTCAGGAAACTTTTCCGGTAAGTTATTGTTTGTTGGCATTGCCCACTCTGGATCTCAGAAGGTTTCTTATGAAGCAGTACACCTTGCCATCACAGATTCTGCAGGAGCCGGTGCCTACTCTCTCACAAACCTTCTGCGTATCTGGTTGGGAGAGTGCCTGATCAAATGATTTGAACTTACTTAAATCAGTGGAAAGTATTTTAAATTTGATCCGCGGGGCCTGCTCCACGATCTCGACTAAAGCGTCGGAGGGACCCGGCTCCACAATGGTTAGGTCTTCTCCGCCCTGGTAAGTATTAGTGAGAATTGTTTTTAGCCTTGCCAAACCCTCTGTGGTGTACCCTTGCCCTTCCATCACATTAAGAGCAGTCTCCAGACTAGAAAAATCCTTTACCGGGAGACCCTTTTCTATCTCCAACTCTTTAGATATCCGATTGAAGGTCCCCTTCAGTTCGGTTTGAGGCGCGAGGCGTTTGACTGCAAACGCGGGTTGTTGGGCTATTGCAATAGATCCCAAAGACAAGACTGCGATGCCGAGTAGGAGTTGGAGGGTCCTAAACATAGTGAGGCTCCTTTCGATGTGAAGAAAATGCCGAAGCGTTCGTATCGTAGCGGTGTCGGACGTACCTGTCAATCAGCAAAAATCGTGGGTGAATCAAGACGGAACCGGAGCTACTGATGGGTCGCTGCGGTCTGGAAGCGAGGTAGGAAGTCCATACGCAGCAGCCGCAACACCGTTGCTTTCTACGCCGGCGGCTGCCTGTGCGATCCTGACACCAACGCTGGCGCCGATGCGCGTGGCTCCGGCCTCAACTAGCTGGCGCGCGTCGTCCAGACCCTTCACGCCGGAAACCCTGAGACATGTTAGTGTAGAGACCCATCTGCCCAAGGCGACAAAAACTTGCTATGATTCCAGCAAGAAAGAAACGCTAATGACTGCCTCAATTAATCGTTCTGACGACATTCTTGGAGGGACGCCGGTTTTCGCTGGTACGCGCGTGCCGGTGCAGTCTCTGTTCGACTATCTCGAAGGTGGCGATACTCTCGACGAGTTTCTGGATGACTTTCCTGCCGTAAGTCGCGAACACGCTCTCAAGATTCTTGAACGAATGTCAATTCAGAAGGTGGAGCAATAAGATGAAACAGAAATTCACCGCCAGCATTTGGCAAGAGGACGAATGGTTCGTAGCTCAATGCGTCGAGGTTGATGTTGCGAGTCAGGGGAAAACTGAGGACGAGGCGCTTGAAAGCCTTCGTGATGCGCTGGAGCTTCACTTTACGCCACCGGTAGCCACGATTGCTCCGCATGTTCGCTCCCTGGAAATTGAAGTAAGAGCGGCATGAAGCCAGTTCTTTATCGCGAGGTTAAGCGTAAACTCGAAGCAGCTGGATTTATTCAGGTTGGCCAGACGGGAAGCCATGCAAAGTTTGCGAAGACAACCAGCGAAGGAACCCTCACCGCCACGGTTCCTAAGCATCGCGATGTCGCACCGGGAACATTAAGGAGCATCTTGCGGCAGGCTCGCCTTAGCCACGAAGAATTCAATCGTCTGTGAAATCGGAAGAAGTCAGAGGAAGGTAATCAATACGCCGAGCCCGGGCCGCCGTTGCTTTTCACGCCCGCGGCTTCCTGCGCGATCTTCACGCCGACGCTCGCGCCGATGCGGGTGGCTCCCGCTTCGACCAGGGCGCGCGCGTCTTCCAAACCTTTGACGCCGCCGGAAGCTTTCACGCCCAATTCAGAACCGACGGTGCGGCGCATCAGGGCGATGTCGGCGACGGTGGCGCCGCCTTTGGAAAATCCGGTGGAGGTTTTGACGAAATCGGCCCCGGCATTTTTCGCTGCAATGCAGGCGCGTACTTTTTCGTCATCAGTCAGCAAAGCCGTTTCGATGATCACTTTGCAGGTGACATTTGATTCGTGAGCCACCTGGACCACGGAGTGGATATCGTGCTCCACCAGGCAGTCATCGCCGCTCTTCAAAGCACCGACGTTGATTACCATGTCCACTTCGCGCGCGCCGTCAAAAATGGCCCGCCGCGCTTCGTAGGCTTTGACGTCGGGTAGCGTCGCCCCCAACGGAAATCCAATCACGGTGCAAACGGGAACTCCGCTGCCGCGCAGGTTGCAGGCAGCAGCCTGGACCCACGTCGGATTAACGCAGACCGAAGCGAAATGAAAACGCGCGGCTTCTTCGCAGAGTTTCTTGATGTCTTCGTCGGTGGCTTCTGGTTTCAGGAGAGTGTGGTCGATCAGGCTCGCCCAATCTCTGGCAGTTGTTGCCTGGCCCAGCACCAGGCCGATGCGCGCGGCGCCGGCGTCGATAACGCGGTGCAAGCGCTCCGGACAACGGTTAAAGCATTCTGAGGTGCAGCCGCACATGGCCGCCTGATCGTGCCCCTCGCCATTCAGACGCGACACGATAACGTCCGTAATCTGCTCTACCAAAAGCTCCAAATCGCCGTTGTTGGTGTAAGGCATTGCTGGGAACATTCTAGCATGCCTGAAGCGAGGCGTCGTTGTGTAGGGGTATTAGGTGGTTGAGGTTCTCTGTATTTCAATGACCCTCCCGCTGGGAGGGGTTGGGGAGGGCTTACGCGACTCCAACCTCAAGATAATCGCGCGGCCTCGATGGCCGCGCGCCCTTTGTGATCAATCATCTTAGCTCGCGCATGTATTAGGTCTGTCCAGGAACTGGATGCCGCGCAGTGAAGGATAACGATTGATCGCCCAAGCCCTCCCCTAGCCCTCCCAGTGGGAGGGGAAATTAGATTGGTGAAAAAAGGGGCGGCCACGGAGTACCGCCCCTACACTATTCCGGGTTGAACACTAGCGCTGATACTGTCGTTCGATGGCTTCGATCTTGGAAACTCTTTTGCGATGCCGGTCTTCGGTGATTTCAGTTCCCAACCAGGCGCCGACAATCTCGCGCATCTGGGCGCTGGTGATCGTCTTGCTGCCTAGCGTCAACACGTTCGCATCGTTGTGCTCGCGCGAGTTGCGTGCGACCTCAGCGGAATAGCAAGCCGCGGCGCGCACGCCGGGCACTTTGTTCGCCGTCATGGCACTGCCGACGCCGGCGCCGTCAATTACAATCCCTACTTCCGCCGTGCCCTCCGCAACAGCTCGCGCGACGGCATGGGCAAAGTCCGGGTAGTCAACCGCCGCGTCGGAGTTGGTGCCGAAATCATGGACCCGATGTCCCAGTTCCGACAGAAACGTCTTTAGCTCTTCCTTCATCGGAAAGCCACCGTGGTCTGCACCCACCGCAACCATCCGCGACGTTTTGGAACCACTTCGCGGCACGCGCCGCACTATTTCAATTTGGCGTTCGCTGACGATATCGGCGGCGAGCGGAGTAAGCCGGGCGCCCTCAGCGATGCGCAAAACGGCCCCTTTTTCCAGACCCCGCACATCGTCTTCGGTGATGACGCGCTTCGATGATTCATCCCGGGTAAAAGCTGGTTGGGTCGTGGGCAAATTTTTCGGGGCAAATTCAGTGAAACGGCTGGCTGGCGGCGAAGCCGCGGCCTGGCTCTCGGTGGCATCCTCGGCTGGCCCAGCTTTGCTGAGTACGTCTCGCACGAGGGCGCGGATGCGGTCGCGGGTTGTGTTGCCTTCACCCATTTTTGGAGTGCGGTGACCTGTCACCGCTTTCACCGGTCGCGACCTGTCGCGACTGTCGTTCCTTCATAATAGAATGCGGCAGGAAGCTGCCGCAGGGAAAAGCGGCGACAGGTCGCCGCACTCCAAATCAGGCAAGCGACTGATCGCGCAAGTCGAGTAATCGACCTGCCGAGGCCGTTACCTTGCCGTCGCGTAGTTTGAAGTCCACCCGCCCAACGTAGATGCCGCTGCGGCCAACTTGAAAAATTACCGTGTCATTTCCGGATGGCTGTTTGGTCAGCATCGGCTGCTTCATGAACGTGTGCGTGTGACCACTGGCGATAAAATCAATGCCGTCCACCTGGGACGCCACCTGCGAATCACCAATCACTTCCGGCGGAGCTTGCGGATACAAACCCAGGTGCGACATTCCCACTACCAGTTGGCAGCGCTCCTGGCCGCGCAAAAGCTTCACCACGCCATTTGCCATCCGCACGGGATCGAGGTACTTCACGCCCTTGAAGTTCTCCGGCGTGATCAGATTGACGGGGCTGATGCCCATGCCGAACAGTCCCACCCGCACGCCGCCCAGCACGCGCACCACGTAGGGCCTGACGCGGTTTTCCAGAGGCGTGCCGCGCACATCGTAGTTGGTGGAAACGAAATCGAAGTTCGCAAACTTCATCGCGCTCCCCAGGGCATCAACACCATTATCAAAATCGTGGTTGCCGAGTGTCACCACGTCATAGCCGATCATCGACATCGCCTTGTATTCGACTTCGCCCTTAAAGAAATTGAAGTAGGGAGTGCCCTGGAAGACGTCGCCGGCGTCGATCATCAGCGTGTTGGGATTTTCTTTGCGTATTCGCTTAACCAGGGTCGCCCGCCGAGCCACACCGCCTTTTCCCGCGTACACTCTGTCGGTGGCGCCGATCGGATCGATCTGCGAATGCGTATCGTTGGTGTGTAGAATGGTGATGACCGTCTCGCCCGCTGTGGCTTCCAGCAGGGGAGCGGCAAAGGCCGACCAGGCGCCGGCGGAAACCAGCTGCGTCAGCGAGTGTGGCAGCGCCAGGGCGGCCGCACCGGCGATCGAAGTGTTCAAGAATCGTCGTCGAGTAATCATTGCGGTGGCACCTCCGCGGCTCCTTCAGGTTTATCGAAGCGGAACCGGCCATCGAGCGTGGCTTTGATGTTGCGACCGGCGGCGGTCTCGGCTTTCACATAATCAATCATCACGTCGCGGATCGTCAGGCCGAGGGGCTTGCTGGATTTTGCTTGCTGCAACATTGAATAGTCGCCTTTCACTCGCAGCAGATAGTCGATGGAGATCACCTTGTAAGTGGCTGTGGGATCGATCTCTTTCTCCCGGCCGTTTACCAGCAGCCGCGCGCTGACCATTTCCATTTGCTTCTTCTCGGCGTTCGAGCGGTAGATCACTCTCGCTCCGGACTGAGCGTCGCCTTTCTGGATCACTACGCGAAGCAGATCCAATACCTGGGCGCCAGTCAGGTCAAACTCCACGAGCGCGTTTTCAAACGGCAGCAACTCGAAGATATCGAGAGTGCGCAGATCACCTTCGCCAATGACGCTCTTACGCAGGCCGCCATTGTTAGTAACCGCGAGGTCCACCGGTTTGCCCAATTTCAGGCTAGCCCGCGACCGAATGCCGTCCGTCACGAAGTTGCCGAGCGAGCCGGCGCCGGCCCCACCCTTCTTCAAATCGCCTACCAGCTTGCCGATCACCAGATCGAGTGCGCGCACTTTGGGCGAATATGTTTCCAACATCTTATCGACGGCCGGATCATCGGGAGTGGCGGCATTAACCTCCACCTCGGTGGGGCGGACCCGGACATCTGCGGGTGAAGCGGTTGGCGTCGCTGCGGGTCGCGCCGCTGTCTGGGCCCAGGCCGATTGCGACGGCGCAATCAAACACAGGAGCAACACGGCGCTAATAATTCCCAGGCTGGGCATCCCGAGGCTGTGAATCACAAGTCTGGCAGCCGCAGGTTTGGGGGGCGCGAATCTGGCTCTTAACACAGGCATAGTCCCTTCGCGGTATAAGTGAAAATATAACAGGCCTACTGGCCGGCCCGATTGACGTGTACGGAGAGCTTCAATAGTATGTCGCACCATAAGGCGCGCACGCAAATTGTGAGAGGTCAGAACCGCCTGCGGTAGCGGGCGGTTGACCCTGGCCGGGGCGCTTGCTTGATGTCGCTAGATCAACCGCCCGCTACCGCAGGCGGTTCTGACTGATAACAGGAGGACCGACTTGGCTACTTCAACGGCACCCGCTATGTCAGAGTTTAGTAACCCCAACCTTGAGACGCTCGTCACCACCCAGGCGATTCAGGAACGCATCGCCGTCCTGGGCGCAGAGATTGCCCGGGACTATGCCGGGCGCAACCCGCTGCTGATTGGCGTCCTAAAGGGGGCCTGCACTTTCCTCAGCGACTTGATGCGCGCCATCGACATGCCGATAGCGATTGAGTTCATGGCCATCTCGAGTTATGGAGCCGGCATGCGGACTTCGGGCGAAGTCAGAATCATGAAAGATCTGGATGTGCCGATCGAGGGACGCGACATTCTGATCGTCGAGGACATCGTGGACACCGGGCTCACGCTTTCCTACTTGATTGCGAACCTGCAATCGCGCGGTGCTTCCAGCGTGAAACTGGCGGCGCTGTTGGACAAGTGGGAACGGCGCGAACGCCCCGTGGAAATTGATTACCTGGGATTCAAAATTCCCGACGCCTTCGTTGTTGGTTATGGACTGGATTTCGCAGAGCGTTATCGGAACCTCCCCTTCATCGCCGTCTTGAAGAATCCGGAGCTGGGCTGATGCTGGAGAATTGATGAAGAACATTTTTGCGGTAATCAGCGCATTCCTCTTTTTAGGCTTCACGGGCGCTACTGAGACCTACGCTCAAACTGATTGGTCGAAGATCGAGATTAAGGCGACAAAAGTCTCCGGCGCGGTTTACATGCTGGAAGGTGGCGGCGGGAATATTGGGGTTTCAGTCGGCCCGGACGGCATCCTGATTGTGGACGATCAATTTGCGCCGCTGGCGGATAAGATCCGGGCGACGCTGAAAACGCTTGGTGACGGCAAGCTAAAATTTGTTCTGAATACGCACTACCACGGCGATCATACCGATGGGAATGTGGCTTTTGGTCCAGAGGCCCCGATCATTGCCCACGCCAATGTGCGGCGCCGCCTTTCTGTTGAGCAGAAATCGAAGTTCTTCAATCGCACCACGCCAGCCTCACCCAAGGAAGCATTGCCGGTCATCACTTTTGAGCAGGCAATCTCGATCTTTTTCAACGGCGAAGAAATCAAAGTCATACACTTTCCGCACGGTCATACCGACGGCGACAGTATCATCTTTTTCACCGGCTCAAATGTCGTGCACATGGGCGACGACTTTTTTGCCGGAAGATTTCCGGTAGTCGATCTGGAAGCGGGCGGCGACGTGGAAAACCTGGCGAAGACGGTCGGCGATATTATCGAGCGGCTAAACAAAGTGCCGGGGGTGAAGTTCATACCCGGGCACGGCCCACTCTCGACTATCGACGACCTGAAGGCTTACCACCAAATGTTGCTGCAGACCACGGACATCGTGCGCAAGCGGATGGCAGCCGGAAAGACACTTGAGCAAATTAAAGCAGAAGGCTTGCCGGCGGAGTGGAAGTCATGGGGAACGGGATTTATCAACACCGATCGCTGGTTGGAACTGATCTACAACAGTCTGTCTGCGAAAAGGACTTAAGCTTTCGCTTCCACTTATGAAGAAACGCAGGGGGTTGATTTGAACAGTGATAGCCGCGTTTACGCGGCTTCGCCGAAGGGTTACTAGGCCGGTCGTTATACGGCCGGGTTCGCCCGGCGACAAGAATCCACAGCCCGCTTCAGCGGGCTTCCTGTTTTGGTTTTACCTGTGCTAAAGCGGGGGCAAGCACGCTAAGCGCCCTTAGCAATGTTCCAAACCTCCGCCCACCCAGCGCTTAAGCGCTGGTCTAGTAACCCGTCGGGCAAGCCGTCTGAAGACGGCTGTCACTTGGACTCGTCATTTCGGTTTGAATCCTGGTCGTTCTCCCTCTAGAACTGTTTCCCGTAGTACACGAACAGCGCGTGGTTTCCCCGACCAGAATTTCCAATCGAATATCCGGCCGAAACGAAACTGTCGTCGGTCGTATCGTAGGTAAGACCTGGGCTGACATAACCAAAACGATTTCGCCCACTGAACCAATCAACCGTGAAACTTAGCTTGTCAGTGAGCGGCTGTTCATAAGCAGCAATCGCGCCCACTCGCGCTCCCTCGCCTTGATTGCGACCCACCAGCGCATAGGAACCACCAGTGAAGGTCGGCCCATGGCTGACCTTGAACTGTTTGCTGAACACCGTGTAGCACATGCCGAACGTGTCGGTGCCCGTGCGATGCGTGACCGGCACATACAAAATGCAGCCGAGCGCGCCGGCTGTGCCGCGGGTCTCGTTATTGTAAAACTGCCATTTCACGTTTGGCTGAACCTCGATCGGTTCGCCGCCACCGCGAACGCGCGTATAAGAAACGTTGACCCCGACCTCGACATTCCGGCCCACGCCAGCCACACCGCGGGGAAGATAGTTCTCAAACGGATCGTCGCGCTCCCAGGCATAGTTGGTGATGAAATCCATCTCGAAATACACCTTCTTGGCTGCGACCACGTCGGTGGAGGGAACGTTCATGAGCGCGGATTGGGCTAGCACCGAGCGGTTATTCAGCCAGCAAAAGACAAAGAGTGTCGCTACCCAGACAAAAGTCAGTTTGAAGTTTTTCATTTTGGGGGTCTCTGTAGGGGTGGCCCTCCGTGGCCACCCCCTTTCGAGTGCCGGCGCTTTGCGTTACCGAGGGGGGCGGCCACCCTACAAGATTTGCGATAGAAAACTTTCGCCGGCGGCTAATTGCAATCCAAAGTTCTCGGCGATGGTCTGGCCGATATCGGAAAGAGAACCACGCGTCCCAAGGTTCACCGGCCGGGCGCGCCGGCCGAATGCCAGCAACGGCGCGTACTCTCGCGTATGGTCGGTGCCCGGGTACGTGGGGTCGTTACCGTGGTCAGCACTGATGATCAGCAAATCATCGTCGCTCATCGCGGACTCAATCTCCGGCAGGCGGGAATCGAAATGTTCCAGAGCGCCTGCGTAACCTTCCGTGTCGCGCCGGTGGCCGTACAGCATGTCAAAGTCCACCAGGTTAGAAAAGATTAATCCGCGCGTTTTCTGGCTTAATGCGTGAATTGTCTGATCGATGGATTGCTGGTTGTTCTTGGCGGTCAGGTCTTCGGTCACTCCCATCGAGTCGTAGATTGAAGCAATCTTTCCCACGCAAACGACGTCCAGCCCGGCTTCGTGCAACGTGGGCAGCAGATTTTCCCTGGGCGGTGGCACCGCGTAATCATGACGGTTCTCAGTCCGGTAGAAAGCGCCAGGCTCACCCAGAAACGGCCGCGCGATCACGCGGCCCACTTCATGTTCGCCGCGCAAGATGCCCCGCGCCGTCTCACAAATTTCGTAGAGTCGATCGAGAGGTATCACCTGCTCGTGCGCGGCAATCTGGAAAACTGAATCGCCCGATGTATAGATGATTGGCTTGCCGCTCGCGACATGCTCGGCGCCTAACTCCTTAATGATCTCAGTGCCCGAAGCGGGAACGTTTCCGAGAATGCCCGGGACGCCGGTCTCGCGAATGAAGCTGTCGAGGATCGTTTGCGGGAAGCCTTTCGGGTAAAGCGGGAAAGCGCGCTCCAGCACGATGCCGGCCATTTCCCAATGTCCCGTCGTCGTGTCCTTCCCGTTCGATCGCAGCGCGCATTTGCCGAACGCCGCGCGCGGCTGGAGAGCCGGCGAGACTCCTTGAAGCGACCGGATATTGCCCAGTCCCCAGGCTTGCAGATTGGGCAAGCGGACCGTTCGCGATTGGCAGATATGCCCAAAAGTGTCAGAGCCCGCGTCGCCCCACGCCGCGGCATCGGGCATCTCGCCAATGCCGGCGCCGTCGAGCACTATAATCGTGATTCGGTTGAAGGAGCGATTAGGGTCCTTTTCGGATCTAGCAAAACCATTTTCCATATCTCATTTTCCATATTTCATTTTTCATTGGGGGCATTCATCTCGATTCTCACATTTCTGATCCTCGTTAACGAATTACTTGCCGAAAATTAAGCAGCGAGCGAAAAGAGTTGGTCGCAAAGCTCCCTACTGGTGTCCTGCTAGTATTGTTATCATCTACCTTCCGCAGAGATTCTGACGAAGAACTCCAATGGAAATTGAACCCTCGTCCAAGAGCCCTCAATTACGAGCTGACGATCTGGAAAACCGTCTAATAGATTTTTCCGTTCGAATTATCAAGCTATCCATGAATCTGCCAAAGACTCCGGCTGGAAGACACATAGCTGGCCAAATCATGCGATCGGGTACCTCTCCCGCACCGAACTATGGCGAAGCAAGAGGAGCGGAAAGCCATGCTGATTTCGTTCACAAGCTTCGAATAGTGTTGAAAGAATTGAATGAGACCTCGATCTGGCTACGTATTATTGAGCGTAGCAAGCTTCTAAAAAGGGAAATGCTGTTAAGCCTGATTGCAGAGAATAACGAGTTAAGTCGCGTCTTTACCGCCTCTTTGAAGACCGCTCGCCTCCGATCAAAATGAGAAATGAAATATGGAAAATGAAATATGGAAAATGGTTTTCTCCGACCGACCAGCATCTCCTAACCCTTAGGGGCAAAGTATCCTTCGCGCGCGCGTACTTGCGGTTTGCCGGAGACACCGCGTACTTCGACTTTGATCGCCCGATATTTTCCGTCTCTGGTTTTGTCGGTGGGATAATAACCCAGGCTGTACTGCGTGCCAATCTCGTTCGCGACCTGGGCGAACGCGGCGCGCGCGTCATCGAGTGCGGCAGCAACAAAATTCCGGCCTCCGCTGGCTTTTGCCAAATCGTTCATTTCGCGCCGCGCCAGGTTGTACAGATCGCGGCTGATTTGCATGCGCTCAAATTGGCCCAGACTGCAGAAGCTCTTGTAGTCTTCACGCGGGGCGCCCGGTACAAAAATCCGGCGGTAACGTTCCAACTGGGTCTTGGACAGTGTTAGCCGGCCATTCTCTTCGCAATCCTTCAATAGACGATCTTCAACAAAGTCTTCGGTGTTCACCTGAATGAAATAGCAAGCCACCCCCGCCCGCAAAAGTTTCGTCCGGGCAGCTTCGAAGGTCGAGTTGCTGGTTGAATCCACCCCATCGGTCAACGCCACGACCGCGCGACGCCCACGTAAATCCGGCGCCGGCGCCTGGCCGAAAATTTCTGCTGAGACGCGTTCGAGCGCGTCATAAAACGGCGTTCCGGTACTACTTCCTAAATTCGCGACTGCCTGGCGCAAGACTTTTCGATCTGAAGTAAGGCCACTCAGAATGTCCACGGTCGCCATAGCGTTGGGATCATTCGCAGCGGTGTTGAAGGCCGTGATGGCAATGCGATCGCCCGGGCGTAGCGCGTCAATGAAGGCATTCGCCGCGCGGCGAATCAGGGCCACGTCGGCGCGCGTCGATCCGGATGTATCAAGGAGCAAGGCAACTTCAAACGGCGCTTCGGTGGTGGCAAAGTTTGCCAGACGTTGGGGCTGGCCATTTTCAAATAAGACGAAGTTCTCGGCCCGCAATCCCGGGAGTGGGCGGCCGGCAGTATTAGTAACCACCGCCGGAACCGACACGAGTTGGGTGTCCATGCGGACGACGTCGCCTTCATCAATTTCGTCGCCGGCGACGGGCTTGGTGTTCGCGGCGTCACCAACACGCCGCGGCCGCTGGCGCTGATCGTTGGCGGGAGACTGCGCCGTGGACGTCGAAGAGTTGGCAAGCAACGCTAAAAAAATAGCGAGGGTCGCCGCCATCACAGACTTGTATTTTGGAACTGAGTAACCCATGGGGATTGGTTCGTTTCAGAGGAGACGGCTAAATATAACTTCAAACGCAGAATCAGGGAAAGGCCGGGCGCATATGGAGTGCGCCGGCAGAGCGAAGCGGCGATGGCTTTGGATTCTTACCGCTGGCCGATCCAAAGCTGCGTCGCCGCTCCGCTTTGCCGCCGCACTCCATAGATTCTAATTTACCCCTAACTTGACACTCCTCTGTGCTTCTCTTAGGATGACCACTCGCCCCCCAAGGCGCTGTTAGAGCTTAAAGAGCACGTTTTGAAAACGCGCAGGCACGTATGTCAATGGTAGACGGCTTCCCTTACAAGGAAGAGGTTGGGGGTTCGAGTCCCTCCGTGCCTACCATTGAAACAGTCCGGCAAACTTCAGTTTGTCGACCTGTGCACGTGGAAACGACAAACTGAAGTTTGTCGGACTGTTGACAATTTGGTTTTCCATGCGGAGTCGTAGTTCAGTTGGTTAGAACGCCGGCCTGTCACGTCGGAGGTCGCGGGTTCGAGTCCCGTCGGCTCCGCCATTTTTTCTGGTGGACGAAAGAGGGTATAGAGTGATTGTTCGCTCTGTACCCCTTTTTGTTGCCCATAGGGTGTAACGCAAACTTTAGTTTGCGTTCTGGTGAAGCTTAGCCAGCAAACTAAGGTTTGCATTGCACAAGAACAATCGCGAAATGACCAAGACCAGCAGCCGCTATAAATACGCAATCAAACGCTCCGCGCACGGACTGGGTTTCTTCACTCTGGAACCAATACCAAAGGGCAAGCGAATCATCGAGTACACGGGCAATCGTGTTTCGAATGCGGAAGTGGATCGCCGAAACCGGGGCAAGTATTTCTTTGGCGTCAATTCCAGGTCGTCCGTCGATGGCAGTCCGCGCAGTAATACCGCCCGGTACATTAATCACTCTTGCCGCCCTAATGCCGAAGCCATCATTACGGGCGGACGAATTTGGATTTGGTCCAGACGGGGAATCAAGGCCGGCGAAGAGATTACCTACAACTACGGGAAGGAATACTTTGATGCGCACCTCAAGCCGAAGGGCTGCCGGTGCCAGAAGTGCCTAGAGTGACGCTTGCGGGGATACGGACCAGACTGTTAGCTTAGGCCCTTAGATCTGGCCGTGATCGGTCTTCAACAGCGGGCCAGAACGAAGCCGGTTGATCGTAAACTCCAGCGAGCGAGCTTTCCATGATTTCTGTTTCCGAAGCAATTCAAATAGTGATCGCGAATACGCCGCGCCTCGGAGTGGAATCGGTCTCACTCGGCGATGCCCTGGGCCGAGTGTTGGCCGAAGATGTTGTGGCCGATTGCGATCTCCCTCCTTTTGATCGGGCGCAAATGGATGGCTATGCGGTACGCGCGGCAGACACGCACAAGTCGCAACCTCGTTTGCGCGTTGTCGGGGAATCCGCGGCCGGAAACGGCTGGCATCAGGAGCTGCATGCCGGCGAAGCGGTGCGGATCATGACCGGAGCGCCGGTCCCCGCGGGCGCGGACGCGGTACAGCAGGTAGAAGTAACGCGCGAACTGAATGACGGCGCTATGGTTGAGATTCTTGAGCCCGTAGATGCCGGAAGGTCGATCGTCCGGCGGGCCGCTGAAATCAAAACGGGCGAGGTAGTCTTGGGAGCAGGCGAGCAGATCAGCGCGGAAATGGTCGCGACGCTCGCTTCGTTTGGCTACGCGAAGGTCAAAGTCGGAGCTCGCCCGCGTGTGGCCGTACTGGCCACCGGCAGCGAGTTGGTCGATATCGATCGGAAGCTTGGGCGCGATCAGATCCGCGACTCCAACAATTACACTATTGCCGCATATGCATCACTGGCTGGCGCGTCGGTTGAGCGCTTGCCACTGGCCGGTGATAACAAGGAAGTGTTGCGGCGGCAAATGGTTGAGGCAGCCGAGCGCGCGGATGTGCTGGTAACGTCCGGCGGCGTTTCCATGGGGGTCTACGATTTCACCAAAGCGGCACTCGTCGAGATGGGAACTAAAGTCTTTTTTGAACGTGTCGCGCTTCGCCCGGGAAAGCCGACAGTGTTCGGACGGCTCGGCGACAAGTTGATCTTTGGCCTGCCGGGAAATCCAGTTTCCGTTTCAGTAACGTTTCTTTTGTTTGTACGCAGCGCCTTGCGCGCGATGCAGGGCGCTAAAGAGTTAACACCGCCCAGTGAGTCAGCGACACTGCTGCGCAATGTTAGAGGGACAATAGAACGCGAAAGCTACTTGCCGGCGAGATTGTTGACGAACGAAAGGGGCTGCATATTGGCTGAGGCTTTGAAGTGGGGCGGCTCATCGGACTTTGTCGCTTTTGCGCGAGCGACGGCGTTGATTATCGTCCCGCGGGGCGTGAAGGCGCTGGACGAAGGAAGCTACGTGAAGATCCTTCGGCTTCCGGGGCTTGGTTAAACTTACTCAAGCTCTTTGCTGGGACCGCGGGCGTCCCGCCCGCAAACGTGCGGGGGATATCCACTGAGACTTCAAAGAAAACGCCGCTACCTGTTCGCGCTACGCGCTCATTGCCGGCGGGACGCCCGCGGTCCCAGTAAAGAGCTTGACTGGTACGAATACACGAATGTCATCGAAATCAACTATGACCGCGAGAGCCATCCCATCCCAATCACCGGCAATCGTGACGGCCTCGCCGATGGCCCACCAGGCCGTTCACGACACGGTGGTCCAAGTCCTGAGCACGCTATCGCCCGGCGACTTGCTGGATGTACCAGCAGGCGAGGGGGCCCTGGCAACGCGTTTGATCGACTCCGGGTTCAAAGTTCGTTGTTGCGACTTGTACCCGGAAATATTTCGCCTTACAAATGTAGAGATCCAACAGGGTGACTTAAACGCCACGCTTCCTTATGATGAGGCTTCTTTCGATTACATCACGTGTATCGAAGGGCTCGAGCACATTGAAAATCCGCAGCAGGCGGTGCGCGAGTTTGCGCGCGTGCTGCGGCCGGGCGGCCACTTGATAACCAGCGTGCCGAACATCCTGAATATCGAAGAGCGCATGAAGTGGCTCCTTCATGGCCATACTTCGCATTTCAAACCTGTGACGCGTGAATACGTCGCCTGTCTTCGCGAGCAGCTGGGAAACAAGGAAGAAATGGCGTTACACATAAACGCGATTGGTTATTCGGAATTGCGATACATGCTGGAGCAAGAGGGATTCGATATTCAGAAGCTGTATCGCGATAAGCCGAAATCGATGCTCTGGCTCTATTGGCCCATCGTGGCGTTGATTCGACTGATTGCGCGTTTGACCCCGGAGCAGCAACGGCGCGAACGTTGGACGGAAGAATTAGCATCGGACGAAGTGCTGCTCGGCGGGAATACGCTGATCGTGCACGCGATCCTGGGACGATAGTTTCGAGTTGCGGGTTTCGAGTTTGCGTTTTGAGTTTTGCCCAACTCCTGTAGTGGGCTATCCGGATACGGTTGAGAAGCCAAACCCGAAACTCGAAACTGAAGATTTATGAGTGAACTCAGTCACATCGACGAACAAGGCCGCGTGAAAATGGTTGATACCAGCGCCAAGGCCATCACGGCTCGGCGTGCGGTTGCCTCGGCCCGCGTGCTGATGTCGGCGGAAACAGTTGCCGCCGTCCGCGAACATCGCACGCCCAAAGGAGATCCCCTTGAGGCAGCGCGCCTGGCCGGAATCATCGCCTGCAAACGGACCGCTGAACTCATCCCCCTCTGCCATCCGCTGCCGATTACCTACGCCGAAGTGCGCGCGGAACTGAACGACACTGGCGTTTACCTGGAGTCTGAAGTCAGCACCCAGGCACAGACCGGTGTGGAGATGGAAGCGCTTACGGCAGTCAGTGTAGCGGCGCTCACCATCTACGATATGTGTAAAGCTATAGACAAAGGGATGACGATTACTGACGTCCGGCTGGAGTTAAAGACAGGTGGGAAGTCTGGGGACTATGCGAGGGGCGGGAGTTAGACGGACCCAAACAACATTTTCCATTTGTCATTTTCCATTTCTCAGCCGGTCATCGTAAGACAAGATATGAACCTGACGATCGCGGCCGGTTGTAACGGAGCCGTTGTTGGGACCAGCGAAACCTGCCGGCGATGACAAATGAGAAATGGAAAATGACAAATGGAAAATGTTTTTCTAAATTGATGCGCTGCGCTGGTCTAGTCTGAGTCAATGCGTATCTTCATCCTCTGCAACACCCGCAGGTCTTCATCGGTTAGCTCCAAAGGTGTGTCGCCGGCTTCAGATTCTTCGCCTGGCGGATGAGGGCGCAGACCAAGTTCCAGCCTCAGCGTGAGCTCCATTTCATAACCTGCCTCGCGCAAGCGCTCGATGGCCCTCGCCACTTGCGAAGAGCTCTCAATCGAATCGTTGATGGCCGATCCGATCTCATGGACTATCTGCCTGGTGTCGTCGTCAATTTCCAAGATTCACCTGCATCCGTTTCGATACTCAATGCTATGCGACCAGAACCATGCGGGTCAACCGTGCCAAGGAGGCGGGAGGCAGGAGGCAGAAGCAGTCGGCAGGAGCCAGTCGGCCGGAGGAGTCACCAGGTAAAGCTCTAATGGCAACGTAACACCGGCCCTGCTCCTGCCTACTGCCCCTGCCTCCTGCCTAACGGTGGACAGGCAAGAATGCCTGTCCTACACTCATCGGAAACAAATGCCCACAAAGACCATTAGCGAGCGTCGCGAGCATTTCGAGACATCTTCGGGGATCGAACTGCCCGCCGATTTCAATCCGGCGAACACTGAAGCTCCGGATTACGACCGCGACCTGGCCGCGCCGGGGCAGTTTCCCTACACGCGCGGCATCCGGCCCAATATGTACCGCGGCCGCTTGTGGACCATGCGACAGTATGCGGGCTATGCGACGGCGGAAGAGTCCAATGCCCGCTACAAGTATCTGCTGGCCCAGGGCACTACCGGACTTTCCGTAGCGTTTGATCTTCCCACGCAAATCGGGCTCGATTCCGACGATCCACTGGCAGTCGGGGAAGTCGGCAAAGTCGGCGTGGCCATTGATTCGCTCGAAGACATGTTGCGCCTGTTCGAGGGGATTCCGCTCGATAGCGTGACCACCTCGATGACCATCAATGCCACCGCCTCCACTTTGTTGTGTCTCTATCTGGCGGTGGCCAAAAAGAATGGCATTCCGTTTACGAAACTTGGTGGGACGATTCAGAACGATATCCTGAAGGAGTACATCGCTCGCGGTACTTACATTTTTCCACCCGCGCCTTCGCTGCGTTTGGTCACCGACACTTTTGCTTTCTGCGCCCGTGAAGTTCCGGAGTGGAACACGATCTCTATCAGCGGTTATCACATTCGCGAAGCCGGCTCGACAGCGGTTCAGGAAGTAGCCTTCACCCTCGCTGATGGCATTGCTTACGTCGATGCAGCGGTGGCCGCGGGCTTGCAGGTTGATGACTTCGCGGCGCGCATTTCGTTCTTTTTCAATTCGCATAACAATCTGCTCGAAGAGATTGCCAAGTTCCGCGCCGCGCGGCGTCTTTGGGCGCGCCTGATGCGCGAGCGCTTTGGGGCCCGCGATCCCCGTTCGCTGATGCTGCGTTTCCATACCCAGACGGCGGGCTCGACGCTGACGGCCCAACAGCCGGAAGTGAACGTGGTGCGCACCACCATCCAGGCCCTTGCGGCAGTACTGGGCGGCACGCAGTCGCTGCACACAAATGCGATGGACGAGGCGCTGGGCTTGCCTGGGGAGACGGCGGCGCGCGTCGCGTTGCGCACGCAGCAAATCGTCGCGCACGAATCAGGTGTTGCGGACACGGTCGATCCCCTGGCCGGCTCGTACGCCATCGAACATCTGACCGATGAGATCGAAAGCCGCGCCGTGAAGTATCTCGATCGCATTGACGCCATGGGCGGAATGCTGCACGCCATCGAAACCGGATACGTGCAGCGCGAAATCCAGCAGGCCGCCTATGATTACCAGCGCGCGGTCGAAACAAAAGATGCGATTGTCGTTGGCGTAAACAGTTTTCAGGTTGAAGAGGATTCGTCGATGTCCGTGCTGCGCGTCGAACCGAAGATTGAACAGGAACAAATCGAGCGCCTACACGCGGTGCGCGCCCGCCGCGATGCCGCCGTGGTGGAAGCCGCGTTGGCGAAACTTGAAGAGGCCGCGCGCGGAAACGAAAACCTCCTGCCGCGCATTCTGGATTGCGTTGAGGCTTACGGGACGGTGGGAGAGATCAGCAATAGGTTGCGCAATGTGTGGGGCGAATATCGCGAAGCGGTGACGATCTGATAGCTCGCATTCCTACCGCGAGCTCGGATGAGTTAGAATTAGGTCCAGAGAAAAATGTCTTCAGAATCAGGAAAAGAAATGAAGGTTTTAGGCGGTCGCAACCTCCCTTCACATTGGGAGCGGTTTGACCGCCTGCAACGAACGGCACACGTTCTTTTGGGACGTGCGATCTGCCCTAAAGGAGTCTTTCGTTTCAAAAGTTTCGAGGACTTCGAAGAATGGAAAACCAAGCTTCTCCACCCAGACCCGCAGAGCAAATCGACTTAATAAAACTGTGCCAGGCGCTCAACGTTAATGCCGCGCTTTATATCGTCATCGGCGGTATGGCAGTTAACCGGCTAGGTTTCCTGCGTGCCACGGAGGATATCGACCTTCTAATCGAGAAAACGCGAGGAAACCAGGAAAGAGTCCGCGCCGCTCTTGAGATTCTTCCGGACAAGGCCGTACGGGAAATGAACTCCTCTGATCTCGATCGCTTTCTCGTCGTCCGTGTGGCCGATGAAATTGTCGTTGACCTCATGCTGTCCGCCGGCGGTCTTACATACGATGACGCTAAGGACGGAATTGAATTTCATACGATTCAGGGCATTCCTATCCCGTTTGCCTCTGCCAAGCTGTTACTCAGAACGAAACAAACGTATAGAGAAAAGGATTTGATGGATCGCCGCTTCCTGGAAAACAAGATCAAAGAGGACTCATTGGGCTAACCTGTTCATTTTCGCGAAATATCGCTGATGTCACATCTGCTCGAAGTAAGAAACCTCGAAACGCATTTTCCCACCCGCGCCGGATTGGTGCGGGCGGTGAATGGGGTCAGTTTTTATCTGGATGGCGGCGAGCTGCTGGGCCTGGTTGGCGAGTCGGGTTGTGGCAAGTCGATCACTGCGCTATCGATCATGCGTTTGATTGCGCCGCCGGGAAAAACGGTTGGCGGCGAGATCATCTTCGAGGGCAAGAATCTGCTGGCGCTCTCGAACGCGGAAATGCGCGCGATTCGGGGCGACGACATCGCGATGATCTTTCAGGATCCGATGACTTCGCTGAATCCGGTCTATACGGTGGGCGAACAGATCGCCGAAGCATTGCGACTGCACCGCAACCTGTCGCGAAAAGACGCGCGCGCCGCAGCGATTGCAGCGATGACGGAAGTCGCAATTCCTGACGCGGCGCGGCGCGCCGATGACTATCCCCATCAACTGTCCGGCGGGATGCGCCAGCGCGTGATGATCGCTATGGCCCTGGCCTGCGATCCTAAACTCCTGATCGCCGACGAACCAACCACCGCGCTGGACGTAACCATTCAGGCGCAGATTCTGGAGCTGCTCGACGAGTTGCGAAAGACGCGCGAACTGGCGGTACTCCTGATCACACACGACCTTGGCGTAGTCGCGGAGGTGGCCGATCGCGTCGCAGTGATGTACACGGGGAAGATTGTGGAAGAGTCGCCGGTTGATGAATTGTTTGCGCGGCCAAAACATCCATACACTGAAGGACTGCTCCGTTCGGTGCCGAAGTTAACTGCCGAACACGTCCTGAAGTTGGAGCGATTGGAAACTATCGAAGGCACCGTTCCCAGTCCGACGAATCTGCCTCCGGGATGTCACTTCGCGCCGCGCTGCCCATATCGCATGCCGCGTTGTGTCGAAGGCGAGATTCCCCTGTACCCGGTCGGGGACGAAGTCATCGTGCGTTGTGTTTTGTACGATCCAAGCGTGCCAGCGGCCGAACATCGTTTGACGTCAGAACCGCCTGGGGTAGCGGGCGGTTAATGCGCGAAGAGCAAAGGGCAAAGGGCAAAGGGCAAGAACTGGAAAAGACCATGGCGCTTTGCTCTTTGCTAGATCAACCGCCCGCTACCGCAGGCGGTTCTGACACGCCCGCTAAGCGGGTCTGACATGACTGAAACCAATCACAATTCTCAGCTCGTCGATGTCCGCGGCCTGGTCAAACACTTTCCGGTGGAGGACAGCGACGATGTTGTGCGCGCCGTCGATGGCGTATCGTTCGCAATCATGCGCGGCGAAACGCTCGGGCTGGTCGGGGAATCCGGTTGCGGGAAATCAACTGTGGGCCGTTGCCTGCTGCGTTTGCTAGAGCCGACTGAAGGCGAAATCAATTTTGAGGGTCGCGACGTTTTGCAGATGGGAAAGCGCGAGTTGCGCGAGCTGCGCCGCGATATGCAGATTGTGTTTCAGGATCCTTACGCCTCGCTGAACCCGCGCATGAAGGTCCGCGACATCGTGGGTGAACCACTTGTGATTCACAAACTTGGAACGAAGCAGGACCGTCGGGAGCGGGTGGGCGAACTGTTGCGTCGCGTCGGCCTGGATCCAGCGTTCATGGATCGCTATCCACACGAATTTTCCGGAGGTCAGCGGCAACGCATCGGGGTGGCTCGGACACTCGCGCTGGAGCCGAAGTTGATTGTCGCCGACGAACCTGTGTCAGCGCTGGATGTTTCAGTGCAGGCCCAGGTAGTAAACCTGCTGCAGGATTTGCAGAAGGAATTTGGCCTGACCTACCTCTTTATTTCGCATGGCCTGGCGGTAGTTGAGCACATCTCGACCCGGGTCGCAGTGATGTACCTCGGCCGAATCGTAGAGGTCGCAGCGGCGGCTGAGCTTTACGAGCACCCGCTGCATCCTTATACCCAGGCGTTGCTGTCCGCGATTCCTATCCCCGACCCGAAACAGAAACGCTCGCGTATTATTCTGCAGGGTGACGTGCCGACTCCGATCAATCCACCCTCCGGCTGTCGTTTTCGCACGCGGTGCCCGATCGCGATTCCGGAGTGCGCCCAGATCGATCCGGAGTTGCGTGAAGTCTCGCCGGGACACACCGTAGCCTGCATACGCGTTCCGGGATGGCAAGAAGCTTCCGCTGCGGAACCACTCCACGAGGCGTTATCAGCGCCGTAATCCGATGCCTAAGTGGCGCGCCTGTTACCGCAATCGAAAGGCCGAGGTCATGAAACCACGATGCTCGGGAATCCGTATTGGTACGCAACATTAATCAGGCCCCTAACTCTGCGCGGGCCAACTGCACCGGACGGAAAGCTTTCTCCCCGTCCTTCGAAAGAGGAGGATTATCAATATGAGCGATCCTAATAGTGGCTTTCAACCGCCGCCGCCACCAATGCAAACAGCCGCTGCCGTTGAGCCAACAATCTCGACTGCCGAGTCTCTCACAGGCATTTTCTTCGAACCATCGCATGTCTTCGAGGGTTTGCGTTCGCGCCCACGGTTTCTCGTGGCCGGTCTGATCTTGATCCTGGCGACTGTTCTCGTGACCGCAGTGCTATTCATGCGAGTGGACATAGGGCAGTTCATCCGCGACAAGATGGACCAGTCACCGAACGCCGCTCAGCAAACGGAAGAACAGAAGGAAATGGGAGCCAGGATTGGCAAGCTGGCGATCGGCTTGGCCGGGCCGGTATTCGTTCCCATTTCGATTGCGGCAGGCGCGGGACTCTACCTGCTCGCGGTGATGGCATTTGGCGGATCGCTTAGCTACAAACGCTCTCTCTCGGTCTGGGTCTATTCATCTTTGCCACCCTCGGTCCTTGGCGCACTGGTGGCGGTGGTCGTGCTTTTTCTGAAAGCACCGGATACGGTCGATCCGGAAAAGTTGCTGATCACGAATCCGGGGGCATTCCTGGGACAGGGCTCGTCGCCGGTTCTGACCGCTCTGTTAAGTCACTTCGATTTGCTGCGATTTTATGGAATGTTTCTGGCGGCGGTGGGACTGAGGAAGCTTGGGAAGTTGTCCTCGGGCGCGGCCTGGGGAGTTGTCATCTTGTTCTGGTTGATTGGCCTGGTTCTGAGCGTCGCATCTAAGGCGGCCTTTGGCTGAATAGGAAACCATAAGCCGCGAACTAAGCCTTCCGCTGCAGAGATTAGCGAGGCGCGCCTCTCCACCGCGCCTTCGCTATTCATATCTTAGTGATTCGATGGGGTCGAGCCGCGCGGCTTTCCATGCCGGCCAGAGACCGAAAACCATTCCGATAGCCACACTGGCGACGAAGCCGCCAATCGGCGCCCAGAGCGGAACATACGAAGGCAATATCAGCCGTAAGAGAAATGTCAGTAGCCAGCCGATTGTCAGACCGACTAGTCCTCCGAAACCGGTCAGCGTCGCCGCCTCAATCAGGAACTGCCACATGATATCGCTGCGGCGCGCGCCAATGGCCTTGCGCACACCAATTTCACGGGTGCGCTCGGTCACCGACACCAGCATGATGTTCATCACGCCGATGCCGCCTACCATCAGGCCAACCGAAGAAATAACTACCATTGCGATTGCGACTCCGCTGAGGATGGATCGAAAGTTACTGAGGAATAGTTCCGCGGTTTGCATCCCGAAATTGTCAGGTTGGCCGAAAGCAACCTGGCGCCGCACGCGCAGTACGTCAGTGATCTGATCTTTCGCTTCGTCCATCATCCCTTTGCGGGCCACCGCCAGGATCATGACGTCCTCGGAATTCGGCTTCAGCTTCCGGGCGACATTAAAAGGCATGTAGATCACGCTATTCTGACTGTCGCCTCCGCCGCCCAGCAGAAACTGCTCGCGTTTTTCCAGTACGCCCACCACGCGGAATTGATAGCCGCCGATGCCAAGTTCCTGCCCCACCGCCGAGCCGTTAGGAAAAAAGTCTGAGGCGATTGCTGAACCAACGACGCAAACCAGACTGTTCGTATCATTCTCATATTGGGAAAAGAAGCGGCCTTCCTTGACGACCTGAGTCCCGGCACGTTCAAAGTCGGGCAGCGTGCCCTGGAGGCCCACTGCGTTTGACGTTTTGCCGACGCCGGTCACCGTGATCTTCTGTCCGAAAAAGTTATTGCTGATGTCGAGGAAGGGAACTGACAACTCCACCGCCGGCAGTGGTTGCAGTGCGAGCGCATCGTCGTAGGTCAATTCCTTGCGCATCCGCTCTTCGCGCGAGAGCCGGCCAATGTGGATGCCGGAATTGAACTTAATAATGTAGATCGTATTGGTGCCGTAGGATTCCAGCTCAGTCTTCACAGCCGTATCAACGCCGCTGATGATGGAAGAAATCAGCATCACGGTAATGACGCCAATCATCACGCCGATAACGGTCAGGAAAGAGCGCAGCTTGTTGGCCCGCAAAGTGGCCAGGGCCATTTTCAGGTTTTCGAAGATGTCGCTGCGTATGATTTTCATCGTTGTTCCCGTGAACCGTGAACCGTGAACCGTAAACCGTGAACCGTAAACCGTAAACCGGGATGGGTTTAAGAACTGTTGCCTATTCGCTGGCGTATATGCCGGGATAGCCCATTCAACATCTTACCCAAGTCATCATGAGCCTTCCTTAACGAGGAATACTCTTCCTCTGGGAGATAACCCAGGCGGTAGGCGATTAGTAGTTCTGTCTCAACTTCGCTTGCCGATCCTTGAGCATTAGAGATGAAATGAGCGAACTCTTTGCGCGAGCTTCTCGCAGCGCCTTCGGCCAGGTTGGCAGGGATTGATACAGCAGCGCGTCTTACCTGTGATGTTAAGCCGAATTTCTCTTCCTTGGGAAAACCCTCCGTTGCTTTGTAAACCGCCAGAACAAACTCAATTGCCTTCCTCCACACATCAAGCTTTTCATGTGGTCGCATCGTTAACTCCTTTAGGCAATGATGAAGGGGCGAGCTTCAACAGTTTAAGAAATCTCCAAAATGATTCTCACAGTGCTTTTGTATTTACGGTTCACGGTTTACGGTTTACGGTTTACAGTTCACGGGTTTCAATCCGCCCTTAACGCTTCAATGGGATCCAACCGCGCGGCCTTCCACGCCGGAACCACGCCGGCGGCGATGCCTATTCCGCCCGACACGACGATGGTGACCAGGATTGCGACAATGGACAGATAAGTCGGTAAAAACAGCACGGTTATTATGCGGCCAATCACCCAGGCCATCAGTACTCCAATGCTGCCGCCGATGGCCGCCAGCGTTACCGCTTCAGTCAGGAACTGTTTCAAGATATCGATCTGGCGCGCGCCCAGGGCTTTGCGAATGCCAATTTCTTTGGTCCGCTCGGTCACCGAAACCAGCATGATGTTCATGATGACGATGCCGCCAACCAGTAACGCGATGGCCGGAACGGCAATCGCGACTATGAATGTCGGTCCCAGTAATCGATCGCGAAATCCGGTGATGGCATCCGGAGTGATAATGCCAAAGTTGTCCTTGTCCGCCTGTTTCAAATGACGGCGTGAGCGCAGCAGAAAACGCGCTTCCTCAACCGAGTCGTTAAAGGCTTCATCTGTTTTGGAAGTTGCTTCAAAGTACAGCAGCCGATTGCGCGTAAAGCCGCCGAAGTTGTTGCCGTAAGTCTTCAGCGGTAGCGTAACGAAGTTGTCCTGCGGCACACCGAAAACCGTACCCTTGGCGACGGCCACCCCGATCACCCTGTAGGGCAGGCCGGCAACGTAAATCTCCTGCCCAATAGCGCTTACTGAACCCGCCGGAAACAGTGCGTTAGAGACGTCCATCCCGATGAAGGCCACCCGCATTGCCGCGTCGTTTTCAGCGTCGGTGATGTAGCGGCCGTCGGAAACTTCCACGTTGTCGATGTCCCCAATCACGGACATGGCCCCGTCAACGGGTACGTCCTGCGCAATTTTGGTTTCGCGCTTGACTTCGGCTCGTGAAGCGCGCGCCTTGGCCCCGATTTTATCGATCAGCGACGCGCGCGATTTCAGGAATTCATAGTCTTCCAGGGTCAGTTCCTTATTGCGCCGCTGGGCCGCTGCGATGGTATCCAGGTTCTTGAAGTCTTCGAAATTGAACCGCTGAATCGTAAAGGACTTCGACCCGATGCCGGCAATCTTTTCATCGATGTACTTGTTGAAGCCCTGAATTAGCGAAACCACGACCACAAAGGCGGTGACACCCACAATCATCCCCAAAAGCGTCAGGGCTGAGCGCAGTTTATGGGCCCAAATGGCCCCGACCGCGACTCTTAAGATTTCTATTAACTTCATTAGTACCGTGTATTACGCGGGCTACAGCAATTGAGTTGCACGGTGGGGGCCGCCCTTTGGAGTGCGGCGACCTGTCGCCGCTTTGGTCAGCGGCGGCTTGGCGCCGCGTTTCTTTGCCGGGATCGCAGTCTAAGATGGTCGCGACCGGTCGCGTCCGGACAAAGCGCTGACAGGTCAGCGCACTCCAAAAAGGTTACTCATATCGCAGCGACTCGATCGGATCGAGGCGCGCTGCTTTCCATGCCGGCCACAGCCCAAAGATGATTCCGACTCCGGCGGAGATGCCGACCCCCATGCCGAGGGCCCACGCGGGGACAAACGCAGGCAGCGGCGAATACTTGTTAATGAGCAGGCTGCCCACCTCGCCGATGGCCAAACCCAAAATACCGCCGATCGCAGTCAGCCAAACTGCCTCAATCAGAAACTGCGAAAGGATATTAAAACGCGTGGCGCCCACCGCTTTGCGCAATCCGATTTCTTTCGTTCTCTCAGTCACAGATACCAGCATGATGTTCATTACGCCGATGCCGCCAATCATCAGCGCGACGAAGGAAATCGCAGTCAACACCAGGGCGGTGGCGCCGGTAAGTTGATTGTAAATATCCAGCAGCGCGTCCTGGGAAGAAATGCCGAACGTGTTTGGCTCGCCCGTGGGTACGCGCCGGCGACGCCGCAGAATGTCCGTCATCTCGTCGATCGCTGACTTCACATAGGCCCGCGACTTGGGCCGCACGATGATCACAAATACAACCTCGGGAAATGGCTGCGGATCCGGATAGTATTTCTCGAAGGTCGTGATGGGAACAAAGATCGAGTTGTCACGCGATTGGCCCAGGAAATTACCGAGCGGTTCCATGACCCCGACTACCCGAAAGGGCCGCCCCTGCAGCTTTAATTCTTTGCCCAGCGGTTCTTCGAATGGAAAGAGCGCGCGCACCAGATCCTGGCCCAGGACGCAAACGTTGGTGCGTTCCCTGATGTCTTGCTCGGTTATGAAATGTCCGTGCGACACGTAACTGGATTGCGTAAATTCGTAGTAAGGAGTTGCCCCGATCAGAATTGGCGTGTCCGATTGTTTCTCGGCGTACCGCACTGTCTCGGCAATCTTGCGATGGATAGGCGAAACGCTGAGCACCGACGGCGCTTCCTGCCGAATCGCATCGGCATCTGCGAGTGTCAGATCTTTGCGGTGCAACTCTTCCGGCCCGGGCTGGTGTCCGAAGCTGGGATCGAACTTTGTGGCCCAAATCGCGTTGGAGCCGAGGGCCTCAATTTGATCGGCAAAGGCTTTGTTCAGTCCCTGAATAATGCCCACCATCAGCACCACGGTGATTACCCCGACGCTGACCCCGAGGATGGTCAGTCCGGAGCGCACTTTGTTATTGCGCAACGTGTCGATCGCCATCCAGGCGGATTCTTTGACATCCTCGAATTTCATGATTGCTTCAACATGTCCGACAAACTTCAGTTTGTCGGCCGCGCTGCTAAATCTTGTTCGTCCTCACGAATGTGACGACAAACTGAAGTTTGTCGGACATTATCTATTCCTTCCGCAGGGCTTCGATTGGATCAAGTCGAGCGGCGCGCCAAGCCGGCCAGAGGCCGAAGATGACTCCCACGACCGAAGATACACCCACACCCAACACCGCGGACCAGGGGCTGATCAGAAGCGGAAAACCCATTGCCAGCGCCAGCAGGTAAGCCAGGCCGAAGCCGGTTATGACTCCGATTGCACCGCCGACAGCCGTGACGGTAATCGCCTCAATCAGGAACTGGACGCGGATATCTTTCTGGCGCGCGCCGACGGCTTTGCGAATCCCAATCTCCTTCGTCCGTTCAGTGACAGACACCAGCATGATATTCATCACCACGATGCCGCCCACAAACAGGGCAATGATGGCTACGCCGTAGGTAACAAAGTAAATGTTCTCAGTCGCTTTCTTGTAGAGATCGATGAACACGTCCTGAGTCTCAAGAGTGAAACCCTCATCTCCGGCGTCAAAGAGCTTGCCGCGCCGGGAGCGCATGATGGCCCGTACCTGATCTTCAGTTTCTTCCAAATCGGCGGCCGCCGCGGTCTTCACGAAGACTACAAGGGAATCGCGCGCGCCAAAATTCTTCTGGTAGTTTGAATACGGGACATAGACAATATTGTCGCGGGACTGACCAAAAATCTTTCCCAGCCTTTGCAGGACGCCGACGATTTCATAAGGACGCCCGCCTACATTCACTTTTTGTCCGATGAGACGATCCGGAACCTCGGAGCCAAAAAGATTCTCTCCAATATCAGCCCCGACCACGCAGAGCTCTCGCCCCGAAGCGCCTTCGCTTTCGCTCCAGATGCGACCGGCGTCAATGGTGACCGCGTCGATGTCGAACATGGCCACCGGAGTGATCCCGCGCACGGCGACATTCTCCGAGCTCTTATCACGTCGCTTGACCGTCTCTAATGAATTAGCGGCAACGCCGGTGCGCCAGCAAACACTGCAAAGACGAAAAATCGCCTCGGCATCGTCCATTGTGACGTCCTTACGCTTGTTGAACCTGATGAAATCTTCCCGCGAAGTTATCACGCGAGGTTTCTTGGAAACGGTAAAGACCGTCGAGCCCTGGGAGGAAAAGGTTGTGGCGACCGTCTGATCCAGGCCTTTAATGATCGTGACTACGGCGATTACGGCAGTGACGCCGACGACAATACCGACCAGGGTGAGGGAGCTGCGCAGTTTGTTGGCGCGCAAGCTTCCGGCGGATACGCGAAAGGATTCCCAGAGGGCGGCGAACCGGCGACGTTTAGGCTTTTGTGCCTGTCTAATATTGACAAGCATTTGCGTAGATCGGCTGGGGTGCGGGTTGTGGGTCGCACGCCGCAAAGGGACAGGCAGGAATGCCTGTGCTACTCATCTGATCCGTTCGTCCTTCTCGATTTGTCCGTCGCGGATGGCGATTACGCGGTGTGCCCTCGCGGCAATATCGTGTTCGTGAGTGACCACGATTATCGTATTGCCTTCCGCGTGCAGCCGTTCGAAAAGGTTCATGATCTCGTAACTGGTATGTGTGTCCAGGGCGCCGGTCGGTTCGTCCGCCAGCAGAATTGATGGGTGGTTAACCAGGGCCCGCGCGATGGCGACTCTCTGACGTTGGCCGCCGGAGAGCTCGTTTGGCTTGTGCATGACGCGATCACTGAGATCGACGGAGGCCAGCGCCTTCTTTGCCATCTCGTGACGCGCCGCCGAGCCCACGCCGCCATAGATTAGCGGCAGCTCGACGTTATGCAGCGCGGTCGCTCGCGCCAGCAGATTGAAGGTCTGAAAGACAAACCCAATTTCCTGATTGCGAATGCGGGCCAGGTCGTCGTCATCCATCTCCGAGACGTTCTTGCCATTGAGCCAGTACTCACCCTGCGACGGTGTATCCAGGCATCCAATCAGGTTCATCAAAGTTGACTTGCCTGAGCCGGACGGCCCGGTGATGGCCAGGTACTCGCCGCGCGTCACTTCGAAGGTTACCCCGTGCAGCGCGTGTACTTTTTCGGCGCCCATCTCGTACGTCTTCCACAAATCGCGCATCAGGATCAGCGTGTCCGAGCCGATCACCGGCGTGACAGCGGGAGTTTCCGTTTGAACGATTGAGTCCGGCGCTATGGGTGGCGCTGTCGTCGCTTCGCTCATTAACTTCCTCCGCCCGCGTTGGCGTTCTCGCTGGCCTTATGCGTCTGGCGTTTCACGGTGGCTCCGTCTTTCAATGTCTTGAGCACGCGGCTGGGCCCGGTGATGACCTCATCTCCGGTCTTCACTCCGCTGAGGATCTCGATGTCGGATTCGCCGGTAATTCCGGTGGTGACTTCAACGAACTTTGCTTTGCCCACTTGCAGCAGGTAAACGCCTTTGATGTCTTTACGCTTCTCAGTTGGCACCGGAGTGGGCGCGCTGCCCGCGATTGTTGGTGACGGGCTCGGAGGCGCTTTTTCCACGATGGCTTGCAGCGGGACTGCGATCACGTTGTTTCTGGTTTTGGTAGTGATAGTGGCGGTGGCGCTCATGCCCGGACGAAGGGCACTGCGGATGTCGTCCGGCATGCCGTTGTCCACCTGGATGGTGACTTTGAATTCTTTGGCTTCCTGAACATTGACTCGATTGGAAAGCCCGCCCTGCGTATCTGACTTTGAAACGGCCAGGGGGTTTTTTTGCACCACCACACCTTTGACGTCCTTATCACCGAGGGCATCCACCTTGATTTTCACTTGCTGGCCCACTTCCACATTCGAGATTTCAGTCTCATCGACGTTGACCTCTACATTGATTGTGGACATGTCGGCAATGGTCATTAGCGGAGTGCTGGAAAGACTGGCCACCGCGTATTCTCCGACGCGAACTGGAATGTCGGCCACCACGCCGTTCAGCGGCGAAAGCTGAGTTGCCTTTGAGCGCTGGCTGGAACTGCCGCGCAACAGCGCTTGTTGCTGATTGGCGCGCATCTCGCTGGTACGCACGCTATTTCTGGCATCCTTCACCGCGACCCGTTGCGAGTTCGCGCGGTCCATCGCTTCCTTAATTGCAAGTCTTTGTGATTCCAGATTTGCTCTGGCAGTGTTGAGGGAAATCTTTGCCTGCTCGTGACGGTCCTTGGCGGCATCGTACTCCGAACGCGAAGCGACGCCGGATTCGATCAAGTCGGTGACTCGTTTCAGTTCGCGCGCGGCAGTGTTCAAATCGATTTGGGCGCGATCCACGACTGTCTGTGATGCCACTAAGCCCTGACGTGCCTGGGCCACGGCGGTTTCGGAAACCACCAGCCCCTGTTCGGCCTGGGCCACCGCATTGCGCGAACTTTGAATGTCGTTGAGTGACGCCTGGGTGGCGGCAAACTGCGCTTCCTGGCTGGATTGCAATTGCGTCGGATCAACCCGCACTACCGGTTTGCCCAGTGTCACTTGATCACCGGGATTGACGTAAATCTCTTCAATGCGTCCGGCCACCTCGCTCGTCAGCTTGATGTAGCGCACCGGCCTGACTTCCCCTGAGGCCGTTACAGTTGAACGAAGCTCTGGCCGCACCTCAACTTTTACTGAGGAGACGTCGGCCTCTTCTTTGCGGCTGGCAAAGACACTGATGATGACGATAATGGCCAGCACTGCCACCGCGGCCACCCCGATAATGATTTTTTTCTTCCGCGTTAAAGCCATGATTAGCTTTCTGTCCTTTTTCTGGTAGTTAGGTTCGCCGCCGGGCGCGTAGTGAATCTTGAAGGCACGCTGCGGGCATTTTCGCGCTAGAGATGTTTTTACGAGCGAATCGAGCCCGCGGTTTCATTTATCAGCGCCAAAGGGTCAGAACCGCCTGCGTATCCACCCGAAGTAGCAGGTCAGTTTTGAGTCTCATTAGCACCTGACTACAGTCAGGTGTTCATAAACGGGCATTGATGCTTAACCGTTTCAACGGTTTCTCCTCAGTAAACCGTTAAAACGGTTCGCGAGATCATCTCCCACCCAGATCACCGCACTGAAGTGCGGTGCTAATGAGATTTTCAAACTGACCCACTAACTGACCCGAAGTCTCGTTGGCGGCTTGAATCTTTCGCGCTACAATGTGGCGTTTTCTTCGCGTATTACGCTGGCGTCTCCCGCAAGCAGACTGACGCTGCCGGCCACTCCCACATACACGGGGTGTTAATCTTATGACAACTTGCGCAACATGCAATACGCAGAACCTTGACGGATCGCAGCATTGCGACGCTTGTGGGGCGTCGCTGAACGCCGGGGCCGAAGGCCGAACGTCGATCGGTACCGGGGAAACTGGCAGTGGAACTGGCCGCCGGTTTGCCAACAGCGGCGCGGCCCAGGTCAAGGCAGCGGAATCGCCGGCCCTCGCGCCGGCCTTTAGTGGCGCGTCATCCCCGGTTTCGGTAGCGGAAGCGCCCCATGCGACTTTGGTGATCGAACGAGGACGTTCGGCCGGCAAAAAATTCCCCCTGACTGAGGATGAATCGCAGATTGGACGCTGGGACGCCGATGGTGGCATTTTCCCGGAGATTGATCTCGACGCCGATGATCCTGAGGCCAAGGTGTCCCGGCGGCACGCGCGGATCAGTAGGCGCGAAGGTGGATACGCGGTTGAAGACTTGGGTTCAACCAATGGAACGTTCATAAACCGCGGGCGGCGCCTATTACCCGGTGACCCCCAGCCCCTGCGCGATGGTGATGAGATAATCGTCGGCAAGACATTTTTACGATTCCACGTGACGAAGTAGGAGGGGTGGCCAACGCACTTCCTGACTGCGTTATTTCCGTGGAGTTCGATCACCGACTATTAAAGTCATGACGATTTGCGGCGAATGCGGCGCGACCTTGGCGCCCGAAGAAAAGTTCTGCGGAAGCTGCGGTACGCCGCGGTCGGAGCAGAGCGCTGCCGCCGTAGCGGGCGCCTCAGGAGGCGCGCCTCCGATCAGCTCAGTCTCTCCTGAAAATTCAGAGGCGACCGCTGATGCGGACATCACCGATGCGCACGAGCAAAGGGTCTCAGCTGCTGTCCGGAGCATAACCACCGGAGACCTGTTGGGCGACGGCGATACAGTTCCTCCCGTGCAACCAACCGTCCGCGCGAACGAGAGTTCCAGCAAGCACTCAAAGGCGAAGCAACTGGAGGCGGGCACTTGCTTGAATGGACGCTACGAAATAGTGCGACGCATCGGAGGCGGCGGCATGGGCGCGGTGTACCTGGCGCGCGATCGAAATCTGGGTGACGCTCCGCGGGCCGTCAAGGAAATGATCGAATCGCACATTGACGACGTGCAACATGAAAAGGCAATCAGTGATTTCAAGCGCGAATCTCTCTTGCTGACTTCGTTGGAGCACGCTTCGATCCCGACTATCTACGATTACTTCTACGATGAAACTGCCGGACGCTTCTATCTGGTGATGAAATATATTTCCGGTGGCGACTTTTCGTCCCGGGTTAGAAACGCTCCGGGAGGCCGGGTTGACGAAAAGAACGTGACCGATTGGGGAATCCAGATAGCCGATGTCTTGCATTACCTGCACACGCGACCGAAGCCGATTATCTACCGCGACTTGAAACCGGCAAATTTGATGATTGACGGCAACTCAGGCCGCGTGATGTTGATTGACTTTGGCATAGCGCGTTGGGTGACCAAGCAGGAAAAAGGCGTCACTGCTGTCGGCACAATGGGATACGCCCCGCCGGAGTTGTTTAGCGGCCAGGTGGAACCGCGATCGGATATTTATAGCTTGGGCGCCACCCTGTTTCATCTAGCGACTGGCGCCGATCCTCAGGACAATCCCTTACTGATCTTTGATTTCACTAAAAACCTCCGGCCGCGCCAGATCAACCCGGCGATGTCAACGGAGATGGAACGGATATTGATGCGGGCGGTGGAATACAAACCTGAGAACCGCTTTCGCTCGGCTGCGGAAATGCGCGACACATTGGTGGCCCACCTGGAAAAGTTAGGGACCGGACAAGTCAGTTATGGAATGCCGGCCAACGACCTGGGCGGCGAAACAGTCAAGGTGGAAACTGTGTATTGTGGTTTCTGTGGCGGCAGGATCGCTGCGGACGATATTTTCTGTGCCCATTGCGGCGCTCGACAACCGATCGGAATGGGGACTGGGGCCGTGGTCGCGGCGCGTGGAACCGCAAAACTGGTTGTAGCGGGAACTACAGAGCTTGATGCTTCGTTTCATCTGCAGAAGGAAAGCAATCTATTGGGACGTACGGACCCGCAGTCAAATATTTTTCCCGAAGTGGATCTCTCGCGCTTTGATCCCGAAACCAAAGTGTCGCGCCGGCATGCTCGGATTTGGCGCGAAGGCGAGACCTTTCTGGTCGAAGACCTGGGTTCGATCAATGGCACAGTCATTAACGATGCAATCCGGCTGGCGCCCAGGCAACCGCGGGTGCTGGACAGTGGAGACAAACTCCGCCTGGGCGAAACCACATTGCATTTTTTAGTTGGATAAGGCGGGGAAGTTTCGGGTTTCGAGTTTCGAGTTTCGAGTTCAAAGCGAAAATTCATGACGTCGGAATCAGATCGAACGAACCAAACCCGAAACTGTAACTCGTAACCCAAAACTCGAAACCCAAAACTCGAAACTCGAAACTCGAAACTCGAAACTTTATATGACAGTTGACCCGACCACTCTTCCGCGCCCGCGCACGATCAGCCGTGCCGAAGCTCTGGCCCATCTCGAGAGGTTTCGCGCGCCCATTCTGCTTCGCTGCGGCGCTCTGCTGATCGATTACATCGTCGTCATCTGCGTAGTCGCTATCAGCGTGCTCATCGCTCGGATGCTGGGTGGCGGCGCGCGCTCCGCCGGCGGTACCGCAGAAACCCTGGGCATCATTACGGCCATTCTGCTGGCCGCTTTGAACTTTGTGTTCCTCGCTGCCGTTTGGGGCCAGACCCTGGGAAAGTGGGCCGCCGGTATTCGCATCGAGCGCATCGACGGCAGGGAACTGAGTTTTCCCCAGACACTGCTCCGTCATTTTGTCGGCTACCCGGCTTCCATACTGACGCTGGGCATTGGTTTCTTGATTGCGGCGTTCAACGCGGAGGGCCGCGCGCTGCATGACATCATTGCCGGAACCGTCGTGGTGCGCGAAGGCGCCCGGCGCGTCGCCACTCGCGTGCGCCGCACGCCGCGTTGAAGCTTGCTGAGATCTGAGATCTGAGATCTCAAATTTGAGATCGCGAAAATAATGGCGTACTTGTGTCCAAGTTGTAATTCCCCCAGCCCGACAGAGGCGCGCTTCTGCCGGCTTTGCGGCGCCCCATTGAAAACTGCGGGCGGCTTAAGTGGCCCAATCTCGCCGCTGGCGCAAACTGTGCCGCTGTCCATTGACGGGCGCACGACTGATGGTTTGGCGGATGAGCGGCACGCCAACACCGCGCGCGTTGGCAGCGCCGAACTGGACTCGATTCTGCGGAACCAGCGCCTGGCGCAAATTCCGGTCACCGCCAATGGGGACGATGGATTGGCGGCGGATTACAGCGGTGAACAATACGCTGCGCCAACCACTTCGTCGCTGGTCTTACCTGCGGCCGCCCAACCCCAGGCGAAGCGAAAACGTTGGTGGCCCATAGTACTGCTGACATTCTTCTTTCTGGCATTGGCCGCCGGCTTGTTGGTTTATTATTTACGGCATCGTGACTCGAACGCGGGGCCGCTGGTAGCCAACGTGGACCAGAGCCGGTTGGTGGCTCAGCAGTTGGGTGAAGCGCGCTCGTTGCTGGCCGCAGGTAACATCAAGGAAGCGATTGAGCGTCTGCATTCGGTCGTCAATCTGGATCCTGCAAATGTCGAGGCACACCGTCTGTTGGGCGCGGCCTTCATGCGTAATGGCCAACGCCGGCAGGCGATCGATGAATACTTTGCGGCAGCGCAAAGGGATCCGGGAGACGTTGACACGCTGCATATGCTGGCTTCGCTGCAATTCCAGGGGCAACTCTATGCGGATGCGATTGACAGCTATCGCCGCCTGAAAAGTGCGATGGGCGATACGGCGTTTTCCCCGCGAGACCAGCTTGAGTACGCCGACGCTTTGCGCCTTGCAGGTTACACCGAAGACTCGCGCGTCGAATATCAAAAGCTCCTGAGCGGCGCGCCCGATGACATCGTCGCGACCGCGAAGCAGCGTTTGACGCAACTGCCGGGGCCAACAGCATCGAATGTGTCAGTGAATGCGCGACTGCCCCTGCCGGCGCCGGCGAGCTCGGCAAGCACCGCGGGGGGAAAGACCGAGTCACCCGGTGGGGCTACGCAGACCGCGGTGGCGACAAAGGCCGCAGTGACGCTGGCCCAGCAGGATCAAGATCATAATTATTCGCTGAGCGTATCGATTATTGCGGGACGCGATCCGAAAAACCTTCCCCGCCCGGAGTTACTGCGGGCCCTGGCAGCGGCGCAACGCGCCGCACTGGACGGGAAGCATAGAGACGAGGCAAAGCGACTTGCAGAAAAATTGGGCAGGGAATTCGATCGCCGCAGGAACAGTGGGGTCCAGTAAACCGTCAACCTTAAACCGTAAACCGTACACTGAGAACGTAAACCGAGAATCGTGAATCGTAGATGGAGCACAGTGAACCGGTAAGCAGCGAGTGTTAGGGACCTGAAAATCGTGCGCCGGTTTACAGTTCACGGCCCACCGTTTACGGTTTACAGTTTTCGGTTTACGATCTAACAAACATGCCTGAATTAATAGTCAAATATCCCGATCGTCCGTCAGAGAATTTCCCTTTGGGACGCTTGCGCATCACGATTGGTCGCTCAGCGCGCAATGACTTGTGCATTCCCGATCCTTTTGCTTCACGCGTTCATGCCGAAGTTCGGCGCGAAGGCGACGGCTATGTCCTGCAGGATCTGGGTTCGGCCAACGGCACGCTTTACAACGGCGCTGCCGTGGATGGGACCCTGCCGCTGAGTGTCGGCGGCCGCATTCAAATCGGTGAAACGGAAATCATGTTTGATGACGGTACCTATCGTTCTGGTACCGGCGCCACCATGATCACCGACAACAGCGCCACGTCTTTGCCGGAAGCCACCATCGCCCTGACCTCTTCCGATCGCACCACCTCCGGACTTTTAGAAGCCATCGAAGGCGCGCGCAGTAAGCCGGAAGAAGTCGCCGCCCAACGCGCTTCCAGGCACAGCGACCTGCTGGCGTTGATCAGCAAAGTGGGCATTACCCTGCTCTCGTCCGCCACCTTGAATGAGACGCTGGAGCAGGTGGTCAGCCTCGTGTTCGAAGCGGTGCCCGCGGATCGTTGTATGATCATGATGCGCGAGAAGGACAGTACCGAATTGCAGGTGGCCGTGGCTCGCTTACGTGACCGCGCCGGCGAAGTCGGTGAGATTCGCGTCAGTCGTTCCGTAATCGAGGAAGTCGTAGTGCGCGGCAAGTCAGTACTCACCTCTGATGCCCAAGCCGATCCGCGATTCATGAGTGGGACAGTAATGCTGCAGGGCGTGCGCTCAGTCCTGGCCGTGCCCCTGGGCGTTAGCGAAAAAATATTCGGCATCATCTATGCCGACTCGCCCATGGCCGAAGGCCGCTTCACTGAAGATCATTTGAAGGTGCTGACGACCCTGGCCTCGGTGGCCGCCATCCGGGTGGAAAACACCCGCCTGTTGGATGAGCAACTACAGCGCGAGCGCATGGAGCACGAGCTTCAAGTTGCCAGCGAGATTCAGCAACGCTTCCAACCAACGGCGCCGCCCATCGTTGCCGGATACGAGCTGCAGGGCATCAGCTTCCCCTGTTATGAAATTGGCGGCGACTACTACGACTTCATTCCGCGCGAGGACGGCCGGCTGATCGTTGCGCTGGGCGATGTCTCAGGCAAAGGGGCGGCTGCCGCACTGCTGATGTCATCGCTGCACGCGGCCGTACATGCTCAGGCGGCGTCCCATGACTCATTATTGAAAACGATCTCCGGCGTTAACCGCTATCTTGCGGAAAACATTCCTGCGAATCGTTTCATCACGCTCTTCTACGCCGAGCTGCAGCCGAAAACCGGCGAGCTGTCGTTCTTGAACGCCGGCCACAATCCTCCCTTGATCGTCCATGCCGCGGGCACCATGGAACAACTGGCTGCGGGCGGCCTCCCGTTGGGCATCATGCCCGATGCTGATTACCGTGAGGGCAGGACCCGCCTCTCATACGGCGATGTGCTGGTGATTTATTCGGACGGTGTCACTGAGGCGCAAAGCCCCAGCGGCGAAGAATTTGGGCCGACGCGTTTGTACGACGTTGTGGCACGCAACCTCGATGCGTCCGCTGCGGGCATTCGCGACCGGATCGAATCGGCGCTGACAAAGTTTTCGCAGGGCACTCCGGCGGCCGACGATATCACCCTGGTAATCGTCAAACGGCAGGCAGAAGGCGCCGCGATCGCGGCGGCGGGAGTGTAGCTAGCCAATCAGGGTGAATCAGAAGCATTTTCCATTTCTCAGTTTCCATATTTCATTTGTCATTGCCGGGTTCAAGCTCTTCACTGGGGGCGCGGGCGTCCCGCCCGCTTTGAGCGCAAAGCGCGAAAAATTGTTCTTACTGCAAATTGACGCCGCGAGAGGGTTGCGGGGGGGCACCCGCGGTCCCAGTGAGGAGCTTGAATAGTTAGACTTAATCTGGAAAACCCTGCCTAGTTCTCAATCCGAAAAGTCTTTAGCGACCGGTCGAGAAGCGGATCCAGCGTTTCCTTGTCCGCGACCAGGCTGGTACCGGTAACGATTATTTTTATCCCGCCCTTTAACTCGAAGTAATACTGCAGGCTCCGAATTAGGTAACCCTTAAATTCAGTTTGATAGGTAACTTTTATTCCCGATAAACCCGAGGTAGTAATGAACTCTGATTGATCCAACGCCACCAGCGTCGTCGCGCCCAACTTTTCCCTGTTCTCTTTGGACACGATTAGTTTCTTCGCCAGTTCCGCATACTCGGCCAAAGTTCCCGCACTCGTCTGCTCCTTAATGTTGATGTTGGGCTTGAAGTTTGCGCCGGTGCCAAACATAACTTTGTATTTCTCGCCGGCCTGTTCCTGAATCGTCCACGCATCAGGTGGGCAAAACGAAAAACCGGCGCCGGTTTCGAGATAGCGCACGCAGGTGCCCTGCGCTGCAACGGCTGCAGCGCAAACCAGTAGAAGCGTCATTGCGCTCAAGAAATTTTTCATGATGTCAGAGTCCGCGTGGCGGTTTTAAGAATGCGACTAATGTGAAACCGCCCGGAAACGCAAGGCCCCCGCGCAAATTAGAAGCAGGCACTAACAAAGACGCACCAAAGATATTTCTATCAGTCCGCTGAGTCAATCACGATTTATTAGTTCGTGACACTTCGTGAGTTTTCGTGTAATTCGTGAATCGTGCGCTTACGAATCGGAGGCATACGATCCAAGAAATCACTAAGCTCACCAAAGAACACGAAATCAGAGTACAACATCGTGCTAATAGGGTTGGCGATTATACCATTTCCGAATTCTGACTTTCTGCTAATTTGCTGGTATCCTAACGGCCCCCGGGACAAAGTAATTCGTCATAGGCGTAGGATGATGCACGCAATGGAAAAGTTTCTTGCCTTTGTTCTGTTCGCGGCGGTGCTCGTCGCTATCGGATGCGGAAACCGTACTGAGAACAGCCACGCCAATCTCAAGCGCGCGGTGCTTGGTAACGATCACAACAACGCGGGCTTAGTCGATCTGAACTCTGCAATAAGACTGAATTGATCGGACTGCCAGGAATTGGCGAAGCCTACGCTCAAAAAATCATCGACGGCCGCCCCTATCGCGAGAAGACCGAACTGGTCCGGAAGAACATTATTCCGGAAGCCACTTACGAACAAATTTCGGCTATGGTAATCGCAAAACAACGATAGTGTGGGTAAATGGTAAATGGTAAATAGTAAATATTGATAGCTGCTCTTTACTATTACCTTTGCCTGGATCCCTGTTCGGCTGCTATCAGCATTCACTATTTACCATTTACCATTCACCCGTAAAACTCATGGACGACTTTGAAAAACTTGGCGCCTTTTACCTGGGCCGCCCCTACGATCTCGAAACGAAGCAAGCCAAAGAAGGCCTGGTTCTCTACGACTCCAAGGATCTGGTCACGCATGCCGTCTGCGTCGGGATGACTGGCAGCGGCAAGACCGGCCTCTGTCTGTCACTCCTGGAAGAGGCGGCAATTGACGGCATTCCGGCCATCGTGATCGATCCGAAGGGCGATCTCGCAAACTTGATGCTGACGTTCCCGGATCTGAAGCCCGAGGACTTCGCGCCATGGATCAACGAAGAAGACGCGGCTAAGAAAAATATGTCAGCAGCTGACTACGCTGCGCAACAGGCCCAGCTCTGGAAAGACGGATTGGCGAAATGGGGACAGGACGGCGCGCGGATAAAGCGTCTGCGAGAGGCGGCCGATTTTAAGATCTACACGCCCGGCAGCAACGCGGGATTTCCAGTTTCTATCCTCAAGTCTTTTTCTGCTCCGCCCCCAGCGATTCGTGATGATGAAGAGGCTCTTGCTGAACGAGTCAGCAGCACCGCCACCAGCCTGCTGGGTTTACTGGGTATTCAAGCTGACCCTTTCAAAAGCCGCGAGCACATTCTGATTTCGACCATCCTCAACCAGGCGTGGATGGCCGGCACCGACCTGGATATTGCCGCCCTGATCACTCAAATTCAGTCGCCGCCGGTGACGAGAGTTGGCGTTATGGATCTTGATTCCTTCTTCCCGGCGAAGGATCGATTTGAACTGGCGATGGCCCTTAACAATCTGCTGGCGGCGCCGAGCTTCAGTTCGTGGATGGAAGGTGAACCGCTCGACATTCAACAACTGCTGTACACGTCGAGCGGCAAACCGCGGCTGGCGATTTTCTCGATCGCGCACATGCTGGAAGATTCCCAGCGCATGTTCTTCGTGTCGCTCCTGCTCAATCAAGTGCTGGGATGGATGCGAACCCAGTCGGGAACCACCAGCCTGCGGGCCATTCTCTACATGGACGAGATCCTGGGTTACTTTCCCCCGGTGGCGAATCCGCCGTCGAAGTTGCCGCTCATGACCTTGCTGAAACAGGGGCGCGCATTTGGATTGGGCGTGGTCTTAGTTACACAGAATCCGGTGGACCTTGATTACAAGGGCCTGTCGAATACCGGCACCTGGTTCATTGGCCGACTGCAGACCGAGCGTGACAAATCAAAAGTGATCGAAGGCTTGGAAGGCGTCGCCGCGGGAACTGGGTTGAAGTTTGATCGACAACAGATGGAACAGACACTGGCCGGACTGGGAAACCGCATCTTCATGCTGAACAACGTGCACGAAGACGGGCCGGAATTATTTGAGACGCGTTGGGCGATGTCGTACCTCCGCGGTCCTTTAACTAAGAAGCAGATCAAAACGCTGATGGATCCGATCAAGGCGGCCGAGGGTACATCGCCGGCAGCAGTAAAAGCTTCGGCCGCGTCTCCCGATTCCACTGCACCGACTAGCGCTGAAGCCGCGCCAGCCGCCAAACCTTCGGCGCAACCTCAGCGGCCCGTATTGCCTGCGGAAATCTCGCAATACTTCGTCCCGGTTCGCAGCGACCAAAGCGGCGCCACTCTTGTCTATCACCCAATGGTCCTCAGTTCGGCCCAGGTGAGATTCACGGACAAAAAAGAGATCGACACGACCCAGGAGCTGACGGTCCTCGCAAACATCAATGACGGGGTCGTTCCGGTCGATTGGGAAAATGCCACCAACGTCGATGTCGCAGTCGCCGACCTGGAGCCAACGCCGGCCGATGGCGCGCAGTTTGCCGAGTTGCCGAAACCGGCTGCCAAAGCGAAGAACTACGAAACATGGAAGAAAGACTTTGCCGCGTGGCTCTATCGCAATCAGAAGGTCGAGCTGCAAAAGAGTGCGAGTTTGAAGGCGGTCTCAAACCCCGGAGAGTCCGAGCAGGACTTTCGACTTCGCACTCAGCAGGCCGCGCGCGAGCAGCGCGATGCCGCCGTGGAACGCTTGCGACAAAAATATGCGCCGAAGTTTGCCGCCCTCGAGGAGCGCAAGCGGCGCGCTGAGCAAACAGTCGAACGCGAAGCTGAACAGGCCAGGGGTCAGAAGCTGCAAACAGCAATTTCATTCGGCGCCACTTTGTTATCGTCGTTCATGGGCCGCAAAGCGATCAGCGCCACGTCGCTGGGCCGGGCCACCACCGCCGTTCGCGGCGTCGGCCGTTCCATGAAGGAATCCGCTGACATTGGCCGCGCGCAGGAAACGGTTGGGGCTGTCAGCCAGCAGTTCGCCGATCTCAACGCGCAATTCAATTCTGAAACCCAGGCGCTGGAAAGTTTATCGAATAGCCAGGCCGAGGTTTTTGAGACCCTGGTGTTGAAGCCGACCAAGGCAAACATAGCAGTGATGACTCTGACCCTCGCGTGGGCGCCGCACTGGCACGACGCACAGGGCCAGGTCACGCCAGCGTGGGAGTAATGTCAGAACCGCCTGCGGTAGCGGGCGGTTGAACTGGCTTAGTTAATGAAGTAGAACCGAGCGATCAACCGCCCGCTACCGCAGGCGGTTCCGACATAAGGAGCAAACATGGACGAACTTATCAAACAGGTTTCGGACCGCACTGGCATTTCTCAGGACCAGGCGAGGACCGCAGTAACCACAGTGCTTGGTTTTCTCAAAGACAAACTACCCGCACCCATCGCGAGTCAACTTGATGGGCTGGTTGGTGACAGCGCAAGCGCCGCCGGGGGCGTCGCCGATGGAGCCGCCGGAGCGGTAGGCGACATCGCCGGCAAAATCGGCGACATCTTCAAGTAGTTTTGGAGTGCTGATCTGTAGGGGCGGCACTCCGTGGTCGCCCCCTTCCTTTGCTTACTCGCTGGGGAAAACGAAGGGGGTGGCCACGGAGGGCCACCCCGACAATCGCAACGCCCAATGAAAAATGAGAAATGGAAAATCTTCTTAAGGTTTGACGTATCCCATCCTCAAACCTAACGCAACCTCTCCCTAATCCGCTCCGCCGTCTTCGCCCCAATCCCATCCACCATTTCCAATCCGCCGCCCGCCGCGAACTTCTTTAACTCCGCGAGCGAAGAAATCTTAAACTGCTGATGCAGCAATGCCGCCGTCTTTGGCCCAATGCCGGGAATCGTCAATAGCTCCAGCACTGATTCCGGAGTCTCCGCAATCAACCGTTCCCAGGCGTCGAACGTCCCGCGTTTAACCATGTCAACGATCTTTCCGGCAATCGCTTTCCCGACGCCGGGAATTGTTTGCAGCCCGGCCGCGCCTTCCGCCCGGGCAATTTTTTCCAAAGACGCCGGCCAAGTCTCCAGCGCCTCAGCCGCATTCCGATAAGAGCGCAGCCGAAACGGATCGTCCCCCCGCACCTCCATCAGCGCCGCCATGTTGTAAAAACGTTGGGCGATTTGTTCGTTCGTCATTGGTTGGTGAAATGGTACAACAGAAGCCCGACCGTTAGGGAGGGCTCCCTACGATGGTGTTGAAAGGGCCCCAGCTTCGACAAGGGCCATTCGAGTCCCGAGGGAGCCCTCCCTGACGGTCAGGCTTCTGTTTTTCCCATTTACCGTTTAATATTAACTTCTCCCAACAAATCATCTTCCGAGAGGTCATCATGAGATTAAGAAAACTTCTGTGCGCCGTCATCGTTGCGCTCTTTTCGCTCCAGTCTTTGCAGTTCGCCGCCCGCGCCGACGAAGGCATGTGGACTTTCAATAACGTACCGCGCGCAGAAATCAAAGCCAAGTACGGCTTCGATGTGACCGACGACTGGCTGAAGAAGGTCCAGCTCGCTTCCGTGCGTTTCAACAACGGTGGCTCCGGCTCGTTCGTTTCGCGCGACGGCCTGGTGCTCACCAACTATCACATCGTCGAAGACATTGTCGGCGAAGTCAGCACGCCGACGAAAGATTTGGCCAAGGAAGGCTTCGTCGCCCGCACCCGCGCCGAAGAAATCAAAGCGCCCAGCCTGGAGCTGAATGTCCTGGAAAGCATCGAAGACGTCACCGCCCGCATCAACGGCGCTGTCAAAGCAGGCTCTTCCGATGCCGAAGCGTTCACCGCCCGTCGCGCGGAAATCGCCGCCGTCGAAGCCGAATCCACCAAAGACACGGGGTTCCGGTCCGACGTAGTCACGCTCTATCAGGGTGGCCAATACAATCTCTATCGCTACAAGAAATATACCGACGTGCGCCTGGTGTTCGTGCCGGAGTTTCAGGCCGCCTTCTTTGGCGGCGACCCCGACAACTTCAATTTTCCGCGTTTCAACATCGACATGTCCCTCGTGCGAGTTTACGAGAACGACCAGCCGGTGCATCCGCAGAGTTACCTGAAATGGTCCACCGCGGGCGCGAAAGAAAACGAGCTCGTGTTTGTTACCGGCCATCCCGGCTCAACGGCCCGCCTGAACACCGCTGCGCATCTGAGAGAACTGCGCGATACCAGCATCCCGCTCGTCACTCGTTTGTTGGAACGCCGCGAAGCCATGTTGAAAACATATATGGCCCTCGGTGAAGAGCAATCGCGCCAGGCCCAGAACGAACTGAACAGCGTGCAGAACAGCCTGAAAGTTTATCGCGGTCAGCTCGCCGGTTTGAAAGACAAACAATTGATGAATCGCAAGGAATTTGGCGAGGCCATCTTGCGCAAGGCCATTTCCACGAATCCGGAACGGCAGAAGATGTACGGCGAGGCCTGGGACGCAATTGCCAAAGCACATGCCGGCCTGCCTTCCTACATTCGCGAAAGACGGATTTTCGATCAGGGCAACGGGTTCAACACCGCTTACTTCGGGATCGCGCGCACCCTGGTGCGCCTCGCCGCCGAAAGTGAAAAGCCGAACGCACAGCGGTTGCCCGAGTTCACCGACGCGCGCCGCGCCTCGCTGGAGTTAGCGCTATATTCACCGGCGCCAATCCATGACGACTTCGAGAAGCTGAAGCTGGCCGACTCCCTCGCCTTCATGGTGGAGTTGCTCGGCGCCGATAACCCGCTGGCTAAGCAAATCCTGGACGGCGACACTCCCGAAGTTCGCGCCGCCGAATTGATTGATGGCACGAAACTGAAAGACGTCGCTTACCGCAGAGAGCTGGCCGCCGGCGGCAGCCAGGCCATCAACGCTTCCACCGACCCGATGATCGTGTTGGCCCGCCTCATCGATAATCGCGCGCGCGAACTACGCACGCGTTACGAAAGCGAAGTCACCGGCGTCGAGCGCGCCAACTACGCCAGAATCGCAAAGGCCCGTTTCGAAAGCGAAGGCACCAAGCTCTATCCCGACGCCACGTTCACTCTGCGCCTCTCGTACGGCGCCGTAAAAGGCTACACGGAAAACGGCAAAAAGATCGCGCCCTTCACAACCCTTGGCGGCCTTTTCGATCGTTCGACTCAATTCAAATCAGCGTTCCCGTACAACCTGCCGCCGCGATGGCTGGAGAAGAAATCTTCAATCAATCTGAAGACGCCTTTCAACTTCGTCTCCACGAACGACATCATCGGCGGCAACAGCGGCTCGCCCACGATTAACAAGAACGCCGAACTGGTAGGCCTAATCTTCGATGGCAACATCCAGAGTTTGGTAGGCGACTTCTACTACGACGAAAGCGTTAACCGAGCAATCAGCGTTGACTCCCGAGGCATGCTGGAAGTCTTACGCAACGTCTTCAACGCCAACGCCATCGCCGACGAACTAGTAGCCAAGTAGGACAGCATTCCTGCCTGTCCTCTTTGCTTTTCTTTCCACACACTTCCCAAACCTTTTAGAGGCGGGCTAACGCCCGCCTCTTTTTTTTGCCATGCCGCACTTTGCCAGAAGGCCCTCCCGCTGTGCGTTGGTTCGTGTGTCTTCGTGAGATTCGTGAAATTTCGTGAATCGTGATGCTTAGTGATCGTAAGTGTGCGAGAGGACAAGGACATCAAGGCCCATGCACTGCTGAAAGTGCCGGCTCTCGGCGCCAACGGGGCGAAATGTAAAAGCCCAGGCCAACGGCCTGGGGCGTTCAGCCGTGGATCCGATAAGCGCTGAAGGCGCGAAATCGACAGGCGCAACGACATCCCCAACGGTGACTATTTCGCACTTTCAGCGCTCGCGTGTTGACCCTCGATCCTCCCCTGGGCCGCTGGCCCAGGCTATTGCATTTCGCAGCTTCGGCGCTTAGGCCAAGCCGGTCTTTCAAAGGGTTTGCGTCCTTTGAGAATGCAATCCATTCATCACTGATTGCAAAGGAACCACAGCCCACATCGAACGCAACCAGGCCTGTATCCAACGCAATCAACCGGACCCTCCAATGGAAGCAGGCCCGAATGCAATCGAAGCAGCGATGATTGCAAAGGAGCTGCGCGTGAATGCAATGGAAGCAAGGCTGCATGCAAGCGAAGCACGCGTGAATCCCTTGCAGTCAAGCGCGACAATTAACTCAATTCAACGTTTTTGCTAAGGAAAATCCCGATAGTGCAAAGATCGCGCGAAGCGTACACTGCGCCCAACTCATAACGGCTTTACCATCCTTACATCCTCTAGGAGAACAGACTCATGGGTAAAAACGAAACTCGCCGACTCAGCCCGGCAGCCATCGCGCAGGACCAGGAAATTCTGGCAGCTCTAAAAGACATCAATAATTACGCGCCGGCGAACCCGGCGTACACGGTCAATGCCATTGCGGCCATCGACGCTCGGCGCGCCACGGCCGCCGACACCGAAGTCCAGACGTCCGCCGCCGCCGAATCCGCCCGCGACAACCACGTTGCGGTGCAATGGGAACTCCACAACGCCCTGCTCGGCGCCAAAGACCAGGTCACCGCCCAATTCGGCAAAGACTCCAACGAAGTCCAGGCCATGAAACTCAAAAAGAAGTCCGAATACAAAAACCCCACCCGGAAGGGCCCGGGCAAACCACCAACCACTTAACCCCGGAAAGTCTCCCGACAGAAAACGGCGGAGACTCCCTAAAGCAAAAACTCCAAAGGGCCGTCAAACGGCCCTTTGCGATCTGTTGTCTGAATCATATATCGTGTACACGATATTTAGTTGCTAGGAGTGGGACTTGGGGATGGCTGACAGACCTGTTGAAATCTTGCTGGCACTGTGGGAAGCCAGTTGAAGCCTCTAAGATCTTCCTGTTTGAAACCGCAGCGCAAAAAGACCGCGTTCCAGAAAGTTTCGAGATCGCCTAAACTGGGTCTGTTCCTCGCGTACGGCGTCGCATCTTCTGCTGTTGGAATTATTACTGAGATATGTAGACGAGACAGATTGGGTAGCGATGGTATTTGCTTAACCAACTCTAAAGCCTCTGAAATTGGAATTTCCTGCAGGTCTATTCCTTGGTTGGATGGGTTAATAGCGCACTGTTCAATCATATCGCTGATAATCACCATTTCCATGCAAGGTTGCTTAGTGGGGTCCCCGGGCGACCCGCCCGTAGCTTGGTAAAAGTGTTTGTCGGCTAAATGTAACGTATTTAAAATGCACGAACGGTCAGTCGGCTGTTTCTCATTAACGTTGGTGAAATACCTTTCTATCTTCTCGTCAATACGCTTACGGCGTGCTCCTTTCTCATCCTCGGTCAATGGCTGGGAACTGCTTCGAGGATGTCCTTCGTCAACGGCCGTTGGCTTTTGGGTTTCCCACTGAATTGGATAGATCGTGTAGTCAGTATTGGCCGGAAACCTATCGAGAACATCAGATGCAAGTTTTGCCACCTGTCGCACTTCGCTCTTTTCCAAACTTCGAGTTACGTCCACAAGAATCAAGAGGAAAACAGGCGGTGCCTCAGTTTTGATAGGGGGCCGCGGTGTGGGACAGGCAAGCGAGCTACATACCGCTACCACCAAAAAGGCGATTCCGACCATCCTTTGAAGACGTTTCTTGTTTGTATTATCCCCCGAGGGCATGGCTCTTGTATTCCTTAGCTTTCAAATCGTTCCCGTGATTTCTTTGCTAACAGTTTCGTGACCGTTTTCTCGCAACGCTCGTACAAGCTGGCTCCCTCTTCAAGTGTTTCCGGGACTGTCTGACCACGTGCGTAGCCGTGAAGGTATAAGCCCAGCTTCAGTTCCGCCCGGCTTTTTAGGCGGTCCGGATCACCCAAGATTTGCTTCAGGTTCTCACGTAGCCCTTGGAGATCTCCCTCTTCCTTCTTCAATGAGAGACTCAACTTGTCGCACTCAATTTCAAGCTTCTTGTAATCCAGGAGGGCAAACCAATACTGCTTGGCATTTCTCAACTTGCTGCCGCTCGCAGAAAAGCAAACGCCTCCGACAATGGGGAGTAATAGGGTCAGAGCGATGAAAGTTTGAATAAGCCATTTGCTTCCCGATAGGGCCTGCGTATCATTGAACCTCTTCGTCACTTCCTCAGTAATCTCGTTCTCTCGAAAGATCTTCCTCAAAGCATTAGGGTTACCGCTGTTGAAAATCTTGTTAGCCTCATTTTCGTTTCTCAAGTTGGTTTCTACTTGGCGGCGTACGGCCTGTGATTGCTGTTCCGCACGAAAGTTACCAAGGAAAAAAATTGTCGTAACAAAACCGAAAAGGATTACAGTGAGTACCACGATTGCCAGCTTTTTTGGCCCGGGTGTTTCCGCGTCTCGCAAAACAATTAGATCCACATAGTATTTGACAATAATGCCGACGAACGCGATCCCTGCGGCGAGCGCTAACGACTCCCAAAAATTTCCAAGTACAACCCACGGGTGAAACAACAAGTGATCTATGAGCAACTTGGTACTCGAGCCAATGGGCGCAACACCGGCAGGCAGGTCGGCCTCTACTGGCACTTGAAAACCGGAAGCAACAAGCTTTAGCGATAGGGGAATATCGGCTAAGAACAGGAGTATTGCGAAGAATAGATATAGGTAGCCCAGAGACCGGGAGAACTCAAGGTAGTTTCGGTTACGTTTGTCAGAGAGTTTATTGTAAAAGTCTTCTTTGGACTCTAGCCGCACTTTTCTCTTATCAAGTAGATCGCTCAGACCCGCTATTGTTGTCTCCTTACTGGCCATCTTGGCCTGGGTCGAAAGCAGTGCTTCGGCGGCCTCCGTCCGAACACGAGCTTCTACAATGTCCTTATTGAGACGTGGCGGTTGGCCGACTCGACCATCTGTCCATCCCAAATGCCACTCCTCGTCTATGTATGCGTATGGGGGCTTTCTATAATTTCGGTTGTTGCCGTCGGATGGGTCGGGATAGTCCGTTCGATCTTGGGGGTTTTCGGGATATTCAGGCCTAATAAACTTCTTGCCGGTATCTGTCGCTTCATTCTCAGTCTTAGCGAGTTCAGCAAGTAACTCTTTTAGTTGATCACCGTCAATATCGAAACGTCGATGCTCATTTCGCTGTAGACGTCGTATGATCTCCGCAACCTTTGCGTAAGCTCGTTGGATTCGATTGAAGTTTTCACGCGTCGGCTCCCGGACCCTTCCGTTCTCCTCATTTCGTGAGCCAATGGTTGATCCAGAGCCGTTATTGTCAGTCGGTGTTGTCATGCCAAATCCTATTTACCTTCGCTCAAACCCTCACCAGCCCTTCGCTACACCCCTGTTGGGCTGGGTTGTGGGTTTTCCACCTTTTGATAAGGCTCTCTCTCGGAAGCTAAGTCTCCTGGAAGGACCCCTTCCTTTTTAAGAAGGTTACGAGCTACAAATCCAATTGCGAAACTTCCCCTGAACTCCATCAAATCTTTTTCCCTCGCCATGATCAAGGAAGTAAGTTCACTCTCCAAGTCTTGTTCGATGCTGCGTTTGAGTGCTTCGTCAGCAATGTTGCCTAATCGCAGATCTGTCAATTCCGGATGAAGTGAATTAATCTTCTCGACAAGCAATTTGATCCGATCGGTTAGTTCACCCTTTTTAGCTTGGTGGCGTTTTATATCTTCTCGTGTGGTTATGAAAGCTTTTGTCTCTTCAGGGGCTACCGAAAAATCCATTACTCGAGGCTCAGTTGCTATCTCTTTCTTGAACCGCAGGCCTAACCACGGGCGCCTCGCCTTTCTCTTTGGCTTACGAAGTACAAACCAAAGCGAACGTAGAGATTTATCTTCAGGAGGATTTTCGTTGAATTCAAAATCGTCTCCAAATATCTCATTCATTTCATACCAGAGCCTCTGCTCCTCTAAGTTTTGCAAAAGATCTGAATAATTTGATGATCTCGAGTCAGTCCCATAACTTCGGCCGTAGCCCACTCCTCCCACCACGGGCTGCATGCTAAATTTCTCAATCAGGGTCCGATACTCATTACGCCTTCGAATTAGATGATCTACATCCCTGAAAAGGCCCCTTTGAATAATTCCATAGGCCAAACCGAGTGAGCTTAGACACATGAAAACAGCAACGAGGCCCCAAACAATCAAGTTCATTTGGTTGCCGCTAAAGTATCTCCAGCCTTGATCCTGGGTCGGTATAAAGGCAGCAGCTATCAGTGAAAGAACCATTAACAGAAACAGCGCACCAAGCTCCCTGTTGATTCCGACAAAACGAGCAAAGGCCCGCTTTTGTTTTGGCTCGTTATTGCCGTCTACGGGGGAAGGGTTGCCTCGAGTACGCGCGGCGAGATCCCATCGCGGCTCAATTACTTTTGTTACGTAGAGAACCGAAACAGAGGTGGCCAAAAGCGCGAAGATGACACCAACATAGGCAGTGGTTAAGCTCAAAACTTTCCCATTACTGTCAACTCCCGAAAACAGAAAAACGATAATTCCCCCAAGAAACAAGTAAGGGAAAGAGGCTAATAGTTTTGTGTAGTCTTTCCGTTGCAAATCCAGTGAAATGAAGTTAGAAAGCTGCGACTTAATACTCAATGCTGAAGAAGTAAACCCAGTGAATTGTTCGTGCAGCGTTTTGTTTCCGCGGTTTGCCTTGTCAGATTCTCTGTCTTCATCTGACTCTCCGGTCCAGCCTTTTAGATCAAACTTTCTGAGGAGCCAGTCCATAAACCGAATAACAACGTAGAAGACGATCAGGAAAAGCAAGAGTAAAACTATAAACAGGAATGGTTTTAAAGGCGCTCTAAAGGGTGCAAATCGTTCCGGAATCAGTCCGCCCACGATCAAATCGAGGTTACCGATAATCCTGGATAGCAAATCATCCCCTGGCTCACGACCTTGTAAGAGACTGGAAATCACACTTCCAACGCCGGCGATGGAAATAAATCCAGCAACAAACAGAAACGTGGCGCTCGTCCGGGTTACGCCGATGGTCTTGAGGTTATCAGTGTATTTGACGGCATCTTCAATTTGTTTCTCAATCTTAGTTTTTTCTTCCTTGCACAGCTCGACGCGTCGTTCGAACTCACTGCGATTAATATCGCGATTCGTTTTCTGTATCTCGTATATTTTCTGATCTATCTCAATTTGGGCGTCGATCTCAGCTAGAATTGCTTTTCGGTTATCCTTCAATAGGCCTTCAAGATGTTCTTCCTGGTTCTCAAAAAACTGTCTTCCAGTTTCGAAGCGATGGTGGAGAATCTTCTGCCAAGCATCTCCGTTTTGTTGTTCCAGTAACGGTATTGTTTTTTCTACTTCGCCATGTTCGATGCGCAGCGTCTCAAGCTCCTTTTTACTGTTATTCGCAATTGTCTGCCGTTCTTCTAGCTCGGTCTTGCGATTGCTGATGACGTCCCCTATGCGCGCCAATCGCGCGTGATAGGCCTTTTCAATTCTCTGCTGCAAAGTAGAGTAGAAGCTTTGCACATGTCGAAGAGCTTCTTCCAGTGTGCTTCCGGCCAGCGCAAGCCCAACAGCGATCTCCTTCCTCTCATCTGGCGAAGAGAATAGTTCAGGGAGACTCGAAACTCGTTGAGGGCCATCTGATTCGCCCAAACCTTTTCCCTTAGCGTCGCTGGCTGATGACTCGGAGGACACAGGATCCGCCGCGGGAACGGGATCCTTTCCGTCTAGGTTGAGAACTGATTGATCGCTGAATGCCATAGTGAGAATCGTGAGTAAATGGTCCCGCCAAGAGAGAGGGGCGAAAACTCATCTTGAAGCGAGTTAAAACCGTTGAACTGCCGGGCTCTGAGAGTCCAGCGGCTGAGAAACCGTTGGATGCTAGCCCAAAGAAAGCTGTAAGGAACGTTGGCGTCCTTCTTGACTGCTGCAGGGCGGGCGGACTTTATTCCAGATGCAAGGAATTAGTCAAGAGTTTTTTGTGGCATTGGTCAATTCGGGGTTTTTCTTGCAGATGGCTAGACGCAGAGTCGGTGCCCGAATGGGGCGATGATCATTCAGGTCCCGGGCGCTCAAATGCGTTATGGCGGACTCGTTCGAGGTAGTCGGCGTTGGGGTTGAGGGCGCTGGGGCGAATTGTGAAATCGTAGGAGAAGAGGATTATGCCGTCTGATTTAAGGGATCGGGCGGCGTTTATTTTTTCCACTGTGGATTCTATGGGGAGGCGGTAGGCGCCCATGCCGGACCAGATTTGTTTGTTATTCGCGTGGGCGAGTTGGGTGGCAGTTTTGATTTGGGTTTTGAAGATCTCTGTGTCTGTCGTGTAGGCCATGGGGCAGACTACATCGAGGATTCCCATTTGGAGCCAGCGGCGCCAGTTTTGAAATCTTCGCGTGTAGGCGTTTTCGTCGTTGGCGAAGACTGCGGCGGAGACGGTGACGTTTGGTTTGCGGCGTTTGACTTCGCGGTAGATGCGTTGGACCAACGTGGTGATTTGTTCGCGTTGGAAGTCGGCGAATCTTTCGGGGTAGGCTTCGGCGAGGGCGAGGGCGGAGCCCTCGGGCAAAGGGCGCAGGGCAAAGGGCTGGCCAGGCATAGGGCTAAGGGCAAAGAGGGAAGGGGGAAGGCCGGCTGCGCCGGGCAAAGAGCTAAGGGCAAAGAGGGAAGGTTGGCGAGTACCGCGAGACTCGCCAGGCACAGTGCTCCGGCTGCTCCTGCTGACTGCACCTGCTCCTCGCTGATCCAGCCATTTGCGGAAGTTATCCAGGGACGTGCGGCTGTAGTCGAAGTCGGGGCTGGCTAGGCGGATGTAGTCGAAGTGAATGCCGTCTACATCGTAGTTCTTCAGAATGTCCATCCAGATTTGGTAAATGTGTTCGCGGACTTTTGCATTCGCGGGGCCGGTGTAGACACCTTCGAGTTCGGCTGTGTTGGCTTTGGACCACTCGACGATGCGGGCCCGGTAGCGCGGGTCTTTCGGCGATATATTGTAGAGCTCGGCGGCGATTGGGTGGGGGACGGCGAGCCACTCGGGATGCTTGTTGTAGATGTGCTCGGGATTTGTGGGAAGCGCGTCCAGGTTTGCGAGGAGGCTGGTGTTGACCCAAGCGTGGACTTTCAAGCCTCGGCGCTTTGCTTCTGTCAAAGTCACTGCCAATGGATCGAAGTCTGCGGGTTGATCTTTCAGTTCGTTGGCGCGCGGCTCTCGATGCGAGCGGTAGTAGGCGTCGCCGCGGCCGCGCACCTGGACGATGATTGTGTTGAAGCCGTTGTCGGCGGCGGCGTTGACCATGGTGCGGATTCTTTCGGGTGAGGTCAGCGTGGTGCGCACGACCCAGAGGGCCCGGACTTCGTTAGGGGGCGGCGCAACTGTTTGCGATGCGGCCGGAGAAGGTTGGAGAAGATAGATGAGAGCGAGGACTGCAGATACTGCGGTTAGAGGCAAATTTTCACCTAACATGGGTGGCGTTCTCCAGATCTCTTTTCGAAGTGTCGGATTCTAGCAATGTTTGACGGGGAAAAGGAGGCGCAGCCTCCATTAAGTTGAGGTGACGGAAAGGCGAAGCCTTTCCGCACATCAGACGGCGGAGCCGCGGCAGGAGCAGGAGCAGGAGCAGGAAGCAGGAGGCAAGCTGCAGGAGGCAAGCTGCAGGAGTCAGGAGTTGTTGCTCTTGGAAGTTGAGGTTTAGCTCCTGGGCTTAGCTTCTGGCTCTCAGGCAACTGAGAAGAAGGGCAGACCATCAAAGGCGGTCTGCTGGATTTGTCATATTGGCTCGACCTCACAAATCGCGCAGTTTTAGTCCAAATTTAAGCCAAAACCCGGTTCATAACCGGGGGAACTAAACACGACCAAAACGGTTGGGTCTTAAGGAATTATGTTGTCAATGCTTTCTCATTCAAACGCAGCCAAGTGCCAGGGGGTAAGAGCAAAGGGTCGAGGGGTACGAGCAAAGGGTCAGGTGCCGCGCTTTCCGCTCTGCGCTTTGCCCTTTGCGGCTCAAGTCCTTCGGGTTCTTTTTATCACTGCTGTGGTCGCGATCTCTTTGGTCGCGCCGGCACACGCTCAGGCTCAGACTTATTCGATTTCGGGGCGCGTGACGGACGGGTTCAATAATGGAATCAGCGGGGCCAATGTAACGCTTAGCGGAACACAGTCGGCGGTGACGGGAACTGACGCCAACGGCAATTACTCTTTCTCGGATCTCGCGGCGGGCGGGAATTACACCCTGTCACCTTCCAAGCCGGGCCAGTACACTGCGTTCGCCACGAATGTCAGTAACTTGAACAGCAATCAAACGAAGAACCTGCGGCTCGACCCATACATGCAAGTGAATCTTCGGGTGGAGGATAGTTCGGGGACTGGCATCGCGAGCGTGGCAATTCAAATTAATGGCGCGACGTTTGGGTTGCCGCAAACCAACGCGTTTGGAAATCTTATCCTCGCTCTCGGAATTGCGGAGACGGGGAACACGATGGTCACACTTACGCCTCAGAAACCCGGCTACACTTTCACTCCTTCCTTTTGGACCCTGAGCAGTCAGAACGGAAACCAGCCCGCCGTGTTCAAGGCTGCGGCGTCGGCCACGCCGCCCAGTTATATTCAATTCAGCGCTTCGAGCTATTCGGTAGGCGAAGGCGATGGCAGCGCCAAGATTACGGTCACGCGCACCGGCGACACGTCGAGCCCGGCGAGTGTCTTCTACTTTACAGGCGACGCTGGTGTGGCCACCCAAAAGCGCGACTACACGCTGGCCGGTGGCATGCTGAACTTCGCGCCGGGCGAAACCAGCAAGAGGTTCACCGTTTTGATTACTGAAAACGCCTACGTTCAGGGGACCCACACACTGTTTCTGCAACTCAGCAGTCCAACCGGAGGAGCATTTCTTGGTTCACCGGGTTTCGTAACGTTAAGCATCATAGACAACGATGCGGTGGCTCCGACGTCGAATACCACGGACGACGCCCAGTCGTTTGTTCGGCAGCACTACGCTGACTTTCTAAATCGGGTGCCGGATCAAGAGGGATTGGACTACTGGACCGGCGAGTTGGCGAAGTGCGGCAGGGATGCCCTCTGCTTGCGTGAACGGCGGATTGGAATTTCAGCCGCCTTCTTTGTTGAGCAGGAGTTCCAGGAAACTGGCTATGTCATCTATCGTTTGAACCGCGCGGCGCTGGGAATGATTCCCAGCTATACACATTTCATGGTCGAACGTGGGAGGCTGATCGGCGGGCCGCAGTTGCACGACAGCACCGTCAGCTATGCCAACGAATTCGTCCAGGGCGGAGCGTTTCTGAACTTCTATCCCGGAGGGATGGCGCCGGCGGATTTCGTGAACAAACTTTTCGACACGGCGGGATTGACCAGCGCGACTTTCGACGCGCAACGGCAAACGGAAACTCAGGCGCTGATCGATGGCAGTAAGACTCGCGCGCAAGTGTTGCTGGATGTAATCGAGATTCCGGAGTTCAAGACGCGCGAGTTCAATCCGGCGTTTGTCTTGATGCAATACTACGGTTACTTGCGCCGGGACCCGGAGCCGGAAGGCTATCAGTTCTGGCTGAATGTTCTGAACAACAAACTGCCCAATGACATCAGCGGTTATCGCGCGATGGTTTGTGGATTTCTGACTTCGGATGAATATCAGGACCGGTTTAGTTCAGTTCGCACACATTCGAATGCCGAGTGTGGGCAGTAGCGGCAGGAGCAGGAGGCAGGAGCGGGCAGAGCGTCGGAGTTTCCTGGTTGCAGATTTTCCAGGAGGCTCGCAGAGAAACCAGGTAGGGGCGTCACTGAGCGGGGGCGCCTCTTTCTTGTGCCCATTGGCCGTTTCCGTTCTGACTGATTCGCTTCGCGTCGTGGGAGTTCGTGTACTTTCGTGAATCGTGCGCTGACAAATCGCAGTCATACGATTCACGAAATCACACGAAACACCAAGAACACGAATCGGAGTTTCTGTGCAAAGCAGATACGATGTGTACAACGGAGACATCAAAGGCTTACGGTTTTTATACCAGCCTCGGCGGCCAGGCGCTGTTTAGCGGGAATCTGCTGGAGGACTAAGTCAGAACCGCCTGGGGTAGCGGGCGGTTGAATGTTCAAAAGAGCCAAGTAACGCCGAGAGATCTACCGCCCGCTACGGCAGGCGGTTCTGACGTTGCTTTTACCTCTCCCCGGCGTTATCTTGGAAGTGCCCCATCTCACATCAACCCCCGACGATAAACTTCCTGCTAAGAAGGGGAGATGAGATGGCTGTGAAAACCAATCCTACAATCCTGGTAATCGAAGACTATTCCGACACTCGCACGCTGATGTCGTCGTTGTTGCGCGCCCACGGTTACAAAGTGATCGAGGCAAGCGACGGCAGAGAAGGGATAATTCAGGCCAATCGCGTCACACCGGATCTGATCCTTATGGATCTGGCAATGCCGGAGATGGACGGAGTCGAAGCCACGCGCCAAATGCGCCAGCGTCACGCGCTGGTGCGAACGCCGATCTTCGCGATCAGCGCCTATGCGATTCATGAAGTGAAACGCGATGCAATGGCGGCGGGATGCACGGAGGTGTTCGGTAAGCCGGTGGACATCGCCGCGTTGCTCGACAGGATCAAAGAAACGTTGCAGACAGATCCGGCCAAAGCACGAGCCGCCAGCGGCTGATTGTAGGGGCGGCCCTCCGTGGCCGCCCCCTCGTTCGTAGTTACATTTGATGCAGAAGGCCAAGGGAACGAAGGGGGTGGCCACGGAGGACCACCCCTACAAATGCAGACTATGCGAGTTCCAATCCCGCGTACTTTTGAATCAGTTTTTTCTGCCCATATCCGGGAAAGGTCACGGTCAACTTCAGGGAGTCGCCCGTGCCTTCACGGCGCAGCACCAGGCCGCGGCCATACTTTGCGTGACGAACGTACGAGCCGGGCGTGAAGTCGGAAACGGAAGTTTCGGGTTTTGAGTTTCGGGTTTCGAGTTTTGAAGAACGTGAGGGGCCCTCCCTTACGGTCTGGCTACTGCCGCGCTGACTCGGATTCTGTGGGGCCGCGCCGGGCATCTGGGCGGCTCGATTCTTGAAGAACTCGGCGATCGAGTCGGCGCTATCGTAAGTCTTGCCGCTGTAGCGAGCCCGGGCTTTCGTATCTTTCAGCCCGCGCTCCTCTTTCTGTGATGATGAACCGCGTGCCAGGGAAAGCCATGACCGGCCGCGCGACAAATCTTCGATTAGTTCTATCGGCATCTCATTCAAAAACTGCGACGGCTCTGACGCCAGCTCTTCGCCGTAGACGCGCCGTTTCACCGCGTGGGTGACGTAAAGGAAGCGCTCAGCGCGCGTCATTGCCACATAGCAGAGACGACGCTCTTCTTCGAGTTCTGCGATATCTGAGGCGGAGCGCGAGTGCGGAAAAAGCCCATCCTCAAGCCCGACGATGAAAACAAGAGGGAACTCGAGGCCCTTGGCCGAATGAGCGGTCATTAAAGTTACAGGCGCATCCCGTTTGTACTGATCGGCGTCGGACACGAGCGCGGAGTGATCGATAAACTCCCGCAAGCCTTCCTCGCCCATTTCGTCGTAATCGACGGCCGCGTTTACCAGTTCCTGAAGGTTCTCCAGCCGGGCTTCCGCTTCATCGGAGTTCTCGCCTTTAAGTGCATTTTCATAGCCGGTATCGAGAATAGCGGCTTTGACCAGATCGGAAACGAGCGAATCGGAGAGAATTGTGTGTTCGCCGTTACTATCGTCTGTGTCAGGGACGACCTGCTCTTGATTCATTTCAGCCAGACTATGCCTGGGCTGCTCGTCGGGAGTATTTGAACCTTCAATAGCTGTTCCGGCCAATTGAGAAAGATGAAGGATGATCTTTTGAAAGTTTCGCAAGGCGGCGGTCGCGCGCGGCGACAGACGTTGCTGGCCGTCAGAAGTCAGCAACATAATCGTTTCCCAATAGGAGACGCCATAATCCTTCGCGTACCGGTCGATCTCATCCAGCGTTTGTTTGCCAATGCCGCGGGGCGGACTGTTGATAACGCGTTGCAGCGCGATCGAGTCGTTGGGATTCAGCGCCAGCTTCAGATAGGCAATGACGTCGCGCACTTCCAGGCGTTCGTAAAAAGAGAAGCCACCGACGATGTTGTAAGGCAGACTGGCGCGGCGCATGGCTTCTTCAAAAACCCGCGACTGGGAGTTGGTGCGGTAGAGGACAGCCGCGCGAAGCTGGGAGTCAGCCGCCCGATGTTCTTCTATTCTGGCGGCTACGAAGCGGGCTTCCGACTCCGCATCCATCGCCTGGTAATAACGAATCCGCTCGCCCTTGGGATTCTTTGTCCAGAGGCTCTTTTCCTTACGCTCAATATTGTTCCGCACCACCGCGCTGGCCACATCCAGGATGTTCTGGGTTGAGCGGTAGTTTTCTTCCAGCCGAATGACTTTGGTGTTGGGAAAGTGCTGTTCGAAATTGAGGATGTTCGAAATGTCCGCGCCGCGCCATTTATAAATACTTTGATCCGGATCGCCAACGACGCAAATGTTCTGCTGCCTTTCGGTCAGGAAGCTAACGAGGGCAAATTGCAACGAGTTGGTATCCTGATATTCGTCCACCAGGATGTACTGAAAACGACGGTTGTAGCGGTCTCGTACTTCCGGCACGTCGCGTAAGAGCCGCACTGTCTTTATCAGCAGATCATCAAAATCCAGCGCGTTATTATTACGGAGCCGTTCTTCGTAGAGATGAAATACGCGCGCGATGCCCACGTGCTTCTCGCTGATATGCTCAGCCTGGAGCGCATAACCGTCCGGATCCTGGCCGCGATTTTTGGCGGCACTGATGGCCGACTGCGCCGCGCGTGGGGCCACCTGTTTGTCGTCCAGTCCCAGGTCCTTGATGCAATTCTTCACCAAACGCAGGGAATCGTCCTGATCGTAAATCGTGAACGAGCGAGTGTAACCAGCGTTAAGATCCTGTATGTCGCGGCGCAGAATTCGTACGCAGAGACTGTGAAAAGTGGAAATCAACGGTGCGCTGCTCAACTCCATTCCTTTCAGGAGTTGCTCGACGCGGCTGCGCATTTCCTGAGAGGCCTTGTTGGTGAACGTGACTGCAAGAATGTGCCACGGCTCCACCTCGCGCTCAGCGATTAAGTAAGCGATGCGATGTGCGATAACACGGGTTTTGCCTGACCCCGCGCCGGCGAGGATTAGTATCGGCCCCTCGGTGGCGAGCACAGCTTGCCGTTGTTCGTCGTTCAGAGAAGATAGAAAGTCAGTCATGGGATCAAGTTGAATAATGATATTAGTCTGTCCGCGATGAATTGAGAAATGTGGAGGAGCAGTGGCCGGAAGGATTGGATGCAAAGGTCCCGTGAACGCGATGGTCAGCCCTGGCGCTTAAAAAATTGCACAGCGCGTTCGTGCTTTTCGGCGGCGGCGCGGCTTTCAAAAGTTCCCAGATTTCTTCGTTTCCCAGTCTTTGGATCTTTCCTCCGAGAATACAGCCGGTACTTTCCTGATTTAAGTTTTCGAATCATCAGTTTTGCTACGCGGGGCACTCAGCGTCAACGGCTTCGCGCAACTCGCGGAACAGTCGCGCCAGCTCCTTTGGTTGATAATGGGCGTTCAGTCCGCTGGGATTGGGCAAGACCCATACAATCGTGTTGCCAAATTGCTCTTCCTGCCGGCCCAGCATGGCTTTGGGCCGTGCAAAGCCCGCGCGATAAGCGCCGATGCCCAGAACGGCAAGAAACTTTGGCTGATATCGAAGCAGCTTCGCCTTTAATCGTCGCGCCCCAATAACGAATTCCTCTTTGTTCAGATCGGTTTCCGAAGCAGATGTTCTGGCGATGACATTGGTAATGCCATAGCCGTTCTTTAGCAACTCCGACTTTTCCGTTGGGGACAAAAGCCGGTCCGTGAACCCGCTGGCGTGCAGGGCCGGCCAAAACCGATTTCCCGGCTTGGCAAAATGATGGCCGCTCCAACCGGAATACAGGCCGGGATTGATGCCGCAAAACAACACCCGCAGGTCAGGCGCGATGACATCGGCGATGGTCTTATTAGCGGACTCGAGGAGTTGCTGTCGGGTGGGTTTCAAACGGGCCAGTGGGATCATGAAGCCGATTATAATGCGGGATGTTGCCGGCGGATAGTTACGGCGTTTTAGTTAGCCTTGGAGAAAAATAGGAGACGCCTGAAAACAAACCTCTGGCATTGATTGCTTTCAGGCGTGTCGAGTCGCGGTGGGTCAGATCACGGCCCGCACTCAGCATTGCTATGCGTCACGACGGTGCTGAAGCGCTCCTGATATTCAGTGGAAGTGATGAACGAGCAAACCATCGCGTGTTGCTTCGCCACGTCACGCAACGGTCCACTGTTGACCTGGCCCAGCCAGAACAGGAACCCTCCCATGTCTGGATCGCGACGTAAGTAACCATAGTACTGGGTGGCCACAAACGACCGGCCATATTCGGCATCGATGAAGGCGCGATTGTTGATTGGGTTCGTTTGCGTGTTGTCGTCGGCCAGGCGATACAGCACGGCTCCGCGCCCGCCCGAATTATAAAGATCAATTAACGCCTGACGCTGAGAGGCTAGATCCGCACCAATGTCATTCTTGATCGTTGCCAACATCGCATCGACGAATGCGGGACCATCCAGGCTTACGGGATACTTCGCCACAAATTCAGGCCTGAGGACAAACGCGTTTGCGAGATTCAACTGCGTCTGCGCCAAGCTGGAGCCTCCGAGTACGCGCGAGCGATCGGCTACAAACGCCTTGTAGGCAATCACCTTCTTTTCTTCACCGGGATGAGAGGGGTCGAAGTCGGGATTTGGAAACGGCTGATTGTTTCCGAAAGCGGAGCGATAGACGCGGTAGACGTAAGCCCCGGTCTGTTGGAATTCCAGTTCATAAAAGAACGCATTCGAAACATCAACGCGGCGATTTCTTATGCAGATTGGGTCCATCCCGCAGTCCGTGATTTGTTCGGTCCAGTAAGTGAAACCTCCTGAATCGGGAACCCGGCTCAGAAAGTCCAAATACTGTTGCCGCACAAAGAACGCGGCGTTATCCAGCGGATTGATCGACGGTGTGGCCGTGTCGTCGTCCTGCAGCATGACGGTTGCTGTGGGAATGTCTCCGAGGGCGCCGTTTACGGGATTGACGAGCGTCACTGAGAAAGTTTCATCTCCCTCAACATATGCATCGTCGTTCAACGGAATCACAATTGTCTTCGACTGTTGTTGCGGCGCGAAGGATAGGGTTCCAGCCATCGTGGTGTAGTCAGTGCGCTGCCTGGCGGATCCGTCGAGAGTCTTGTAGTCCACTTTTACCGGATCGCTGAGCAATCCTGAGCGCACGACAGTCAGAGAGATACTGCCGCTCCCTTCGCCGGTGGCCACATTGGCGCTGGTGTAATAGAACGCTACGGAATTCAAGTACGCGGTGAAACCGGTTTGGGTATTGCTGGTTAAGTTTGGAATCTGCGTTGCCGCGGGAACAAAGCTGTATCCCAATTTGGCAGGTGTCAGTGTGTAGGCGAGATTCGCGGCCACTGGACCCAAAGAGTAGTTGCCCTGACTGTCGGTCTGCGCCGTGAGGTTTGCCCCACCGCTCAAGGTCAGAGTCACGCCTTCAAGCGAGAGTGAGCTTGCATCGCCAACATGGCCATAAATCAGAGACTGATTTGCTGGAGCGTCGAAATCGATACCTGTCGTCGGCCCGTTTACGGGCACGATTCTGGAGGAGGGCGCGAAGGGATAAGTGCTCGTACTTACCAGGACGGCTAAGGTCACGCCTTCACCAACGCCAGTGAGTGTGTAGTTGCCGTTGGCGTCGGTAGTCGTGGAAAGTGCCTGGGGATTACCGGTGCTTACGATGACGCCTGACTTTCCTGCGCCACCAACACGGACCTGGCCGCTGATGGACGCCAGCTTCTCCCGGCCGATGAAATTGTTACCGGTCGGCGTTTGATAGGTAATGACTCCTGGATCGAAGATGTAGTTTGCAAACGCACCGGTGTTAAAAGGGAGAATGAACGAGCCGGTTCGCGTGGAAATGTTAGAGAACTTGTAGGCCCCATTCGCGTCGGTAAACACGTCGGTTTCCGGAAAAACGTTTCTGATGCCCACTTTCACGCCAGTCATTGGCGAACCGCTTTGGTTTACGATCACGCCGGTGATATCGGGAATCGGAGGATAGGTCAAAACAAAGTCTGCGCCGGTTACGTTTGCAGTGAGATTGTTATAGACACGGTTCGAAGGGCTCGACGTAGGCATCCCAAACGGAAGCGGAGTAACTGTGAAGTTGCCTCCGGAAGGCAAGCCTCGGAAAATGTAATTGCCGCTGTTATCAGTGGAGATCGAGGTCGCGGCCGAGCCAGTGATTTGAACTGTCGAGTTTAATGAAGTGCCGCTGGAATTCTGCAGGTGTCCCGCGATGCTGTAGGTCGGCGATAGCGGTGAGAAATTCGGCGGCTGAGTCTGCCAGTCAGGCGTATCCACTTCCGTCAAATCACCTGAGATCTTCGTGAGACCGGTTCCGGCCAGATCAATCGTATAGATGCCCGTTGGCAGGCCCGCATTAATAATTCCATAGAACACGATCTTCGTACCATCCGGGGACCAGGCCGGGGATTGTCCGCCGCTGGAGTTTGGGATCTTGGTCAAACCGGTGCCATCCGGACTGACTGTGTAGATCGACCTGCCGAAGCTGCCGTTTTCCAGACCGGTGAAGGCCAGTTTGGTCCCATCGGGCGACCAGCGAAATTGCATGGCGCCAAATGGCAACCCCGGGAGCGGAATGCTCCGAATATTCGTGCCGTCGGCATTCATGATCATGAAGCCAAAAGCACCGTTGAAGGCAATGCTTACTTCGTCGGGCGACCATGACGGAAGGTTGCCGTTACTCAGACGTTTTAGATTTGTGCCGTCACTGTTGACTACCAGGATTCCGTAAGGATCGCTGTTTCGGGATCCGCCGAACGCGATGCGCGTGCCGTCGGGGGACCAGGTCGGCGATTGGTCCTGGTTTGAATCGGTAAGTCGGCTGATGTTGCTGCCGTCCGCATTCATCACGTAAAGACCATACGCATTGGGCGCGCGGCTCACAAACGCGATCCGGGTTCCGTCCGGTGACCAAACGGGCGCAACATCTTCGGCCGGCGTATTAAGTGTGAGTGGAGTTAAACCAGAGCCATCAGGATTCATCAACCAAATATTATTTGTCCCGGAAGTCCCGGTTCCCGCACCGGCCGTGCAGGCGATTAGTCCGTTTTGTTTCGGCGGGGCGGCTGCCTTGACCACGGTGGTGGCCGTGGCCGCGTCGTTATTGGGATTGATGTCGGGCGTGGTGGAGACGACCGAGGCAGTATCACTGACCACTGTTCCCACGGCGACGTTGCTATTCACCCTGGTTGCGAACGTGGTGGTGAAAGAGCCGTTGACGGCCAGCGATGGGATTGAGGCGGTGCGGCTGTTGCCAGAACCAGAGCACAATCCCAAACCGCTGGAGGTGCAACTAACAAAGGTCGTCGCTGACGGAAGGTTGTTGGTGACGGTGACTCCCAGAGCCGCGGCCGGCCCCTTGTTTGTGACCGTCACGATGTACGTATTAATGCCGTTGATTGGCGTTTGCTGCAGGGCGGAAGTGTTCTTTATCACCAGGTCGGTGAAATTGACCTGAGTGTTGAGGGTCGCACTATTGTTGGCTGTAGTCGCTTCCGAAGTGGTCGTCGAGACGCTAGCTGTATTCACCATCGGGGTAACAGCAGGCGGCCGCACTACCAGCGTTACCGTAACTGGTGATCCTGGATTTATTGTACCGAGATCGCAGTTGATGAAGCGATTGCCCGAGCAGGTTCCCTGGCTCGGGCTTATCGAAATCACGCCAGTACCTGATACCAGCGTATCGCTGAGTTTCACGTTTTGCGCGGCGATTTCCCCGCCGTTATTCACAGTGATCGTGTACGTAATGTTGGCGCCGTAGTTAATCTCGTTCGGCGATCCGGTCATGCTCAGAACCAGATCCGGCGAAAGGCTGATCTTGGCAACGAATGCATCGGTGACCTTTAACGTTGCTTGCAGCGGAGTCACCGTGGGGAAATTCGATGACGAAGTAGTGCCCACGACGTAAGCGTTTCCCACCGGATCAACCGCGATGCCGTTAACTTGATCGGTACTTTGACCTCCCAGGAATGTCGAATAGAACAGGTTGCCGGGAGCTGGATTGAGGCGAGTAACGAACCCGTCAGTGTTGCCGCCGTTATCTGATTGAGGCGCGCCTGCTACTAAGGGGAAATCAGCCGACTGTGTGCTGCCGGCGACGTAAATGGCATCGTTTGAGTCAACTGCGATCCCCAATCCCTGATCGATGCCGCTGCCCCCAAGAAAGGTTGAATAACCAAGCGCCATCCCCGAAGAATTGAACTTTGCGACAAACGCGTCAGTATCAAAATCTGCGAGAGTCGATTTGAAGGCATTCAGCACCGGGAAAGTCTGTGAAGTGGTCACACCGGTAACATATGCGCTGCCTCCGCGCACGGCGATTGCCCGGCCTTGCTCGGTGCCGCTGCCGCCAAGGAAGGTCGAATAATTTAGCGCGCTGCCACTGGAATTTAGCTGCGTGACGAAGGCATCGGAAATGCCGCTGAGCGTCGGTTGGAAGGCGTTGGCCAGCGGGAAGTTCGGAGAATTAGTTGAGCCAACGATGTAGGCGTTGTTGCCGGCATCCACGGCTACGCCACGAGCTTCATCAGTTTCGTTTCCGCCAAGGTTCGTGAAATAATCCAGTTCTCCCGCGGCGTTCAAGCGGACAATAAAAGCATCGTTACCAATGTTACTACCGGCGTAGATCGTAGCAGGATTGTTTCGGTCAATGACCACGGCGAGCGCGAAGAGGTTTGCGTACCCGGTATTGGCAGCGGTCCAGTTCGCCCCCCCGTTCGTTGATTTGTAAATCCCCGCCAATGAGGTCCCGGCATAGACCCTCGTCGGAGTAATCGGATCGACCGTCAAATTACTTACGCTGCTCGGCAATCCCGCGTCGTTTACGTTCCAGTTCAAACCGCCATCGACAGTTTTCAGGACCAGACCCGCCGTGCCCAAACCACTGGCATAAAGAGTTGCCGGATTAATCGGATCAATCGCCAAGCCGGTGATCTGGGGCGTCCCCGAAAGCGCCAAGCCGTTATTAATCACCGTCCACAACGATCCGCCATTCGTGCTTTTGAACATGCCGCGGTTGGTGGCTATGTAAATGATGGCGGAATTGGTGGGATCGATAACGACGCGAGTGACGCGTGGCGAAGTGCCGCTGATGCCGTTCTTAATTTCGGCCCAGTTGTCCCCGCCGTTGGTGCTCTTAAATATGCCTAGTTGGGTGCCAGCGTAGATCGTATTTGGCGTCAGAGGATCGATAGCCAAAGCATTAATAAACGTACTCCCGAGTCCCGTGTTTTTAGCAGTGTAAGTCGCGCCGGCATTCGTAGTCTTGAAAATGCCGCTGCTCGTCCCAGCGTAAACAATACTTGAGTTTGAGGGATCGATGGCCAGGGCGTTAGTTAAGGCAGCGCTAAGGGCGGGCTGAGAGGTGCCGGTCGCCATCCAATTCCCCCCTGCGTTGATAGTCTTGAACACGCCATAATTGGAACCGGCGTAAACGATATTTGAATTGTTGGGGTCGAACACGAAAGATGTAACGGTACTCGCGTTTAGGTCCGTATCGCTTGCCGACCACTGGGCCGCGCTGTCGGTCGTCTTGTATATCGGGCTGCCATGTCTCTGTACCGGCGCAAATCCGAGTCGGCGAGAATCGGTTCGGCCTACGACATAGGCGCGTCCGCTGGAATCTACTGCCACGCCAAAGGCCTGATCGTTGTTCTCGCCGCCCAAAAATGTCGCATAGAGTAACTGCGTCCCCGCAGGATTGAGCTTGAAGACAAATCCGTCAATCACACCGCTCTTCGATGTTTGATACGCGCCCGCCGTCGCGGGGAAACTGCCTGAGCCGGTGAGACCTGCGACATATGCGTTTCCGTTCCCGTCGACGGCAATGGCATTGCCAATATCGTCGCCGTTGGCCCCCACATAGGTGCTATAGATGAGAGCGGTGCCTGCCGGATTGAGCTTGACTACGAACGCGTCATTCACAGCGTCCTTAATACTTTGCAGCGCGCCGGCAAGGGGAAAATCAGAAGAGGTCGTAGCGCCGGTGAGATAAGCGCTACCTTGTGCATCAACTGCAATTCCCAGCCCCTGTTCGGAATTGGCGCCTCCAAGAAAACTCGAATAAATGAGAACCGGATCGATGACTAATTGCCGGCTAGTGTCATATTCGCCGATCTTGAACGTCACCGTGTCCTGCTCTAACTGATAAGCAACCGCAACCTCCTGGCGTTGATGCTTGATTTGTTGGTAGGCCAACGGTTTGCGCTGCCGCACATCGCCCTGAGGAGTGTGCAGGATCAGGTCCCCAGTTTCCTCGTCGATGCTTAGCGAAGCGCCCCTGAACTGGAGCTTGATGTGGTGCGGATTTGCGCGGGGGGCGATCACAAAGTCGTATTCAAGTTCTCTTTGATTGCCGTAATACACGACATCGATGCCGCGATAGACGTTCTCGTAATGAACTTTAGCGTAAGTGTCGATGTCGGTTCGCCACTTGCCGGGATCATTTCCAATGAAGTAGTTCAACTTTCCCGGGAGTTCATCTCTGCCGGTTATGCGTGGCTGTCGTCGCGACTCCAGCAACCGCAGGGAGACAGCCGCACTGGCTTGTTTCGCCGATGTCGGTCGCACTTCCGGAGCAACATCTGTTTTCTGCTGGTCAAGCGAGTGAGTCAACGAAAGCACCGCGCCGGCCGAGGTCAGAAAGAGGCCATAACCGCTGCCGCGCGCTATGAACTTTGCGTCGGAATGGGCTTGCCCTTCATTGGCTGCGAAGCTGATTGGAAGATTGCCGTAAGCCTGGTTGGTGACGGCAATGTTAGAGCTTGCTTCTGGCAGGCGCGGTGGGCCTGCCGTGGTGACATCCTCCGGATGCGCTGAGGATGTCAAAAGGCGCTCGAAAGGCTTCGCAGAGAGCACGCTGAAAATTGCGCCCAGGATGAGGAATGACCAGAGAGCCGAACGGTTTCGCCGTCCAAAAACAAGGAGAACAGAGGTTTTGACTTGCATGAGGCTTTGTTCCTTGAACCGAATGAGGTAACACCAACATCGCTTCCAGAACAACGGAAGGATCGTGCTGAAACAGTGTTTTATCCCGCTTACGGAGGCCGTAAAGACTGTGATGCTGGGCGAGCAGTCTTCGATTATTGGGAGACAGTCTTTTCTAAGCTCAATGCCCGATGATTATACCCCGATTTGCTCGCAACGGCTCATTCCACGGTCACTGATTTTGCGAGGTTCCGGGGCTGATCGACGTCACAGCCTCGGCGCACGGCTATGTGGTAGGCGAGCAATTGCAGCGGAATCACCGAAAGGATCGGTGAGAGCAGATCGCTTGACGGGGGAATGCTAATCACGTGATCGGATACGATCGAAGACATCGAATCGCCTTCGGTAAGAACTGAGAGCACGACCCCTTCGCGGGCTTTGACTTCGACGATGTTTGAGTGCGTTTTCTCATAACGCAGTTCGGAAGCGCGATTGCCGTCTTCTCGTGTGTTAATGAACATGACTGGCAAACGCTCATCGATTAATGCGTTGGGACCGTGCTTCATCTCGCCGGCCGGATAGCCTTCCGCGTGAATGTAAGAAATCTCTTTGAGTTTGAGCGCTCCTTCGAGGGCCACGGGAAAGTTGATACCGCGACCGAGATAAAGAAAATCCGTTACGCGAAAGAACTCGCGCGACAGCTCTTCGATGCTGTCAGCCTCGCTCAACAAGTGCTCCATCTTCACCGGCAGTTCCGCCAACTCCTGCGCGTGATACTTCGCTTCATCGGTGCTGAGTACGCCACGCAGGTAACCCAAATGCAGCGCCAGCAGATAGAGAGCGATCATCTGCGACGTGAAGGCCTTGGTCGAAGCCACGCCAATCTCGGGGCCGGCGTGCGTCAAGATGGTGCCGTCCGCCTCGCGCGTGATCATCGAGCCCTGCACATTGCAGATCGCGAGGGTCTTCACATTGCGATCCTTTACCTCGCGCATCGCCGCAATCGTGTCCGCTGTTTCGCCGGATTGCGAAATCACGAGCAGCAAAGTGTTTTCATCCAGCACCGGATCGCGATAGCGAAATTCTGAAGCGTAATCCACTTCCACATTCATTCGCGCGAGCTGCTCGATCATGTATTTCCCGGCCATCCCCGCGTGCAACGATGTGCCGCAGGCAGCGACTTTGATCGAGGTGAAACGCTTGAAGTCTTCCTCCGTGATGCCCTTCATCTCATCGAGAAAAACACGGCCGGTATCCAGGGAAACGCGACCCTGCACGGTGTCGCGGACGGCGCGCGGCTGCTCATAAATCTCCTTGAGCATGAAATGCTTGAAGCCGCCCTTCTCCGCAAGGATTGGGTCCCAGGTGATTCGTTGCTTAACCGGCTCAACCGCATTGCCCTCAAAATCGGTGACGTGGACCGAGTCTTTGCTAAGCACCGCAATTTCGCCGTCGCCCAGGAAGAACACGTCGCGCGTGTGCTCCAGAATCGGCGGAATATCCGAAGCGACAAAGAACTCGCCATCACCGATACCGATGACCACCGGCGGGCCCTCCCGCGCCGAAATAATGATGTCGGGCTCGTCGGCATTGATGATGGACATGGCAAAGATGCCGCGAAGATCCTTGACCGCGCGTCGCACTGCCTCCTCAAAACCCTTGCTCGTCTTGAGATACTCCTCAATCAGGTGGGCGATGATTTCGGTATCGGTCTCCGTAACGAAACTGTGGTCCTGTTTTCGCAGGCGTTCCTTCAGTTGCAGGTAGTTTTCAATAATGCCGTTGTGCACCACTACGAGGCGGCCGGTGCAGTCGCGATGCGGGTGGGCGTTCTCTTCAGTAGGCCGGCCGTGGGTGGCCCAACGTGTGTGGCCGATGCCATAAGTGCCGTCCAGCGGTTCGACTCGCAGCGCTTCCTCAAGATTGCGCAGCTTGCCTTCGGCGCGACGCACCTCAAGGACTCGATTGCTATCAACTACGGCGATGCCCGCCGAGTCATATCCACGATATTCGAGCTTGCGCAGCCCTTCGATTATCAAGGGTACGACCTGCTTGTTCCCCACGTAGCCAACTATTCCGCACATAATATTTAATAAAAGTGAGAATGGCGTAACGGATGAAACTATTTCTTGTCTGTTGTGTTCTCAGGCGGCTTTTCGTCCAGGCGCTTCTTTACGACGGCGGGCACACCGGCGACCAAAGTATTTGATGGCACATCCTGAGTGACGACGGAGCCTGCTGCGGTTACGGATCCGCTGCCGACGCGCACCGGCGCGATCAGCATGGTGTCTGATCCGATGCGGACATTGTCTTCGATGATCGTCTGATGTTTGTCCTTGCCGTCGTAGTTACAGGTAACCGTGCCGGCGCCGATATTCGTCTTCTCGCCAATGATGGCATCGCCGAGATAGGTCAAGTGCATGGATTTTGTGCCGCGGCCGATCCTCGTTTTCTTCACTTCCACAAAGTTTCCAACTACCGCGCCTGGCTCCATACGGCTGTTCATGCGCAGATGGGCAAAGGGACCAATGGTGCAATCATCGGTGATCTCAGAGTCCATAACTACGCAGTGATCTTTGACCACGACCCCATTCCCGAGGCGCGAATTCGTAATCCGCGAGCCGGAGCGAATCTCGCATCGCTCCCCCACCTGAGAATTCCCCTCGATGCTGACACCGGGGTAAATGACTGTGTCGCGGCCGATCTGCGCGTCAGCGCTGATGTACGCATGAGAAGGATCGATAAAGGTGACGCCGCCTTCCGTCATTAATCGGCGAATGGCGGTCCGGCGCAGCAGGTTTTCAAACTCCGCGAGGTCCGCGCGCGTGTTAATACCGGAAACCTCGCGGGCATCGGGATGAAGGTAAATGTTTACGCCCTTACCTTCCGTCCTCAAAATGGCCGGAACGTCCGTAAGATAGTACTCGCCTTGTTGGTTGGTAGGCTGGACCCGTTCGAGCGCTTGGAAAAGCGATGTGGAGTGGAAGCAATATAGGCCCGCGTTGATTTCGCGAATCTCGCGCTCCTCGTCACTCGCATCCTTCTCTTCGACGATCTTTTCAAAACGTCCATCCTGGTCGCGCACTATCCGTCCGTAACCCCGGGGATTTTCGAGTTTCACCGATAGGATCGTGCAACTCGACTCCGGATTGGTTGCGCTGTCGTGTTGGTTGAGCAGCGCGGCCAACGTCTCTGCACGCACGAGGGGCACGTCACCAGAAAGCACCAGGACTGTTGCATCGGATTCAGCCAACGCCCCTTTCGCTGCCAACACTGCGTCTCCCGTGCCTCTTTGTTGAGCTTGCTGCACGAACGTTACGTCCGGGAACTCCTGGGAGACAGCCGCGGCGACTTCCTCGGCTTGATGGCCCACCACGATGTAGATTCTTCGCGGATTGAGCGCGGCCGCCGCCCGGCAGACGTGTGCCACCAGCGAACGCCCATCCAGTTGATGCAGCACCTTGGCCTTTTCGGAGCGCATCCGCGTTCCCAGGCCGGCTGCCATGATCAAGACGTCAAGGGGCCGTTTCTTTGTGCCGTTGGTTGCGAGTGTGTCCATGAATCAGTGAATGCCGGCGCCAACAATCGAGTGTGCTATGTCCTGACAAGCCATCACTACCTGTGCCAATCTTTCAGAATTGTGGCGGACCTTTTCATCATCATCCAAAAGGTCGGCCTTCACCAACTCAGTATCACCGCTGTCCAGCACAATATTCTCAGCCTCAATCTGATGGGCCCCATCGGCCCCATAACGCACCGCCTGTTCAGCTGTAATCTTCCGATCGTTGACTACTACAAAGTCAAAACTAATTTCCGGAGCATAGCTGCGCACGGTTTCCAGATGTTGGGCGCCAGTATACCCGTCAGTTTCGCCTGGCTGAGTCATCAGGTTGCAGACGAAAATCTTCGTCGCGGCGGAGTTGCCGATGGCCTCGGCCACGCGCGAGACCAGAAGGTTCGGCAGGATGCTGGTGTAAAGCGATCCTGGACCCACTGTGATGACATCCGCGGCGCGAATCGCAGCGAGGGCCGCGGGCAGCGGCAGGCACGTCTCCGGTTCCAGTCGCAACTTGCGAATTGGCGCCCGCGACGCGGTGATTTGAGTTTCGCCCCGCACTTCCGTGCCGTCTTCTAAGTCAGCAACCAGCCGAATATCATTAATCGTGGCGGGAAAGATATGGCCCTTGCTCGCCAGTACTTCTGAAGATAGCCGGACTGCTTCGACGAAGTCACCGGTCACTTCCGTTAGCGCCGCCAGAAATAGATTGCCGAAACTGTGACCGCCTAATTCCCCGGAACCACGAAAGCGGTGTCGAAACAGTCGGGACAGCAAAGTGGAATCTTCCGACAGCGCAATCATACAATTCCGGATGTCGCCCGGTGGCAGCATCTGCAGCTCGTCCCGAAGTCGACCCGAACTGCCCCCATCATCCGACACGGTCACAATTGCTGACAGGGTTTCAAGTCTGGCGTCGCGGCGATCGATTCCCACGAGTTCTTTCAAACCCGCCAGTAAAGTTGACAGGCCGGTACCGCCGCCGATGGCGACGAGCTTGAGACCCCGCTGAGTTTCACCAGTCCTCAAATCTATGACCTCCCCGCGAATGACTGGACGTCGTCACGGAATGATACCCAAAAGCAGAAGCCTCTCAAAACGATGGCAGCAGGTTGAGCAATGGAAAACTGGGCAGCGATGCGTGGCGAGCTAAGGCCGTGGGGTAAACACTAGTTTATCGAAGTCAGGATCAGTACGGAGGGCATTGAGATCCTGATCATGTTGAGCACGGATGCGCAGACTGGGCTGAGCGTCAAGCGCACTGCGTAGCGACGCCAGAGCCAGGTCGATCGATCCTAATCGGGAACGAGTTGCGGCTAACCCATAATGAACGTGACCGGCGGTGGGTTCTCGCTTGAGCGCACGCTCAAAGAGTTCCTGTGCCGCGACGTATTCACCCCGGTTCAGTTCAATCACGCCGCGGTCGTAGAGGGAATCCGCGTCGCGGGGCAACATGGTCTCTGTACGTAAACGGGTCTCAGCCACAGACAAGTAGGTTCGAGCTCGCGCGGTTACCTCAGAGACACCTGAATACTTCTCAACCAGTGCGCGAAACTGATTCCGAGCTTCAGCAAATCGGCCCATGACAAATTCCTTGTGGGCCTTTTGAAAGTCCTTGAGTGCCGCAGCCTCGTCACGCGTGGGTTTCGGTTTGGGCGGAGGTAATGGGGGTGGCGTTCTGCGCAGTGCCGGCTTCAGGGCTTTCATCCTGACGGGCTTGGACTTAGTTGATCGAATTGCGGCCTTCGGGGCCACTTTTCGGGCTTTTTGCGCTGGTTGTGACTTGGGAACTGGACGTTTTTTCGCGGCTACAACTTTCTTCTTGGCAATGACCCGTCCCTTTGGCGCTGAAACCGCTGCTGCTTTCTTAGCCTTTTTTGCTGGGGCTTTGCCGGTAGCCGAACGTTTGGTGATCGGCTTCAAACGCACCGACTTGCCCGCCAAGGTGCGGCTTTTACTTGTGGACGCTGAAGATTGACGAGAGGTGGAGCGCAACGGAGACCTTTTGACGCCCTTAACCATAGGACTACTCATGTAAAGCTCCGATTTCGAAGGACGGCTAACTCAAAACGAGTTGCCCTGGAAAGACTCGCGGCACTCTAACATAGGCTTCCTTCTAAATCAACTAAAGAGTAGGGTTTGCGGCTTCACCACGAGTCTTATGGTTGAACTCTTGAAAGCTTTGGTCAACACCGGAAAACACTTGCTGCGATTATGTACGCTATGTTACTGTCAGTTTCGGTTGTTTCGGCCGGATCAATAATGCTGAAACGGGTCTTTCGTCTACGTGCGGGTTAATGAAAGACCTTCCGGGTAAACTACTTAACCCTCAATTCTAATCCCCGCCAGTTAATCGGTTCGACCTACTTCGCTACTCGTCCTGAGCACGCAAAAGAAGCTGTATTAATGGCAGACAGTCCCATAGTAATGCGGGAGAACGAATACCACCGGATCAAAGCGGTGTTGGCGCGTCTGCGCCTGGACGCTTCAGCTCGAGTGGTATTTCTCGTGGACAAGGACGGCCAACAAATCGCCACACACGGCGATGTGGCAGGTCTGGATACCACGAGCCTGGCTTCGTTGGCAGCCGGAAACGTGGCGGCTACCGGTGGCATGGCAGAATTGATTGGGGAAAAAGAGTTTCCCACGCTCTCACACGAAGGTGAGCATGAAAGCATTCACATTAGTGTCGTGGGCAGACTGCTGCTGTTAGTGGTCTTTGATGAACGGTCGAGCCTGGGATTGGTCAAGCTTCGCTCCCGCCAGGTGTCGCAAGAGCTGGCTGCCATTTTCGATGAGGTCGAGCGAAGTTCAGAGGACCGCCAACAACGCGAGGATCTGCCCTTTGGCGAGATCACCGATGAAGACATCGAGAGCCTGTTTTCATGAGGTGCGACGCTCACAGCCCCGAGCATCATTAAACGAACTATGACCTTCATCAACTACGCATCGCGAGAGATCAACTGCAAGATCGTCTACTACGGTCCTGGCCTGTGCGGGAAGACGACGAATCTGCAATACATATTTGATTCTACAGCCCCCCAATCCAGAGGAAAAATGATTAGTTTGGCGACCGAAACGGATCGCACTTTGTTTTTTGATTTTATGCCTCTGGAACTGGGTACCGTGCGTGGCTTCAAGACCAGGTTTCACCTCTATACCGTTCCGGGCCAGGTTTTTTATGACGCTTCCCGGAAACTGATTCTGAAGGGCGTTGATGGAGTTGTATTCGTTGCCGACTCTCAGGAAGAGCGGATGGATGCGAATATCGAGTCGTTATACAACCTCGAAGAGAACCTAAGCTCGCAGGGCTATGACCTGATGAAGTTGCCCTACGCTTTGCAGCTCAACAAACGCGACCTGCCCCAGATCGTCTCTGCCGAAGACATGACCGGGGAACTTCAGCGCAAGGGCGAACCGGTAGTTGAGGCAGTTGCCTCCACTGGCGTCGGAGTCTTCGATACCCTCAAAGCAGTTGCTAAGCAGGTACTCACCGAACTGCGCCGCAGCTAAGATCGCACCACCGCTGGTCTATTCTATTGATTTCACCATTAAGAGGCCGTCGCCTCCGTTTGAGTAGTATCTGGGAAGGTTTTGCGTGACTGCGTAGCCGAGGTTGAGGTAGAGCTTCTGAGCCGGAACGTTGGCGGCGCGAACTTCCAGACGCACTAGCCGTACATTCCTCCGGTGAAACCCATTTTCCACCTTCTGCATTAGTGAACTTGCGATTCCTCGCCGCCGGTGTTCGGGAGCTATTCCGATGGTGGTGATGTGTCCGGTGTGATCCGGTTCCACCAGGCCAATCACGAAACCGGCCATAGCGCCCGCCGTGGTCACTGCCCGATAAGAAACAGATTCTGATGCCGTCAGCAGATAATCAAAGGTCTCGCGGCTATAGGCCTCGCCATCAACGAAACACCGCTGATCGAGTCGCCAACACTCATCGAGTTGTGAAATGGTCAGCGGGCGAACGTCGTAAACGGATCCGATTTGATCCGCAGCGAGCGCCGGTTCGGCTGGAACCGGGTATGAAGTGGGCGGCTCATTTTGTGACCACCAACGCGAACGAAATTTCTTAAGTACTGCCATTGTTCCCTGGTTCCCGGAAATGATGCGTGCGCCATTATAGCTTGACGCCTCGTCAGCGTCACGTGGTCCTAGAGAATTAACATGCAGTCGCCATAGCTGTAAAAGCGATATTCAGCTGCCACCGCATGTGCATAGGCGCGCATGATCAGGTCTCGTCCAGCAAACGCCGCCACCAACAAAAGGAGCGAAGACTGTGGGAGGTGAAAATTAGTCAAGAGCGCATCGACGGACCTGAACTGATGCCCAGGGGTAATGGTAATCCGCGCGATGTCGGTTCCAGTCGCGATCTTGCCAGCCCCATCAATCGCTGATTCCAGGGCCCGGGCGGTGGTTGTGCCGATCGCAATTACTCGCCCGCCAGAGCGCCGAGTGCGATTTATCTTTTCCGCAGATTCCGTATCAATCTGAAATCGCTCCGGTGCGACGGTGTGCTGCGCGATGTTCTGAACCCGGACCGGTTCAAACGTGCCGTAGCCAACGTGCAGCGTAATCTCCACGATCGCGGCGCTCCGGTCAGTTACAGCCTGCAAAACTGCGGGTGTAAAGTGCAGACCGGCAGTAGGCGCCGCGATTGCCCCGCTATGACGCGCGTAAACTGTTTGATAACGATCACGATCATCCTCCAAACTTCCTTCGGGACGCTTGATGTACGGCGGGAGGGGAACTTGCCCAGCTTCCTCGAATGCCTTCTCCAGCGCGCCGTCGCAAGTAAGTCTAACGAGCCGCACTCCCTCTCCGACGGATTGCAATACTTCGGCCTGCAGTGATGACCTGTCGAACTTTATCCGGGCGCCTGCCGTTATGCGACGGCCGGGTTTCACCAGGGCTTCCCAAATGCCTGGCTCTCTTTCATGGATCAAAAATAGTTCTACGCGCCCGCCTGAAGTCTCTCTTTTCCCAATCAGACGGGCCGGGAAAACCTTTGTGTTGTTCAGCACGACCAGATCGCCGGATCCTACGCAGGAAGGGAAGTCGCGGAAGGAGGCATCATGGAAAGTCTGCTTAGCCCGATCCACAATTAACATTCGTGAGGCATCACGTTGAACTGCCGGCTGCTGGGCGATTAGCTTGTCGGGAAGATCGTAATCGAAATCAGCCAGGCGCATTTCAGGGAAGGAGCTTAGGACGCTTTGAGAGCATTAGGACACGGACGCAATACCTTCGGCGGGTGCGGGCACCGCTTCTAACTGGTCGGTATGTTCATAATGAAAGACAGCCGTTAGTTGGGCCCCAAACAGGAGCACGATGCTCGAGACATAACCCCACGTGAGCACGGCGATGACTGCACCCACGGAGCCGTAGATCTCGTCGTAATGGAAGTAATTGACGCACAAGGCAAAGACGTACTTCGCCACTTCCCACAGCAAGCCGGCAACCACGGCGCCAGGGATCGTATCGCGCAGCGTCACGTAAGCATTCGGCATGAAACGATAGACGATAACAAAGAGAGTGATCGTAATGAGGATGCTTACCAAGGCGAAGACGAGTTGCCAGAACAAACTTCCTACTGAGCCCAGCAGTTTATAATTCTCCAGTTGCCGCGGAGAGAGGCGCAGAGCGATCTCCTGGAAGCCTACCAGCACCGACGTCACCACCACCGACAGCGAAAGCAACAATCCGACGATGCCGATCATGCCCAGGGTCAGGGCACGGCCGTGAAGAAAAGTGCGAGGCGTGGTGCGCCAAATGCGACTCATGGCGCGTTCGATCACGGCAAAAACCCAGGAGCCCGCCCAAAAGGTGACGATCACACAACTGATGATTACTCCGGTGCCCAGATGGGAAAGCGCCCGAATAGTGTCGCTGAGGAATTTGCTGGAACCCGGGTAAACCTGGACTACATGGGTCAGCATCTGGCTGCCGGCGGCGATCCAGTTACTCAATGCGAGCAGCAAAAGCAGCGCGGGAAAGAGAGTAAGGATCCCGAAATAGCTCATCGCCGCGGACGACGTGAACAGATCGTTCTCATCAAACTCATGAATGGTGTGACCGATCATGGTCATCCAGGGCGAAGCGTTGCGAACGCCGAACGAGTGACGCGTAAAGGAAGCCAGCCATTTTACAAAACCTGACATTGGAAGATCCCGTTCTGGTTCTACACTTGATCGAAGAGGCTGGGCTTATCGGGCCGATTGGTCCGGAGGCCGAAATGCTGGTAGGCAAGGGGGGTCGCCATCCGGCCACGGGGGGTGCGATTAAGAAATCCGATCTGGATCAAATAAGGTTCAATGATTTCTTCTATTGCGTCCTTCTCTTCGTGGATGGAGGCGGAAATCGTGCCCAGGCCCACCGGCCCGCCATCGAATTTCTCGATGATGGTCAGCAGCAGTTTACGATCCATCTCATCCAACCCGTAGGTGTCCACTTCCATCCGGTTGAGGGCATCGCGGGCGACATCTTCGGTAATGCGGCCGTCGTAATCAACTTCGGCATAATCACGCACGCGCCGCAATAGCCGGTTGACTATTCGGGGTGTGCCACGCGCGCGCCGCCCGATTTCGCGGCTCCCGCCCTCATCAATTTCCACGCCCAGGATTTCTGCTGAACGCTTGCAGATAACTTCTAAATCCTCGTTCGGATAGAAATCCAGGTGGAACTGGATCCCGAACCGGCCGCGCAAAGGAGCGGTAATCAAACCTGCACGCGTGGTCGCCCCTATCAGGGTGAACTTTGGCAGTTCCAGTTTGATGGATCGCGCGGCGGTGCCCTGGCCGATTAATAAGTCCAGGTGATAGTCCTCCATGGCCGGGTAGAGTTTCTCTTCGAGCGCCGGAATCAGGCGATGAATTTCATCAATGAACAGGACGTCGCCTTCCTGCAAGTTGGTAAGCAGGGCCGCGATGTCTCCCGTCTTCTCAATAGCTGGGCCGGCTGTCCCTCGCAGCTCCGCCCCCATTTCATTGGCGATAATGTGCGCCAGCGTCGTTTTCCCCAAGCCTGGCGGGCCCGTCAAGAGAACATGATCGAGCGCTTCCTTGCGGCCCAGCGCGGCTTTCATGTAGATGCGCAGATTGTCTTTGGCCTGACGTTGGCCGATGTACTCAGCCAGACGGGTAGGGCGTAGCGATAGCTCGTATTGCTTATCGTCTTCGGAGGGAGGGCTATTCCTAACTTCTGCCGGCTGAGCTTGGTTCGACATGGTCGAGACGGATCGTGACTTGGAATTGAAAAATCGTCAACACCAGATAGTGCCTGCTGAGTTTTATCGCGAGAGTGAACGCAGGCCGCGGCGCAGGATTACGTCCAAAGAAAGTTCGCCGCCTTCGTCGATAGCGGACTTGATCGCCTTTTCCGCGGCAGTCTTCTGGTAGCCTAAATTCAACAGTGCCGAGAGCGCGTCATCGCGCATGACATCCGGCGACGTCGCGCGGGCCCCGGACTCGCCAGCAATTTCCTCTTCCAGCGCCGGTGATGAGAGCGCGGTAATCTTGTCCCGTAACTCCACCACCAATCGCTCAGCCGTTTTTCTCCCAACGCCCGGGATCGAAGTCAGGCGCGCGAGGTTGTTGGAGCGGATCGAATTGATGATTTCAGACGCGTTCATTCCCGAAAGCAGGGTGATCGCTATCTTTGGTCCGATGCCGCTTACGGAAATGATCTGCAGAAAGAGTTCGCGCTCGCGGACAGTCTTGAAACCGTAAAGCTGAAGGGCTTCTTCGCGCACGTGCGTGTAAACCCGAAGCTGCGTGTGGGCGCCGGTTTCTTCCAATTCATAAAAGGTCGAGACCGGTATGATTAGTTCATAGCCTACGCCGCCGACGTCAACGATCACGGTATTCGGTTGCTTGGAAAGTAGAGTTCCGGAAAGGTGCGCGATCATTTGTGATTGCCGTTTAGGAGTTGCTCTGCCACGAACCGGTAGTCACATCAGGCGGTCTTTGCCTGTGGCCGGCAGACGCTAAACACTCATGAGCTCGTGCTCTTTGCTCTTGGCGAGATCATCGATCCTGCCGATGAAAGTATTTGTCAGCTTCTGCACTTCCTCGAGGCCGTCTCGCTCGTTGTCCTCAGAAATGGTTTTGTCCTTGAACATCTTCTTCAGGCGTTCATTGGCGTCCCGGCGAACGTTGCGCACGGCGGTGCGATGGTCCTCGGCAATCTCATGCACTTGCTTCGCAAGTTGTTTGCGGCGCTCTTCCGTTAGCGGCGGAATCGGGATGCGCACCAGCTTGCCGTCGTTTGAGGGGTTGAGGCCGAGATCGGCAGCCCGGATGGCTTTTTCAACGGGAACGACCTGGGTCTGGTCCCACGGCTGCACGGTCAGCATTTGCGGCTCGGGAGCATGGACCGAAGCCATTTGCGTGAGCGGCGTGGGCGTGCCGTAGTAATCAACCATCACATTGTCCAACAAACTGATGGCGGCGCGGCCGGTGCGAACCGTGCTCAGCTTCCGGCGCACGTCGTCGATTACCGCTTCCATGCGCGGCCGGGTTTCTTTGATTACATCCTTCTCGCTCATATCATTCTCCGTAATCGGCGATCAGAAAGAAGCGGTGCGGGCGCGGGTACGAAAACTTCGCGTTAGGACTTCGGTCCGGGTTTCTGCAAACAGACAAGCGTCCCAACGCCGGGTTGATCCTGGACGACGCGCATGATGTTTCCGGACTCGCGCATATTAAAGACTACGATCGGCAGGTTGTTGTCCATGCAAAGCGAGATGGCCGACGCATCCATGACTTTCAATTGCTTTTCCAGCACTTCCTGGTAAGTAATGCAATCATAGCGGACGGCATCCGGATGAGTCATGGGATCGGCGGAGTAAACACCCTTGACCTTGGTAGCTTTCAAGATCACGTCCGCCTTGATTTCCAGAGCTCGCAGGGCGGCGGCGGTGTCTGTGGTGAGATAAGGATTGCCGGTGCCGGCGGCAAAAATAACTACTCGCGCCTTTTCCAGGTGACGCACGGCGCGCCGCCGAATAAAGGACTCAGCCAGTTGCGGGATGTCGATAGCAGACAAGACCCGGGTTTTGACATCAACTTTTTCCAGCGCGTCCTGCAACACCACCGCGTTCATCACCGTGGCGAGCATGCCGATGTAATCGGCCGAAGAACGATCCATGTCGCCCGCGCTCTTGGAGACGCCGCGAAAGATATTGCCGCCGCCGACGACGACGGCGATTTGCACGCCCAGCGCCTGGACGGCTTTGATCTCTTCGGCCACATTGCGAGCGACCTGAACGTCAATGCCGTAGTTCTGTTCGCCCATCAACGCCTCGCCGGAGATCTTCAGGAGAATCCGGCGATAGGCGGATCTGTCCCCTTTGGCGCTGATGTTGTTGGCTGACATGCTTTTCAGGTTTCCAAACTCAGGTTACGCCCGAAGGTCATTCGGGCCCAGACAACCTGAATTCCTTTTCCCTAGTTTCCCGCCAAGGCGGCGACTTCGCCTCCGAAATCCTCATCGCGTTTCGCCAATCCCTCGCCCATCTTGTATCGAGAGAAGCGGCGCACAGTTATCTTCTCGCCGGTTTTTCCGACTTTCTCGGTAACCAGTTCGCCGACGGTCTTGGCCGGGTCTTTTACGAAGGGCTGATCCAGCAGGACGGCCTCTTCATAAAACTTATTGAGACGACCCTCGACGATCTTATCGATCACCTGGTCGGGCTTACTGGCGTTCTTGGGATCGTTCCGCGCTTGCGCGCGCGCAATCTCACGCTCTTTATCCAACGCCTCAGTCGTGACTTCATCGCGGCTCACAAAACGAGGTTCGGCCGCCGCAATATGCATCGCAATGTCCTTGATTAGCTGCTGGAACTCTTCGCTGCGAGCGACGAAGTCAGTTTCACAATTGACTTCGACCAGCACGCCGACTTTTCCACCCATATGGATGTATGACCCGACAGCGCCTTCCGCGGCGATCCTGCCTTCTCGCTTCTTGGCTGAAGCCAAACCGCGCTTGCGGAGAATGTCTATCGCCTGTTCCTCGTTGCCGCCGGCTTCGGTGAGGGCGTTCTTGCACTCCATCATGCCGGCGCCGGTTTTTTCTCGGAGCGACTTAACGCCGCTCGCCGTAATGTCTCCCATTGTTTCTCTCTTTCCTGCTTTTATGTAACGCAAACTTCAGTTTGCATCTTTGGCGTATCCCAAACCGCAAACTAAAGTTTGCGTTACGTCCACAGACCAGGGTCTGTGTCGCTATGTATAGCAAAAACGCAGCCTGGCGGAGGTGTTCCGCTGGAGAGGCTGCGCTCGTCGAAAACTTGGTCTTGGTTGATTAACTAGCTGCGACGACAGTTTCTGCGCTCTTGCCCTCTTCCTCGGCCGATTCCGGTGCGCTGGCGCTCGATCCGGCGGCGGTCGCCCCGTTAACTGGCGCTTCAGGCTGCGGCCCGGTTGTTCCAAAATCCGTGCCGCTGGGGGCGGATGTCTGGGCTTCGGGAACACCCGCGACCTCAGCGTTGCCAGCGTCGACCGTTCCGCCTTCCGAAGTTTCGTTCGCCGGCCCGCCTTCGGAAACAGCGCCCTCTTCAGCGGCGCCTTCGGTCAGCATCTGCTGTCCTTCGAGCACGGCGTCGGCGATACGTGAGGCAAAAAGACGAACCGCGCGTAGCGCGTCATCATTGCCCGGGATTACGTAATCGATATGTTCGGGAGAGCAGTTGGTGTCGACGACGGCGACCACGGGAATTCCCAGGCGGTTTGCTTCCGCCACTGCGATCTCTTCTTTGCGCACGTCAATCACGAACAATACGTCGGGCAGGCGAGTCATGCTCTTGATCCCGGAAAGGTTCTTTTCCAGACCCAGACGCTCGCGATCGAGCTTGATCCGCTCTTTCTTGGTCAGTTTTTCATAGCGTCCATCGGACTGCATGGCTTCCAGGTCTTTCAGGCGCTTGATCGATTTTTGCACCGTCTGAAAGTTTGTCAGCAACCCGCCCAGCCAGCGTTGATTAACGTAGTATTGACCTGAGCGCTCCGCCTCTTCGCGAATGGCGTCCTGCGCCTGCCGCTTGGTGCCGACGAATAAAACGAATTTGCCGCGATCTTCCGCAACCATATTGGTCACGAAAGCAATCGCATCGCGAAACATTTTCTGCGTCTTCTGTAGATCAATAATGTAAATGCCGTTGCGCTCGCCGAAAATGTATTCCTTCATTTTCGGATTCCAGCGCCGTACCTGGTGTCCAAAGTGAACACCGGCCTCCAACAACTCTTTCATCGTAACCGAAACCAAAAGCAGTCTCCTTTGTGTGAATTGGTTTAATGTACTCGCCGCCGCCTGTAAGCCTCTGGTCAAGACCGAGGAACCAACCAAAGCTGCGACAATGGATTTAAGCGCTTCCCAATTATCGTTTCGAGAACTGAAAACGCTTGCGCGCTCCCTTTTGTCCGTACTTCTTGCGTTCCTTGATGCGCGGATCACGCGTCACCAGTCCGGCCTGCTTCAGCGCGGGGCGGAGGTCGGCGTTGTATTCCATCAGGGCCCGGGTAATGCCGTGACGGATGGCTCCAGCCTGTCCGGCCGGGCCGCCGCCGTTCACGTTGATCAAAATATTGAACTTGTTGACCGTCTCGGTCAGCTGCAACGGCTGGCGAATAATCATGCGCAGAGTTTCATTGGGGAAATAAACCTCAAATGCGCGATGATTGATTTTTACTTCGCCGTCGCCCGGTCGCAAATAGACGCGAGCAGTCGAAGTCTTGCGCCGTCCGGTTCCATAGTATTGAATTTCAGCCACAGTGTTTCCTGTCCTTATAAAGTCTTAATTCGAATTTTGTTTTTGATTGTTGCGGGAAGGAAGTTCGAGAGGTTGTGGTTGCTGCGCAGCGTGAGGATGGGCTGCTCCGGCATAGACCTTTAACTTCTTCGCCATGGCCTTGCCCAATTTTGATTTGGGCAGCATTCCCTTAACGGCCAGCTCGATCACGCGCTCTGGATGTTTGGCAAATTGATCGGCGACGGAAATCTCGCGCAAGCCACCGGGGTAATGGGTGTGATGCCGGTAAACCTTTTGCACACCTTTGGAACCGGTGAATACTGCCTGGCTGGCGTTAATGACCACCACGTGATCACCCATGTCCAGGAACGGAGTCCAGGAAGGATTACGCTTGCCAGAGAGGATGCTTGCAACTTCGGTGGCCAGATGGCCGACCGTTTGACCGGCGGCATCGACCACGTGCCATTTTCGATTTTGGGCCAGTCCGGTGCCGCTGGGAAAGTACGTTGACATAGATAAGTCTTTCTGTTTTAAGCCTCTAAAACGCGAACGGCTAGAATACAGAAGGGCTCTAAATATTGTCAAGCCGTTACGCTCCACGGTAGTGTCGCAATTTGAATTAATTTGGATTGCCGCGCTTGTTGCCGTGGCTGTCTGCGTCGTAATGCTCGAACCGCCGCCCCTTCGGATAAAAAATCCCATAAAAAAGGTAGCTGTGTTTCGGCTCCCATCGAAAGTCCCTGTACGTGACTTCTCCGAGGCAAATTATTTTGGAAGTATCTTTTTCGATGCGAATAAGCAGTTCGTCGGTCAAAACAAGATCGAACACAAACTCCATGGGTTTTTCGAACCCCGATGGCAGGAAAAAAGCACCCTCTGGATAGTCAGACCGAGCGACGATCCTCTTTTCGTCAATATCCACGCTTGCGGTGCATCCGACTTCCCACGCCGGAGTTCTCCCCCCGTTTCGACAGGTGATCGTTACTACCAATCGTTTTCCGATTTCCAGAATAGGGATCATTTCGGTAATGCCCACATAGGCGCGTTCGGCTGTTATCAAGCTGTCAAGTTGCCCAGCCGCATGAGCGGCTTGGTCTTTCATAGCGCCCAACTGCTCTCGCATCGTGCTAGATTGCCCAGCCAAGAGCGCGACGGTTTCAGTCATTTTCTGCAACTGGCCTTTGTATATCCGGGCGGTTACAAAAACCCCCACGACAAGCGCAATCGTAAGAAGGGCCGTAGGCTCAACCCACTTAGCGGCGTACTTCTGATAGCCGTATCCATATTCCCCATCGGTCACGGCGTTATTCTCTGGCACGCGGGGCAACTGTGGGGAGGTCTCCTGATTCTCGTTGGCGGCATGGGCATCTTTTATGGTTCCGGCCCGCTTGTTGAGGCTCGCGCCGACACAGAGAACCAGTCCAGCCAAGACAAGCGCCAGCACGAAGTAAACGAGGACTTTAATGGCGAGGCGTTTCCCTCTCATCTTATTTCTAAATGTAACACAAAAAGGCTTGACAGCGATATGAATCTGTAATACATTATCTCCAGATTAGGAGATTAAAGCAAATGGCAAACGTCCTACCAAAAGACAAACAGATTGCGGTTATCAGCGCATTGGCTGAGGGTTCGAGTATTCGGTCGATTGAGAGAATCACCGGAATCAGCCGTAATACAATTATGCGGTTTGGCGTTCGCGTTGGGCAAGGTTGCGCTCGTGTGCTGGATGCCAAGATGCGCGGCCTCACTTGCCACAATCTGCAATTTGACGAGCTGTGGGGATTCATCGGCAAGAAGCAAAAGCACATCACGATTGACGACGAGCCGACCAAGGGCGACGTTTGGACGTTCTGCGCGATTGACTCGGAAACTAAGCTTGTTCCCTCCTTCCGCGTAGGCAAACGCGACCACAAGACCGCCAACGCTTTTGTGAGCGACGTAGCCTCACGCATCACGAACCGCCCACAGATTTCCAGCGACGGACTCCGCGCTTATGCCGATGCGATTGAGTTAGCTTTCGGGATGGATGTTGACTACGGCCTGATTATGAAAAACTACGGCGCGGACACAGGGCATCATCATCAAGAGCGCCGCTATAGTGCGCCTGAGATAGTCTTTTCCGAGAAGTACAGCGTCATGGGTAGGCCGGATATGGATTTGATTTCTACCAGCCACGTTGAGCGACTAAACGGGACTACTCGCCTTCACATGAAACGGCTTGCTCGCTTAACCTACGCATTCAGCAAGAAGATTGAGAACTTCGAGGCGGCTGTTGCGCTTAACTTCGCGTATTACAATCTAGTTCGCACTCATGGCAGCTTGAAAATGACGCCAGCAATGGCCGCTGGCGTTGAGCGTAGCTTCTGGACGGTCGGAGATTTGGTCGAGGCGGCGCTGTGAATTACATCGACGAACTAAAAGAGGTTATTCGCCGCTTGCATGGTACAGAGTCAACGCACGTTGAGACTGTGCCCGTTGTGGAAACGTTCCAAGGGCAAACAGTATGGGAAGGCGAGGTGGAGGTTTTCGATTTGCACGATCATCCAACCGCCTCGCGTCTGTATGCGTGGTCGCACGATACAGACGATCCTGAGAGTCCGCGACGTCATGTGACCGTGTTACACCTGCCGCCAGCGATAACGCCGCGCAAGGCTGTCCAGGTATCCATTGTAGGTGATTTGAGGGAGGCTGAAGCTAATGCCGAAAGCTAAAAAGATTGGACGCCCGAAACTTCCAAAGGGACACGCCAAGGGGTTGATCGTTCCCGTGCGGATGAACGATGAGGATCGCAAGCTATTCGAGAAGAAGGCAAAGGCCAGCGAGCACAAGACACTGTCAAGCTGGATACGGCATACGCTGAGAGAGGCGGCTGCTAGATAAGGGTGAGGGCTGACAGCATTTAGGGTGTTGGTTCGGTAGAATCTGTTTTCTGTGTCAGCATCGCCCAAGAAACAAATATTCCCAAGGTGACACCTAAGAGAAGGTAGGTCGGAGTGCCGCCTCTCTCATCTGGAAGCAGGGCGCTCCGAAGGAAGACCCAGAGCGTTACAACGAGAACGGCGTTGGCTCCGACAATGAGAGCCGACACCGCTTTGTTTAAGGGTCGCTTAAGGACAAGGTATCTAATCGCGCTCGGGATGATGAGCCCCGTGAGCGCTACAGTGGCGAAGTTAAAGATAAGCCAATACATGAGAAACTCCCTATCCGTTAGGAGAATCCGCAATGCTGAATCCTAAGACCGCACAAAGCGAGAGCGATGATTACACGCCGTTAACCTACGAGCAACTGCGGGATGACATGGTGCGTACAATCAATCTCATGTTTGATCACGGCGAGAAACTATCGCGGCTTGAGCGTCCAAAATCAGTCGATTCACTTCAGCCACAATGTACTCATACGGACGCTTCTGCTGATTCATCCGACGTTCCTTCTCAAGAGTGAGCAGGACGTCTAGCATGGCCTCGATGCGGTCGATTTGTTGGGCGAATTGTGAGTTGTCCATATCGGCGGGTTATATCACCGAGTAGCTGTAATACACAAACGCGCCAGAGGGCGTTGCGGGACAAGCCCTGTGCCAAATATGAAAATTCAGATTTCAAATTGCGACACTACCCGCTCCACAGGTTACGCAAACGCCACTTTCGCAAAATAGGAGCTCCCGCCAACGGTTGATCTCCTGTTCTCTTACTTTCGGATTGAGTCCGAGTGGCTTGAGTATTCCGTCGCCCTTTGTGTATTGTCTGGTGACCGCAGCAAACGTGCCGGCGTAGCTCAGTTGGTAGAGCATCTGATTTGTAATCAGAGGGTCGGGGGTTCGAGTCCCTTCGCCGGCTCCATTCCTATCCCTCATCACCGATTGCGGACCCCCTCTCGCTGCGGTAGGAGTCTGCCGCGTGACAGTTGTAGAATGAGGCTTCCCGATCAAACCAGTTTCCCGGCGGTGCAACTTGCAAACTGGATCGAAGTCGGCTAAAGTTGCGAATTTGCGGCTGGGCCGGATTTTTGTTCTGGGTGCGACAAGTTTGGGTTTTGCGCTGCCCGTCTGCGAAGGTTGATGGCGGAAATTTGCAGGGGTGGTCGAGCGGTTAATGGCACCGGGCTGTAAACCCGGCGGGCTAACGCCCTACGCAGGTTCGAATCCTGCCCCCTGCATCGTTTTGAGATTTGAGATCTCAAATCTGAGATTTGAAATCTGAGATCTGAAAGTGGGCGGGTGTAGCTCAGTTGGTAGAGCATCAGCCTTCCAAGCTGAGGGTCGCGAGTTCGAGTCTCGTCGCCCGCTCCAGTTTTTTGTAAGTGAAGGCTAAGGGTATTACTAAGGCGGGGCGATGGTTCTGTCCATTATAGATGATAGGTTGGCCCGCTAACAGCTTGCGCTACGAAGCGCCCGCGTAGCTCAGGGGTAGAGCGCCTCCTTGGTAAGGAGGAGGTCATGAGTTCAAATCTCATCGCGGGCTCCATTAGCGAGGCACAACGGATTCGAGTGAAAATCTTAATTTACACTTAAGAGGACTTCTCAGGCATGTCAAAAGAAAAATTCGATCGCAGCAAGCCGCACGTAAACATCGGGACGATTGGGCACGTGGATCACGGGAAGACGACGTTGACGGCGGCGATCACGAAGGTCTTGGGAAAGAACAATCCGAAGGTACAGTTCATCGCCTTCGATCAGATTGATAAGGCGCCGGAAGAGAAAGCGCGGGGGATCACGATCGCCACGGCGCACGTGGAATACGAGACCGCGAACCGGCACTACGCGCACGTTGACTGTCCGGGGCACGCTGATTATGTGAAGAACATGATCACGGGCGCGGCGCAGATGGACGGAGCAATTCTGGTGGTGGCGGCGACCGACGGCCCGATGCCCCAAACGCGCGAGCACATTCTGCTGGCCCGCCAGGTGGGTGTACCCGCCATGGTGGTGGCGCTGAACAAAGTGGACGCGGTGGACGACGAAGAGCTGCTGGAGTTGGTGGAGC
>JAWVFI010000077.1:0-16833 GCA_033856235.1 Blastocatellia bacterium | reverse complement strand
TCGGGTAATCCGACCACTCGCTACAAGTATTATGAATTTGACCTGGCTGGCTGTCCCAGTGGGGCGGTCACTGTCAACACCTGTGGCACCGGTGCTTGTGCTGCTAAACCGGCGGGGACGCTGACGGATACCATTGTTACCGTTTACCGGAAATCAGACGGCTCGGGGACATCACCCGGCAGTCCGATATTCACTCCGGGAAGTCCGTGCCTGAACGCCGTCACCGGCAACAATAATTCCAACCTCTGCGGCGCCGGTTCGACGCTATCGTCGGTAACCAGCACGCTCCCTGCCGGTCGTTTCGGTGTCGTTGTCACGACCAACGCGGCCGACCAGCTGGGCACCTTCAATCTCAGCGTTACCGCGCCCGGATGCACGGTGACTATGGTTCCGGCTTGCAGTTCAGTTAGCGGAACAGTTACTCCCAGCAATCAGACAGTCTGCCCCGGCAGCTCGGCCAATATCAGCGTCGGCGTCAGCGGCGGCACCGCTCCTTATACAGTCTCGCTGAACAACGGTGGCGGCACGATGAACGGCGCGGGCCCGTTTACTTTCACAGTCAGCCCGGCCGGCACCACCACCTACACGGCGACCGGCAGCGATGCGAATGGGTGTCCGATCGCGATGAGCGGGACAGCCACGGTCACGGTATCGGATACAACTGCACCGACGGTGACCTGCCCGGCGGATAGCAGTGCTTCCGCCGATGCGAGTTGCATGGCAGCAGTACCCAACTACGCGGCGGCTGCGAGCGCGTCGGACAATTGCACGGCGTCCGGCTCGATCACAAAAACGCAGAGCCCGGCAGCGGGCACGATGGTCGGGTTGGGTCCGCACACGGTGACCGTGACCGCAACTGACGCTTCAGGCAACAGCAGCACTTGCACCACGACGTTTACGGTCAATGACACCACTGCGCCGGTCGTAACTTGCCCGGCAAACAGCAGCGCTTCCGCTGACGCCAGTTGTCAGGCAGCGGTACCTAATTATGCGGCGGCAGCCACTGCCTCCGACAATTGCAGCGCGTCGGGCTCGATCACAAAGACGCAGAGCCCGGCAGCGGGCACGTTGGTGGGACTCGGGCCGCATACTGTCACCGTTACCGCTACCGATGGTGCGGGCAATAGCAGCACTTGCACGACCACATTTACGGTCAACGATACGACGGATCCAGTCATCACTTGTCCGGCAAACATCATTACCACGACTGATCCTGATATGTGCTCGGCAACTGTTAATCCCGGCACTGCAACTGCCACAGATAATTGTGGAGCGACAGTGACCGGAGTCCGCAGCGACAGTCAGCCACTGAATGCGCCTTATCCGAAAGGCACCACGACTATCACCTGGACGGCGAGGGATAGTTCCGGCAACACGGACACTTGCGACCAGACAGTGACGGTCAACGACGCGCAGAATCCGGTCATCACTTGTCCGGCAAACGTCGTTACCTCAACCGATCCCAATACATGTTCAGCGACGGTCAACCCCGGCACGGCCACAGCCACTGACAATTGTCCCGGCACGACGGTGATGGGAGTTCGCAGTGACGGTCAGCCCCTGAATGTTCCTTATCCGAAGGGAACTACAACCATTACCTGGACGGCGACTGATGGCTCCGGAAATACGGCGAGCTGTCAGCAGAGCGTGACAGTCAACGACACTACGGCGCCCGTAGTAAGTTGTCCGGCGAACAGCAGCGCTGACGCGGATGCGAGCTGTCAGGCGGCGGTTCCTAATTACGCCGCAGCCGCAACGGCCACGGACAACTGCGGTCCAGTGACAAAGACTCAGAGCCCGGCAGCGGGCACGATGGTTGGCCCGGGACCGCATACGGTCACGGTTACTGCTACGGATGCGGCCGGCAACAGCAGTACTTGTACGACCACGTTTACGGTCAACGATACGGCTGACCCCGTTATCACATGTCCGGCTAATGTTGTTGCCACGACTGATCCTAATATGTGCTCGGCAACTGTTAACCCCGGCACGGCGACCGCGACCGACAATTGCTCGGGAACGACAGTGGCCGTAGTCCGCAGCGACAGCCAGCCGCTGAATGCTCCGTATCCGAAAGGCACTACCACCATCACCTGGACGGCCACGGATGGTTCGGGCAACACGGATACCTGCACCCAGACAGTCACGGTCAACGACGCGCAGAATCCGGTCATCACCTGTCCGGCAAACGTCGTGAGTTCCACCGACCCCGACACATGTTCGGCGACGGTCAATCCAGGGACGGCAACAGCCACAGATAATTGTCCTGGTACGACGGTAATGGGCGTGCGCAGTGACGGCCAGGCACTGAATGCTCCTTATCCGAAAGGAACCACCACGATAACGTGGACGGCCACTGATAACTCGGGTAACACGGCCAGCTGTCAACAGACAGTCACGGTCAATGATACGCAGGCACCGGCCATTACCTGTCCGGCCAACGTCTCCACGACGGCAGCTCCGGGGACTTGTTCGGCAAATGTGAACCCCGGCACGGCAACGGCCACAGACAATTGTCCCGGTGTCACGGTGACCGGAACGCGTAGCGACGGTAAGCCGCTAAGCGATCCGTATCCTGGAGGGGTAACGGTGATCACGTGGACCGCCACGGATTCATCGGGTAACCAGTCAACTTGCGTCCAGACCGTCACGGTTACCGACACCCAGGCGCCGGTGATAACGGTGAATAACGCGGTCGTCACCTTGTGGCCGCCGAATCACCAGTATGAAACGATAAACCTGACGCAGTTTGTGACTGGGGCCCACGACAACTGTGATTCAGGGGTTGACCTCAGCGATGTCGTCATCACGAAGGTGACCAGCGACGAGCTCGAGGACAATCCCACCGGTGGCGATGGCAACACGCTCAACGACATCGTCATTGCGGCGAATTGCAAGTCAGTGCAGTTGCGCGCTGAACGTGATGGCAACCTGAACGGTCGCGTCTATAACATAACGTTCGCCGTGGTTGACTCCTCGGGCAACGTTGGGACTGCAACGGTCAAGGTAACGGTGCCCAAGTCGCAAAACGGGGCTGGGGCCATCGATGATGGACCGAAGTACACCAAGAACGGTGTTTGTCCTTAAGCGAATTCGATCCTGGCCCGCCTTACTAATGCGGGTCGGGTCGATTCCTTACTTGGCCGGCCGGCGTTTCAAATCTTAGTTGAGGATTGCTTATGACGAACTTACTCAAGAGCCGAAATGTTATCTACCGAGTGGCGCTGCTTTTCATAGTTACGGTGCTGGTGGGGTCGGCGACCATCTTCTCCCGCGCTCGTTCGCAAACAACGTCGCTCACGATCACGAACAGCACCAGCCGCGAAATCAAGCACCTCTACTTGTCGGCTCCGGACAACAATAACTGGGGGCCCGACCTGCTGAACGACAACGCGATAGCAGCCGGCGCATCTGCTACGCTCAGCATCTCCTGCAACTCTGCCAGCACCAAAGTCATCGCCGAAGACCAGAATGGATGCTTTGTCTCCACCGTGGTTAGCTGCTCAGGTAGCGTGGAGTGGACCATTACCAGTGACCTGACGCCCGACTGTGGCGGCTGAAGGACCCGGGTTTTCCAGACCCGGCCGGCACCGGTCTGATATGAATTGACCGTCACGACTCCGGCAGTAGCACTTCGGTGTTATTGCCGGAGTTGCTTGTTTACGCGACCAGTGGAGCATCAAGGTTGCGCATGACCTGCCTCATCTGAAACACTGGTCGGCAAGGGAGGAAGCTGGTTTGATCAGGCGGGTTATCTGCTTACTACTGCGCTTTGCTCTCCGGGTTTACTTCCGTCACATTGAGGTGGCCGGCCTCGAACACGTCCCGCTCGATACCCCTCTAATCTTTGTACTGAATCATCCCAATGCTCTCGTCGATCCTGTGTTCCTATTGTGTCTGACGCCGCGTCGCGTTTCCTTTCTGGCAAAGGCCCCGCTGTTTCGCATGCCGGTGCTGGGTTACGTCGTCCGTGCCCTCGACTGCCTTCCGGTGTATCGGAGCCAGGATGAAGGGGAAGACACGTCGAAAAATGTGGAAACGTTTGCGCTGGCCCGAGAACTGTTGGCTCGGGGAGGTACGCTGGCAGTTTGTCCCGAGGGAGTTTCCCATGATGAGCTGCGCCTCAAACCTCTCAAGAGCGGAACCGCGCGCATCGCGCTGGGCACTGTTTCCAGCGGCGAATCGCTGAACTTGAAAATCGTGCCGGCCGGGCTTTACTACACCGCCAAGACGACCTTCCGTAGTTCCGCGCTGCTTTATTTCGGAAAGCCTATCGAGGTTGAGCCGGTGGAGTTAGACGCAAGTGGCAACCCCCCGCGCCAAGCGACGCGCGCGTTGTCTGATCAGATTGAGACTGCGCTGCGCGATGTGATTCTGGAAGCCGAACACAAAGAAGCGCTGGCTTTAATAGAAAAAGCCGACCGCATGTTCTTCTCCGAAGCGCCGGCCAACAAAGATGAAAGAAGCCTGGCGCGAGAAATGAAACTACGGCGGCAGTTTCTGGAGAGGTATGCGTTCCAGCGGGCGCAGGCGCCGCAGCGTTTGGCGACCCTGGAAGCGCGCATTGCTCGATTTGAACAGGAACTGGAGCAAGCCGGCCTGGATCCCCGCTCGCTTTCCCCACCGGCTTCCGCGGTGGGGGTGCTGGCCCACTTATTGACCCGCACCGCCGGGTTTCTGCTGCTTTCGCCCTTTGCGCTCTTTGGGATGGCGCTGCACTACCCGGCCTATTTCTTCGGGGGCTACCTGGCGCGACGGTTGGCCCGGGATGCTGAGGACGTCATCTCGACGATCAAGATCATTTCCGCGATGCTCTTGTTCCCGTTGACCTGGATTGTACTGGCGCTGTTGCTTTGGAGATTTGCTAACTGGCAGGTAGCAGCAGTGGCGACTGTGCTGGCACCCTTTTGTGGCTATGTGGCAATCCGCTTTATTGAGGAGCTGGACAGGTTCGCCGGTGGCGTGCTGGCGGTGGCGCTGTTTGTGATGCGGCGCAGGTTCTTTGTGCGCCTCCTGGCTGAACGCAATGCGATCCGCAAAGAGATCCTGGAGTTGGGCGAGGATGCGGCCCTGGTCGGTTGACCTTCATTGTGAGTCCAGGCTGGAGGGGCCTGCTGACTCGACGGCGAAGGCCCGCTAACGTTTCTTGGCAGCGTTTTTCTTGCGCGCGGCCGCGGTCTTGGTCTTCCCTTTTTTCGCGGCTGGTCTGGTCGTCTTGCTTCGCGTTGTTTTCGTGCGCACGCGGCGGCCGGCGCGGCCTGCGCCTTCCAGTTTGCCGCCCTTCGACAGATATTCGTAGCTTCCGCGCACGACGTTACGCGCGACGCCCAGTGTATTCGCCAAAGCTCGTTCGCTGGGCAGCAGACTTCCAGCCGTCATCACACCGCGATCGATCAGATCAGTTAGTTGATCGGTGATCTGTTTAGTCATCGATTGCGGACTCTTCCGGTTAACGCGAATCTTAAGTTCCACTGTGAAGTTCCTCCCTGAGTGGCGCGTATTCTATGCACTGACATATGCACTGTCAACCGGAGTGATGCGGGAAAACTGATTAGTCAAAGAATCAATCCGTGACCGGGTTTACGCTGCGAATCCTGCGGGAAGGTGACACTAAAACCTGAAGGGCCGTTTCAAGATCCGCCCGGTGGTTTTCAGAATCGAACTAACTCGCGATTCCGGCTTGCGCTCACTACTCTTTGGCCTCGCTTTCATATCATGCGGCGCCGCAGCCGCGGGCGGCGGAGGCGTCAGGCGCTCAATTGTGCGGGCCCGGTTGCGCTTGAGAAAGGTCACTACGCCGGCTTGCCGGTACCAAATCCCTTCGCGTTTTTCCCATGCCTCGTCGGCCTTGATGGCCGCTCCATTCGTCAGGCGGATGATCACAGGGCCACGACCGCGCTGGCCCGAGCCGGTGGCCGCAACTGGGCCGGAACTCAAAGGCGCGTTAGTCGCAGGCTTTGGCAGTTGAGGCAGCGATGAAGACAACTCTGCTGGGGCCCCCTCCGGGCCGCTCGGAGTTTCCTCATTCGCAGGTGCGGGTTCCGGGCTTAACTGTGGCAACGCCGGCGCGGTAACTGGGGCCTTCGCGATTGGGCGGTTCGCATCTTTCCACAGCCAACCGCGCGCTGCCGCGTAATAACCCGTAGTGAGGACCATTGCTAAGAGGACGCCACCGATTGCCGGCACAGCAAAACTGCGCCGGGAAGACTTCGCCACAGCCTCAGCTGGTTCAGCGGTAGCTTCGGCGAGCGCCGGTAGTGGTAACGACAGCGCGTCATGAACCAGCTCGCTGCCGTCCATATCGCAAAAGCGCTCGTCGTCTTCGTAGACAAATTCGCACACTGGGCACCGCTGCATAACGTCCCTCCACTGGATTCAAATTGTTTCTTGGGGCGTTCGGCGGTAAAGGTGAGATCCGCAGACCGCTAGATTACACAGATTAGACCTGGCCTACAACAGATTTGTCAGAACCGCCTGCGGTAGCGGGCGGTTAATGGCAAGGACTAAGGGCTAAGCGCGAAGGGCAAAGAGCAAAGCTTCCAGGTTGAGGCCAAAAACGGTACGGGCTTCTTGCGCTTAGCCCGTCGCTCTTTGCCCCCCTAGAGGTAGAGCTGTTTGATTACATTGACGTGGTGGCTGACGTGGCCCGCAAGGATATAAGCGAGGGCCCGCACGGTGAAAGGATTGTTGCTGGCAATACCTTCGCGCGCCCAGGATTCCGGCGGCAAGTTGCGGAAAAAGGAAATAGTCGTCGACCGCAACCCTTCGAACTCCTCAACATGGCGCGCCCAATCAATGTTGTTGGCCGCGGCGTTATTCACGAAATCATCCTGTTCAAAGCCGGGCAACGCATCCGCAGAGCCACGCGCGAACCAAAAAGCTCTGAAGGCAAAAACCCGTTCGCCATCGTTGACGTGGTTCAGCATTTCGCGAAGAGTCCACTTATCAGGCGCGTAACGATGGAGCGATTTCTCTTCAGAAATAGTTGCCAGGAACACGCGCGTTTCCTCCAACTGCGTCTCCAGCGCGGAGACAATGTCATCGCTGCCGACGAGATCGATATACCGGGAGTAGTACGGGGCGGCCTCGCTTGGTTGCGGGCGATTCGATTGTTCGTTCATAGATGAATGGTAAATCGAGATCTCCGATTAGTAAATCTGTAGTTGCAACCGCTGGAAAGAGACCCTCCTTATGCCTTTATAGAAACATATTTGTGTAACGCAGACGGCATTGCAGTCACGCTTGCGTGTGGGGGCGCAGGATCGATCTACCTGCAATTGATTGAAGGATACAGCGCGACCGGCTGATGACATCTGCAGGGTTCAAAGCTAACAAAAGGAATAGTTAAATGGCGCAAATTCGATGGCGCGGCATTATTGCGTCGGTTCTAGCTTCCGTGCTGGGCTTTCTGCTGACCGGCATCTTTCCACAGCCCGCGGCCAAGGCGCAGGACTTCCGCCAGACTTCGTCGATTACTGAGAGCAAGCGCGAAGAAATACCGGGGCGCACCGAGCAGTTACCCCGGCAGGTCGTAGTAAATCTGAGTGGACTGTCAAAGTCAGATCCAATGGCCGTAGTGCGTCCTCTGAAATGGAACCCCGAAATGGAGCCCGAATCGATTACGCACGACCTTCCCGTGCCCTTCGATGTTCCGCTACCGCCCGACGCGCCGCTTTCCACAAAGACTTCGAGCAAAGCGGTGACCACCAGCTCCGCCACCGCCACCCAGGCAACCCTGGCAGCGAGTTTTCGAGCCTTGCCTGATGACAGTGCAACCTTTCCGCCCGACACCACCGGAGCGGTGGGCCCCAATCACGTCATGGCAACATTGAACGGCCAGATTCGTATCCAGAGCAAAAACGGGACGGTGATCAAGACACTTTGGGAAAGTACCTTCTGGGCGCCACTGAAACACTCTGACATCTACGATCCGAAAGTTCTGTACGATCCTTTTGCGAACCGCTGGATGTTCACCATGCTGGCCGATCGCAACTCAGCAGGCTCTTCGGTGATGATGGCGGTTTCTCAAACCTCGGATCCCACGGGGAACTGGAACCTCTTCAACATCGACGCTGATCCGAGCAACGTGTTGTATGCGGATTTTCCCAGCATGGGATTTACTAAGGACTGGATAGTCGTCCAGGTAAACATGTATCGCGTCGGCGCCGGTACTCCCAACTCATCAGAGGTCCTGGTCTTTAACAAATCAAACCTCTACTCGGGCACGGTCGGCGCTTACAAAATATTTCCTCTGGCTCCCGGCTTTGGCGGCACTCAGGCGCCGGCCATTACCTATGACAACACTGTCGCAACGGCGTATCTCCTTCAGGACTGGAACGGCAACTCAACCGGCGGCGGGTATTTGCGCATCTATACAATCACGGGCCCTGTAGGTTATGAAACGCTCACCGCGACCGGCTTATATCCGGCCAGCAGCAACGCCTGGGCGTATCAGCCGGCGGCTGGTTATGCCGCCGACTTTGCGCCGCAGCTCGGTTCGAATCGAAAAATACACACGCTCGATTCACGAATGCGAAACGTCGTTTATAGAAATGGCTCGCTCTGGACTACTCACACCGTTTACTTGCCCGCCGATGCACCCACGCGCTGTGCGGTGCAATGGTGGGAAGTGAATCCCGCAACCGGAGCAGTCCGACAATTCGGGCGCCTGGACGATCCTTCCGGCGGCAACTTCTATGCCTTTCCTTCAATTGCCGTAAACAAGAACAACGACTTTCTCCTCGGCTACGCGAGCTTTGCGACCTCCCGTTATGCGGGCGCCAGCTACGCTTTTCATTCGGGTCTGGACGCACCCAATACTTTAAGGACGGACACTACGCTTAAAGCAGGAGAAGGGCCGTATGCGAACTCGTCAACGTATGGGATTTCGGGGGCGAACCGCTGGGGGGATTCGAGTAATACCGTTATCGATCCCACAAACGATACTGACTTCTGGACCCTGCAGGAATATGCAGGGGTCAACAATACGTGGTCGACTTGGTGGGGCAATCTGGTTCCAACTGGAACTACTCCAGTGGCAACTACTGTACGGATCGATTCTGGCGGCAACCAGTATGTCGACAGCCTGGGGAACATCTGGGGAGCAGATGCTTACTTTCAGAATGGCACATTGTATGCGCCGGCCAGTTTGAACTCGACCGACATCCTAAATACGACTGACGATGTTTTGTACCGCAGCGAGCGCTATGGCGGCGCGCCCGGGAGCGCGCCTTTGGCTTACGCCATTCCAATCGCTAATGGAACTTACACCGTGCGCCTGCTGTTTGCGGAGACCTGGTATGGAGTGGGAACGACCGGTGGCGTAGGCTCGCGGGTATTTGATGTCAGCCTCGAGAACACGCCGGTGCTCACCAACTTTGATATCTACGCCGCGGCGGGCGGACCTTTGAAGGCAGTCGTCAAGACGTTTTCGGTTACAGTCGCTGACGGCCTATTGAACCTCAGCGCGTCGGGAAACTATCCTAAGTTCAACGCTATCGAAGTTGTCCCGGGCAGTTCCGCGCCGGTAGTGCCAGAGGCGCCCGCGGGCTTAACGGCGACAGCGGGGAATTCGCAGGTGGCACTTTCGTGGACGGCGGTGGCCGGGGCGAACACCTACAACATCAAGCGCGCGGCCGTTTCCGGTGGACCTTATACGACGATTGCCAGCGGCATTACGACAAGTCTCTACAGCGACACGGGACTGATAAATGGCTCGCCCTACTATTACGTAATATCTGCCGTTAACGCGGTGGGCGAGGGCTCCAACTCTGCGCAAGCGAGCGCCACGCCCTTGGCGCCAACAACGTTTTCCTTGCGAGTCAATTCCGGCGGCGCGAAGTATGTGGACGGCCTGGGCAACACCTGGCTCGCCGATGCCTACTTCCAAAACGGCTCCGTGTATGCGCCGGCGAGTTTGAATACAACCGACATTCTGAGTACCACTGATGATGTCTTGTATCGCAGTGAGCGTTTCGGCGGGGCTTCCGGGAGTGCGCCTTTGGCCTACGCAATCCCAATCGCGAATGGCACCTACACGGTGCGATTGCTCTTCGCTGAGACCTGGTATGGAGTTGGCGCGACGGGTGGGGCAGGCTCGCGGGTGTTCAATGTGAGCATCGAGAACGCGACTGTCCTTACAAACTTTGATATCTATGCCGCGGCGGGCGGACCACTGAGAGCTGTAGTGAAAACATTCTCGGTCACAGTCTCCGACGGTGTATTGAACCTCAGCGCGTCGGGAAGCTATCCCAAGTTCAACGCTATCGAGGTTGTCGGCAACTAGGCTGTCCACAGATTACGCAAATCAGATAACGGGTGCCCACTTTTTTTCCCGCCGGGCGCGCAGAATCCATAAAGAAAAGGCTGGGGCACGAGGAGTGAAGTCCTCGCGCCCCGGCCTTTGCTGCTTTGAAAGCCTTACGCTTAGCGCAACAGTCCTGATGGCCGCACGCCGGGCGGGCAGATCCACAACTCCACTCGTAAGGCAGGGCCCACTGGTCCACTCAACCTTATGATCCTTCCCGAATCGATGCCGCGATAGCTGACCAGGTAATCGACGATGCGATTTGTGTGCTGCTCCGTTTCTCCCATCCGTGATTCTCTTGCGGGATAGACGACAACGTAGGCGGTGGAGCCGGGGGTGTTCTGTAGATCGATGGCAAAGTTGTCCAGGCGCGCCTTCTCATCATTGCGCGGCAGCTTGGGGAACTCATCGAACTTGCGGCACTCGAGACGCGGAGTGGCGACTGAGAGACTGCAACTGGCAGGACAACTCATTCCAGCGGCTTTTACATCGACCGTCGCGATAATGTTTTGTCCTGCAGTGCCCGCAGTATCGATGCGAATAGTGCGCGTGCCCTGACCCGCAATGATCTGACCGGCACTCACGGTCCAATTGTATTGGGGCGTCCCCAGACCCGCGCCGCCGGAGACACTCGCGCTAACAGTTACCATCTGCCCAACTTCCGGAATATCGGAGGGACAGTTGATCGTGACCGTAGGGCAGCTGGGCGGAAGTGCAGGACATTCAGTCACCAAAACGGCCGCAGAAGAAAAGGCTGCGCAAGTATCATCGTAGCCACTGTCAACTTCCAAGGTCGCCCGGTAAACACCAGGTCGCATGCCCGAAAGGTCCCAGGTCGTATTTGCACCATCGCCGGTCAGGCGCCCTCCGTCTGTGGCCCATTTGTAACGCAGCGTGCTGCCGTTGTTCGAAGTGGCATGGGCCCGAAGTTGCACGGCGGCATCCTCGCCCGGGCACACGCGAATCGTGTTTCGGTTCGCCGCCAACTCCACAAACGGAGGTCCACTGTTAACAGAGCGCGGGCGCTTCTTCTGGGCCTGAGCATCCGTGATAGCGCAGGCGGTCAGGGCCAACGCGAATGCCAGGCCTTGAATGAGGCGGTTTCGATGAAACATCTACGGACTCCTTCGTGTGGCCCTAAGGGGCCTGAGTGGTTCAGATTGTCAGGCTGCGCTTTCCGTTGCGGTGGATGATGAGCGCCTTATTAGTTCGTGAATCACTAACGAAAAACGATGAATCGCTCGTTGATTCCGCTGTAGTTGGGCGACAAATATGCCTCTTCAGGCCTGATAATTCAAGGTTTTGCCGCGCCTCGCTCGCGGGGAGCAGCTGGGTAACCATTGACTCGGCGATGGCAATTGTCGTAGATCAAGTCTGCTCCCGGTCCGGTTTTCCCTGTCAGTGCTAAATCCATGAAAAGATCCCTATCAATACTAGGAGCGATCATCTGCGCCATCAGCCTCGGGGGTTGCGGTCGTCACAGCGGCGGGAACAACGGAGCGCCGCCCACCCCTACGCCCGCGCCCGCGTACGACAGCTCGAACGCCAGGGAACGGGAGCAGGCTCAAAACGATGCGCGTGTTTACCTCGAACAAGGCAAAGAGCTTTTTCTCAACGACCAGGATGAAGACGCGTTGGCCGCTTACAAAAAGGCTATTGAACGTAATCCGGAGTATGCGGAGGCCTATTACAGATTAGCCCTGGCCCATAGCGTCCTCCAACAAGAGAAAGAATCTGAAGCGGCTTACAAGAAGGCAGTAGAGCTTTACAAGAAGTTCGTCCAGGAAAACGCGAAAGACGCCGACGCGTTTTTTAATCTCGGCGAGTCGTACCGGTACCTGCGGCAATACGAAGATGCCGTGCGCGCCTACAAACAGGCGGTGAAGCTGGAACCGGAAGATCCGGAGATGTTCTACGAATTGGGGATGGCGCAGATCAAGCTGGCCCAGTATAGCGAGGCCACCAACGCCCTGCAAAAAGCGGTAGATCTGGATCCGAACTACTATCGCGCCAGTGATGCCCTGGATGAAGCGCGCGAGGGAGCCAAGCGCGTGCGCGATGGAAAAAAACATTCGGAAGAGATGCTGAAGAAACAGAAGACTGACGAGAAGAAGGCCGAGGATGGGAGCGCGGCGCCGGCTGCGACACCAAACTACTGAAGAACGGCCGCCGCCAACTTCACGGGGCAAGTGAATGATGTGTTACTCTGGCTTCCTGAAATGGCCACTTACACACCACCTCCGTACTTTCCGCAGAGCTCTTTGGCTCCGCCGGATAAAAACCGCTACACGAAGTTCAAGCTGGCAATGATTGCGCTGGCGCTTTTCCTGCTGGCCCTGCTGGGCGGCGCCGCAGTTATAGTTTTCTATCTCGCCAAACGAATCTTCTAGCAACAGCCGCGTTCCCGGCTTGACACAATTTACGACCGCCCGTATAGTCTCAAGTTTCGGACTGAGACCTGTAAGTCCCCCTAATGCAACGTCCAGTGGGTTCTGTCGGTGTGGAGGCGTTGCTCGGCGCGTCGGTAAACGACGGTCGTGATACGTATTGTGGCGTAAATGCCCGCGCAATCTTTGGCCAGCTGGTTGAAGTTCCCGCGCCGGGCACGCGAAAACGGCTAACCGCCAAATGCGACGCTACAGAAAAGTCGGCTTAAGGGAAGCCAGTATCCACACCCGCCTGATAGCGAAGTCAGAACATCCCTGAGATCAAATTTATTGTGCAGGGCAGTTGCCTGCGCTGACTGCCGGACGAGCTTTAATGTTCCGGAAAGAGGCAGGTCAGGCCTTTTTGCGCTCTTTGAACAAGAAGAGCGCGTTCGTATTCGAGGGAAATAGAGTGCCGACGATAAATCAGCTAGTACGCAAAGGCCGGCAAGCGGTTAAGTACAAAACGGGGAGCCCGGCGTTGCAGGATTCTCCGCAAAAGCGCGGCGTGTGCACGCGCGTCTATACGCAAACACCCAAGAAGCCGAATTCAGCGCTGCGTAAAGTCGCTCGAGTGCGTCTGACCAACGGGATCGAGGTGACCACCTACATTCCCGGCGTCGGACACAATTTGCAGGAGCACTCAATTGTTTTGATTCGCGGCGGACGCGTAAAGGATTTGCCTGGCGTGCGCTATCACGTTATTCGCGGCACGCTCGATTCCGTCGGTGTTGCCGATCGCAAACAGGGACGTTCGAAGTATGGCGCCAAGCGGCCCAAGACGGGCGGCGCGGCCGGGAAGAAGTAAGGCCGCGACGATAGACGGTGGACGATAGACCATGGATCGTCGGCCATCGTTAATAGTCCATAGTCCATGGTCGATGGTCTGAAACGATATGCCAAGACGAAGAGTTGCTCAAAGACGCGATGTGTTACCCGACCCGGTTTATAACAACCCGCTGGTGACCAAGTTTATCAACGGCGTTATGTGGGGCGGAAAGAAATCAAGCGCTGAACGTATCTTTTACGATGCGTTGAAGCAGCTCGGTGATAAGACCGGTGATGAGCCGCTCAAGGTTTTCAAGCGCGCGATTGAAAACGTGCGCCCCACCGTTGAGGTGAAGTCACGTCGCGTCGGCGGCTCAACCTATCAGGTGCCTTTGGAAGTGCACCAGGAGCGTCGCGGGGCCCTGGCGATTCGCTGGATCGTCCAGTATGCGCGGGCCCGCGGCGAGAAGACGATGACTGACCGCCTGGCAGCGGAACTGCTGGACGCGGCGAATAATCGCGGCAACGCGGTAAAGAAAAAGGAAGATACGCACCGCATGGCTGACGCCAACAAGGCGTTCGCGCATTACAAGTGGTGATTGTCGGTGGTCAGTAGTTAGTGGTCAGTTGCAAAATAACTGATTGCCGCAACTGACAACTAACTACTGACTACTGACAGAGTTGAAATGGCTAAGTACGACTTAAACAAGTTCCGGAACATCGGCATCATGGCCCACATTGATGCCGGGAAGACCACCACCACCGAACGTGTCCTTTATTACACGGGTGTCTCGCACAAGATCGGCGAGGTGCACGAGGGCACGGCGACGATGGACTGGATGGAGCAGGAGCAGGAGCGCGGGATTACAATCACCAGCGCCGCCACGACCTGTTTCTGGGACCGGAACGGCCAGGAATATCGCATCAATATCATTGATACGCCCGGTCACGTGGATTTCACCATGGAAGTGGAGCGCAGCCTCCGCGTGCTGGACGGCGCAGTTGCCGTGTTCGACGGCGTCGCCGGGGTTGAGCCGCAGTCTGAAACAGTTTGGCGCCAGGCCGATAAATACGGCGTCCCGCGCATCTGCTTTATTAACAAGCTGGATCGTGCCGGCGCTTCTTTTGATCGCTCGTTCGAATCAATCATTACCCGCCTCGGCGCCAACCCGGTCGCCATTCAGATTCCCATCGGACTCGAAGACCAACTTAAAGGCGTCGTGGATCTAATCTCGATGAAGGCCTTGATCTGGAACGATGAGAGCAAGGGTTCGGAATACGAAACCACCGATGTGCCTGCCGATTTGCAGGATGCAGCCGCTGCCGCCCGCGAAAAGCTGATCGAAGCTGTTGCGAGCGTTGACGACAATCTGATGCACAAGTACATCGAGGGCGAGACAGTTTCCGAGCAGGAAATTCGCGACGCGTTGCGACGGGGCACCCTGGAATTGAAGATCGTTCCGGTGGTCACCGGTTCGGCTTTCAAAAACAAAGGTGTGCAGACGTTGCTGGATGCGGTGGTGGACTATCTGCCTTCGCCGCTGGACATTCCTCCGGTTGAAGGCATCAATCCGAAGAATAACGAAGTGGAAACTCGTCCGCCCGACGCCAGTGCGCCATTTGCTGGACTTGTTTTCAAGATCATGGCTGACAAGCATCTGGGCCAGTTATCTTTCGTGCGCATCTATAGCGGCACGATTAAGGCCGGTTCCTACGCTTATAACCCTATCAAAGACACCAGGGAGCGCGTCGGCCGCTTGATGCGCATGCACGCCAACAAGCGTGAAGATATTGAGCAGGCAAGTGCCGGCGAAATCATCGCTATCGGCGGGATGAAGCAGGTAACCACCGGCGATACAGTCTGCGATGAGAACAAGCCGATCATCCTGGAGCGGATGGAGTTTCCAGCGCCGGTTATCCGCGTGGCCGTCGAGCCCAAGACCCGTCAGGATCAGGACAAGCTGGGCGTGGCGTTGAATCGCCTGGCCCAGGAAGATCCTTCGTTCAATGTTTCCACCGATCAGGAAACCGGGCAAACGATCATCGCGGGGATGGGCGAGCTGCACCTGGAGATTATCGTCGATCGCATGAAGCGCGAATTTGGTGTGGAAGCGAATGTAGGCAAACCGCAGGTGGCCTACCGCGAGACGATTACCCAATCAGCTCCGGGCAAGGAAATCTTTAAGAAGCAGACCGGTGGTCGCGGACAGTTTGGCCACGTGGAACTGGAGATCGAGCCGGCCCCCGGCGAAGGCTTTGTCTTTGAGAACAAGATTACCGGCGGCGCGATTCCCAAGGAATACATCAAGCCGGTTGAGCAGGGAGTTAAGGACGCGATGGAGCGTGGCTTCCTTGCTGGCTATGAGCTGGTGGACATCAAAGTGCGGCTGCTCGACGGTAACTACCACGAGGTCGATTCTGACGAGCGCTCGTTCCATATCGCCGGCTCGCTGGCGTTTCAGGATGCTTTACGGAAGGCCAAGCCGGTTCTGCTCGAGCCGATCATGCGTATTGAGGTAGTGACGCCGGACGAATACATGGGCGCGGTCAATGGCGACATGATGCGCCGGCGCGGACAAATCGAGAAGACCGAGCCGCGGCCCGGCGGTGCTCAGGTGATCACTTCATTCGTGCCGCTTTCAGAAATGTTTGGTTATACGACTGACTTGCGTTCAGCTACCCAGGGTCGCGCCACCTCGACAATGCACTTTGAACGTTACGAACAAACGCCCAAGAACGTCGCCGAAGAGATAATCGCAAAGATTCAGGGTAACGGCGGCGGCGGCGGGCGAATAACTTAAGTTGAGCGTCCCGGCGTTTTGGGGCAATCGTTTAGAGCGCGGCACGGGTTTCCGCGAGTATCCGAGGAAAAATAAATGAGTAAGGAAAAATTCGATCGCAGCAAGCCGCACGTAAACATCGGGACGATTGGGCACGTGGATCACGGGAAGACGACGTTGACGGCGGCGATCACGAAGGTGTTGGGAAAGAACAATCCGAAGGTGCAGTTCATCGCCTTCGATCAGATTGATAAGGCGCCGGAAGAGAAAGCGCGCGGGATCACGATCGCCACGGCGCACGTGGAATACGAGACGGCGAACCGGCACTACGCGCACGTTGACTGTCCGGGGCACGCTGACTATGTGAAGAACATGATCACGGGCGCGGCGCAGATGGACGGAGCGATCCTGGTGGTGGCGGCGACGGACGGCCCGATGCCCCAAACGCGCGAGCACATTCTGCTGGCCCGCCAGGTGGGTGTACCCGCCATGGTGGTGGCGCTGAACAAAGTGGACGCGGTGGACGACGAAGAGCTGCTGGAGTTGGTGGAGC
>JAWVFI010000076.1:0-41448 GCA_033856235.1 Blastocatellia bacterium | reverse complement strand
TGCGGCAAAGCCAATCCCACCCTGTCCACCGAAGACACGATGGTCAAGGATGGCAAGCTGGCGAATGTATTTGTTTACATTAAGGACGGCACCACAGCCGACGGCAAGAAGATCGGTGACTTCACCTGGGACACGCCGACTTCGGCTGCCACTCTCGATCAGAACGGCTGCCATTACAAACCGCATATTCTGGGCGTGATGGTGAATCAGAAAATCAACATCACCAATAGCGATCCGACGACGCACAACATTCACCCGCAACCATCGGTCAACACCGAATGGAACAGTTCGCAGGTGGCCGGCGCAGCCCCGCTGGAAAAGAGTTTCAACCGGGCAGAGGTTTTGGTTCCGGTCAAATGCAATCAGCATCCCTGGATGAAGTCTTACATCGGCGTGATGAAACATCCTTTCTTCGCCATCACCAAGGAAGATGGATCGTTTGAAATCAAGGGCGTACCAGCCGGCAAGTACACCATCGCCGCCTGGCACGAGAAGCCGAACCCGAAAGGCACCGAGAAGACCATGGAAGTTACCGTAGCCGCCAACGGCGCGGTTACAGCGGACTTCACGTGGGATGCGGCAGCGACCGCGCAAAACAATCGTCCGGGCCTGGAAGTGATGTCGGCGATTGAGTTCCCGATGCTGGGCCGGCACTGATTGCGTTGTCGCAATTGAAAATGTCCCAGGGTCTGCATCGCTTTACATTGTTGGTGACGGGCGCGACCTTCGTCTTGATCGTCGCGGGCGCGCTCGTCACCAGTCATGATGCCGGACTGGCTGCGCCTGATTGGCCTCTGTCCTTTGGCCAGGTATTTCCCCGCATGGTGGGGAATCTTTTTTGGGAGCACGGTCACCGCTTGATCGCCAGCACCGTCGGCTTACTGACGATCGCTCTCAATGTTTTTCTTTATTTCCGCGAACGGCGCCGCTGGGTGCGTCGCCTCGGTCTGGTCGCGCTGGCCGCGGTGATCGCCCAGGGATTGTTGGGCGGCCTGACAGTTAAATTGCTGTTGCCCCTTTGGGTTTCGTCGGCGCATGCAACCCTGGCCCAACTCTTTTTTTGCACGATGATCAGCCTCAGCGTTTTTACTTCGCCGGGCTGGCAGACGCCACGAGAGTCAGTTGCGGACACCGAGACGCCTTCTCTTCGTTATCTGTGCGCTGTGGCCTGCGTCGTGATTCTGGCGCAATTGGTACTCGGAGCGACGTTACGTCACTCCGCCACCTGGGACGAGCATTTGCCCACGGCGCTGTTGCTGGCCCACATCGGTGGCGCAGTGCTGGTGACGGTAATTCTGGCTGCAGTTTGCTTCGCTACTTTGCAACGACACGATGGGCCTTATCTGCGGCGACCGGTGACGATCGCGGCAGGGCTGCTGGGTTTGCAGTTGTGCCTGGGGATTGCGGCTTACGTGACGCGGACCTGGTCACCAAACGATCCGCAGCCGCTGAACCCGATGGTGGCAATCACAGTTGCCCATGTGGCTTGCGGCGCGTTGGTGTTCGCCGCCACGATTGTCCTGACGCTGCGCAGCTTTCAGGTGTTACGCGCCGCGGATCCAACTTCTGAGTTTTCACTGAAGACGCAGCGCGCGCTAGGCTGATCGAGAATACTGTCGTTAGCACTAAAGAAATAATCGCAATCGGAGTTTCATGAAGAGTGTAGCTGCAATAGAACTTGATACCGGCGCCATCGCCGAGGTAACGGCCGAACCGGCAGCGGTGCGGTCGCGGCTCTCTGCGTATGTCGAGCTGACAAAGCCCCGCATCACCTTTCTGATCGTGCTGACGGCCGCCGCCGGTTTCTGCCTGGGGTCGCCGGGCGGAATCAATTATCGCTTGATGGCAATCTCCATGCTGGGTATTGGGTTGCTCGCTTCGGGTGTGTCAACGCTGAACCAATACATGGAGCGTGATCTGGACGCGCTGATGCGGCGCACAGCGATGCGACCGTTGCCCACCGGCGAACTGGCGCCGAACGAGGCGCTCGTGTTTGGCGTCGCGCTGGTAATCCTGGCGGAAGTTTACCTGGCCGTACTGGTAAATCCTTTGAGCGCGCTGCTGGGATTGTCCGTAATCTTCGGCTACCTGTTCGTCTATACGCCCCTGAAAACCCGCACGACCTTATCAACTGCGGCCGGCGCGTTTCCCGGAGCTGTGCCGCCGTTGATCGGCTGGACAGCAGCTCGCGGGGAAGTGGACGTCACCGCGTGGGTATTGTTTGCGATCCTGTTCCTCTGGCAGTTTCCGCATTTTTTGGCGATCGCCTGGATGTATCGCGAAGACTATGGCCGCGCCGGTATCCGCATGCTGCCGGTAGTCGAGCCGGACGGTCGCGTTACCGGGCAACAGATCATTGCCTATACGATCATGTTGCTGCCGGTGAGTTTGATGCCCACGTTGCTGGGCGTGTCGGGCAAAATCTATTTCTATGGCGCGATAGTTTTGGGGCTCCTATTTCTGGCCAGTAGCGTGCGCGCCGCCTTTTCTAAATCAAATCAGCACGCGCGACAGCTATTGTTGGCTTCGGTGCTTTACCTTCCGCTGTTGTTTGGCCTGATGGTTCTGGATCGGTAGTCAGTGGTTACTTGTTAGTTGTTAGTTGCAAAAAAGAACGGTTAACGATGTGGGTTCTTGAACAACTGACCATTGACGACTAACCACTGACAAAATGCGAAGGAGATAATCGATGGGACGTGCTCTAGGCGTAGTTATCTGGCTCCTGGCTCTGGCGTCGGTACTTCTATTCGTCAGCGGCCACTGGTGGTTTCCCGAAGCGATAACTGAACACGGCCCCCTGGTGGACCGCCAGTTCATGATCACGATCATTGTGGTCGGCGTGGCGTTTGTTGCAGCGCAAATCGGGCTGGGATGGATGGTCTGGAAGTATCGCGAAACGGGCAAGGCCGATCGGGCGCTTTACAGCCACGGCAACAATCGCCTGGAGATGATTTGGACTGTGGTGACGGCCGTAATTTTTATCGGGCTCGCGGTGATGGGCCAGCGGGTTTGGGCCTCCTTACATTTGAATGCCGCGCCCGCGGGTTCGTTTCGAGTCAGCGTGGTGGCGCAGCAGTTCGCCTGGACTTTTCATTATCCCGGCAGCGATAACGCGTTCGGCCGCACCGATCCCACTCTCATCAATGATGACGATCAAAACTTCGTAGGTTTGGACCGCGCCGATCCAAACGCTAAGGACGACGTGCAGATCGCTACCTTGATTGTTCCGGTCGGCCGCCCGGTAGAATTACTCCTGCGATCGAAAGACGTAACGCACAATATTTGGGTGCCACAGTTGCGCTTCAAGCAGGACCTGGTGCCCGGCGTCACCATTCCAGTTCACTTTACCGTCGTCAAGTCGGGCAAATATGAGCTGGCTTGCGCGGAGCTCTGTGGGATGAACCACTATAAAATGAAGTCCTACATGCTGGCCTTGCCGGAAGACGAATTTCGCGAACTGGTCGCTTTACCGCAGGACAAGTTCCAGGCAAAGAAGGAAGAGTTGCTCAACAAGTATCAGCTTCCCCAATACTGAGTATCAACACTGAGTAGTCGTAACCTGACTGAGCCGAGGAGAACGCGATGGCAGAAGTGACACATGAGGAAGTGCACCGGCACCCAGCGCCGACCAGCTTCATACGCAAATACATTTTCAGCCTCGACCATAAAGTGATCGGGATCCAGTACATCATGCTGGCGCTCACCGCTGTGTTGGTCGGCATGGTGATGTCAGTGCTGATGCGTCTGAATCTGAGCTGGCCGGGAACGAATTGGCCGATCCTGGGCACCCTGTTTCCTACCGGAGCGCCGGGCGGCGTTATGAGTCCGGAGTTCTATCTTTCGCTTGTGACCATGCATGGAACCATCATGGTCTTTTTCGTTTTGACGACCGCGCCCCAGGGCGGCTTTGGCAATTACTTTCTGCCGATTCAGATTGGCGCTGAGGACATGGCGTTTCCATTCCTCAACATGATGTCGTTCTGGGTGACCTTAGTCGGCTTCATCGTGCTGATTGCGGCCATCTTTGTGGAAGGCAGTGTGGGGGTTGGCGGCGGTGCGTTGGGACAAGCGCTGGGCGGAGGAGGCACAGGGACGGTAGGGCCGATTGGCGGGTGGACCGGTTATGCGCCCTTAAGCGCGCTGGGGAAAATCGCCGGGCCCGGCCAGGGCGCCGGGGTGAATCTCTGGGTCGTAAGCATTGCTATCTTCTGCGTAGGTTCGCTGCTGGGCGCGCTGAACTTCATTACCACGTTGCTGAATATGCGGACGCGCGGAATGTCTTTAATGCGTATGCCGCTGACTTGTTGGGCCTGGTTCACCACTGCGGTACTGGCTCTGCTTTCGTTTCCCGTTTTGTTGGGCGCCGGCATTCTCCTGCTGTTGGATCGCGTGGGTGGTACCAGCTTCTTCATTCCAGCTGGTGAATACGTGAACGGTGTGCTGTCCGGCGACCCGCGGTTTCCGTTGCACTCCGGCGGCTCGCCGCTGTTGTGGCAGCATCTGTTCTGGTTCTTCGGACACCCGGAAGTTTACATTGCGATTCTGCCCGGCATGGGCGCGACTTCGCACATCCTCTCCACCTTCGCGCGCAAGCCCGTATTCGGCTATCGGGCGATGGTCTTCGCCATCTTTGCGATCGGGGCCCTGGGCTTTTTCGTGTGGGGCCATCACATGTTCATTAGCGGCATGAGCCCCTATTCGGCGATCGCGTTTTCAATCTTGACGCTTTCGATCGGCGTGCCTTCGGCGATCAAAACATTTAACTGGCTGGGAACGCTCTGGGGCGGCAGGATTCGCTTCACGGCGGCCATGCTCTATGCCATCGGGTTTGTTTCGCTCTTTGTGGCGGGCGGCATTACCGGTCTCGTGTTAGGCCAGACTTCACTTGACCTGCCGATGCACGACACGTACTTCGTTACGGCGCACTTCCACCTGGTGATGGGCGTGGCATCGATCTTTGGTATGTTCGCGGCGATCTACTTCTGGTTCCCTAAGATGTTTGGGCGGTTCATGAGCGAGGGCCTGGGCAAGCTCCACTTCTGGATCACGTTCGTCGGAGTTTATTGCATCTTCGTTCCGATGCACATCATGGGAATCGTCGGCATGCCCCGGCGCTATGCCCAGTTCACGGAGTATCAGTTCCTGGATCGGCTGCACCCGCTTGTGCTGCTCGTCTCAATCGCAGCCATCGCGACCGTCATCGCGCAGCTCATTTTCTTCTTCAATCTCTTCTGGAGCATGTTCAGGGGCAAGGTCGCGGGCCCGAATCCCTGGGAGGCGACTACATTGGAGTGGACCACGGCATCACCACCGCCCCACGATAATTTTGCGGGCATCGTGCCGACTGTTTATCGCGGGCCCTACGAGTTTGCGGTTCCCGGCGCGCCCAATGATTTCATAATGCAAAACGACCCCAATGGTCCCGACGGGTCGGCGCATGGAGATACAAGTGGAAATGGCCACGACGGTCACACGCACTGAGAGCCTGATCGATAAGGGCATTGGCTCCGGGCCGGGCTCGAGGCCAGGCAACGGCTTTCACCGCAATGGCGGCGGCAAAAACGACGCCGATCCCGCGCGTCTCTACGCGGCGCGCTATCGCATGGGTATGTGGGTAGCGGTGGCTGGCGTGGTGATGCTATTCACTGCTCTGACGAGCGCCTACATAGTTCGTGCAGCGTCGTCAAACGATTGGCGCCCGATAGGCATGCCGGGCGTCCTCTGGCTGAGCACGTTGGTAATTGTAATCAGCAGCTTGACGCTGGAAAGCGCGCGTCGATCTTTGAAGGAGAAGCGCGACGGCGTTTATGGCCGCTGGGTGTTGATTACGACGGTGCTGGGAGTTGCCTTTCTGGTTTCGCAGCTCGCCGCGTGGCGCCAACTGGTGCGCCAGGGAGTTTATCTTTCTACCAACCCGCACAGCTCGTTTTTCTACCTGCTGACTGCCGCCCACGGCGTCCACTTGTTGGGAGGAATACTGGCTCTCGGGTTTCTCCTGCTGCGGACCCGACAACGCCGCGACTCGGTATCAGCCGAATCACGAAGGGTAGGAGCGGTTGATGCAGTTTCGATTTACTGGCACTTCATGGACGGGCTGTGGGTTTACTTGTTTTTGCTGCTGTTCTTTTGGAAATAGCGTGTGTCCGACAAACTTCAGTTTGTCGAATGCCGGTACAAGAACGACTACTAAACTTTGTTGAACAACTTCGTGGAGGTGACAGGTGAGCACTGAAGCACGCGCGGATTCGTTGACGGGCGATTGGGGTGGCGGAGTACTGCCTTATCGCGTCGGACATAGGAAGCTGGGGATGTGGCTTTTTATTGTCTCCGACTCGCTGACGTTTTCTTCTTTGCTGATTGGTTATGCCTATGTGCGCGCGTCCAACGTCTGGCCGACGCCGTTCCCGTTCTCACCCAGCATCATTTTCTCTTCGATCATGACACTCTGCCTGCTCTCTTCGAGCCTGACCATGGTGATGGGTGTTTCGGCATCTTCGCGCGGCGATAAGGAGAAGGCGCGCAAATGGATCCTGTTGACCATCGTCTTCGGCCTGGCGTTCGTCGTGCTACACGGAATTGAATGGAAGCACTTGATCGACGAAGGGCTGCGGCCGTTTGCACTCCCGCACGAATGGGCCGAGCGTTGGCCCGGCGCCACGCCTTTGTTTGGGGCCACATTTTTCGGCATCACCGGTCTGCACATGTTCCACGTTCTGACCGGCGCGATATATCTGTTTGTGGTCGCGATGCGCGTCAAGAAACTGAATCATGAGGACATTGAGATCAGCGGGCTCTACTGGCACTTCGTCGATTTGGTCTGGATGTTTGTGTTCCCGCTGATTTATCTCTTATCGATTGACGTCGGAAAAGTCGCACACTGATAACGGAGGAAAGCAATGACGGCACACGCAGCGGAGGCTGAGCATTTCGCAGGCAGTAACCGGCTTTTCATCTCCATCTGGATCTGGCTGCTGGTTATTACCGGGGTGGAAGTGTTTCTCGGTTACATTCATCTGCCGCTTTTCTACATGCTGACGATCCTGATGGGGCTTTCGATCATCAAGGCCGCACTGATCGTCGCGTATTTTATGCACTTGCGCTTTGAGCGTTTGACCCTTGTCCTGACTTTGATACCGGCGCTGGTGCTTTGCATTTGCCTGTTGTCGGCATTTTTTCCCGATAGTTTCCGGTCGTTTGGCTTGAGAGATCCGGTGAAGCCGGCGGCAGTGGAGGCCCAGTGAAGTTTGCTCAGCGCGCACTGTTGCTACTTGGTTCAGCGCTGTTGCCATGCCTGGCCATCGCGGAACCCGCGTGGGCGCAATGTGCGATGTGTCGCGGCTCGGTGCAGAATGCTGTATTTGCGAGAGGGTTGAATCTGGGCGTGCTGGTGCTGCTGACTCCGCCGATCGCCATCTTTTGTTCGATCTTCATCATCGCCTACCGTCATCGCAAGGGCGGCGCGGACGACGAGACAAAGGACTAGGGGCCCATGAGTAATGACAATCCGCTGGGATTGGATATTGAAGTGCAAACGGTGCGAGGCCGCGCCTGTCCCGTATGTGGCGGCAAGATCATCCCGTCAAACCGGGCGGTCTATCAGGGCGCCGGCAACGCTGGAGAGGTTTTTCCTGTCTGGCAGTGCGAGCGTTGTGGCTACGAGGAAATGTCCGAACGTGCCCAGGCAGCGCCAAAAGCGAAGCATTAATTTAGACGCGCAGATTTCCTGACAGGTGACAACGATGACCGCAGCAACACATTCGGAGGCTAACTCAATGGGCGGCGAGGGTCGGATTCTTAACCTGCTTTGCGTGCTGGCGGCGCTGGCCTTCCTGGCCCTGGCGGTTTTGAATTTTTTGTCGGAAGGGAATTTTCTTTCGACCGACAGTCTGTTCATCACCCTGGTTTGGGTAATGCTCGCGATGTTGTTTCTATCAGTTCCGGCGCTCGACATGTTTTCCCGCGGAGTTATTCGAGTTCCTTTCATGAAAGGGAAGGGTAAGCCCGCCGTTGTCTCCGCAGGTAATGCTCCGGTAACTACCGATGCCAAGGGCCGGCCCATGCCTCCGGATGTCCGGCGCATGGTCTCTGACATGAAATCCCGGAAACAACCTTAGGAAACAGTACCGACCGCCGGCGCATGGATGAGCGAAGGCAGCGATAGCAATTCCGTCCTGCGATAATAAGGCCCATTCATGTTGTCGAAACTCTACCTGCTGCCCCATCTCAATGCGTTCCTGAATACGACCAGCGCCATACTTCTGCTCTCAGGCTATCGCTACATCAGGCAGCGGCGCATCAGGGAACACCGTAATTGCCAGGTGAGCGCACTCGTCACCTCAACACTCTTTCTGATTTCGTATCTCACTTACCATTACTATCACGGCGAGACGCAGTTTTTGGGGCAGGGTCTGGTACGGCCATTCTATTTCACGGTCCTGATCAGCCATGTCGTTTTGGCCATCGTAATTGTCCCGTTGGTTGTGCTCACGACCTTCCGCGCCGCGCGAGGAAACTTCGCCGGGCACCGCCAAATCGCCCGCTGGACGTTTCCGTTGTGGGTTTATGTCTCAGTTACGGGCGTCATTGTGTACGTCATGCTTTACCATGCCTACCCCTCCCTCTAACATCTCCGGAAATGGTTCAACCGGAACCTTGGCCTCAGGTGAAGCCACAGCAAGTAAAGCAATGGTCGCGCCTGTCCGCCGGCGCTCACCTCTGCCCCTCGTTATTGTCGCGGCGTTGTTTATTGTCATGCCTTTCCTGGCGTGGTACTTCACCTGGTTCGGGCGCAACTTATCTGACGAGACTGTCGACAAATATCTGAGTGAGCAGGGAAGTCCACGTCATGTACAGCACGCCTTAACCCAAATCGAAGCCCGAATCGAAGTGGGCGACAAGTCGGTGCAGCATTGGTATCCGCAGATCGTATCGCTGGCTGGGAGTAGCGCGATGGAGATTAGACAAACCGCGGCCTGGGTGATGGGCCAGGACAACCAATCGGATGAATTTCATGCGGCGCTGGCCCGGTTGCTCAGTGATCCGGAACCTATCGTGCGTCGCAACGCCGCTCTTGGAATTACGCGCTTTGGCGATGATCGGGGGCGGCCGGAACTGCTGGCAGCGTTGCAGTCCTTCACGGTAACCGCGCCGGTCGAGGGAATTGTCAGAAGCACCCTTCCCACCGGTTCAAAGGTAAGCGTCGGAACGATGCTGGCGCGACTCGAGTTGGATGATCTTCGCATCCAGGAGATACGCTCTCCGCTTCCGGGATCGATTGAGAAGGTCCTCACTTCCGAAGCGAAGCGCGTCCGCTCCGGCGATGGTTTGGTTTCAGTCGCCCCCGACGAACGCAGTGTCGCGGAGGCGCTTCTGGCTCTTGGATTTGTGGGTGGGACCGATGATGTTGCGGAAATCCAACGGCTTACTGCCAACATGTCGAGCAAGATAAAAGAACAAGCGGCCCTGACGACCAAAGCCATTCAGAGCCGCAGGTAAGTTACGAAGTGATTTATTTGTTAAGCAGGCGGGGCGGGAGGCGCATCGGGCAAACTGATTCCGTGCATCGCTTCCCAATCCTCAGTGGGAACCATCTCAATCGCGTCCCAGGGGCATCCGTCAAGGAAAGCTCCGTCAGGGCCTTTGCTGGTGCATTTCTGACAACCGATACAAAGGTAAGAATCGACTTCAATCCGTCCAAAAGGAGGATGGTCCTCGTCCGGGACCCAAAACATGCAGGCTTCGATCGGACAGTATTCAATGCACGCAGGCGATCCGGCACAACCGGTGCAGCAGTCTGTCGTGATGGCCAGGATACGCGGTTTTTTCTTGCGCGTTGCCTTGCCGTCACCCACCGACATGGGCCAATGTTTTTCTATGATGTCGAACATGCTAGCTCCCGGCGAGTGATGCAAAACTTAACTGCAGGATCGCGAAGCACATTAACATAGCTACGCGCTCTTTCTCAACGATTAGTATTCGAAGTCACCGGAGAAGCGAATCGCTGGTACTTGAGTAAAATGTTTCGAGGATAGGTACAAAGAGTGAAGGACACGCTGCTGAGCCTCGCGGTCTTGTTTGGAATTCTCATTTCCAGCGCCCTGATCACCAACTGGTTTGCGCGCACTATGTACATTCGGTGCCTGGGATGCGGAACCTTGAATGCCAGACGGCGCGAACAGTGTCGCAACTGTAACCAGGACCTCAAATAACGAAAGGGGCGGGAAACAAAAGCTTCCCACCCCTCAGGTTGTTGCCGGCTTTTCGAATCGGCCTTAGACCGTCCGCCGCCCAGTTAGCAAGTTAATCAAGAAAACCACGAGCGCGACCACCAGCAATAGATGGATCAGCGGCCCAACGTTCGCGACCGCGCCGATTAGCCACAGGACCAAAAGAATAACCAGGATCGTCCACAACATGATTTATGTTCTCCTTTCACCATGCGCCCGACGGCGCTGTCCGTCACACATCAATGGTTGACTACCTCGGCCAACCGAGAAAGGGTGAGGACTGAAAGTTAGAGCACTGCCGTAGATGTCACCGGAGCCCTAAACTGTTCGCCTTCCCGTAAGCAGGTTGATGACCAGCACGACCAAAGCCACGACCAGAATCAGGTGGATCAGAGAACCCACATGAAAAACGGCGAATCCCAGTAACCACAGAACCAGAAGCACTACAATAATTGTCCAAAGCATTTTGTTGTCTCCTTCTTTTCAGACCTGATATCTCAATAATCTCGGTTGACTGCAAGTGTCGCGGTTACTTGAGCAATGGATGTGCCAGCCTCCGCTGCTTCAAGTGTCAGGAGGGATAACTACACTTATGCAAAGAGTTAGCGGGTTAAAATAATTCCCTCCTGCTCGTTGGAGGTCTCACATCAGGATGTCTTTGTACGGAAACCTGCCACGGTTGCAGTTCCGGCTCTGTTTTGTTTCCGATCAAGCTGTAAAGAGTCGTTTTGACTAGACTTCACTTCCGTCGGCTGCTAAATTTGGCTTCGACAATTCGTTCAGCGCCCCCTCGCTGACAAAAAGTCACCCTTGACAGAGCATATCCTGCGGGTTGCTTTCTTCCGTTGCTCCTCGCTTTACCCTTTGCTTGATACCCAAGCTTTACTGTACGGCGCCTGGTGTAGCCGTCAAATGGAGTTACGCCCATGTCATCCCCTTTGCTGCGCTTGATCCCCTCTTCGCAAAAGAAAAACATCTCCGTGGCGATTCTTTTGCTGTTCCTGATTTCGGCTACCTTCGTCCTGGTGGGCTATCAGAACCGTCGACCAGTGGTTAAAAGCATTAACTACACCGCGCTCCATGCGCTGGGCGCAGGAACCACAATTGCGACTTTGACCGTGGAAGGTGAACAGGTAACGGTGACCGCCCACGATGGAACGATTTCGCAAGCGGTCATCACAAATGAAGCTGCGCAGCAGGAGATTGCTGAGACCTTCAGGAAGAATAATGTCCCTGTTGAGTTTCGGCCTTCGCGAGCAGCGGCGATAGCGACGGCGCTGAACTGGATCGTGCCGATCGTCACGTTGTTGACGCTGGGTTTCGTAGGCTGGCGTGTGTATGCCAGCATGAATGGACGCGGCGGGAGTTTTCGCCTCGTTGATTCCGCCGGCAAACAGGACGTCACCTTTGCCGATGTAGCCGGCGTGAACGAGGCGCAGAGAGAATTGTCCGAGACCATCGAATTCCTGCGCGATCCGGTCAGCTTTGGAAGGCTGGGTGGGCGGGCTCCACGCGGCATCCTTCTGTCCGGCCCGCCCGGAACAGGGAAGACCCTGCTGGCACGTGCGGCTGCCAATGAAGCGGGCGTGCCGTTCCTCTCAGTGTCGGGCTCAAGCTTTCAGGAAAAATTTGCGGGACTCGGGGCCGCACGTGTGCGCCGGCTATTTGCCGAGGCGCGGAAGCTTTCACCGTGCGTCATCTTTATTGACGAGATCGATGCCCTCGGGCGACAGCGCGGACGTGGCGGCGATTCGGCGGCGACTGATCAAGATCAAACTCTTAACCAGCTGCTGGTGGAATTGGATGGTTTTGACCGGTCGGCCGGAGTGGTCGTGCTCGGGTCAACTAACCGGCCAGACATTCTTGATTCGGCGCTGACTCGGCCGGGGCGCTTCGACCGGGAGATTACGGTGAATTTGGCTGATGCGCGTGGCCGTGAAGCAATTCTTCGAGTCCATGCTCGGGGCTTGGCTCTGGAACCGGAACTGGATCTCGATTGGATTGCGCGCGGCACTCCTGGTTTCTCGGGTGCGGATTTGGCGAACCTCTTGAACGAAGCGGCCATTTCAGCCACACGTGATGGCGCGACCGCAATTGCTCGGCCGCACGTCGAATACGCACGCGACAAGATCCTGATGGGCGCGGAGCGTCAGGGATTTCTCATGGATGAAGACGAGCGCTACGCGACCGCGGTCCATGAAGCAGGTCACGTTGCCGTCGGCTTAGCCGTAAAAAACGCCGATCCGATTCACAAGGTGACGATCCTGCCGCGTGGTCGTGCGCTGGGTGTAACGCAGTCCTTGCCGGAGCGCGATCGCTGGATGAAGAAGCGAGAATATCTTGAAGATCAGATTGCGATGTTACTGGGAGGCAGAGCGGCCGAAGAGATACTGCTCGCAACCATGACGGCTGGAGCCAGCAATGATATTGAGCGGGCCGTGGAAATAGCGCGTCGCATGGTGGCAGAGTTCGGAATGAGTCCGCTTGGTCCCATCCACCTGGGCAAACCGGATGAGCAGCGCAGCCAGGCCCTCCTGGATCGCGTGGAGAAGGCTACCAGCGAGATTATGAACTTTCAGATGAAACGCGCTGCGGATGCGGTGCGCGAAAGCCGTTCTTCGATCGAGAAGTTGGTTGTAGAGTTAATGGAACACGACACCGTCGATGCCGACGGGATCAGTCGCTGCTTTGGCGAGCGTGATAACGCTGTCGCGGCCTAACCGCATGCCGCCGGCCGCTCAGTGGCCTAATGCTTCGGGATGCTCGGCAATCTCTACTATGGCACGGCTGCGACCGCGTCGAGTCACGACGAGAACGCCGGTGAAGATCAGCAAGCAGGCCAAAACGGTACGGACGCTCCAGGCTTCACCGAGAATCGCCGGTGCAAGAGCGAACGCAATCAACGGCTGTAGGTAAATGTAAACCGCGACGGTGCTGGGCTCGACTCGGGCCAGCGCCCATGCATTCAAGTAGTACGCGCCGACCGTTGGCACCAGCACGATGTAGAGCAGGACCAGCCAGACTTCCCACGACCAGGTGAGTACGGGAGTCCGCGCGAGCGTTCCGACGCCCAGCGGGGCCGTGACCACACATCCCATCAGGAACAACCAGGTAATCACATTTAAAGCTCCATGGCGCCTCACGAGGCCCTTGGACAGGGCAATGTATGCGCCGTAGGCGAGGGAATTGCCCACAATGAGCAGGTTCCCGATTGTGTTAGCGCGTGTGAAATCAGCCCGAAACGGATCGATTAGATAAATGACCCCGCCAGCCGCGATTCCAATACCTATCATCTTGCGCCAGGACAACGCGTCATAACCCATTGCCGCCCCCACCAGCAAGGCGAAAATCGGGATCGTTGTTCCCAGCAGCGTCGCGTTTATTACAGTAGTTAGAGACAGGCCCTTCACAAAAAGGAGTTGGTTCAGTGTGACGCCCAGGAGACTGCAGACCGCCAGCCACCCGAGATCAGATCTGCTTAGCTTTCCCTGCTTCTTTCTGAACTGTTGCATGAAGGTGAGGGCAATTGCGCCCCCCACCACACGGAACATTACCAGACCAGTGGTGGGCAGGGACCGCAAAGCGATCTTGCCGAAGATGGGCCAGGTTCCAAACAAGAGCTGAACCAGCACGAGCGCCAGATGAGGTGCGAAGCGACTACCCCAGGAAGAGTGACTAGCCAGCGGCTGCACATTCTCCGGGACTTGGGAAGCGTTACGCCTTTCATCGTCATCGAGCTGCGACTGCTTTTCTGTTGGCATAAAAATAGATCGGACTGGAAGCCCGATCTGATCATCGGCGTATCAGTTGTATTTATTGCGCCCGACCCCGGCTCTAACCACTCGGGTAGTTCACGCCGATTCGGGAACTATTAGGCGCAGGGGGTTCTCCATCGCCTTCTTGAATGACTGTAGAAACTGCGCGCCCACAGCACCGTCAATCACGCGATGGTCGCAGGACATCGTCACCCGCATTATCTGGGATATCTGGATCGCGTTGTTCTTAACAATTGGCTTCGGCGCCATAGCTCCTACCGCCAGGATCGCGCCCTCCGGAGGGTTGATCACTGCGGTGAATTCATCGATGCCGTACATCCCCAGGTTGCTCACCGAAAAAGTCGCACCCGTGTATTCGTCCGGGGCTAGCTTTCGGGCCCGCGCCCGCTCGGCCAGCTCGCGTATCTCGCTATTGATCTCGCTTATCGATTTTGATTCCGCAGCGCGTATCACCGGAGTTATCAATCCGTTGTCGGTCGCGACCGCTACGCCGATATCCGCCCGCTCATAGTAACGGACCACCTTGTCCTGGAAGGAAGCGTTAACGTCTGGGTTCTGCATCAGGGCCCACGCCACTGCTTTAACAATGATGTCGTTAAGACTGAGTTTCTGCTGCGGATAAACTTCGTTTAGGGCCTGTCGCAAGTCTGCGGCGCGATCCATCTCCACTTCGGTAGTCAGAAAGAAATGGGGAACTGGCCCAATCGATGTCACCAGGCGGCGGGCGATGGTGCGTCGCATTTCGCTCATGGGCACATCGCGATAGGGCGACGCGCCGGTGATCGCCGATTCCTTTGCAGGAGCCCCACTCTTCATTCCGGACGCCGGTCGTTGCGTTGCGCTGGGTTGAGATCCCTTGCTGTTTCCAGCCCCTGACATCGCCGCTTCGACGTCACGCTTGATGATGCGGCCGCCGGGGCCACTGCCGCTAAGGGAACTGAGATTGACGCCGGCTTCAGCGGCCATACGAGCTGCAATCGGGGATACGACAAGCCGGTCGGGCGATTGCGGTTCCGGGCTCGCTTCCTCAACAACGTTAAGGGCGGGCGCTGTTTTGGCTGGGGCTTCAACAGCGGAGGAACCGTTATCTTCGTCGGCCGTCGCCACAGGCTGGTTGTCTTCTGCGTCTTTGCTCGCCTTTGGCGCAGCAACTGGAGCACTTTGGAGCAATGATGAAATGTCTTCGTCAGCTTCGCCGATGATCGCAATCACCTGGCCGAGCGGAGCGCTTTCGCCTTCTTTGATCAGGATCTTGCGGAGTACGCCATTGCCCAGCGCCTGCATCTCCATGGTGGCCTTGTCAGTATCGATTTCAGCTATCGGTTCTCCCATGGAAACAGTGTCGCCCTCTTTCTTCAACCAACGCGAAAGCTGGCCCTCCTCCATAGTGGGCGAAAGTTTGGGCATCACCACCTGATTTGCCATGCGGATTTATCCTTTACGACGAGCGACGATAGAGAAGAGAAATAGCAAACTTTACACGTAGGCCACTTCGCGAACCGCTGCGATGATTTGAGCGACGCCAGGAACTGCCAGGTTCTCAAGGTTCTTTGCGTAAGGCATCGGCACATCAGCGCCGGAAACGCGCCTCACCGGCGCATCAAGATAGTCAAACGCTTGTTCCGTAATCTCCGCGCTGATTTCGGCCGCGACACCACAGAAGGGGTGTGACTCCTCTGCGATCACCGCCCGGTTTGTCTTTTTTACTGATGCGACGATGGTTTCAATATCAAGTGGCCGGATCGTCCGGGGATCAATGACCTCGCAGGAGATTCCATCCTTTTCAAGTTCCTCTGCAGCCTTGAGGGCCAGCGGAACCATAAGCGACCGGGCCACGATGGTCGCATCGCTTCCTTCGCGCTTAACATCGGCTTTCCCGATCGGAATGATCAGTTCAGGGTCCTCTGATACCTGACCCTTCATACCGTACATGCGCTCCTGCTCAATGAAGATCACTGGATCATCATCTCTGATGGCGCTTTTTAGCAGGCCCTTCGCATCGGCCGGAGTCGAAGGCATCACGACTTTTAGTCCGGGGAAGTAAGCAAACCATGACTCCAGTGCTTGCGAGTGCTGTGAAGAAACCTGAAAAGCTGACCCGCCAGGTCCGCGAAAAACGATCGGTATCTTGAATTGCCCGCCTGACATGTAAAGCATCTTCGCGGCGGAATTGATGATTTGGTCCGTCGCCAGGATGGAAAAGTTAAAAGTCATGAACTCAACGATGGGTCGCAAGCCAGCCATAGCTGCGCCGACGCCCAGCCCGGCGAATCCAAGCTCGGTAATGGGCGTATCAATAACTCGCTTGTCACCGAACTCCTCGAGCAGACCGCGCGTAACCTTATAGGCGCCCTGATACGCAGCAACCTCTTCACCCATCAGAAAGACATTCCCGTCACGTTGCAGCTCTTCTCGCAGCGCCTGGTTAAGCGCGTCCCGCATGGTTATTACTGGCATCTATTCCTCGTTCGCCTGGGCTGATCGGAAATCAGAAAGCGTCACAGTGGATTCGCGTAAACGTTAGTGTTCAGCTCTCCGGGCTCAGGTTCTGGGCTCTCCTCGGCAAACCGCACAGCCTTAGCTACTTCGGCCTTTACCTCTTCCTCCATAGTGGCGATTTTGGCGGGCGTCAGAATTTCTTCTTCTTCCAACGTCGCCCGAAACAGCTTTAGAGGATCGCGCTCCTGATGTTTCTCGATCTCCATTCTCGTCCGGTAATTTCCCGGATCCGACATCGAATGGCCCATGAAGCGATAGGTTCGAAACTCAAGCAGGGTAGGAAGGGATTTGGTACGGGCCCTCTCAACTGCGCGTTGCGCTGCCTCCCGGACAGCCAGCACATCCATCCCATCGACGAACTCTGAAGCGATATCGTAGGCGCAAGCCTTTTGCGCTACGTCTTGCAGTGACATGGCCCGCTCCAGGGAGGTACCCATTCCGTATTGATTATTCTCACAGATGTAAATGCAGGGAAGTTTCCAGAGCTGGGCCATGTTCAGGGATTCGTGAAAGGCGCCTTGATTGACTGCGGCCTCGCCAAAGAAACACAAAGTCACCTTGTCTGTACCCTGGTATTTCGAAGCAAAGGCAACGCCCGTCGCCAGGGGGATTTGTCCTCCGACAATGCCGTGCCCCCCCAGGAAATTCACGCTGGAATCAAACATGTGCATTGAACCGCCCTTGCCTCCGGAGCAGCCCGTTGCTTTCCCGTATAGCTCGGCCATCACCGCATCTGGTGAAATGCCTTTGGCAATGGCCTGTCCGTGCTCGCGGTAACTTGTAAGTACGTAGTCGTCCGGACGCAGAACGGAGAGCGCGCCAATGCCTACAGCTTCCTGGCCAATGTAAAGGTGGCAAAAGCCGCCAATCTTTCCCAAGCTGTAAGACTCAGCGCACTTTTCCTCGAACCGCCGGACCAGAAGCATTTGGCGAAATAGGCCGATGAGAGTCTCGTGATCGATCGCTTCCAATCGACGCTTTTGATCGGCTTTGAGCTTTTTAGCGTCCTTTGTTGCAGCGGAAGGAGACGCGGCAGCGGCCTGATCATTGACGACGCTGGCAGCGCCCTGGTCTTTGGCGCCAGCCCTGCTCGACGCCTCTGTGGTCCCGTTGCTCATGAGTAGATAGTTAACCAGATCCCGCCAAGGCCGTGTCGCATCGTCAGGGATCATCCAGCTCTTGAATATTTTAGAACGTAATGGCGGCGATTATACGCGAGCGGGCCACCTCCTGCAAAATGCGTTCAAAAAGAAAGGCGCACACTGTCCATGGACAGTGTGCGCCTGATCTTTTATTGATCGGATACTACCGGAAATGGTCAACGGAGGCCGGTGATGGCATGGCGGCCAGGGTAATCAGGTTTTTGCGCGAATGCTTATCCTGCTGCATGTTCCTTGCGGCGGCAGTTAGGAGTTCCTCTGTACTCTCGCCATCGGCTGGGAAGCAGGAGATCCCAACGCTCACGCTGACCGTCACAGTTTTCCCGGTTCGCACGGAAAACTGGTGCGAGGCGACCGCCGCGCGAATTCGTTCTGCAACCATGACGGCCATCGTTTGAGACGCCATCGGCATGATCGCCACGAACTCATCTCCCGCATAACGCGTCAAAATGTCCATCTGCCGCAACTCCTTGCGAATAACTCGAGCAACGCTTGCCAGCAGGCGATCCCCGACCGCGTGTCCGTAGTCATCGTTTATCTTCTTGAAGTGATCCAGATCCATGCTGATGACGGAGAGCGGTTCCCGATTGAGACGCTGGCATTCCGCTACTCGTTGTTCCAGCATCATGTAGAAACCTCGCGCATTAGGCAGGTCCGTAAGCGGATCCGTCAGCGCGCTCTCCTTTGTCTTTTCAAAAGTAAGAGCGTTGTTCAATGCCGAAGACGCATGCTGACAGACTGACTCCAGTAATCGCACATGCTCGGTGGTATATGACGTGCGACTCTTCGAGTAAAGAGTAATTGAGCCAAACGCCCCATCTTCGCGTACCAGGGGCGATACCAGCACGCCTCGATAGTTCCGCGCAATGTCCTCAGGGACACCAACAAGATCCAATTCCGGAGACGCATTACACATGGATCGAGCGTTGGCGATGACCCATCCTGTAATGCCGTCGCCGACGCTCATGCGGCGTCGCGCGAAAACGTCGGCATGATCGCCGGCAGTGTGAATCGCGACCGCTTTCCCTGACTTCTCATCGACAATGAAAATGATGCAACTGTCGAAGGGGACAATCGCCCGCAGCTTGTTGGAAACCAGGGCGACTGTATCGAGCATATTCAGCGACGATCCGATCGTCTGCGCAATCTCGTGCAGTGCAAATACTTCGCGCTGGGCCTCAGTAATCGACCGGAACCCGAACGAATTGTCCGGCGCTCCCAGAATATCCGACGCGAGGCCGGCGTCTGGGCGGGCTTTCGTCACCAGGTCGATAGTTTCTGACGCAACCTGTTCCTGGATATCCTGTTGTCCTATCAGATTGTCAAACTCTGCTACATGCTCGGTGAATAAGGCGACGAGCTTTGGATCGAAGGCTGACCCGGCCATTTTCTGAAGCAGAGCGAGTGAGTCTTCACGTTTCATCCCTTTGCGATATGGCCGATCGCAGCGGGTGGCGTCGTAGAAGTCGACTACCGAAATGATTCTCGCAACCAGCGGAATGGCTTGCGCGCGCAGTCCTTTGGGATACCCGCTGCCGTCCCATTTCTCGTGGTGATAACGCACGATATCTTCGACGGGGTAGGGAAAGTTAACGCGCTTCAGGATGTCCCCCCCAACCGTCGGGTGGATTTTCATCTTGGCGAACTCCGACTCCGTCAGCTTTCCGGGTTTGTTCAAAATGTACTCAGGCACCGCCAGTTTGCCGATGTCGTGCAGTAGCGCTCCGGCCAACAAAGCTTGAGACTCGTTCTGGCTGACTCTCAACAGCTTACCCATTTCAGTAGCATAAATCTGGGTGCGCCGTACGTGGCCATGAGTGGTCTGGTCCTTCGCATCGATCGCGATAGCTAGCGATTCAATGGTATTCATGTGCAGCCGCGCCATCTCTTCAATATGCAGTGACTTCTCATTCTCAGCCTGGCGCACTTCGTTCACGCGATTCTCATTGAAGCGATAAAGCATGTGAACCAACACGATCATGAGGAGACCAATGAAGACGAATGGTATCCCGCCCCCGCGGAGGGCTGAATAGAACAGTGCGGCAGCCGCAACCCCTGCGACCTGCGTAATAAGCGTCCAGACGAGACTGTCTTTGGAAAGCAAGGGACGCGTTTGTCCAGAATTGAATCCGATGAACGCCGCAGCGGCGAAGGTGCTGAGGAAGTACTGGGTGATAGCAAACACGCAAAGGGGAAACAGCAGGATGTCAAACGAGAGTTGCCGGCCCGATGTGACCACGTCGCCGGCGAAAACGAAGACCAGTATTCGGTAAAAGAATGAAGCGATAAAGGTAGAAGTAATGGCAGTCGCCGTGGTGAACACCACTGAGCGCCGATCGGCGAGGCCGTAAGTGGAGATGAAGCCTACGACTGCGGCCAACAACATCGCCGGACCAAAATTCCGGGCGGGGGGCAAGGCATACATCATGACGGCGAGGAAAATAAAAGCGTCAGCTACCGACTTCTGGCTCTTGGCGACACCCATTGCGTTGGTGACGGGGACGGTGAAGCGACTGGCGGCGATGGTCAATACCAGCAAAGCCACAAACGGGCCCAGACCTGTCCAGCCCGAGAATGGGAGCCGCAACGTATTTAGCGCCCCGAGGACGAGCAGAATGCCACCCACGAGGGTGACCACGCCGAGGAGGCCAAAGCTCTTCCAGTTTCCTTTTAGCATGAGCGAATTTTCCCTTTGTCTAAAGCGTTGGTGTAGCGGGAGACCCACTGTCGCAGGCCTCATCAAGCAGCACTGTTTAGGATTGAGCGCGATGGATTGAGTCCGTCGCCACGGACGAGGAAGGGGTTTAAACCTTCTAGGAATGTGCCAACACTGTTTGGCACTGGGCGCAAGGATAGCTTTTTAGGCGTTACCCGTCAACCCAATTATTTGGCCTCTAGGGAGGTGTATCGCCTTGGAAACCCAATCAGTTAAGCCTGCTGTCAGCGGGTGACCCGACTGATCCTTAGCCGGGTTAACGGGTGCGAGCGATTCAAGGATTAGGAGCGACGGTGAGTTGGGCGAGTAAATCTGAGGGATTTGTGACAGGCGCGCGACAAGCATAGTTCTCGCACACATAAGCGGTAGCCCGTCCGTCAACCTGCAGGCGATCGCGGAGGAGTGGAATAAGGTCTGATTCCGGAGCCTCTCCCTGGTTGAAGGCTACAACCTTGTTGGGAAGATAAGCTCCCCAGATAGTTCGCTTCAGCGCCAGCGTGTCAGCCGCCGCCGGGTCGCCTATCAAAGCGATTTCTTTCGGGGCTGAGAGGTAAAAGTCCATAGCACCAAGCGCCCGCCCAAAGGCTGAGGGATAGCGCGCGATCGTTTGACTGCTAGACCTAAGGATAGTGACGGCTTTGCGCGCGTAGGCTTCGTCACCAAGAAGATGGCTCAACCGGAAGAAGACATCCGCAGCTACGGAGTTTCCTGACGGGGTCGCATTGTCCAGGTAATCCTTGAAGCGGACTATCAAGGTTTCATGGCTCTTGCCGGTAAAGAAAAATCCGCCGTCTTGATCGTCCCAGAACTCTTCAACCATCGTCCGAGAAAGCGTTCGGGCCTCGTCCAGCCAACGAATATTGCCAGTGACCTCGAAGAGCGCTATCAACCCATCGATAAAGCAGGAATAGTCCTCGAGGTATCCGTTAAGCTTGGCAGCTCCGTCTTTCCACGTACGTAGAAGTAATCCGCGACTCCGCATACTTCCGAGGACAAAGTCGGCGTTGGCGATGGCCGCGGCGAGGTAGTCGTCACGCCCAAGGATTACGGCCGCTTCCGCGAAACTTACCAGCATCAAACCATTCCACGCTGTCAAGACTTTTTCGTCCCGGCCGGGTTTCACCCGGGTCTCGCGGATTGTGAAAAGACGCTCGCGGCCGCGTTCCAGTACTGCACTCAACTCTTCGACGGGCACCTCAAACTGCGCGGCCAGTTCATCCAGCGACCGAGTCACATGGAGAATATTTGACCCTTCGAAATTTCCGACTTGGCTAACGTCATAGTAGGCGGAGAACATGTCAGCATCGGATTCGCCGAGGGCTTCGGAGATCTCTTCCGCACTCCAGACGAAGAACTTACCTTCATGACCTTCGGAGTCGGCGTCCTGGCTTGAATAAAATCCGCCGGCCTTGTCGGTCATTTCCCTCAGCACATAATCGAGAGTTTCTTCGGCGATACGCCGCGCAAAATCTTCGTGGGTCAGTTGATAAAGATGAAGATACAGTCGCGACAACAAGGCATTGTCGTAGAGCATCTTTTCGAAGTGAGGCACCAGCCAGCGCGCGTCTGTTGAGTACCGATGGAATCCACCGCCTAACTGGTCGTACAGCCCGCCTTCGGCCATCTTGCGACAGGTCTCCTGGACCATTGAGAGCGCGTCAGCATTGCCGGTGCGATGATGCGTGCGCAGGAAGAACTCCAGCGCCATAGCAGGAGGGAACTTCGGCGCTCCACCGAAGCCACCGTTCCGATTGTCGTAATTGCGGGCGATGTTCGTATAGGCACTATCCAACAGTGATTTGGCGATTACTTCGTTTGAGCCGCTGGACACACTCGTGCGGGCCAACTCCTGGCGCATCGCTTGGGCGGTTTGGGCGATGTCGTCGGGTCGGGCCCGGTAAGACTCCGCCATGCTGATCAGCACGCGGCGAAATCCGGGCATTTGATAACGATCCTCTGGAGGAAAGTAAGTACCGCCGAAGAAGGGAACGCCCTCCGGCGTCAAAAAGACAGTCATGGGCCAGCCACCCTGGCCAGTCATCATTTGCACGGCGTTCATATAGATATGATCAAGGTCGGGCCGCTCCTCCCGATCGACCTTGATGTTTACGAAGTGCTCATTCATGAGGGCCGCAAGCTCTTCGTTTTCAAAGGATTCGTGCTCCATGACATGGCACCAGTGGCAAGCCGAATAACCGATGCTGAGCAGGATCGGTTTGTCCTCAGCGCGCGCCTTATCCAAAGCTTCCGCGCCCCATGGATACCAATCCACGGGATTGTGAGCATGTTGCAACAGGTAGGGACTTGTTTCATTAATTAGACTATTAGTGTGCGAGGTGCTGTTCATGATGGAATCTACGGTTGCTTTCAAGCGGGGGAATTAGTCCTTGAACCAGTATTTCGTTTTCGCTGTCCAGGGACTGCGCGGATATTTCCGGTGCAGCAGATCAAACGCCGCTTTGGACCACCGGCCCGTCTCCTTATCGGTGCAACCTCGCCGAGTAGCGGTCACTGCTAGATGAAGGGCTTCCGGGACGCGCGGATCGGCAGGCTCCCGGTTTGCCCATTCGATCGCCATACGTGACAAATAGTTAGGGCCGGAGCCGAGTACATTGAGCCTGGTCATTTCTGTCGCCGCCGCCGTGTGCTCTGCTGTCGAGAGAAAGATCGGCAGTTGGCGGCGAGGCCGTTTGCTGGCGGGTTCCCCTGGTTCGTCCGGGTTCGAGTTCGGACCATTGCTGCCTGCCAAACACCACCAATTGTCGCGATAACTATCCACCTCATCCAGGGGGATGGAGCGTCCCACGCCGGCGGTTACGATGGGCCGCAAACCGGGAAACCGCAAGGCAATGAAAATAGCGACGGACTTTCGTGATTCGGTCGCGCTTTCTTTTCCGTACACATCGAGCAGCTCTCTTAACTGCGGGTACAGGCCGGCTAACAGCGGTGTCAGCCTATTGGCCTCTTCACGACGATCCAGGAGCGCGGCGCGGAGCCAGGCCGCTTGGGTTACATCGCGGCGCAGGTGCGGGGGAAGCGCAGTTGAACTCGCGGCTGCAACGAGTGTGACCAGCGGGATCCCTTCGTTCATCAGCGTGATGGCATCCTGATCAAACAGCGTGGTCTCGTCCTTTGGTCTTCCGGTTTCATCTGCATCAGCAGGAAGTTCTCGCCCATCCTCATCGTAAGAAACACCTGCGGGAGGACGAGGCGCGTCTCGCAGAAAATCAGACAAAGTGCGCGCCAGAAGCATTCGCTCGCCGAGAAACAGATTCAGCGCCGAAGGAGGAATCTGCTTTCGATCGCCGCCCAAAAACTGATCCAGGATCTCACGCGCGGCTGCCTCTTTTCCGCTATCCATCAAAAGGCGCACCCGGTGATAAGTTGCCGAGGCAAAAGCTGGCGACCGACGATCCACGTGTGCCGCCGCATCGATCAGAGATGCAGCCCTGGGATCCTTTGCTTCGACTTTTGCCAGGGCAGCAATCAGCCATGGAAGCGAAGAAGTCTTTGTAAACCTCTCCATGGCGTGATCCAGCGCGACGGGCTTGCCATTCTCGAAAGTAACGATCCAATCGGTAACGTCGTCCGCCAGTATGGCGACCGAAAGGTTGTTTGGTTTGGCGCCTTCTTCACTGTCGCCCAGGAACTTGTCCAGGAGGATCGTGTAATCCCAAAGGTCCTGTTTCAGTGTCTCGCCCGCATTTCTTTTCAAGATGGACTGGCTGAGCTCGTGCAGTTTCTCCTCTGGGCGGAGCCTCAGACGCACCAGGCTCAGTAACCGGTAGGCCGCATGGTGTTGCGCCGAGAGACGATTATCGCGGAGGATCCCCTGCAGCTTAGCTTCAGCCTCGGTCAGCGCCGCTTGCCGCTCGTCTTCCTTTCCCAAACCTGCCTGGCGCAAGGAGGTTCGCGCTACCATATAGGCAGCGGTTTGAGACCACGTTGACGTGCCGTCGGCGGCGATTGCAGCGAATTGATCTTTCGCCTCAGCGAATCGCGCAGCGTAGAAGTTTCCGGCGGCGATCTGGTAGGCGCGATCGCTCTTGAGCCATGAAGGCGCGGTTAAGGCCGCTGGACTTGGAATATTTTGGCCTGCGGAACAATTTGAGAATACGGCGTCCTGTGCCTGGACCCAATCCCTTATTTCCGCACTATCGGCGCCGTATCTCTGCTTGCGTTCATTAAGGGTATTAGCGGCAGTCGCAAAGGCGTCGCCTTGGCAGTTCAGATAGCTCTCGTAATCGTTCGGTTTTTCGCGGTTGCGATAGATCCCAATCTGTGGCGGCGCGGGTATGCCTGGAATCGTTGCGCGCGCATCGCTCCACGGCTTCACGGCTTCGTCGTCGGACGGCCCTCCACTATCGTCCAGTCGGTCTTTCCATAACTCAAGCAGCGCGCTTTGCTCTTCTTGATCAAACTTCAAACCCGACACCTGGCGATATGCGGCGAAGAGATACGAGCGCGCATATGACGGTTGCAGCACACCGATATTTCCCTTCACGAACGCATCAAGCGGCATATCCGGATGCTTGGAGTAAGTGAAAATCGCGTTCAGAGAAAACGGACCGCACGCTTCAACGGTTCGCATGAAAATTGAGAGCAAGGAACAGGCGATAACGACAGCCCCGAGTCTTTGATATGTCTTTCGTCTGGAGGTTAGGTTCATGTGTCTTAGGTTTAGCTTCGGGAGTGTACACCAGCCGGAAGCGTCCGAGAAAGTTCTAAGACGATAGATGTTGCTTCGCCGTGTGTGGCCCTTTTGCTATACTGCAAAAACTGAATGGTGATTCATTTATGTCTGGGCCTCGGGCTTGGCCGCGCCATTGTTCGAGTGAAGTCAGAGTTCGAAGAGGTAACCCTGAATGGAACGTGACAGTCTGGAAATGGACGTAGTGTTCGTGGGCGCCGGGCCGGCCAATCTTAGTGGGGCGTTGCACCTCACCCGTCTGATTGCGATTCACAACGAAGAGGTTGCCGCAGGGAAACGCACAGGCAAGCCGCTTGGCGAAATAGAAATCGGCGTCATCGAAAAGGGCGCAACGGTCGGATCTCATATTCTCTCCGGCGCCGTCATGGATCCGAAGGCACTGGCGGAGCTCATACCGGACTTCGTGGAAAAGGGCGCGCCCCTGGAATCACCGGTGAAGGAAGATCATTTCCTTTATCTAACCAAGAGCCACTCGCTGCGTTCGCCATTGACACCGCCGCCCCTGATGAACCATGGCTATTACATCGTTTCGTTGAACCGGCTTACAGCATGGTTGGGCGAGCAGTGCGAAGCGGCCGGCGTCAACATTTTCCCCGAGTTTCCCGGGGCCGAAATGCTGTACGACGAAACGGATCGCGTGACCGGCGTACGCACCGGTGACAAAGGGATCGATCGCGAAGGAAAGCGCAAGGCCAACTTTGAACCCGGCGTCGATCTGCATGCAAAAATTACCGTGCTGGGTGAAGGCGTCAGAGGCTCGCTAACAAAGAAACTGGTGCAACGGTTGGCGTTGGATGAAGGTCGCGAGCCGCAAGTCTACAGCCTTGGAGTTAAAGAGCTTTGGGAGCTTCCCGATGATCGCTACCCGGCCGGACGAGTGACGCACACCTTGGGCTATCCATCCGATACACAGACCTACGGCGGGGGCTGGATCTATGGAATGCAGAACCGCATCGTCAACGTTGGCTATGTGACTGGCTTGGACTATCGCGACCCACTGCTTGATCCGCACGCAGAATTTCAGCGATATAAGCAGCATCCGTTTCTGGCAAAACTCCTCGATGGTGGCAAGATGATTCGCTACGGCGCCAAGGCGATCGCTGCCGGCGGCCTGCATGCGATGCCGCGACTTTATGGCGATGGCTTCCTGCTGGTGGGGGATTGTGCAGGGTTCTTGAACTCAGCGCGGTTGAAAGGAATCCATACCGCAATTAAGAGTGGCATGCTGGCCGCGGAAACGATTTTTGAGGCCCTGATTGCGGGAGATGTTTCGGCGAGCACCCTGAGTTCGTACGAAGAGCGGGTCCGGGAAAGTTGGATTACGCCCGAACTCAGAAAGTTTAGAAACTTTCACGCGGGTTTTCGCCATGGACGCTGGCTCGGACTCGCTAATGCCGGTCTGCAGTTTGTCACGGGCGGGCGGGCTTGGGGCCTCTTCGATCGGGATCACGCAGAGCCGGGCCACGAGGCGATGCGCAAACTTTCAGCGTACGGCTATCGCGGGGATGATACCTCGCAGCGTTATGGAAGTTTTCGTTTTGACGGCAAACTGACTTTCAACAAAGTCACAGATGTTTACCATGCGGCCGTGGCGCACGACGAAGATCAACCGGCACACCTCCATGTTCTGGATACGAATATTTGTGCCACTCGCTGCGCAGAAGAGTTCGGCAATCCCTGCCAGAGATTTTGTCCCGCCGCCGTCTATGAAATGGTTGAAGATGTGGCCGCGCCGGTGACTAGCGCTATCGCCCCCGAACTTTTGCCGGCTGAGGTTGCGACTGTAGATATGGCCAGGCCAAAGGCGAAGCGCCATTTGCAAATCAACTTCTCCAACTGCGTTCACTGCAAAACGTGCGACATCATGGATCCCTACCAAATTATTAATTGGGTTACGCCGGAGGGTGGCGGCGGGCCTGACTATAAAGGGATGTAAGCGCGACAGCAACAGCCTCACGGATCACGGCGTCAAGGGCGATGGCCGCTTTCGTGAATCGTCTGTTAATTACGTTGCACCTTCAAAAAATGGGGAACCCGTCCTGACCTCTGCCGCTATTTCTGCTTTGCACAAAAACTCTCAGTTCGTGTTCTTTAGTGTGCTTTCGTGAATCGTATCACCGCGATTCGTCAGGGTACGATCCACGAAATCACACGGTCTCGCGAGTGACGGGAATCAATGCCGGTCTTGGGCATTGTCAGTTGTTTGCTCGAGTTCTCGGGGACTTTTTGTTCAAAGCCGCTCCATACAAAAAATCTTACATAAATAGGAATTAGGTAACTTCCAAAGTTCATTGCCGGGCGTGTGAACGGTAGCTAGAATCCTCCCGTATTTTCAGTGAGCCGCACCAGCATTGAAAGAAATACCTCGCTTACCAACCAGTCAGGTTCAATTGCAAATGCCCGTTGAGCGAGGGAGGGAGAGCCACCCGAATCGGGAGCGATGCCGCCATCGACAAGGCCGCTGGGCGTGGTGATCTTATTTCGTGGTGATCTTATTTTTGGTTCGGGATGCACGTGGGCGAGAGTGCATCTCCAGTCGCAGACACTTTCGTTACCTGGGAAGAACGGACAGTGCTGCGCGGCGTTGCGCTTGAGATAGCGTAACGCACAAGACCGGCACGACTCCGAACGTGCCGGTCTTGATCTTTCTAACGCGTTCATTGGTAGAAGGGATAAATGATTCGGAGCCCGTGGCTCGCAAGAAGTCGAGGACCAAACTCTGGCTGAGCGACGCGAATTATTCCTGCCCCTCGATCTTGAAGCTCACTTTGCCCCGCACCACTTCTTCGAGCGCCACGCGAGTGTGTTTATGTTTCTGGGGATCGATTTCGATGCGCGGCTGGGCGCCACGCTGGAGTTGCTTGCTGCGTTTGGCGGCCACAATAATCATTCGATACTTCGAGTCCATTTCCGGCACCAGACCGTCTTCTATGATTTCCGCTGGGACGTCATTCTTGTTAGTCATAAGCGTTGCTGCCTTCCATTACTGATTTAACGAATCTGCCAATCTTATGCAATCACACTTTAGATCAAGGTGAATCCAGCGCAGGTTTGTCAGACCGCATTTGAGATTTCCGGAAAGTTCCGTAGCACCAGTTGTAGTTGTTCTTGCTGCCGTTCCCGCCTGGCACGCTCCGCAAAAATAATTGCCGCGAGCTGAGCGGACGCCCTCTCGATGTCGTCGTTGATGATCACGTATTGGAACTCACGGTAATGTTCCACTTCGGCGGGCGCTCCCTGCAGGCGCCGCTCCAGATCGGCCGGACTATCTGTGCCCCTCGTTATCAAGCGCTCCCGCAGGATTGCAAAAGAAGGCGGCAGGATGAAGATGCAGACTGCATCATTCATCAAAGCGCGCACCGAGGAAGCGCCCTGCACGTCAATTTCCAAAATGATGTCACTGCCCTCGGCGAGTTCGTTAATGACCTGCTCGCGACTGGTTCCGTATAGATTGCCATGCACCCAGGCCCACTCGAGGAAACGCCCTTCGGCCTTCATTACTTCAAAATCTCCCAGGGAAACAAAGAAGTATTCGCGGCCGTCAACTTCGCCAGGTCGTGGTTGCCGGGTGGTGTACGACACAGAGTAGCTGAGGTCCGGTACCAGTTTGCGCGCCCGATCGATCAGCGTGCCTTTGCCACCCCCGGACGGGGAACTGACTACGATTAGCATGCCTCGGCCGCCGGCAGGCTTTCCGAACTGTGCTGGTTCATTCGACATTTTGTACTTGCTCACGCAGTTTTTCGATTTCGGCTTTGATGACCAGGCCCGCGTCCTTGATGTTGATGTCGGTGGATTTGGACAGGACCGTATTTGCTTCGCGATTCAATTCCTGCAAAAGGAAATCGAGTCGCTTGCCGATTTCGGTTGGGTGCTCGAGGGTTTCGCGGAATTGATCCAGGTGACTGCGCAACCGCACTATCTCCTCGCTGATGTCGCTCTTGTCGGCCAGGAAGGCAACCTCCTGCGCCAATCTGCCGGGATCGATCTCGGCGGGTTGACCGCTGCGAGCCAGCAATTCTCCGATCCGTTTCTGTAGCCGCGCGCGGTAAGCCTCTACGAGAGTACCCGCGGCAGCCTCGATGATGGGCACCTCAGCTTCGATCTTAGCGATCCGCATACGCATTTCCGCGGACAGCGCCTGGGCCTCATTGGCACGCATCGTTGCGAGGTCCTCAAGTGCGTTGTCGAGAGCCAGAGTGATGCCGGCAATCATGTTTTCATCCAGCTCTTCGCGCATCGGTTGCATGGCGCCCGGCAGGCGGACGAGGGAAGTGATGTCGGGCTCTCCCTGCAGATCGAATTCCTTTTGAATTGTCCGTAAAGCGCTAAGGTAGCGGGCGATGACTGTGCGATCCAATTCGTACGTCGATTCGCCGGAGCGCTCAAACATGATGTTTACGTCCACTCGCCCCCGCGACAACCTCGCTGCGATGCGTCGTTTGATTATCACCTCTAATGAAGACAGCTCTTGTCCCATTCGCAGGTGCACATCAAGGAAGCGGTTGTTGACCGTCTTAATTTCGACGGCGGCGCTAAAGTTGTCACCAGCCGCATTGCCGCGACCAAATCCAGTCATTGAGTTCATAATAATTGTTAGTGGTCAGTAGTTAGTAGTCGGTTGTTAGTGGCAGTTGGGGGTCGTTCCTATCAGTTGTCTCTTCGGGCCTTGTTCCACAGGAGCGAACAACTGACTACTGCCTACTGACCACTGACAGGGGCTCTTCTTCTTCATCCGCAAATTGCAGTTCGTACAGACGGCGATATTGGCCGTTCTGCTGGAGCAGCTCCGCATGCGTGCCGCGTTCGGTGATCAGCCCGCGCTCGAGTACCACGATCATGTCGGCGCGGCGGACTGTGGACAGGCGATGAGCTATCACAACCGTAGTCCGGTCCTTTACCAGATTGGCGATCGCCCGTTGGACCAGCCGCTCGGACTCAGCATCCAGCGCCGACGTCGCTTCATCGAGAATCAAGAGAGGCGCATCAACCAACACCGCGCGCGCAATCGCTAGTCTTTGCCGCTGTCCACCGGAAAGGAAAGTCCCGCGCTCGCCCACAATCGTGTCGTAACCGGCAGGCAACTCCAGGATGAAGTCGTGGGCAAAAGCAACGCGCGCCGCTTCCTCGATCTCTTCGGTCGATGCCTCTGGGCGTCCATAAGAAATGTTGTGCCGCACAGTATCATTAAACAAGACGGTTTCCTGGGTGACCAGGGCGATTTGGCGGCGCAAACTGTTCAGGCTGGCGTCACGAAGGTCGATTCCGTCCCATAGCACTTCGCCGGACACCGGATCGTGAAAGCGCGACAACAACTTCGTCAGCGTGGATTTGCCACCCCCGGACTCGCCGACCAGGGCCACCATCTTTCCCGCCGGGATGTGCAAGCTGATTCCGCGCAGTACTGAACGCAACTCATTGGCGTAGCCGAAACCGACGTCGCGCAGTTCGATCTCCTCTTGCAACGGCTGCAATGTGAGCGCGCCGGGCTTCTCCGGGATTTCTGAATGCTCGTCCATCACTTCCCAAACGTGCTGGGCCGCGGCCATCGCCTGCTCCATCGCATTCTGCAGGCTGGAAAGCTTCCGCATCGGATCGTAGGTGCGTACCAGGAAAAACAAAAATGCAAGAAACTGCGACTGATCCATGTGGCCGGAGATGATCTCGCGCTGTCCGAAGAACAGGAGTACGACAATGAAAACGACGCCGATCATTTCAATGGTCGGTGGAGCGATGCCGGAAATGCTGGCGGAGCGCAATTTCGAAAGCACAATCTGCTGCGCGACTGTGGCAAAGCGATTTCCTTCGCGTCCTTCCGCGCGATACGCCTTGACGATGCTCTGATTGGCCAGCGCTTCCTGCGCAGTGTCGGTCAAAAGTTTATTGCCTTCAAACGAGTCGCGCGAAAGCTTGCGCAGGGCAGAGCCAAAACGCGCAGTCAACCAGGCCACGAACGGGGCAATCACAAGAGAGCCCAGGGTCAGCCGCCAATTGTAGTAAAACGACGCACCGAGAAACATGATGAGCGTGAAGCTCTCGCGCAGCAGATCCCGCAAGGTGCTGGTTACGGCAGTTTCAATAGCCGCGGCACTGGTAATCAAACGCGAGACGAGGTAATTGGTGCGGTGCCTTTCGAAAAAACTGGCCGACTGAGAAAGTAGGTGCCGGTACAGATCCTGTCGCAAAGTGAGCACTGACGCCTGACCAATCCGGGCCATCAGGTATGTTGAGCAGTACGCCGCGGCGCCCTTAAGAATGCTGAAGACTAGCAGGAGGATCGCAATAGTGCGCCAGGCGGCCAGGCCCGATTCGGGAATAATTCTTTGCAGTCCGAACAGCGTAGCACTGCGCTGACCGCCGCTTTGGGCGAGGGCCTGATCGAAGATCGGAACAATCAATCCGCCGATCGCGCCTTCCAGCAGCGCCACGACCACCATGGCCAGCGTCGCGACTACGAAAGTAGCCCGGTGAGGTCTGAGATACTTTAAGAGTCTTCGAAGATCATGCATGCGATTCGCTTATTGTTATCGCCAGTAGATTGCCGAGTAAATTGCCAGTCGATTGATCACCGAGCCAGGAAGGAACTCTCTGCCGTTTGATTAAGCAGGAAATATACTTACCAGTTCTGTTTGACGTCAAGGCAAAGCGAATTCATACTACAGCATCTGCTGTTGCCATGTTCCGAGTAAGAACGTTAAAAGGTTCTGCGCCCTGAAGTGTGCGTTTGAAGTATAATTCGACTCTAATCAAGCTGCGGAAAAAACAATTTGAATCCCGACACGGCAAACAAAAACGCAGGTAAACGCCTGCTCATCGTCGACGACGAGCCCGAATTGAGGACTCTGCTGGCCGAGTATTTTCGCCGCCTGGGTTTTGAAGTGGAAGAGAAGGAGAACGGAGCGGCAGCTCTTGAGCCGGCGCTGTCTGGACGATTCGATTGTTTCATCTTCGACGTTTCCATGCCCGACATGTCCGGGTTGGAGCTGTTGCAAAAACTGCGCGAGCGAAACGTGAGTACGCCGGCGCTCTTTCTCACGGCGCTCGGCGATCTGGAAAATAAGGTTGCCGGGTTTGAAGCCGGCGCCGACGACTATTTGCAAAAACCTTTCAGCCCGCGCGAGCTGGAGTACCGGGTAGAGGCCCTCTTGCGTCGCAGCGGCAGCATCAAGCCGGAAAGCGGGGAAGATCGCCGCGAAGTTGGCGACCTCGTCGTGGATTTGCGACGGCATGAAGTTTCTCGTGCCGGCGAACGCATCGACCTGACCCCACTCGAGTTTCAAATACTCGAGTTGCTGGCGTCGGAACCAGGCCGTGCCTGGTCGCGGAACGACTTGCTGGACCGCGTCTGGAGCACTGAATACGAGGGTTACCAGCGAAACATCGATCCCCACATAAATCGTCTGCGGAAAAAGCTTGAAGCAGATCCAAAGAATCCACACTACGTCCTGACCGTGCGGGGAGTCGGGTACAAGCTCAACGAGAACCCTTAGCCGCCATTTCACAAATTCGGCTCGATTGATGGTTTGTAGCAACTGATCGAGAGAACTTTTTACAGGCGGGCTTTTTCGCCAGCGGCAGCGCCGCTCCTAGCCACCTCGTTATGATCTTAAAGAAATCCTCCGCGCTCGGTCTAATTCTGCTAGCGCTGGTATGCGTCAGCGCGGCGCTGGGTCAGAACGATAGCAAGACAGCGGCGCGCAGAGTGTCCCCGTCCGCCCGCGTGGGTTGGGGCGCGCAGGAAGGTGTCTCCCGGTACCGTTTGCAGGTGGCGCGCGATCCCGACTTTAGCGATATGGTGATCGACCGGGTGGTCAAGGGAAATGGATCCCTAATAAGCGGGCTGTCGGAAGGGAAGTATTACTGGCGGGTGATGGGCTTGGGCGGCTCCGGAGGGTATTCATCGCCAAAGCTGGTCCGGGTGACAAAGCCCAAACAGGCAGAGACCGCGGAAACGGCAAGCACGAGAAAACCGGGCAAGACTAATACACCGACCGAGACTGCCAACAAATCCAAGCCCGTGACGAAGCCTGCCGCGAGCGGACGTTCCAACCGCACCGCGACGAATCGTCCGCCGGCGGGAACCGGCAGTTCGCGAATTGTAAAACCCTCAGACGATCGACAGACGGCCCGGATAGCTCCCACACCCTTGCCGACGCCACGCGCGACACCACTAGCCAGGGCTCCTTCGCAGCTTCTGCCAAACAACGGCGGTTGGCGAACCGTGACCGGGAACATCTCTTATCCAGTAGCAGTACACTTGCGGTCGCTGACGACTTTTGACCTCGTGGGTGTTAACTCGAATGGAACCGTGTACGCACTTGATGGCGCCACGGGAGCGGCACTGTGGACCACTCGTCTCAGCTTAAGCGCGAACCGCAACTCCGACGCCGCCGGCCCGGCATTTACTCCCATCATGTTCAATGGGCGAGATGGACTCGCAGATGTGGTGATCGCCTTTGACGGCGGAGTTCGGGCGGTTGACGGCGAAACGGGGAGTGAACTGTGGCGCACCAACCTTCCCAGCGGCGCGCTGGGCGGCGTGGCGCCGGAGGTAACGGGTCAACCATCGCCGACTATCTTTGTGGTTTCGGCTTCCGGGCAGGAACTCTTGTTGCTTAGCCCGGAGAACGGCGCCATCAACGGCAAGTCAGCAATGCTGGCGAAGCCCTTCGGTCCGCCTGTCGCTTTCACGATCAAAAGCGAGCGCAGCATGGTCATAGTTTTCAACGGTGGTTTCGTGGAACTGCGAAACATGAGCGGCGAGGTTGTGCGCACTGTCAAACTGGCGGACCCAACTACGCCGCCAGTATTTGTGGCGGGGCCCCGCGGCGGCCTTATCCTGATCGGTACGCAAACTGGCTTGATGGCCCTGGACGCTACTGACCTGCACGCGATGGGGCGAGTGGCCATCGAGGACGACTTTCCCCGCGGCAGATTGGCGGTGGACGATCTGGACGGCGACGGAGCGCCGGAAGTGGTGATGATAACTAATCGTGCCCGGGTGGTGGCTATGAACACAACCGACGGAAAGATTCGTTGGGAGGCCGGCGGCGCTACTGATGCAGCTTCGGCCGCGTTCGCCGACGTTAATGGCGACAACGTTCTCGACGTTCTAGTGGCGGCCTGGCCCGCATTTGCAATTGCGTTGTCCGGTCGTGACGGTTCGTTGTTGTGGCGCGCTGAAGAGGAAATGGATCCTGCGGCCCGCATGCCTTTTGGATCAGGTCGCAGTCTGGTTACCGCCACGGTTAGCGGAGGCAGCAACGCGATTGTTGCCGGCACTGATTCCTATCGCCGAGCTTTTCGCGCCGTCGGCTTGCCGCGCGGGTCAGTGCTGGGGGCAAGGCGATGATCTGGATCATCGGCATTGCCCTTCTGTTTATTTGGTTTGTGGAGAAGTTCATCCTACACAAGGGTGGCTTCACACACATGCTCCTCCTCTTCGCGATAGCGATCCTGGTAATTCAATGGGTCGCAAAAAGACGCGCCATGGCCTCTTGAGCCTGACCTCCGGTGACCAGAATTTTAATCCTTTCGTAAACTAATATCCCGATGTGCAGGCGTTTAGAGTACCAACTTTAGTTGGGTCTTTTTCGTGATGAAAGCCCGACTAAAGTCGGTACTCTGAACACGGCGTCTTAAAGTAAATGTCCCCTTTTTCAGGCAAAGTTTCTGCTTAGTCCGCAAACCGACAGTTTGCGTTAGTGACCACCTTCGGCAACAATGTGGCCGTGTTTAGGCATCAATTACAAGTTGGTATAGATCCGTATGTCTCCCGCTGCAGTTTTAATCGGCTGAATGGAGTGCTCAAACAATGTTCCCTTCCGAAAACCTTTCCATAATCACTGGAAGCAACGGCATTAATGGTAACTCGCGGCGTCTTTGGGTGTCGTTGGTCCTGCTGGCTCTCGCCAGCGTGACTGCTGGGATTGCTCCCCGGGCGGTAGTGGCCCAGCGGGATTTGCCTCGCGAGACTGTAGCCATAACGTACCCGCTGGACCAGACGGTGACGGTCAGGTTTCGCGGTACGACCCGCTTACCGCGACTGAGCGGTTCAGCGAAGGTGCGACGGGCGGGCCGCCGTGGTACTCGCGTCGAGTTGGATATAGAAAATCTACCGCGCGCTGCTGAACTGGGCGGCGCATACACGACTTATATCTTATGGGCCATTTCGCCCGATGGGGCCGTAGACAATCTGGGAGAGATCAAACGCAGCGGCAGTTCCTTCGTCGATTCAAAGGTTGACGTGACTACACCGCTGCAAACGTTTTCGCTCGTAGTCACAGCCGAACCTCATTTCCTGGTGCGCGTTCCCAGTCGTATGGTGGTTCTGGAGAACCTGCCGCCGCTGCGCACCGATCAAGCGGGCGTCGCGGTCGTTAACGTGCAGTACATTGGCAACAGCAGCGACTACTTCCGCGACGCGCGCGTGCCGGAGATCGCGGGTCCTAATTATCTGGAAACCCCGACCACGCTGCTCGGGGCGCGGCAGGCGCTTAATCTGGCGCGTTACGCTGGAGCGGAGCGCGATGCGACCGCCGAGTTGCGGACCGCGGAAGCAGATTTGCAACAGGCCGAAACCGCCTGGCGCACCAAGCAACCGTCAGCGGAGGTTGATATTCTGGCCCGCCGCGCCACCAGCAGCGGCGCCAAAGCAGAAGAGATGGCCCTCGCCCGAAAAGCTTCCCGCGCGCGACGCGAAGAGTTGGAACGGCGAGATGCGGCGGTGCGCTCCGCGGAACAATCCGCAGCGGACTCTGAAAGGGAAATTCAAAGAGTCACCACCGACCTCGAATCTGAACGACGCGCGCGCGAGTTGGCTGAGCGCGACGCTTCCTCCGCAACCCAGCAGTTGCGCGATGCGCGTACCGAGATCGCGCGGTTACGCGATGAACTTCAGACCGTAAGGGCCGAAGGCGACGACGCCAAGCTTAAGTTGGCTAGGATCGAAGGAGAGAAGCAGGCCGAGGAAGCGCGTAGAAACGCCGAACGGCGCGGGACAGAACAAAGAGCTGCTTCCGAAGCTTTGCGGCAGGCGCTAGCCCGCTACGGCGTTGTGCGTGATAGCAGCCGCGGAATGTTGCTGGTGTTGCCGGAATCCATCTGGGCCAATCCTCGCTCCAGTAACCTGGCGCCGAATGCGACCTCCCGGTTAGAGCCTCTGGGGGCTTTGCTGGCCAACAATCCTGACTACCAGATCGTCATCGAAACCTACACCGACAATCGCGGCAGCGAAATTGCATTGCAGCAACTGACGCAAGAGCGGGCCAGAGTTTTGTCAGAGCGGTTGGCCGGCGCTGGACTGGATGTGACCCGGATTCAGCCGAACGGCATGGGAGCATCAAATCCCGTAGCGCCAAACACGACCCCGGCGGGCAGAACTAAGAACCGCCGCACGGAAGTGACGCTGACGTTAAATTCTCAAGCCCTAAACGACTAGCCCCATTTGGAGTGCGGCGACCTGTCGCCGCTTTCGCTTGCGGCGGCTTGACGCCGCATTCCTTTCGAAAGGGGACAGGTCGCGACCAATCAAAGCGCTGACAGGTCAGCGCACTCCAAAATGTCTCTGCTCGAAGTTCTTCAACTAGTTGGCTATAGCCTGGGCGCGGTATTGCCACTGTGGATGGGTGGCATGTTGCTCCGGCGGCGGGCCGATCTGGGTGCCATGCAAAGGTTGCTGTTGGCGCTTGCCCTCTGCATGGGCGGGTGGCATGCCAGCAATCTGATCGTCACTGTTCACGGGATGTTGGGTCTGGACAACAACGTCTGGGCCACGCTCCTGCGCGGCGCGGACAGCATTGCCGTCATTAGCATCACCTTTACCTACTCGTTGCTCCTGCACGTGCACCTGCATCTTTGGGCCAATGCGCGCTCTCGAGATCTAACCCGCACCGAACGTATCCGAGTCTATCTCTCCTACATCCCTTGTCTTGGCTTGCTGGTGGGCGTTCCGCGAATCTGGATCGGTCCCTACGCGCCGATGTTCACGAAGCTCTCGATCTTCGTGGTGCCGTTTGTCCTGTGGATTGCCTACTGCCTGGGCTTAGTCGCCGTAACCGAAATCCTGATCGCCCGGCGCGCGCGCAATTCCGGCGAACGTCGCATCATGGTGACGCTCGCCTTCTCATTTGTGGGCATCGGCATACTAATTCTCTCCGCCCTGGCGTTGGGCTTGGGTGAGGGCACGCCGCTGGGACTCTATCTGAAGACCCTTGCCAATCTTGGCTCGTTGCTGCCTTCAGCGCTGCTCGCCTACTACATCTATCGCTACCGGTTCCTTGAGCTAATTATTAAGGAGAGCTTGATCGTCGCCTCGTTCGCTGCGGTCGTGCTCGCGATCTATCTCTATGGAATCCGGGTCATCGGAGAACTGCTGACGCGCCGTTACGGGGTGCGCACTGGCGTCATCGAGGGCGTCATGATTCTGGCGCTGACCCTGGTGGCGGCGCCGTTGCGCCGTTGGCTGGAAAAGAAGTTTCGCACGTTGTTCGAGCGCGAAACGGCGCTCTACCGCGATGTGGTGGCGCGTATTGGCTCCCAGGCCGGACACTACAAAAACCTTCCCGAGTTGCTGCATTTTGTGGAAGCGCAGACCACTAAAGCGCTTGGCCTAAGGGCGGTAAAGATTGTCGTCAGCGAAGGCGCCGGCGAGGAGATGAGCGCGTCTTTTGACAACGGTGGCGCTCCATCCAAAGCGAGCGCGCCAGCCGAAGCAGGCTGGACCAACGCGCTGATGGAAAGAGCGAAAGACGATGGCGCGCAAGTTATTGAAGAAGATAGCGAGCTGGCTGCGCGCGGATATGCTCTGGCGTATCCACTGCGCCGTGAGGGCCAAACGATCGGGCTGATGTTAATTGAGGCAGCGCCGAACGCCCTGGCTCAGGATGTCAGAGCAGTGCTGGAAGTACTTGCCAGCCAAGTGGCAATCGCGATTGAGGATTGCCGTTTAGTCGAAGAGAACGTGCGCCTGGAACGACGCCTGGCGGAAGGCGAACGTCTGGCGGCGCTGGGGCAAATGGCGGCCACCGTCGCTCATGAAGTTAAGAACCCTCTCTCTGCAATCAAATCCATCGCCCAGGTGATGAGCGAGGACGAGCAGCTAAGCAACGAACACGCGAAGGATTTGACGATGATCGTGGGCGAAACCGATCGCCTGAGCCAGAGCGTGACGCAGCTGTTGAGCTTTGCCCGGCGTGAACCTCCCGCCTCATCACCATGCAGCGCTGACGATCTGGCGCGCGCGGTTGCAGACTTGTTTCGAGCGAACGCCGGCAGTAAACGGATCTCGATTGAGTGCGTCGCTCAGACCGCGACCGAACTGGATGGTTCCAGGGCCGGGGCGGTACGCGATGCCTTATCGAACCTTTTACTGAACGCTTTGCAGGCGACACCTCCGGGCGGAGTGATCATAATTGAGGCCTTGCGTAAGAACGGCGACGTGGTGTTTGCCGTGACGGACAGCGGTCCCGGTGTTTCAACTGATCTTCAGGGGCGAATTTGGGAACCTTTCTTCACCACCCGGCAACGCGGCACGGGGTTGGGATTGGCCATCGTGCGCAAGCGTATGGAAGAAGCGGGCGGCTCAGCGACGCTTGCCGCGCGCGAGAACGGAAAGGGCGCGCGGTTCGAGCTGCGACTGCCTTTTGGAGTGCGCTGACCTGTCAGCGCTTTGGCCGGTCGCGACCTGTCGCGACCAGTCTTCCCGTGTCACTTTGTTAAGAATGCGGCGTCAAGCCGCCGCAGACTAAAGCGGCGACAGGTCGCCGCACTCCAAAGAGTTGTATTAAACTGTCCGCTATGGCCGGCAAAAAAGAAACTCTGCGACTCCTGATAGTCGATGATGAGGAAGCCGCTCGCTATGGCATTCGCCGCGCGCTGAGCACCTTTGGATATGACGTCAGCGAAGCAGGCAGTGTCGAAGAAGCGCGCGCCCTGATGAAGCGACAGCAGTTTGACTTGTTGCTGCTGGACGTCAACCTGCCCGGCGACAGCGGCCTGGAGCTGCTCAGTGAGCTGCAAGCCTCACCCGATGAGCAACCGCTCGTCGTAATCATCACCGCTCACGGTTCGGAGCGCATGGCAGTTGAGGCAGTCAAGTCCGGCGCCTACGATTACCTTTCCAAACCGTTCGAGCTGGATGACCTAAGGCTGGTTGTAAAAAACGCGTTTGAGACTGTCGGGCTGAGGCGCGAGAATCGCTCGCTGAAGCGCCGCATAGAGATTGAAGCCGCCCAGCGCGGCACCCTCATGGGCGAGTCCGACCCCATGCAGCAAGTCCGCAGTGCGATTGAAAAGGTCGCGGACACCGACGCCACCGTCCTGGTGCGCGGTGAATCGGGCACGGGAAAAGAGCTCGTCGCGCGCGAGTTGCACGAGCGCAGCACGTCGCGCCGCAACGGAGCCTTCATTGCCGTTAACTGCGCGGCGCTGCCTTCAGAGTTAATTGAGTCCGAACTTTTCGGGCACGAGAGAGGCGCGTTCACCGGAGCGGCGGCCCGGCGGCGCGGTAAATTTGAGCAAGCGGATGGCGGCACTCTCTTCCTCGACGAGATCGGAGACATGAGCGCGAATGTCCAGGCAAAACTTCTACGAGCTTTGGAGGAGCGGAGAATTGAACGTCTGGGCGGCGACGAATCCATCGCCGTGGACGTCCGCGTGGTCAGTGCGACGCATCGGCCGCTGGAGCGTGAAATCGCCGCCGGAAACTTTCGCGCCGACCTCTTCTACCGGCTGCAAGTGGTGACGATTGAGATCGCCCCGTTGCGCGATCGCCGGGAAGACATTCCTTTGCTCGCAGAGGCGTTCGCGCGCGAGGCGGCGCAACGTTACGGGTTGACGCAAAGGCCGATCGCGCACAGTGCCCTGCGTCAACTGGTCGCGTACGATTGGCCCGGGAATGTCCGCGAGTTGCGTAACACGATCGACCGGGCTGCTATCATGTCCGAGGGTGATGAACTCGATGCTTTGGATCTGCCGCCGGCGCTCGAGCAAATTGACGAAGACGAACTCGGGGCGGCTTCCGGGTCGGACGCGGTGACAGAATTCCCCGCCAGCCTGGCCGGCAAGGATGGAGACCTGGCCATACCGTTCACCGCCGACTTCCGCAACGATCGGCGAGAATTTGAGCGCCGCTACATCGCCCGCTGTCTGGAAGAATCAGGCGGAAACGTCACCCGCGCCGCCGCTGTCTTAGGGATGCACCGCCAGTCGCTGCAGCACAAACTCCGCGAACTTGGTCTCGGCCGTCGTTACGTCTCCGTGTCCTCCGACCCGCAGGAAAAAGCCGACAATTGAATTAGGAGCTTTGCCTGATCCAACTCTGAGCATGCACCGGGTAATCAAGTCTCCTAAGGCCGCGTAGCGGCCAAACGTTTATAGAAAGCGATTCTAGAATCGCGTTGGCGAGCTCCTTTAGGAGCGAAAACCTACGGTCTTTCGCCCATGAATGGGCTTTGATAGCAGAAAGAGACTGGCTTCTATAAATATCTCGTCCCTACGGGACTGTTCCTGCCTTCTCCACGGTTGCTTACAATTGCTTCAGGAGCTAAGGAACGCGCCTTGCCAACGCATTTGCCGGAGGTCTGACTAATGCGTTTGAGTCGGAAACTTATGAAAAGCATTTCTAGTTGTTTATTGGCCGCCGGGCCTGCTTGTTGCGCCGCCCAGTTCGCCGCACAATTCTCGATGCCCGCTTTCGCCCAGCAGCAAGTGAAGCCGGCAATCACATTGGAGGCCGTGCCAACCAGGGGACCGCGTCAACTGATTGTCTGCGTCGATGGGGTGGGCTTTTCCACGATCGAGAAGATGCGCGCCAAAGGACGCTTCGGAAAATTCCAAACGCCCGCGCGGATGATTTCGCCTTTTCCCAGTCTCACTAATCTATCGCTATCGGAGATTCTGGAGCCGGCGGGAGCAAAAGCCAGCGCCGGGTACGAGGACAGCTACTACGACGTCGAGCGAAACTCCATCCGCGGCGGGCTGGTAGATCGTTTCAAGGGCGGATCGTTCATCGATGGGACCTTTCGAGAACTGTTTGACTATCACCCCTCGGCGATAAAGAGCGGGCTCGGTTATGCCTTGCCGCCGGTGAGCACTTATGTCGAAGCCTGGTCCGACATTGTGCGTCTGAAACAAAAGTTTCGCGCTTCCAAGACGCCGGTCTTTTTCGCATACATCGGATCCACGGACTCCCTCGCCCATCTCGGCGGCGAACGGATGCTGCGCAAGTTCCTGGGGCAGCTCGACGACGCGTTGACTAAACTGGTGGACGAAGAAAACGGCGATGTCCAAGTCACTATCTTTTCCGATCACGGTAACCACTTTACGGATTATCACCGCGTGTCCCTCAAAGAGCCCATCC
>JAWVFI010000075.1:0-19652 GCA_033856235.1 Blastocatellia bacterium | reverse complement strand
CCGCCATTCTGAAAGTCGCAGCCGGACAATGATCCCGCGGAGTAATACTAATCGGGGTAATAATTCTTTCGTCTCATAAAAGCATGATCGTGGGCGCGCGGCCATCGAGGCGCGCGTCTTCCAGGTGACGAAGAAAATGCGCAAGCCCTCCCCTAACCCCTCCCAAAGGGCAGGGAATAGAAGATCAAGAACCTGGAATTCGGGCAATACCACCATGCAGCTGCACTGGACACGCAGCAGATCCACAGTGTAAAGAATTGGTTTTACTTTCCTGACTTTGCAAGAAGGTGATACATGCTTCGCGCCGGAATTGTTGGTCTTCCGAATGTTGGCAAATCAACGCTCTTCAATGCGCTGACTGCCCAGACAGCGGCGTTCGCCGCTAATTATCCGTTCGCCACTATCGAACCCAACGTCGGCGTGGTCGCCGTTCCGGACGAGCGACTGGAACCTTTGGCCCGCATCGTTAAGACCGAAAAGATCGTGCCGGCCACTGTTGAGTTCCTCGACATCGCTGGCTTGGTGCGGGGGGCTTCAAAAGGCGAAGGGCTGGGTAATCAATTCCTCGCCAACATTCGCGAGACCGACACAGTGGTCCAGGTCGTTCGTTGCTTTGAAGACGATTCAGTTGTGCACGTCGAAGGTTCAGTGGATCCGCTGCGCGACATTGAAACCATCCAAATCGAGCTCGCGCTCGCGGACATGGCCACGGCTGAGCGCCGCCGCGACAAAGCGCAGAAAAGCGCGAAGAGCGGCGACAAAAGCGCTCGTGCTGAAATCGAAGTGCTGGAGAAACTCCAGCCGGTTTTGGAGCAAGGCAAACCCGCCCGTACCGTCATGCTCGCGGATGACGAACGCACCATCGCGCGTTCGTTTTTTCTCTTGACCATGAAGCCGACTATTTACGCTGCGAATGTTGACGAAGCCACGCTCGCCAACCCTGAAGCGAATGCACACGTCCGTAATGTGCAGCAGGTGGCCGCCGGTGAGGCAGCAGAATGCGTGGTGATTTGCGCACAGTTGGAGGCCGAGCTCGTGGCTCTGGCCGCCGCGGAACGCGTGGACTATTTGAAAGAGCTCGGCGTAAACAGCAGCGGCGTCGATCGCTTAATAAAGAGCGCCTACCACCTGCTGGGTTTGATGTCGTTCCTAACGGCAGGCGAAAAAGAAGTCCGCGCCTGGACCATTCCCCAGGGCACGCGCGCCCAGACCGCGGCCGGCGAAATCCACACAGATATCGAGCGCGGTTTCATTCGGGCCGAGATCGTAGGTTATGACGAGTTGTTGCGCACCGGCTCCTATGCCGCGGCCAAGGAACAAGGCCTGACGCGTTTGGAAGGCAAAGACTACATCATGCAGGAAGGCGACATCGTCAACTTCCGGTTTAATGTGTAGCGGTCGCTCGGTAGATCCCACTCGCTTCACCCAAAGAAGAGCGCCACAGATTCAATGAAAACGAGCTCGCACCAACAGACATACCCCATCTCATTAACACCTGACTTCAGCCAGGTGACTAATACCACTATCCTTGAATTGAAACCATTTCAACGGTTTTCATTCGAAACCGTTGAAACGGTTAGTCCCATCGTCAGCACGAGAACACCGCACTGAAGTGCGGTGCTAATGAGAAAAGGCAGACGGATTTCACCTAAATAGCTTCAACTGATGAAGAGCCCGCCCGAGACAAGCAACCCACAAGAAGTGCGCCCGCGATTTGGCCTGCGCTCCGGCGATTGGCGCATCGTCGCTATGATCGCCGCGATCAAGCTGCTGCTGTTTTTCTATGCGACGCGCGCGTATCAACTCCTGGAAGGCAAGCCCCTCTCCGGGTGGTTTGGTTGGTTGGAAATTTGGAACCGCTGGGACGCAGTGAACTATCTCAAGCTGGCGGAACTGGGATACAGCTCCACGGGCGAGACGAGAACGCTGTTGGGATTTTATCCGCTCTATCCCTGGCTGATTAGAGTTCTGGCGCTGGGCAGCAACAGGTACCTAATTAGCGCTGTCGTTATTACGACTATCGCAGCCTTCGCCGCGGGGATTTTGTTCCGGCGTTTACTGTTGCTGGATTATCCGGAGCAACTGGCGGAGCGCGCCGTCTGCCTGCTTTTCATTTTTCCCACCAGTTATTTTCTGCATATCGGCTACACCGAAAGCCTTTTTCTGGTGATGGTCTTTGGCGCATTCCTGGCGGCGCGATCAGCACGCTGGTGGATCGCCGGCGTTCTGGGCGCCCTTTCATGTGTGACCCGCGCGCAGGGACCACTGCTGGTTCCCGCCCTCGCGATCGAAGCATTCTTGGAATACCGGCAAGCAGGGCGTTGGCGCTGGCAGTGGCTCTGGATTGGATTTGTCGGCGTGGGATTGCTGGGCTACCTGCTTTTGAACAGACACGTCGCGGGCGACGCGTTTGCTTTCCTGGCAATCAGGCGGCAGTACTTTTTCTCTTCGCCGGCCTGGCCCTGGCTGGGGATTGGCTCAAAGATTGCGGCGATGAACCTGAGTAGCAGCGAGGGCGAGGTCGTCGCTAACCAGGAAGTCTTTTTTATCCTGCTTGGATTGGTCTGTTCGATTGTGAGCTGGTTAAAATTGCGGGCTTCGTACGCGGCGTGGATTACACTGAACTGGTTGATGGCAACTAGTCTGGCGTTCGTTCTGGGTGTCCCGCGCTACACTGTCTGCATGTTTCCCATCTTCATACTCTTCGCGCAGCTGACATCGCGTTTCATTTGGCGGGTGATAATTGCGGTCTGGTCTTTGATGTTCCTGGGGTTGTTCGCTGCACAGTTCGTGCGCGGGCGGTGGGCTTTTTAGGTTTGTGACGCAAACTGTTGGTTTGCCTTACTTACTTCAAGACCGCGCGCAGGCCAACCAAAATCAGGTAGATAACCGCAATCACTATTACGACCTTGATAAGCAATACTGCCAGTCCCAATAGAAAGCCGAATATTCCCAGCGCAATTCCCGCAGCCGTCAGAACCAGCGGCACTCCGACCACCAGCACGAACAGCCCCAGCAACAACATGCCGGCAATTCGTAAAACGTCCTTAGCTTCTTTCATGACCCGATTCCTCCCGAATCTCTCTTCTTAACTATTGAGCTACTCTGCTCGATGGGGTATACGAAGCCCTCGGGCGAATCGTTCCGTGGATCTGTCAGAACCGCTGGGGTAGCGGGCGGGGCCCCCTCGTTCGGGTAAACGGCGCTTGACAGAGGAGCCCGCCCGCTACCGCAGGCGGTTCTGACTTGTGCTAATCTCGTTTTTACCGATGGAAGACCGTAGCAGTGGCAGTTTGTTTCCGGAACTCAACCAGGACCCGTCGGCGTTTGCGGATTCGCTTACGCCGGGGCCGCTGGCCGACCGGATGCGCCCGCGCACGCTCGAGGAGTTTGTCGGCCAGGAACATCTGGTGGGCGAAGGACGCGTGCTGCGACGTTTGATTGAAGGAGGCGGAAACTTCCCTTCCCTCATTTTGTGGGGGCCGCCCGGCACCGGCAAAACCACGCTGGGTCGCTTGCTTTCAGAAAAAACCGGCGCCCGCTTCGTCGCTTTGTCGGCGGTCTTTTCGGGGGTCAAAGATTTGCGCGCCGCGATCGCTGAAGCCCGGCAGGAACGCCGGCGAGGCCGTCGCACCATCCTCTTCATCGACGAGATCCATCGCTTCAATAAAGGTCAGCAGGATGCGCTCTTGCCTGCTGTGGAAGACGGCACCGTAACGTTGATCGGCGCTACCACCGAGAATCCCTCGTTTGAAGTTACCGGAGCTCTGCTCTCGCGCTGTCGTGTCCTCGTGCTCAACCCTCTCGCCGATCGTGAGGTGGAGGCAATTCTGCGCCGCGCCCTCGAGAATGAAGAACGCGGTTTGGCGAGCCTGCACCCGGTAGTTGCGGATGAATTACTTTCGAAACTCGCCCACTCGTCCGGCGGCGATGCGCGTGTAGCTTTGGCCGCACTCGGCGCGGCGGCGGAAGCCACGATGGCAAACGACGAAGGCACTCGACAAATAACCGGCGAAATTCTGGTGGAAGCGTTGGGGCGCGCCCACTTTGCTTATGACAAAGGCGGCGAAGATCATTACAACCTGGTCTCCGCGCTCATCAAATCGCTGCGTAATTCAGATGTCAACGCGGGACTCTACTGGCTGGCGCGTTTGATTGAGGGTGGCGCTGATCCAATCTTCATCGCGCGCCGCCTTTGCATCCTGGCTTCCGAAGACATCGGGCTGGCGGATCCGAATGCGATGGTCCAGGCCGCAGCGGCTGCCGACATCACCAAACTGATAGGATTACCCGAAGCGTTATTCCCCTTGTCTCAAGCGACAATCTACCTGGCCCGCGCGCCGAAATCTAATGCCGTGAAGAGCGCGTATATGGCCGCGGTCAGTGACGCGACAGAGACTTCCCGTGAGCCAGTGCCGCTGCATCTGCGCAACGCCGTGACTCCGTTGATGAAGACCGTGGGTTACGGCGCCGGCTATCGTTACGTACACAACGACGCCCGGGCCAAGGACGAGATGGAATGTTTGCCGGAGAAGTTGCGCGGCCGAGTCTATTTCGAAGAGGAAGAGAGCGAGAGTGCCAAGAGTTAGGGCAAAGGGCGCTCAGCTCGTCCAGTCCAATGATTCAAGCTCTTCACTGGGAGCGCGGGCGTCCCGCCCGCAAAGTATGGCGAGCACGCAACCATATTGGGAGCTTGATTGTCTTGAAATTGCGGGCGGGACGCCCGCGGTCCCAGTAAGGCTGGAAGGATTCTCTACCATTGCTCTTAGCGCTTTTACATGAGCCCCAAAACCCCAAAAGAACTCGCCTTCCTGCACGACATCTACGTAGCCCCCGATTGGGGCGAGCGCTTTGCCGAGCTCGTGGACCAGCATGTCAAAGTCCCTAAGAAAGGCCGTGCGCTTTACGCCGGCGCCGGTACGGGAGGCCATGCGATGGCGCTGCAGTCCCAGGCCGGTCCGGACTTGAAACTGATTTGCGTTGATGAGAGCGAGGAATCCCTCGAACTGGCGCGCGCTAAGGCCGTGGCCATGAACGAGCAGACGAAGTTTCAGCAAGCACCGGTTGACGCACTTCCCTTCGCAGATGACGAGTTCGACCTGGTGCTGGGAAATGCTTCCATGCTGGCGCCGTCCCGTTTACCGGCGATGTGGGCGGAAGTCGTCCGAGTAGCCAGGCCGGGCGCGTTCATTGCCTGCTGGCTTCCCACCGCTTCCAGCTTTGGCGAATTCTTTTCGGTTTACTGGGAGGCATTGATCAACCTCGATCTGGCAGCACACGCCACCGAAGCCGAAATCTTGCTGGCAGAGTTGCCATCGGTTTCTGATGTTGAGGCCATCGCTGAATTGGAGGGCTTGGAAAAACTGAGTTCATGGACCACCGTCGAGGAGTTTGATTATGAATCCGGTGACCAGTTCTTAAGCTCGCCACTGATTGCCGATTTTCTTATGCGCCGGTGGCTGCAGTCGCTACCTGCGAAGGCGCAACTGCGAGTGGCGAAAGAGGTCGGACGCATCATCGATGACGAGCGCCATGAAGCCGAGTTTTCGCTCTCAGTGAAAGCGACGCTGGTGACGGGTCGCAAGGGTGTGCTGCCGGCTGTGATGTAGGGGTGGCCCACCGTGGCCACCCCCTTGGTTTTCCCAACCGGCCCTTCCAAATGACGAAGGGAGCGGTCACGGAGTGCCGCCCCTACAAAAAAAGCAGGCGCGAAAGCCTTCGCTCCCGCGCCCGCTATCGGAAACAAAATCAAACCAACTTCTAACTCTTAATCGTTCTTCCCTTCGCTGACGCGCAAACGCGCACGCCGCCGCGCTTCCTCAAACAGCTCTTCGTCTTCGACTGAGGCCAGCGACGCCGGCTTAGTGGTTTTGCCCAAAGCCTCGTCTTCATCAGCTTCCGCAATTCCTTCCCTGAAAGCCTTCTTACTTTGGCCCAGCGCCTTGGCTAACTGCGGTAATTTGCTGCCGCCAAAGAGGAGGAAAACAACTGCGATTACGAAGATCCAGATCATGGGGCTTTCCGGCAGTAAGAACATCAATACTTTCATTAGTAACTCCTTTGCGTATCAATCGGCTTCGGCCTATCAATCGCATAAATTAAAAGTGTCATCCGCGCACGCAGAGATCGCTGCCGGCGTCTGATTCATAAAAAAGATACTTACGCCAGGTTTCGTCCGCTCGTCCCAGGTACCTCATGATCTGGCGATTCACATGCAGCGAAAACCCGCGCGGGCGGCGCGCCAGGTGCATCCCGGATTCCTCCGGCGTACGACTGCCCTTACGATGATTGCAGCGCTTACAACAGGCCACCAGATTGTCCCAGGTCGAATCACCGCCCCGCGAGCGCGGCATCACGTGATCGAGCGTCAACTCTGAAGGCGTGAATTGTTTCCCGCAATACTGGCAGCACGAATGATCGCGCAAGAGGATGTTCTTGCGCGAAAGCGAACGGCGCTCAAACGGGATGTGTATGTACTCGGTAAGCCGGATAACCGAGGGCGCATGAATTGACAGCCTGGCGGAATGGAGCATGTGGCCGTTATGCTCCTCCATCCGCGCCACGCCCTTAAAAATCATCACCACCGCGCGCCGCTCAGTGCATACATTGATCGGCTCGAATGAGGTGTTCAGCACTAAAACACGGGCATTCATACCGTCTGGATATTACGCGAGGGTCAAAAATAAGGCAAAGTAAAGTCCCCAGCCAGGATCAGCAGGCACCTATTTGGAGTGCGCCGGCAGAGCGAAGCGGCGACGGCGCTTTGGATGGGAGTCGGCGGCGGTTGAAAATCGATCCAACGCGGTGTCGCCGCTTCGCTCTGCCACCGCACTCCATAGAAAGCCTACCTAAACTTGTCAGTCGCCGCCACCAGCGCGCTGATGTTTCCCACTTCCATCATTGAGTGGCCGGCGTCCGGCGTAATGCGCAGGTCCGCTTCGGGCCAGGCCCGGTGCAAATCCCAGGCGCTCATCATGGGACACACCACATCGTAACGCCCCTGCACGATCACTCCCGGGATGTGCCGGATCTTTCCGACATTCTCGATCAGAAAGTTATCGGTGGGAAAGAAACAGTTGTTCATGAAGTAATGGCACTCGATGCGCGCAAACGCCTTGGCGAATTCCGCATCCGCGAACTTTTCGATCGAATGTTCATCAAAGAAAAGTTTGGAGGTGCTGCCTTCCCAAATGCTCCAGGCGCGCGCCGCCTCTAACAGCACCGCTTCATCGTCGCTGGTCAAACGGCGGTGATAGGCGCTGACCATGTCTCCGCGCTCGGCTTCGGGAATAACTTTCACATATTCTTCCCAGACGTCGGGGAAAATCGCGTTGGTGCCTTCCTGATAAAACCATTGGATTTCTTTTTTCCGGCAGAGAAAGATTCCGCGCAGTACCAGTTCGGTCGCCCGGTCAGGATGTGTTTCCGAATAAGCCAATGACAATGTGCTGCCCCACGATCCGCCGAACACTTGCCATTTGTCGATACCGAAATGCACGCGCAGTTTTTCAATATCGGCGACCAGGTCCCAGGTCGTATTCTCTTCCAGCGAAGCATGCGGCGTGCTCTGTCCCGATCCGCGCTGATCAAAAAGCACGACGCGATAGGCATTCGGATCGTGAAACTGGCGGTACTCCGGGACAATTCCCCCGCCCGGCCCGCCATGCAGAAACACCACCGGCTTGCCGTTGGGGTTGCCGACCTGCTCGTAGTAAATCTCATGGACCGGCGAGACGCGCAGCCGGCCAGTGTCATAGGGTTCGATCGGATCGTAAAGAGTTCTGAGCTGTGTCATAGGCAGGGATTCTATCCTTGCGTTGGCTTTGACACAAAGCGACGGGGCAGAAGTCCCACTCATAAGATCTGCGGACGAGCGACAGTGAGAACGAAAACGTCTCTAGCTCCGGCCTCTTTCAATTGCGAGGCGCAGGCCGATACCGTGGCGCCAGTAGTGAAGACATCGTCCACCAGCAAAATGCTGTGGCCCTGAATCAGGCGCGGACGTGTAACTGCGAAAACACCCGCAACACTCTCGCGCCGCGCGCGCGCGTCCATGCCAGTTCGGTGACGCTCAGTGTGAACGGAACGAACCAGGGAATCCTCATCACATCGCACGCCAGTGGACCGCGCCAGGGATCGCGCCAAAACAGCGGCCTGGTTAAAGCCGCGCTCTTTTTGGCGGTCGGGATGCAGCGGGACCGGCACTATCACAGTGGCTTCGTAGAGGGGACGGCGGCGGCTGGCGTCAGCTATCAACTTTGCCAGGCGCGCCGGCACGTCTGGCCGGCGTTTCAGTTCCAGAACGCTAGCGCGCAAAGCGCCTTCGTAGAAACCGCACGCGCGCGCCGCGGTGTATATATCTTCGTCACACCGGCGACAGCGGACCAGCTCTCTTTGATCGTCCGCGATCTGGCCCAGCGAAACGACACCACACTTCCAGCAGATCGTTTCCGCTCCCGAGAAAACTGGAGTGCTCTGCCAACAGCCGGCGCAGACCACGCCATCGGCGCGGGCTTCGACACTGCCGGCGCATACTTCACAGGCCTGGGGATAGACCACCGCGAGGGCGGCGTCGTATAGCAAGCTGGCTGTTGCGGCGATAGTCATTTGGAGTGCGGCGACCTGTCGCCGCTTTGGTTCTTGCGGCGACCTGTCGCCGCATTACTTAGAAAGGGCTCGCGACAGGTCGCGAGCGGGGAAAGCGCTGACAGGTCAGCGCACTCCAAAAAAGAAACGGCCTCCGGGGGACTTCCCGAAGGCCGCGATTATGTCATGCGAAATTCTCAGTTACTACTCGTCTTCCTGTATTAGCAGGCCACGCTCTTTCAAATCCTGGCACTGCAAACAATGACGCGCCCAGGGCACTGCCTGCAGACGCTTCTCCAGAATCGGCGAGCCGCAGTGGATACATTTTCCATACTGCCCGCTTTCAATTCTTTCCAGCGCTTCGTCGATCGAATCCAGCAGCCTCCGGTCGTTGGCCGACATTGAAACCAGCAGTTCCTTGGTATAAGCGTTGGCTGCCATGTCTGCCGGATCCTGCGTCGATTCTGAATCACGCTCGCGGCTGTAGGCTTCAGCTTCCTGGACCTGACCTACCAGGCCTTCGCGCCGGTTGAGTAATTTATCGTGATAAGTTTTGGTTTTCCTCTTGTCCATGTTTTATTCCGTCTATCCTCCGCTTCATTTCTGATACGGCAAGCCGTTAACGATCGTGTACGCCCGGTAAATCTGTTCAATGGCAATCACCCGCGCCATCTCGTGCGTCAGGGTCAGCCGCGACAAAGACCATCTCACTTTTGCCTGCGCGGCCACGGCCGCGGACACGCCGCTGGGCCCACCGATAATGATCTCGACCTCTTTGGCGCCACTGCCCTCCCAACGCTGCAGCTCTTTGGCCAACTCGACCGAACTCCATTCCCGCCCGCCTTCATCGAGCAAAACCGTCAAAGCCCCCGAATGAAGTCCGTCTGAGATGCGCCGGCCATCCTTTTCGATGCCAGCTCGATCTTTGCCCGCGCGACTCTCGCGCAACTCAGTGACTTCGCAGCGCACGAACCGCGCCAGCCGCTTCAAGTATTCGTCTATCAGCCCGCGCATCCGCTCGTCTTTGGTCTTTCCGGTCCAGATGAAGCGAATCCGCATAAAGCAGTTGCTAGAGGCTGGGGACTAGAGGCTAGGCGTGGCTCTCATCAACCTCATCTGATGCCAGACCTTTGACTTCCAAATCGGTTGGCTCTTTGCCGCCATCCGACCTCTGCCCTTCGACGTCTGAGCTCTGACCACTGACCTCCGACCTCTGATCACTGACCTCTGTTTCCATCCGCGCCAGGCGCTCGTAAAGGTTCTTGCGGCTGATACCCAGCATCCGCGCGGCTTCGGTCTTATTACCGCCCGCCGCAGTCAGCGTTTCCTTAATGTGCTGCTCTTCAACCTCGGCCAGGGTCTGTCTGCGATTTCCCCTCGCCTGCGTGGCCACCGAAACGCGCATCGCTTCCGGCATATCAACTTCGTCAATCTGTTCCCCACGCGAGACGATAACGGCGCGTTCAATCGTATTAGCCAACTCGCGGACGTTACCCGGAAAATCGTAACTCTTCAGCACTGCCATCGCGGCCGGCGTAATGGTTTGCCGCTTGCGCCCGTGCTTGGTGGCAAACGCTTTCAGGAAAACGCGGGCCAGCTCCGGCACATCCTTGCCACGTTCGCGTAGCGGTGGAACACTTATCCGCACCACGTTCAGGCGATAGAACAGGTCCTCGCGAAACACGCCGCGCTTGACCGCGTCTTCCAGATCCACATTTGTCAGCGCGATCAGTCGCGCGTCCACCTTGATGGTCCGGCGCGCCCCCAAACGTTCGAACTCCCGCGCTTCGATCAGCCGCAATAACTTTGCCTGTGCCCCGATCGAGAGATACGCAATTTCATCAAGCACCATCGTGCCGCGATGCGCTGCCTCCAAACGTCCGGGCTTGGCTTCGGTCGCGCCAGTAAAGGCACCCGCTTCATAACCAAAGAGCTCGGCTTCCAAGAGATCGGAAGGGAGCGTCGCGCAATCAATCTTCACGAGGGGCCCATCTGCCCGCCGGGAGCGCGAATGGATGAAAAGCGCCAGCTCGTCTTTCCCGGCGCCCGATTCTCCGGCAATCAGGACGTTCGCATCGGTCGCAGCGACACGCTCGCCGAGGCGAACAACCTCGCGCATCGCTTCCGAAAGCGCAACAGGGGCGATCATTTTCTCAAAGAGCTTTCGCTGGAATTACCGCCCTCAAGCGGCACATCGCAACGGGGCGCATCGCGCCAGAGGCGCTCCAGGTCGTAAAACCGGCGCGCTTTGTCTTCAAAGACATGCACGATGAAGTCACCGTAATCGACCAGAATCCACTCGCCCTTCTGATAGCCTTCGACTCGCGCCGCGCGGGTGCCCTGCTTCTTTAGCTGCTCAACTACTTCGTCGGCAATGGCCTGGACTTGGCGCACATTCGTGCCGCTGGTAATCACAAAGTAATCCGTGAAGCTGGAAATCCCGCTGAGATCCAGGACCGTGACTTCGACGGCCTTCTTGTCAGCGGCAGCATGCAGGGCTGTCAGTACTCGTTCGTCCAACTGCGACAGATCGAATCGTTGCTGCCGGCTGGTCGCGGGCACTTCGGCCGCTGGCGCCTCGTGACGCAACACTTCGTCTTTGATCGTATTCTCGTTCATTCGTTCTTATAGAGCTCGTATTTCAAGATGTAATCAGCTACCGCCGGCGGCACCAACCTAATCAGTTCTTCCGCGCCGGCGACGTGTGCGGACTCGCGGATGCGAGTAGCGGAAAAGTCCGCCATCGCGGCGTCCGTGATGTAAATCCGCGGTCCTTCAGAATCGTCAACGCGCGCCCTTACCTGTTGTTGATCCAACTGCCGCACATCGACAATGCGATCGCGCACGCCCGGCGCAAAGTTCGCCGTTTCAATCTCGTAGCCCGGCCGCGTCACGACTATATGATTGCTGGCGGCCAGCACTCGTTCCCACTGATGCCAGGTTGCAATCTCGGCCCACGAATCTGCGCCCATAACAAAGAACGTTTGCACCTGGTCACCGAGCGCCGTACTCATGCGTTCGAGAGTCTCGACAGTATAGGGCGTTCCCGGCGCATCAAGCTCAATGGTCGAAACCCGCAACCGCTCGTCATTCTGCGTGGCGAGGGCCAGCATCGTGTACCGGTGCAAGGCGGGTGAAACGCTCAACTTCCGCTTATGCGGCGCCACGTAGGCGGGAATGAAAAGAACTTCGTCGAGGGCAAACAATTCCCGCAGCCGGCTCGCCACTTCCATGTGACCCAAGTGGACCGGGTCAAAGGTTCCACCGTAAAGAGCGACGCGCCGTTTTGTGGGTAAGCTCAAGATTCTCATTAGCACCGCACTTCATAGCGGTGATCCCTCAACGGCGACATGACGTTAACCGTTTCAACGGTTTCACTGTAAACCGTTAAAACGGTTTAGGAATCAATAGCGCGCTCGTAACCACCTGACTGAAGGCAGGTGCTAATGAGATCACCCGTCGTGATCTCTCACCAGCCGTCCATTTGCATCTATTAGAACTCAAGCACTCCTGCGAATTGCCGGATCTTCCCAAGTCACAGTATTCGCTTCGTCCGCCGTCATTTCATCAAGGGCCCGCGCCGCAGCATTTACCAGATCGCGGACGCCCGCCTGGGTAACCGCAGATATCGCAAAGAAGCTCCGCCCATCCTGCGCCACCCGCGACCGTAGCTGCTCTAACCGCTCCGGTTCATCCAGCGCGTCGATCTTCGTCGCTACTACAATCTGTGGGGCCCGCGCTAATCGAGCATCGTAAGCAGCCAGCTCGCGGTTGATCGTTTCATAATCGTTGACGGGATCTCGTCCCGAAGCTGACGAAACATCGACCAGGTGCAGGAGTAACTTGGTCCGCTCGATGTGCCGCAGGAACTGATCGCCCAATCCCGCGCCCTGATGCGCGCCTTCGATCAATCCGGGGATATCGGCCACCACGAAGGTGCGAAAGTCGCCCAGGTCAACCACGCCCAGGTGCGGTTCCAGGGTCGTAAAGGGATAATCCGCGATCTTCGGTTTGGCAGCCGAGATGGTTGAAATCAACGTTGACTTGCCGGCGTTGGGAAATCCCACGAGGCCGATGTCGGCCAGCAGTTTTAGCTCCAGTTGCAGCTCGAACTCCTCGCCGGCCGAACCCTCCTGGTGATAGCGCGGGGCGCGGTTGGTTGAGGTTGCAAAGTGCGCATTACCAAAACCGCCGCGACCGCCACGCGCAACCAGCCAGCGTTGCCCATGTTCGACAAAGTCATGCAGCACGCCTCCCGTGGCGGCATCAAAAACCTGCGTCCCCAACGGAACGCGAACGGTTACATCCGCGCCTTCGTGACCGGTACAGTTTGAACCCTCTCCATGCCTTCCGCGCGGCGCGATATGCAGCGGGTTGTAACGAAGATGCAGCAGCGTGTTGAGCGATTCATCGGCCTCCAGCCAAACGTCCCCGCCCTTGCCGCCATCGCCGCCGGATGGACCACCACGCGGCACAAATTTCTCGCGGCGAAAGGCCATCACGCCGTTACCGCCATGGCCTCCCGCGACCTTAATTTTTGCGCGATCGATGAACATTAGAAATCGAAAGCGACGCCCACGGTCACTCCAGCACCGGCAGGCGTCGCATTCAGTTGAACTTCCACTTGTTTATGCCGTCGCCGGGGGTGCCCCTACCGGCGCTGGTTCTGCATAGACACTAATGAACTTGCCGGAACGACCTTTGTCTTCAAACTTCACGAAACCATCGACGAGGGCAAAAAGCGTATCGTCCTTGCCGCGCCCAACGTTCTTTCCCGGCTTCCATTTCGTGCCGCGCTGCCGCGCCAGGATGTTGCCACCGAGAACACGCTCTCCGCCAAACTTTTTCAGACCCAGGCGCTGGGAATTCGAATCCCGTCCGTTGCGCGAAGAGCCTACTCCCTTTTTATGTGCCATAACGAAACTCCGTTTCGGACCATGGACAAGGGACCAGAGACGATATCGTCTGTGGTCTATCGTCCGTCGTCGGACTTATCCAATCGAATCAACTTTCAAAGTCGTAAAGCCCTGGCGATGGCCTTTGGTGCGCTTGTAATGTTTGCGCCGTTTCTTTTTAAAGACCGTGATCTTGGGCGCGCGGTCATGCCCGGTAACGCTGGCGGTCACGCGCGCTCCACTGACCATCGGGCCGCCGACCTTCGTCTCACCGTCGCCACCCAGCAAGAGCACATCCAGTTCGACCGACTCGCCGACTTTTTTGTCGATGGAGGGCACGCGCACTGTCGCTCCCTCGGCGACGCGAAACTGTTTGCCGCCCGTTTTGATAATTGCGTATGCCATATGCCCTCAGCCCCCTCTGACAGGCTGCGCCCATCATGGAAAAGTCGATTATTATAGGAGTAGATCAGTGGCTCGTCAACGCGCCAGCCACACTGGTTTGCGTCTGTTTCTTAGTCCCGTTCAGGGAAAGGAAATACTCCATAAAACCCGTCGAAATGTCCCCGGCGCAAAACCTGGGATCGTCCATTATTTTCAGATGCAGGGGAATGGTCGTCTGAATTCCCTCCACCACCATCGCGCCCAGGGCCCGGCGCATGCGTGCAATAGCCAACTCCCGCGTACGGGCGTGCACAATCACCTTCGCGATCATCGAGTCGTAGAAGGGCGGCACTTTGTAACCGGGATAGACGTAAGTATCGACGCGCACCCCCGGCCCGCCGGGTAAATTAAAAGCCGTAATCGTTCCCGGCGACGGTGTGAACGTGTCGGGGCTCTCGGCGTTAATGCGGCACTCAATCGCATGGCCGACGATGATCACGTCGTCCTGCGAAAAGCCCAGCGCTTCGCCTTCAGCAATGCGAATCTGATTACGCACAATGTCGGCCAGCGTGACCATCTCCGTGACGGCATGCTCCACCTGAATGCGCGTGTTCATCTCCATGAAGTAGAACTTATTGTCCTGGTCCAGCAGGAACTCTACCGTCCCGGCGCTCGAGTAATTAATACTCTTGCAGGCGGTCACCGCGGCTTCGCCCATCTTCCGTCTCAGCTTCGGAGTCAGTCCCGCCGAGGGCGCTTCCTCTAAAAGCTTTTGATGCCGGCGCTGAATCGAGCACTCTCTCTCACCGAGATAAACACAATGGCCATGCTCGTCGGCCAAAACCTGAATTTCTATGTGGCGCGGGTTCTCGACAAAGTGCTCGATAAAAACATCGCCGTCCTTGAAGGCGGCTTCCGCTTCGGTCGAAGCCATCTCCAGCGCCGGTCCCAGTTCGGCTTCCGTGCGCACGATGCGCATCCCCCGCCCACCGCCACCGCCCGAGGCTTTAACAATTACCGGAAACCCGATTTCCCGGGCGATCTTCAGCGCCTCCTCTTCCGACGTTAGCGCCTCTGCGCTGCCCGGGGTGATCGGGAGTCCGGCTTTCTTCATGGCCCGGCGCGCTTCTACCTTATTACCCATTAGCTGGATGACGCTGGCCCGCGGGCCAATGAACTTGATGTTGCACGCTTCGCAGATTTCGGCGAAGTAAGACGACTCGGCCAGAAAACCGTAACCAGGATGGATCGCATCGACGTTGAATATCTCCGCCGCGCTGATAATCGCGGGAATGTTCAAGTAGCTCTGCGCCGAAGGAGCGGGCCCAATGCAAACGGCTTCATCGGCAAAGCGCACGTGCAGCGAATCGCGATCGACGTCGCTGTGCACAGCCACCGTTCCGATCCCCATCTCCTTGCAGGTCCAGATAATGCGGCACGCGATCTCGCCGCGATTGGCGATCAGGATCTTCTTGAACTTTCTCGTGTCCGGCTTCATCTTTGATCCAAAGTCTAACGTCCAATGCCCATGTCCAGTCGTCCTCGCGGACGTGGGGACTTTGGACATTGGACGCTTTTACTTAGCTTCTGATTCCAAACAGGGGCTGGCCGTACTCGACCGCCTGCCCGTTTTCCACGTAAATCTTCGCGACTTCACCAGTCGTTTCGGCCTGAATCTCGTTCATCAGCTTCATCGCTTCGATAATGCAGACCACCGTCTCCGGCTCAACACGACTGCCGATGCGTACAAATGTTTCGGCAGTGGGCGAGGCAGCGCGATAAAACGTGCCGACGATCGGAGAAGGGATGATGAAGAGGTCTTGATCTTCAGACGCCGCCGTCTCAGCCTGCGCACCAGGATGCGAGGCCACGCCGTGCGGCACGCTCTCCTGCGATGCCCGTCCCTGAGCCGCCGGCTGTTTCTCGCCTGCGGCATGGGCGGCGCTAGCAGTTGCAGTGCCGCGAGATCCAATGTCCCGGCTCAAGCGTACTCGAAATCCCTCGCGCTCGAGCTCAAACTCGGTCAGGCCATTTTCGGTCATCAGGGCAATAAGCTCATGCAGCTCGCCCATATTTATGGCCGTGTCCGGCTTCGTCGTTTCGTCCGGAACTATTTCCGCCGGTGCCTGGTTTTTGTCCTGATCGCTCATCCGTGTTTTTTCTGAATGGACCGGGCGGGGCTTCGTCGAATGCGGCAAACGCGGAAAGGGCAATCAGCGTAGCCGTTCGCGAGCTTTCCGCGTTTGGAGTTTCTGGTCCTACTCGTTGTCGCTGGACTCTGGTTCAGTCGCGTCCGGCTCTTTGCTGCTTACTTCGGGCGCAGCGGCTTCGGGTTTCTTATCGGCAGCTGCTCGCTTGCTCGCTTTCTTGCCGCCGGCCGTGGTGGTTTCGGTCGCCGAAACCTCAGCCTTGCCGGATTTCTTTTTTCCCGCCGTGCCGGACCTGGCCCGCTTGCGGGCATTCTCTTTCGCTTCCAGCTCGCGCGGATTATCCACTAACTCGATGATCGCGAGTTCAGCGTTATCGCCATCGCGCCGTCCCAGCTTAAGAATTCGCGTGTAACCACCGGGCCGGTCGGCGAACCGTGCGCCCAGCTCGTCAAACAGACGCTTTAAGGCTGCGACGCCGGCGGTTCGGGGTGCGCGCACGTGCCCGCGACGGCCGTTGGCGGCGGTTTGCGCCATGTTTCCCGCATGGAAAAACGCGGCTGCCTGACGCCGCAGATGCACTGCGCCGGCTTTGGCTTTGTCGCCCTCAAGGTTGTGCGCCTGTCGCGAAAGCGTGATCACCTTTTCGACAAAGGGCCGCAGCTCTTTGGCCTTCGGCAAAGTCGTGACAATTCGCTCTTCCCGCGCGTTGACCAGGGAGGTTGCCAGGTTACGCAGCATCGACATGCGATGCTCGGACGTGCGTCCCAATTTTCGGTGTGCCTTCAGGTGTCGCATGGATCTTACTCTTCTTCATCTTCCGGGAAGTCGCTAATGTCGCCATCGCGGCCGCCGGTTCCGGGAATAGGATTACCCTGGGCGTCGAATTCCATTCCGAAGTCCAAGCCCATGCCGTTCAGGATGTCCTTGATTTCATTCAAAGACTTTTTGCCGAAATTCTTGGTCGCCAACATCTCGCGCTCGGACCTTTGCACCAGGTCTCGGATGCTCTTGATCTCTGCGTTCTTCAGGCAATTGTATGATCGGACAGACAACTCCAGTTCGTCTACCGAACGATCGAGCTGATCGTTTCGCGGCAGCGGCGGACGCTCCATTTTGGCGTACGCATAGTCGTCTGTGTCCTCTTCAAAGTTAATGAAGATGGACATGTGGTCTTTAATTAACTTGGCGGCCAGACCAATCGCGTCGTCCGGCTTGACCGAACCGTCAGTCCAAACCTCTATAGTCAATTTGTCGAATTCGGTGTTCTGTCCCAGGCGGGCGGCTTCCACGTGGTAGTTAACCTTGCGCACCGGAGTGTGGACCGAATCAACCGGGATATAGCCCAGTGACAAATCTTCATCAAAGTTGCGATCGGCGGAAACGTAGCCGCGGCCACGCTTCAAACGCATTTCAATGCGTAGCGAGCCACCCGCGCTGAGGGTAGCAATGTGCACCGTTGAATCCAGCACCTCAACTTCGCCATCGCCCTCAATGTCACCGGCAGTGACTTCGCCCGGCCCTTCCTTGGAAATCGTCAGGGTCTTTGATTCGCCGCCGTGAAGCTTGAAAGGCACCTGCTTGAGATTCAGGATCACGTCGGTTGCATCCTCGACCACGCCGTTGATCGACGAGAACTCGTGCTCGACGCCTTCAATCTTGACTGCCGTAATGGCCGCTCCCTCAATCGAAGAGAGCAAAGCGCGCCGCAGAGAGTTTCCTACGGTCGTGCCGAATCCTCGCTCAAAAGGCTGGGCCGAAAAACGGCCGAAGCGTTCAGTCAGGGTCTCGGTATCAGCCGCCAGTCGGCGGGGCATTTGGAAACCTGTCCAGAGATTATTTTGGTCCATGGCCATCATTTGTTTTCATTCTGCCGTCCCTGACAAGTCTTCCGGCGCCGGGCGCCGTAGCCGCAAGGACGAGCGTGTTTACTTACTATAAAGTTCGACGATCAACTGCTCATTAATTGAGCGATCGATATCAGCTCTGGTTGGCAAACTGGCGATTGCCGCGCTCATCTCCGCGCCGCCCGCTGAAATCCAGGACGGTCGTCCGCGCCCGGCAGCCGTTTGCCACGCGCCCTCGACGTGCGCGTTCTTCTTGCTTGCTTCCTTGACGGCGATTACGTCGCCTACTTTTATCTGGAACGAGGGAATATCGACTTTGCGCCCGTTGACTTCGATGTGGCCGTGGTTGACCAGCTGGCGCGCCTGCCGCCGGGAGGTCGAAAACCCTGACCGGTAGACAGCGTTGTCCAGACGCCGCTCAAGCATGAACAGCAGGTTCTCGCCCGTAATGCCCTTTTGCCGCGCGGCGCGCTCAAAGTAATTACGAAACTGCCCTTCGAGGATGAAATATATGCGCTTAACTTTTTGCTTTTCGCGGAGCTGCTGGCCATAGCCGGCCAGCGCCTTGCCGCGGCGCATAGAATTGCCGTGCTGTCCCGGCGGTTGGGTTCCACGCTTTTCAATCGGGCAGGAAGGCTTGTAACAGCGGTCGCCCTTGAGGAAAAGTTTTGCACCTTCACGGCGGCACAGACGGCACACCGCATCTCTATACCTAGCCAAGCTTTTCTGCCTCCAGTCTATTGATTAGACGGAAAAGTTTACAGGCAGCGCCGTGGCGCGAGCCCTTCATCCTTTAGGTTAATACATTGCCAATTGCCAATTTCTAATTGCCAATCAACTGAAACCAAGTTCGATTGTCGCAACCAAAGGCCGGTGAATCGGCAATTGGAAATCGACAATCGGCACTGCCTACACTCTACGACGTTTTGGCGGCCGGCAACCGTTGTGCGGAATCGGCGTGGTATCGCGAATTGTGGTGACGCGAATGCCCGCATTATTGATTGCGCGAATTGCCGACTCGCGGCCACCGCCCGGTCCCTTAACGCGAACCTCGCACTGCGTCATGCCCGCTTCCTGGGCCTTCTTCGCCGCCTCGTATGCTGCCTGCTGCGCGGCAAAGGGCGTTCCCTTGCGCGAGCCGCGAAAGCCACGGGCGCCAGAAGATGATTGGGCCACCAGGTTCCCTTCGAGATCGGTAATCGAGATCATCGTGTTATTGAACGATGCCGCGATATAAGCGATCCCCACCGGAATATGCTTCTTCTCTTTTTTGCGAAAGACTTTTTTCTTTGCGCCTGCTGTTTTGGTTGCCATAACTTTAGCTTACTTTTTGCCCGGCGCCTTCTTCTTGGCGATGGTGGCGCGGCGCGGTCCCTTTCGAGTGCGCGCATTCGTATGCGTGCGTTGTCCGCGGACCGGCAGCCCGCGACGATGGCGCAACCCCCGGTACGAGCCGATATCCATCAAGCGCTTGATGTCCATCTGGACGCGCTTGCGCAAATCGCCCTCAATGTCGCCCTGCGCTTCGAGCACGGCGCGGATGCGCACCAGCTCTTCTTCGCTTAAGTCTTTGATCCGCGTCTCAATGTTGACCTGCGCCTCTTTGAGGACGCTGGTCGCGCGCGATCTGCCCACACCGAAAATATACGTCAGGCCGATCTGGGCACGCTTATTAGGCGGAAGATCGACACCAGCCACACGAGCCATATCTTATCCTTGTCTCTGCTTATGCTTGGGGTTAGTGCAAATGACTCGCACCACGCCTTTACGGTGGATGACCTTGCAGTTATCAC
>JAWVFI010000074.1:0-18724 GCA_033856235.1 Blastocatellia bacterium | reverse complement strand
TCATGACTCAACACCAGCTGACTTGCAGTCAGGAAGGCGGGCTTGCCCCGCTCTTTCACCTTTCTCACACAGTCTGCCTTGTTGAAAGTTCACTTTGCGCCGCCTGGGCGGCGCTCAAATAATCTCGAATCTCAATCAACGCCTCATCACTGGCAGCTTGCAGCGGCGCGCGCACTGCACCACCCGTATATCCGATAATTTCCAGCGCGGCTTTCAAGCCACCGATGCCGTAGGTCCTGGTTATGGCGCGAGCCAATGGAGTCAGATGTTGCTGCAGTTCTTGAGCGCTGGACCGATCCTCGCTATACATCGCATTCAGAATGGCTGAACAAAGATCAGTCGCGACACAACCAACTGCGAGGATCGCGCCGTCCACTCCCGCAGCCAGCGCTTCGAAGAGCACCGTGCCATTCCCGGTAAGGACAGCGAAGTCCTGATCATCAGATATTTCTCGGCGGTCTCGCACCAGCTTCAGCGTCTGGCCCAGATTCTCGATGTCAGCGGAGCTGTCTTTGATTCCGATAATGTTGGGATGGGAACTTAGCATCGCGATTGTCTGCGGTTCAATCTTCACCCCGGTTAGATCCGGCATGCTATAGAGAACGAGCGGAACCGGCGCCGCGTCGGCAATCTCCTGGTAATGCCTGATCAGAATTCGAGGAGTGATGGCGCCGCGATAAAAATGCGGCGTGATCACCAGAACCGCATCGGCCCCGGCTGCAGCGGCGCGCCTCGTTTCAGCAATCGTCGCCCGCGTGCTTTCCTGCCCTGCGCCGACAATAAAAGCTAGATTGGTAGGTACTTCCCGGCGGGCGCTTTCGATCACCTGAACGTACTCGGCTTCGTCCAGATGGACGCGTTCGCCCGTTGATCCCATGACGACATAGCCGGAGATTCCCGTCTCATTCCATCTCCTGATGTTCGCCCGCAGGCCACCAAGATCCAGACTCTCGTCTTTATGAAACGGCGTCGTGATGGGAAGAAAAAGGCCGCACAGATCTTTGGCAGAAAGTGCGGCGGAGCGATCTTGAAAATGGCCTTCGTTAGTTTGCGCCAAGGTGGAGGCATTATAGCCATCCCTCAAGGTCAGGCAAAGTGATGAGACGCGCGGTGCAGTGTCCTAATTGAATGAGCCTGTCTATGCAAGAAATTCTGTGTCACTCAAAGAACGTGTCCTTGATGTTCTGTCCAAGTAGCACGTCATAGGTGAAATAGCTGGTTATACTGGCGATGAGGATTGCCAGTAACATGGCGACGATCCGAACTGTGCGGCGGCTCATCATTGCTGGACTGTACGACCCGGGCGCCGTAGTTCAAATTTCGATTCAGTTAAGGAGACTTCCACGCGCGGCTTATGTCAGCGCCTTGATAAATTTTTGGAAGTACCTAGTTCTCTCCGGAACCGCATGCGGGGGTTTTCCATTCACCCGCGTGGAGACCGCGAGCACCGTGGCGTCATTTGCGCCTTTGTCACAGACAGCCCAGATCTTGTTCTCATCGAAGAAGTAACCCGCGGACGCCAGCGGATATTTAGTTGCCACGAGATCAGGGTTGGCCACACAGTCTTCACCGATGAACTTTGTAAAGCTGGTGTAATTATTTTTGCCGGTCAACTGGAGGTAACCTCTGCCCCGATATTTGAAACCGTCTCCCGAAGCCTCGTTCCCATTCCCCATTCGGTTCGCATAGACGCGGTTCGCTATCTTGGCCGGATTGTTGGCGTAGAGGGCCGTATTCACCCCCCGGAAATATTTTGGGAACACGTCCATCAAACGCGCCGCTCTATAGTTAAGGTTTTCGACCGTAGCAGTGAATTCAATCGACTCGAGTGCGCATTGCGCCAGGAAATGAGCCAACCTTAGATCGGAGGTAATGCCAAACTTCAGCGCCGTCTCTGGAATCTGGTCGAGTACCGCATTAGGAAGAAGCCCCTTGAGGCCAATCAGATTCAAGGCCGCAAAAGGCTCCCCTGCGGGAGGCTGCGAATCGCCAAGCGGAACTGAATCGGGAACGGCTTCGCTGGGCGTCAACGCCCGCTCCAAAGCCGCCATGGTCTTCGGACCCGCCAGCCCATCGGCCTTTAGTTTTTTGCTTTTCTGAAAAGCAATGAGGGCCGTCTTAGTTCCCGGCCCAAACTTTCCATCAACGCCCTTCGGGTCGAAGCCAAGCTGTTTGAGTTTCGTCTGCAGTTCAGTTACGGCCTTTCCTTTAGATCCTTGTTTCAATATCGGCATCCTTGCTCCTTATTGATGTGAAATCGCAGTCGAGCAAGTAACATATTCGCAGAACGGCCTTGCGTCAATTGTTATCACCCGACGACATCTCCCCAATGTGGACAACCCTGTATGAATCGGGTTGCTCAAAGTGAGGGTCTTTACGTGATCCAGTGAAGGAACTCAACGGGCAGGAAGAGTTTTGGAAAGCGCAGATCCAGACATTACGATTTGTTAGCGAAAAAGATCGCTCACGGATAACGCGAAAACGAAGGCTCCGTGACGTTCACCCGGAAGCCGCCTGGGATTCCAGGAATAACCGACATCAAAGTCCAGTGAGACTAAGCTGAGGCGTAACCCGCCACCTAAGCCGTAACGTAATCTATCGTAGGTGGGACTCACAAGCGGGCCAATTCGAGCCACGTCAATCATTGCCACCGGACTGATGGCCACAAGATTCATTTCACGGAAGATAACGTCAAGTACCCTACCGGTATAAGCAACATCACGATTGGCCTTTCTTTCGATTTCCGGGATCCGCACCTTCTTGAGTCGCACTCTTATCTCATTCTGTAGGGCCTTTACACGCGTTGCGTGGTCCGACAGCGCCTGGGCCTGTGCCGAAAATCCCTTCTGTTGAAGTGGTGCCTGGAACTCTCCAATGCTGTTAATGAGACCGGTGAGGACCGCGCTTGCTACCTCGCCATACCCGACCGCGAGCCGTTCGGCTCCACGGACTGTGACGTTGTCCTGATTGACCTGAGTTACACCGCCTGCTGCTGCTTTCTGGTACTGACTTACCGCATCCAGTTTAGAGGCATATACGGCCACCGGATCGTTATCCTGCGGTGGTGGCAATTGAGAGAGTCGCAGCTGAATACCAGCGAGAATGGGAGTAAGCTCGTTGACTTTGTCAGCGACAAATTTGATGTCATTAGCGTCATATTTCCCGATGTCATTTATCAGTGGAATCTTCGTCACCATATCCTGCTGGATAGCCTGCAGCGGGCTGATTTGCTTATCCAGTTCACTGGTCGGCAGCCCAGCCGCCGCAAACGGATCTCGGGCGTTGGTGATAGTCTTGACCACAGTGGTTATTGACGATTCGATGTCCAGATCCGGGAAATCCTGTGCCAGGGTGACAGCCTGATCGACGACTACTTTCTTGTCAGCGTGTGCCGCCGCTATCGCATCGAGCGCATCCGGAATTAGACGAATATTCGTATCAGGATTCTTCTCAACGAAAGCGTTGATCGCGTTCATCACCGGCCCCGGCTGCGGTGTGCTCTTTACCGCGTCCAGAGTCGCATTCAACTCTTTCAACACTGTATCGAGCTTTTCGAGGTCCGTCACCAGCCCCTTAAAATCAGGCGCAAGATCAAGGTAGCTGCTCTTAGCGTTCTCACGTTCCGTAGTAATCGCCCCGCCCAATTTGATTTTCAAATCAGGCTCCCTTGCCAGCTCTTCAGGAACGGCGGCGCGATACCAAATCGTTTGCGCCAGCGTGAGATTGATTGAGAAAAAGCTCTTGCCACCAATCGGCAGCCCAGGACCGATCAGGTTGAGGCTATTTTGAGGGAAGCTGCGAATGACGGGACTGCTGTTGAACTCCCAGTCAGTCCCTTGAATAAAGCTCTTTTGGATATTGCCGCCGAAGAAGCGTTCTCCTATGGGCACAAGACCCGAGCGAGAAGTGATCAGACCGGCCGAACCGCTGACATCCAAACGAAGAGGCTTATGTTCGCGAGCCAGAAAGCGCGCGGAATAGCTCGTATCGACGACGTGTTTGATGTAGTCGACCCGAACATCCTTGCCGCCCTGACCAAGTTGCAAACCGTAAGAGGCCCGCCAGGCTTGCCTGCCCCAATTCATCGTTCCACCTACGTAGGCTTTGATCGCTCCGTAACGTGAATCTGCCGGGCCCGCTGCAGCAGTGATCGTGTTCGCGGGCAAGTCTGCCTGCTTGTGGCCGCCTTCGATCGACGCGCCAAATCGCAAGGCTAAGCCTCGCGAGCCGAGCGGATGCGAACCGCCAAATATCTGCCCTCGAAGGATCCCTTCCTTCAAACGAATACTGTCGCCAGGGACGTTGGAATAGCTGTACGCAACTTGCCATTGGGTGTAGTTAATGAAGCCGTCGTCGAATTCTTTTGAGCCGATGAGCGCTACGTCGGCGGTGGCGCTTGATCCTGAGCCCGAGACATCGAATTCAAGCTGATTGATAATGCCGCCCGTGGTTTTGAAAGATGCCTTTGAACCGCCGAACAAGCCACGCGTAGCGTTAAACCCCACGTAAGGCTGGGGCAAGAGTTTGCGGTTCCCGCTACCTGGAATCGGAATCAAAACTGCACGGCTAACTTTGTCATTGCGACGTTCGGACCTTGCGGTCAGGAATGACAGGCCGTCAGTGGTAAATACGCGATAGACGACGTCGATCGTCAAAGCAGCCGGGTTGCAGTTCTGTAATGAAGACGTAAGATAAATGAGCTTGAAACGCTCTCCCGCATTACGCGCGTCCAGCAGTTGCCCAAACTTCAAGTGCGAACTGTTGTAATCGCCCACGGTAAATTTTTCACCTTCTTTAAGGGCCAATTCTGGTTTGATTTGAGTAAAGTCGTTTAAGAGTAGTTCTTGTATTTTGAAGATCCAGTCCAGCGGAACGTTCTTCGCAAATAAGGTCTCAATGCGAATCTTACCCACACGGTAATTATTTGTTTGATAACAAGCGAGCGTCTGGCCGCAGGGGCAGGTCTGCGCAGCCGCGGGAACTGGCGCAAAGGCTAGAAAACCCACGGCCAGCGATTTCATGAGGAAAGGCAGGGCTCTGAACGATGGGCACTTCAACCGAAGTGCCCACCGGTGAGAATTCAGCTTCATGGTTACGCCACTTTCGGAACCTTCAGAAGCAAATCTGCCGCTTTCTGATCCTTTTCAGTCCCGGCAGGGAGGTTTTTTGTCCGGGCAGTTATGGGACCTTTTAACAACTGGAGTTGGGTCATAGACAAACCACGATCCATCAAGGCCTGGGCGGCATCCTTGTCCTTCGTGTTACCGCCTACATCGACGTGCAAGCGCACTCGATCCTGGAATTCACCACCAATCAGGTCTCTCAAAACAAATTCGATGATGTAGACCGCAGTATTTGCGTCTTGACAGATTTTGCTCAGACCGAACGAAACCTGTCTTTTGTTATCAGGGGCAAGAACGGCAAGAATTACCGTCAGGGATCTGCAAGCCATAGTGTTCTCCTTTGGTTAGTCTTTCCGCATTTTATCGCAGCTCTTCGTCGTCTCAACGTGGCGAGCTGCAGATCATAATTCCGTCGTGGAACAGTCAATTTCTTTGGCGTCGTCCGCCTGAGCTTAATGGTCTCAGTGATCCTGATTATTCCCCTCCTCAAAAGAGAATGATCGAAACCACCAAAACATTTCAAATCGAAAGGTTGCGCCTGACCGCGGAGAGTATGGCCGTGACGATGGTTCGCCCCGTGTGTGGCTCTTCCTACTCTAATGGACTTCGGCGAAACTAGAGGGCTGGCAACTTAACGTGCTTACACATCAGCCTTCGCCGCTAATCCGCTGGCGAATATTTCCCAAGGCGTCAGTCCTTCGATTCTTGCTTTAGACTCTTCTCGCTCGGCTTGATGGTCGAGCGAATGACCATGAGGCGGTTAAGCGTGTCAAACCAGAAAGGCGCGCCGAGCGAAAGGGCTAAGGCGGTCATCAACCATCCCAACCAATGCGAATAAACCAGCTTCGCGCAATCTCGCGCAAAGGCGACTACCGCATGACCAAAGTCCTTGCTCAGGAGCTTATAGTTGCCGGTGGTAGGCATGCGCCGGTTTCGTTGACTCGCCGACAACTCGGACGCTTTCCTACATGCCGGACACTTGGCAATGCGATCGGCATCACCGCGCGCGGCGATGACCTTCTCCTGCTTAGCAGGATCCTGCGGATCGAGCTTGGCTTCAGCTTCTGCCACCAGGAAACTGGTTTGAATCTTCTTAACTTCGGCGGCCTTAATGAGAGCTTGTTCACTCGACTTCTGTGCCTTGCTCAGTTCGGCTAACGAATGCTCAGAGGCTCTGGTGGCTCTGGACAGCACCGCCTGCGCTCTTTCCAAGCCGCGTTGAATCATGGCTTGAGCGCTTTTCGCTCTGTTAAGAGCTTCTTGTGTGACTTTCTTGTCGCCAGTCGCGTTGTTGTGGCTGGTTTGGGCGCTCTCCAGATCTTGATCAGCTTTCTGCTTGGCGGCTTTGAGTTTTTCCAAATCAGCCTCAGCGGTTTGCAAATCGGCTGCGGACTTTTCCACGCCAGCTTCCGCCTTTTGCACTTCCGCTTCCGTCTCAGCCACGCGGGCTTCAACGCCTGTCGCACAAAGATCAGCATCTTCCTCTTCTCGAGTGCTGCAGACCCGGATGTAGCCAATTGGCAGGCCCAGCTCGTTAAGTTTGGCGAGACTGGCCCTAATACTATCGATAGATGGACTATCAGACGGAGCGGCCGGTTGGTCAGTCGGTGATGCCGGAGAAGCTGGTGGCGGTGCTGTTTGCTCGGCCCCCCCAGGTGCCGGAGTTGGCGTCGGAGTTGGTGTCGGAGTTGGCGTCGGAGTTGGCGTGGGAGTGCCAGCTGGCTGAGATCTCTTAGCAAGCTCGGGGGCCGCTGCCACCAATGAATCCCGCACGGCCTTATCGCCAGTGAGGGCATCCGCTACTTGGAGGGTATCGACGTTCGCCAGCACCGTTACCAGCACGGCAATGATTACGATAAATACCTGGGACTTCCGCTTGTAGACACCGGACACCCGATCCATTGCGTCATTGAACCATTGCTCCAGGTTCGCCTGAGCTTTGCTGACGTCTTTTCCGGCATTGTCCATCAAGGCCAGCAAAGCGACCTGCAGTTGCGGCGGTACAACCGAACTCTCAACGCCAGCAACCATATCCCGCGCGCCAGTCAGCATACTGCCAGGGCTCGGACACAATTTCTCAGCAGCCTCATCGGCGGTTTTTCGTGCGTCGGAGGCAGCGGTTTGCAGTGTCGCATCGTTTGGGTTTGCTTTCGCGTTTTTCTCAGCGGTTTGGGCAGCGGCTTCAGCCTGCCTGGCCGCCTCTGCATCCGGGCTAATTTGAGCTAGAGAGGCATCGGCATCAGCCTTGGCTTTAGTAGCGTCAGCCAGTTTAGTTTGAGCATCACGCTTAGCCGTTTCGGCTGTGGCTTCCGTGCTTGCGGCTTCCTGAGCAGCCATAATCGCAGCCGGCTTTTCTTTCACGCCTGCCGCTGTGACAGCTGCGTCCGCGGCTTGCCGCACCGTCTGGGTCTGCGCTAATGCCGCGCTTGCCGCTTCAAGGGCAGCTTGCGCTTCGGCCTGCAACTTCTCTTTGTCGCCGACCGCTTGAGTTGCCACCTGCACTGCGCCGTCAAACGAGTTGCGCCGGACAATGTCCATGAGGGTCAACGCAAAGGTGCGTGAGGGAATGTAGGAAGGCCTCCGGCCATCGGGTCGTAGTCCTTTTATCAGAGGATGCGCGAAGAACTTCTCAACCAGTTCCGGACTCGTTAAGAGCTCGCCGATGCCTTTTGCCAACTCCTTAGGGCGTTGTTTGCTCCACAAGGCCATTAACTCTGTGATCATCGTGCAGATCAAGCTAAGTTCCAGGTAAATTACTACTACCCCAATTACCGTATCGAGGATGTCTGAATTGAACATGAGAGGACTCCTATCTAGGTCTCACAGCTAGAGGTAGACGATGAGATAGCGTTAGCCTTGAACCGGCGCTTCAGAAAGCTTCTGGATTCCTATTCCCCTCTGCACTGCAATGAAGGCTGATATCACGAGAATAGGATGAAGCTCTTGAGATAAAGAAAACCGAACTCACTCAATTCGGGTTGTGAGGCACCGATGGGTTAGAACCTAACGCACATTAGGTGCGCGAACATTGGGAACTTACCGCGGACCCGCGTCTTATACGCTGGCGGCAAGCACGGTGTCAACAAAACAATCGTGACAGGTGTTCGTAAGAAGGGGGCGGCAAGTTAGTTGTTATTCACTGGTTCAGCGAGATGCGCCACTTGCATCGACACCGCTCAGCTTTTTCCCGTCTACCTATATGTCCGGAAGCTCAAAACGTTTCGCCCAACCCAGCTTGAGCCTTGACCACAAAATGTCACTGATTGAAGATGGGACCAATCCCCTTGAAAGTGAGCACGGAATTTGTGGCTAAACATCGATTCATCCAATTAGACGTATTCACTGACCAGGCTTTCGCGGGCAATTCCCTCGCGGTCTTCCCAGAACCGGAGGGACTGACGTCGGAACAAATGATGCAGATCGCGCGGGAGATGAATTTATCCGAAACAGTTTTTGTCCTGCCGCCGCGCGATGAGAGCACGTTGAAACGCCTTCGTATTTTTACCCCGGCGCGCGAGATTCCTTTTGCCGGACACCCAATCGTCGGGACGTGGAATCTGCTTGCGCGCGAAGGTGTGGTGCCCCTACCTGAGGGCGGTAACGGCTGGACACAGATTCAGCATGAAGTAGGTATCGGAGTGCTGCCGGTGGATATTGAATTCAAGGATGGTTCTCCCGTGCAGGTGGTCATGACTCAAGGTAAGTTTGAAATAAAGGGCGAAATCGAAGACTCATCAGAGCAGGCTCAGATCGCGCGAGCTCTGGGCCTCGCAATTGAAGACCTGGATGAGTCTCTTCCGATTCAGATTATTTCGACGGGGCTGTCGTTCCTCGCTGTCCCGGTTCGAGCTCTGGCTGATCTGAGCCGCTGCAAAGTTAACTCGTCATTGCTGACGGAAGTTTACCAGCGGGCCGCGGCCACTGGTTGTTTGGCATTTAGTCGCGAGACGATCGAAATCGGCGCGGCCCGGGCGCACGCGCGGATGTTCGCTCCCGGCGATAATATTGCCGAAGATCCCGCTACCGGCAGCGCTTGCGGCGCGCTCGGTGGATATCTGGTTCACCATGACGCGGTTGGCATTGACCCGGCGGACGGTATTTACAGCTTCATCATTGAACAGGGCGACTTCATCCATCGTCCCAGTCGCATTGGCCTCGAGGTGACCGGTGCCCCGGGCAGGATTGAACAGGTGCGAGTGGGTGGCCCCTCAGTGGTGGTGGCCCATGGTGAAGTCGTGTTTTAGCGACGAGCAATGTCCCGAGTGCAGTCTAGATGTTAGGATCTGTATTTTTTCGTGTTACTTCGTGAGTTTCGTGAATTTCGTGACGAGTGCGCTGGGGAAGCAGAGTCATACGATCCACGAAATTCACTAAACAACACTAAGAACACGATACTTTTGTGCACAACCTGATGAGTGAGAACCTTAGCCGAGTCCTAATAAGGACCGGAGTTGGACTCGTGTTGATCTAATGAAAGAACCGCTCGATTTATTAATCATTGGCGCCGGACCAGCGGGTCTGTCGGCGGCGGATGCCGCGGCTCGTGAAGGTCTGAACTATTTGGTCATCGAAAAAGGAGTCATCGCCAGCACCATCCACCGGTATCCGATCGGTCGCACAGTTTTTTCAACTACAAACGAGTTGGAAATGGAGGCGGGCGCGTTGAAACCGGTTCGCGAGAAGCCAACGCGTGAAGAGCTACTGTCTTATTACCTGCACTTCGCACTGGATCGCGACCTGCTGATAAATACTGACGAAGAAGTCACGGCAGTTGAACCAGCTGGGCCAGACGGCTTCACGGTAAAGACGTCGCGTAACACTTACCCGGCTGCCCGCGTGCTGTTCACTATCGGAGCGATGGCCCATCCGCGCTGCCTGAATGTTCCGGGCGAAGACTTGCCCAAAGTTCATCACCGGTTTGTCGAGCCGTACCCTTACGTCCGCCGCCAAGCGCTCGTCGTTGGCGGGGGTAACAGTGCTGCCGAAGCCGCGCTATTTCTTTCGGAAGAAGGCGCGCGCACCACACTGGCCATCTGGCGCGGCGATTGGGAGAACCGCGATCCCAAAGCCGGGGCGATGAAGCACTGGGTGCGGATGCCACTGGAACGTGAAGTGGCCCAGGGACGTATGCGAGTCATTTTGTACGACCACCTGGAAACGATTACTGAGTCTGAAGTGCGACTGGTTGACGACGAAGGCGAAACAGTGACTCTGCCAAACGATGTGCTCTTCGTGCTGGTGGGCAGCGATGCTGATCTAACTTTGCTGAAGAACTTGGGCGTGAAGATGGCGAAAGGCAAAGTCAGCGAGGTTCCCATTTACGATCCGCACACCTATGAAACCAGCGTGCCTGGTATTTACGTGGCGGGACACTTCACCAACGAGCGTCACATCAAGGAGGCGATTGCGGTACCGCGACGTATCGTGCCGCTGATCGCGCACACGCTGCGGGCTCCGGTCTAGCCGCGTGCCCTCATGACTTCCGTAATCTGAGCGGCACAGAATTGCACGAAATCTTACGAATTAGCGCGGCCCAACGTCGAACTTGGAGTTCATAGTGGTCCGTTTCGCGCTGATCTGACACCATTGTTTGAGCCCCAACCCTCCCCTCTTTCCTTGCAACTTTGCCCGTAAATAGTGCATCATAGTGGAGTTACACCTTCTCTCGCGCATCAACGGTGATGCGCCCCGCGCCTTTAGATTGGCGGCGGCGTTTGGATGGTTCGAGAGCAGGCCGGATTTTAACTATAGAAGCCGCTCAGATTTGAGAGCACCCGAACGCAAGTCTTCGCTGGTTCCGTTACTCCGAAGCATACTTCGATGGGAAGCTTCTTAGCATTCGAAGGAGAGGTATTTTCCATGGCCACGAAACTCTACGTCGGTAACCTTTCGTTTCAGACTTCCAGCGAAGAATTGCAGCAACTCTTTGCGCAGGCAGGTACAGTCGAGTCCGCGGCCGTGGTCGAAGACCGCGAAACCGGACGTTCACGCGGTTTCGGTTTCGTTGAAATGGCCACCAAGGAAGAAGCGGAAAAAGCCATCGAACAATTTAACGGCAAAGACCTAAACGGTCGTAACTTGACTGTCAATGAAGCCAGACCCCGCGAGGATCGTGGTGGTCGCGGCGGCGGCGGCGGCGGTGGTGGTCGAGGTGGTTTTGGTGGTGGTCGCGGCGGCGGCGGTGGTCGCGGTGGTGGCGGCGGCGGCGGCCGGGGCGGCGGTGACTATGGTCGTGGCGGCGGCGGTGGCGGTGGCAACCGCGAACCGCGCTGGTAAGAACCCAGCAGGTGGCCGCGTTAGTATGGTCGAGAACGATTGGCGTTCTCGTAGGCGTTTGGATTGAAGAAAGGAAAGTTTGTGGAAAAGCCGGAAAAAGTTGCAAAGGAAACTTATGCGATTGGCCAGCGCATCGATAAGTTTTGTGAGGTTTGTGCCGAAGATCGCGGGCACATAGTTGCGTTGGTTACGAAGAAGGGACAGATTTCCCGCGTTAGTTGTCCCAAGTGTGGCACGCGCAGCACCTTCAAGAGTGGCGTGCCGGCGAGAGCAGGGCGAGCATCGGCTAAGGCCAGCGCGCCTTACGATCGCACGCGCACTTATCGCGCCGGACAATCGTTGATGCATCCAGCTTTCGGCCTGGGTGAAGTTACGGCTGTGATTGAGCCATTAAAGATCGACGTGCTCTTCTCGGATCGCGTACGCCGCTTGATACATGCGCGCGTTGAAGCGAATCCCACTGCCTAAGCATAGGTTCGTAACCAGTTTTTAGCCGGTCAAACGCCCGGTAGTCGCCTGACTTTTCTCTTCGGGTAAACCCTGGAGAGGAAGGTCGGGCGCTTTTTTTTTCCGAACCGCGATCACCCAGGTTGGTTCGGGTTACTGCGTGAGACTTCTATCGTGGATCTTAGAAACCGGAGCCATGCGATCCACGAAAGAACACGAATCTGTGTTTTTGTGATGAGCCCGTTAGACCGTCGCTCGTGCTTACATAACTATTACAACCGCTCTACCCCCAAACTGCTAAGATTTTTCTGAGAGCGTGCATCAGATAGTTGCGGGCTCAACAAATCAGAAGCGGGGAGTTTTAGATATGGCAACTGCAGTGCAGCTCAAAGAGCGCAACCAGATAAATTGGAATACATCCATTTTCATGATCCTCTTTCACCTTGGCGCCGTCGCCTCACTTTTCATGATAACCAGTGTCGATTGGAAAATTATTCCAATCACTGTGTTCCTCTGGTGGGTGTCGGGTAGCCTCGGCATCGGCATGGGCTTTCACCGGCTGCTGACGCATCGCGGTTACAAGACTCCAAAGCTCGTCGAATATTTTCTTACTGGATGTGGATTGATGGCCTTGGAAGGTGGATCGATCAATTGGGTCGTGACTCATCGCATTCATCATGCGCATACCGAGCAGCCTGGCGACCCGCACACACCGCGCGACGGTGGTTGGTGGGCACACATGGGATGGATTCTGCGCGGTACGGCGCAACAACATGAAGAGAGTGTGATGCAGCGTTACGCCCCCGATCTGATGAAGGACCCCGTCCATCTTTGGTTGAACCGGCTTTATTTCGTTCCCCTCATTATTAGCGGTATTGTTTTGTTTGCCATCGGCGGCTGGCCGATGCTGTTCATTGGGGTGTTTTTGCGAGTTACGATCGGATTGCACTTTACCTGGCTGGTGAATTCAGCCACGCACCTTTGGGGCACTCGTCGCTTCCTGACTCGCGACGATTCCACGAACAGTTGGTGGGTTGCGCTGCTGACGTTCGGCGAAGGCTGGCACAACAACCACCACGCCCATCCGCGGGCTGCGCGACATGGACTGACCTGGTACGAAATCGACGTTAACTGGTACGGCATCCGTGGGCTGCAACTGCTAGGTCTGGCAAAAGGAATCAGGCTGATTAGCAAAGAGCAGATCGCGATGGCTGGTAAACCGCAAATCAGCGAACTGCAAAAGGCCGCCTGAAAAGTGGACAGTGGGCGGTGGGCAGTTCGCAGTAAGACGAACGCCACCGCTTATTGACCCGCCGCCTACTTCTCCCGCCTCCTGTTTCCCGCCTACCGCACACTGCCCACCGCACACTGCACACTGTTACAATCGCGGCATGGCAGTTAGCAGTCGCCGCAAATCAATAGCCTTCTTCATTACTCTTGGCGCTTGCCTCGTAGCCGCGGCCATTGCGCTGAATGTCGGCTGGATTCTGCTAAACCCCCGCGAAGTCGCGTTGCTGGTTTTCGGGATTATCTTTTTCCTTTTAATTATTACCGGCCTGGTCCTCAACACCACGTTCCTGATTCGCGAAATACGACGTAACGAACAGCACGATGCTTTTATCAACTCCGTAACTCACGAGCTGAAGACCCCGATCACATCGATCCGGCTTTATCTGGAGACTCTGAAGAAACGCGAGCTAAACGAAGACAAGCGCCAGGAGTTTTACGACGTGATGCTTGCCGATAGCGACAGACTGTTGCAAACCGTCGAGCAAGTCTTGCGCGCCGGACAGTCGGGCCAACGACGTCGCAAACTCAATTTCCGCAAGGTGGACGTTGGCGAACTCGTGGGAGAGTGTGTTGAACTCACTCGAGTTCGTTACAACCTCGGCCCGGATGCAGTGCGTTTTGCCCCGGCGGCCAACGGCGAACGCCCGCAAGTGAAGGCTGATGTTGATGAACTTCGCGCCGCAATTTCCAACCTGCTGGACAACGCGGTCAAATACTCCGCCAAAAACATTCAAGTCTCAGTGGAAGTAGCTACGCTTGACGATGAAAAGGTGGCAGTACGAATTCAGGATCAGGGCGTCGGCATCCCGGCGGCGCAATTGAAACGGATCTTCAAGCGTTTCTATCGCGTGCCGGGGCGCGTCATGGCCCGAGTCAAAGGTACTGGCCTTGGTCTCTTCATTGTGCGCTCAGTCGTAGAAAAACACGGAGGGCGCGTCTTTGCTGAAAGCGAAGGGCCGGGGCACGGTAGCAAGTTTACAATTCAACTTCCCCGGGTGTAACCCAAACTGGATAGAGCAATGGACTCGAACGCTGTCTTAATAGTTGAAGACGAGCAGCATCTGGCCGACGGCCTGCGGTTTAATCTCGAAGCCGAAGGCTACACCGTGAACACCGTCGGTGATGGCGAGGCCGCGCTGGCCCTGCTCGTCGATGATCAAGAGCATTACGATGCCCTCGTGCTTGATGTAATGTTGCCGGGCAAGGATGGGTTCGCGGTGGCCGCCGAACTTCGGGCCGCCGGACATTATGTGCCGGTCCTGATGCTGACCGCGCGCGGCCGGCCGGAAGATGTGCTACGCGGTTTTGAGTCCGGGGCCGATGATTACCTTCCGAAGCCATTTGAATTGTCAGTGCTGTTGGCGCGCTTAAATGCATTACTGCGCCGGCGCCAATGGTTCCAACAGGATCAAACGCTGAACAGATCGAGCCCGTCTGGCGAAGACACGAAGCCGCAAACCGTTGATGCGGAACCCGAAGAGTTTCGCTTTGCCGGGCGCATCATCGACTTTGGGAAGCTCGAGCTGCGCACCGCGCAACAGACGATAAGATTGACTTTGATGGAAGCCGAACTATTGCGCTACTTGATCAAGCAAGCCGGAAACGTGGTTTCGCGAAAGGCAATCCTCGAGGATGTCTGGGGCTTGAAAGAGGACACTGACACGCGCGCCATTGATAATTTTGTGGTCCGGCTGAGGAAGTATCTGGAGGACGATCCGGCGAAACCCAGGCATCTCTTGACTGTCAGAGGTGTCGGGTATCGATTCGTTCCGCAGGGAGAATAATTAGGCTGCTGGAGGATCTGAACACGAAGGGGGTGGCCACGGCGGGCCACCCCAACAAGTGTCATAACAGCGAATCGTTGCCGGCCCGTTCACGTCGCGCCACGCCGGATTCATAGGCGGCTTCTTCTACAGCCCGCGAAACCGCTTCTGCGACCCGCTTATCAAAAACTGAGGGCACGATGTACTCGGGATGCAGTTCGCCTTCAGTGATAATTTCAGCTATTGCGTGCGCGGCCGCCAGTTTCATCTCTTCATTAATGCGTGAGGCACGACAGGCGAGGGCCCCGCGGAAGATTCCGGGAAAACACAACACGTTATTAATCTGGTTGGGATAGTCCGACCGGCCCGTGGCCATCACCGCCACGTGCGTCGCCGCTTCTTCCGGCATTATCTCCGGCGTGGGATTGGCCATCGCAAAGACGATGGGCCTTTCGGCCATTTGCTCCAGGTCCGCTTCGTTTATTACTCCCGGTTCAGACAAGCCCAGAAAAACATCAGCGTTCTTGATCACATCGTGAACACTGCCACGCTCCTCATTAGGGTTCGTATTTTGCGCGTACCAGTCCTTCACCCAATTCATATGCTCGCGCCGGCCGCGATACAGCGCGCCCTGTCGATCGCAGCCCACAATGTTACGGACTCCCGCCGCCATAATGATCTTTGAGCAAGCCACGCCCGCCGCACCGACGCCATTCACAACCACCTTGATGTCCTTCATCTCTTTCTTCACGATTTTTAGCGCGTTGATGAGAGCGGCCAGGACCACGACTGCCGTCCCGTGCTGATCGTCGTGAAAGACCGGGATATCGAGCTCTTCTTTCAGCCGATCCTCGATTTCGAAGCAGCGCGGGGCGGAGATGTCTTCCAGATTAATTCCGCCGAATGCGGTCGAGATGGCCTTGATGGTGCGCACGATCTCATCAGGATCCTTCGTACTCAGGCAGATCGGAAAAGCATCGACCCCGGCGAATTCCTTGAAGAGCATCGCCTTGCCTTCCATCACCGGCATCGCGGCGGCCGGCCCTAAATCGCCCAAACCGAGGACGGCCGTGCCGTCGGTGACGATGGCGACGGTGTTCTTTTTGATTGTGAGAGTAAACGCCTTTTCGGGATCGTCATGAATCGCCTGGCAGACACGAGCCACTCCCGGCGTGTAGGCCATCGAAAGATCGGCGCGGGTCCTTAACGGCGTTTTGGAAACTACCTCAATCTTTCCGCCCAGGTGCATCAGGAAAGTGCGGTCGGAAACATGCAGGACTTCTACTCCGTCGATGTCCCGGATCGCTTCGACAATCTGCTCGCCGTGTTTGTTCGAAGCCGCATTTACTGTCAGGTCGCGAACGATAGCGTCGTTGGTGACGCTGACGATGTCGATGGCGCCTATATCGCCACCCTCCCGGCCGATGGCCGTCGTCAGTTCGCCCAGTGTCCCGGTCGTGCTTGCCAGCTTGACGCGCAAAGTCAGACTGTAACTCGCGCTAGGTGTATTCGGCATTAAGCTTTCAGCGGGTCCTTTCGCAAACAGTTTAGTGGGACATGCTATCAGTTTCAAAACGGGCGATGGACAAAGCTGTTCGTGTTGCTTCGTGAATTTCGTGTGGCTTCGTAAATCGTGCGCTGAGGAAGCGGAGTAATACGGACCACGAAACCCCAGGAACTACACCAAAGCACACGAAATCGGCGTTCGCGCAGCACCTACGTCGAGTCGATTTCTCGTCTAATTTTCAGCGCTGCCGCAGGCGGCAATCCATGCGTGGCTGCCAGCTCCAGTGATCTTTTGCTGAGCAGCTTGTACGCAGCCAAAACTTCTTTCAATCTGTGCGACTTCATAACCTCGAGGTGAGTCTTGATGGTGTCGAAATCACCTCGCGCGAAGGGGCCGGTCAGGGCCTGTGCCGGCGTGCTGGAGGCCAGGCTTGTGACTGTGCTTTGTAACAGGGGAAGAAGCACTGCCCGCGCCCGCCGTTCTGACAATCCACACTCCTTCAGCATCTGAATCGCGATATCAAAAAGCGCCACTACGTGTCCCGAAGACATGACGCCAGCCGCATGGTAAAGCGGTTTGACCGCGGCGCTGAGCGAGAAGCTCTGCCCTCCCAGTGCGCCGGCTAACTGCCGTGCCTGGGTCGCTGCCTTCCGATCACCTTCCACGCAAAAGAAAGCCCCGCGAAAAATGCTCGGATCCGTCGCCGGGTCGCTGATGGAAACCAGCGGATGCATCGAGCCAACCGCCCAGCCAATTCGCTTTAGAGGCTGGAGGGCGGCAGAAGTCAGTGCCCCGCTCGCATGCAAGACCACTCCCGACTTGGATGCACGCTTGTTAGACTGGCTCAGGCTCAGAGCGACTCGAGCAATTTCGTTGTCAGGCGTAGTTATCAGAACCAGTTCGCTGAATTCCAATTCCTGAAGGTTCGATGCGGCGACCGGCCTCGCGCTTCCTCCGATCAGTTTCGCGGAGCGGCGGGCATGGGTGACGTGCTGGGCGACAACGATTTTCACACGGTACCCTGCGGCGGCCAGGGCCCGTCCCAACGTAGTGCCTAGCCGTCCGGCGCCAATGATCGCGATGTTAGGTTTGTTTTCGCTCCGATGGGGATCGAGCGCGGAAGACTTTTTTTTCCGATGGCGCATTAGGAACCAGAAGGGCGTCGGGGGGTCAGTCGTTGGCACGGACTTTAGCACGGCTCTCAGACCCCCGCAATCTCATGGGCTTTTTTGTCAGAGTGGGCATATAATGCCGCCAGTTGGCAGTCTTCCCCCAAGCTCAGCATCCGGAAACCTAATAATCGGAAGGTATGTGATACTCGCTTTCTTGTGCGCAACCTTCTGGGAGGGCCGGTGCATCATAGGAGCGCCCCTAAAATGAAGGCGCTAATGCAACCTCAGGTTCGCCGGCGGCAGCTTTCTAATTTGAAAAAGTGATTTTCGCTGAGTCCGTATTTATGGACGCAGCTGACCAAAGGACAAACGAGGATTCGGTTTTTGTCTTGCGGCTTCGGTTCTTATTCTTTTGGAGGTTTGAAATGACGCATCGTTTCTCCCGCTTTTTAACGGCGCTGATGCTGGCTGCCAGTATCTCGACCTCGGCTATTGCCGCCGGCCTTGGCCCGCAGCAACAGCCGGCACCGCAGGATCAGAAGCAATCGAAGGCCGCCAAGCCTGACGCTCAGAAGGACCTTCAGAAGGATGCCCAGAAGACTGCGACTGAGGAAACTCCAACTCCGGCGAACAGCAACAAACCACTTTCCGTAAACGAAGACCCGCGCCTGATCGGGAAACGCAACATCAATAAAGGCATTATCGCCAGGATGAGCGGTTCGACCGAAAAAGAGGTCCGCTGGGGACGCGAGCAGGCCGCCGAAATCGACAAGTCTGTTAAGTTCATCGACGACCCGATCATCACTGAGTACGTGAACCGGGTGGGTCAAAATATCGTCCTGCACTCTGACGCCAAGGTCCCGTTCACCATCAAAGTGATCGACTCCGACGAAGTGAACGCGTTTGCCTTGCCCGGCGGGTTTTTCTACGTGAACAAAGGCCTCGTGCTGGCTGCCGACAATGAAGCTGAGCTGGCCGGAGTGATGGCCCACGAGATTGGTCACGTCGCCGCTCGCCACGCTTCGGAAATGCAGACCAAGGCCACTATCGCGCAGTACGCGATTTTGATTCCCGCGATTGTCCTGGGCGGCGGTATCGGTGAAGCGATCTACCAGGGCGGCAATTTCGGCGCGTTGCTGGGATTCATGAAGTTCAGTCGCGGCGCGGAAGAGGAAGCCGACAAGCTGGGCATTCAGTACATGTGGG
>JAWVFI010000073.1:0-4750 GCA_033856235.1 Blastocatellia bacterium | reverse complement strand
GGCAAAGGCGTCGGTGTCATTGCGCTCGTCAAAGCGCCGCCCAAGTTCCGCTGCCGCATCCTTGAACCACGCCGCTAATGTCACAGGATCGTATTCCTCGCCGATCTGATAACCCGGAAATGATCTGGGGAGGGCAAGACGTAAAGGTTTTCTTTCCTGCACCGCCACCAATTCAAACAGCAGCCAGGCGGCGCGGAAAAACCCAAACCGATGAAATAGATCTTTGGATTTTTCGATCCAGGAATAGTGTTTGGCGAAAAGCGATAACGCCCGCTCGAAATTCTCTGTCAACGCCAGAAAGATCAGGTGGTCCCCGATGTCATCGAGGTAGCGTAGGTTATCCGCGATCAGTTCATAACCACGCCGGTGGTAGACCAGGGCTTCGGGCTGACGCCCAAGGCGCACCAGAGGCAGCAGGAGATTGGCGTAGGTGTGGTGCGGCACGGAACCGCAGGTTTCCTGTCCTTCAACGATCGGCCTCGCCAGCTCCAGGGCCCGGGCATCCTCGCCACAATAGATGTGGAAACTAACTCGATCGTCCAGTTCGCAGGCGGAACAATTGCTAATCTCGTCGCGTGGCTGCTCCTCCATTTTGCGAAAATACTCCACCGCGAGGGCTTTGTTATCCCAAAACTTTTCCAGGCGATAACGTTGGTTGTAGACAGCTCGCATCCCGTAACCGGCTTTCCGCATGCGGTCCGTCAAATCGTCAAGCATCTCGTAAATCCTGTCTTTAGGCACTTGGGGAAAATTGCGGACCTGGCCCATCATCCACTTGTACTTCCAGAGAATGGTCCATTGAGAAAACACTCCCGGGTTCTTATCGAACTGCGCCAAACACCAGGAATAGGCGACCAGGGCTTTTTCTGTATGACCTCCGAAAAGTCCGGCACTAACCAACTTGTCCCTGGCGTAATATTGCAGCTTGAGATCACCCGCCGCATCGGCCGCGCGCACGGCCTCCTCGCACAGGGAAATCTGCTCGTCCCCCTCAGGCACTTCCCCGGATTGCTCGATTAGTCGGATCGCCTTTTCCGCTTGCTCACTCACTGCACCCAGCCCTCCAGGGCGTCTGCTCCCCACTCAATGAATCCCAACAGGCCTTCGTTCAAAAGCCCCATCTCCTTTGCGTTCAAGGGCCGATGGCTGAGCAGGATCGATTGCACGTAAAGCATCTGAATGGAGCGGCGCAGCAATGTCTGGTCGCGTATCCGAGTGGTCTTGTAAACCACGGGATTTCGATAGTTAAAGCAAAGCTGGGCCAGCGGTTCGCCCTCTAAACCCGCACTGACATCGTCGAGAACGGAAGACCAGAAAGAGTCGGTCACTTCCTGAGTCGCTTCAATCGTGCGCTTAAGTGTGGCTTCGCTGCTGAGACTGTACAGCGCCGGCAACTCGGCGGGCGCGAAGGTCCTGATTTCCACGCCACACTGGAAAGGCAGCAATACCTCAGCGGCTGTCTCCATGAATTCCGCGGCGTCATCCTGTTCGGCCAGGGTAAGATATTCAAAGTTGTGAGTCAGCCTGGTACCGTCAACCTGGAACAGGGCGAGGCGAGGAAACATCTCTACCAGTTTGTGAAGCAGATCCGCATCGTACGTGTACGCCGCGTTAATGATGCACAACGATTGGGCCGCGGCAATCCGCGCGGTTTGGCGGAACTGATCGAGGTCGGCAACATAACGCACCACCGCATTGTCCTTGATGTACTCGGTCAGCGTCATCGTGCCGAGGTTCGTTTCGAAGGGCAGCCAATTCATGAAAATACGAAAGAAGTCTTCATCGGCCACTGCCAGGGCTTTGATGGAAAGAAAGTGCAGGTTAATTAGTTTCTGCAGGCGCTGCGGATTGTCCCGGGCCAGATCGATCAGGTAGTGGCGCAGTTGCTGGCCCAGTGTTTCCCGCGTTGCCGCGAGGGTCTCATCTTCATAAAAAGCCTCACGCGAAGCGGTGGGGCGCAGGTCGTTGGCGTTCACCACGCACTTTACAAAGAACGCCCACTCCGGCAACAGCCCTTCTGTTTGTTCCGAAAGCAACATGTTCTTTAGATAAACGCGATGAGTTTTCCTGGTTGCCAGGCTCGGGGAAAAAGGAAGCACAAACGCGACGCCCTGCACATCGCCCACATTGGATCGCAGTTGGATGTAATCAAAGAACTGCGTGCCAAACATCGAGCGCCCGTAACTCAGAAAAGCGGCGCGTTCCAAATCCGGATCGAGAAACGTCTCTTTCCACGGTGGTTGTTCTTCATTGAGCGGAACCGTACCGTCACTGCCGGTAAACTTGATGGGAAAGCGAAGCAGGCCGCCGTAATGAGCGGCAAGTCTTTTGACGGTTTCCGGTTGAAAATATTCCTCGCTGCCGGCTTTGCAATGCAGTCGTACTTCGGTGCCCGGCTCCATTGGTTCAGCTGAAAGACTTAAAGAATAGGTTCCGTCAGCTCGTCCGCGCCATTCGATGGCGCCGGCGGCGCCTTTCGCTGATCGAGTGATGACGATGACTTCGTCGCTGACAACGAAGCAGGAAAGCAGGCCAATCCCAAACTGGCCGATAAAGTCAGTGCGTTCCAGCGGGCCTTCCTCGCGTTTCGAAGTCTGACCAATGGTCGCCAGAAAAAGGTGAATTTCATCTTCGTTCAAGCCGATGCCGTTGTCGCGAAAAATCAGAAGGGGGGTATCGCCGCCGGGCGACAATCTAATCTCCATGCCCCCGCGATATTCAGAATCGAGATGCTGGCGGGCGGTGATGGCGTCGGCCCCATTCTGTAGCAGCTCGCGGATAAAGACCTGCGGGGTGCTGTAAGTGTGGCGCGAAAGCAGATCAATAATGCCCCCGAGGTTCACCTGAAACCGGTAGTCCATGGCCTCGATTTGAACCGCTGGGCGTAATCGTGTCAAGAACGGAGCAAACCGCAAAGAGCAGTGCGCAAAGGGCAAAGAGCAGAGGGAAAGTGATTCTTAGCTCTTTACTCCTGGCCCTTTGCTCTGATCCCCTTATCGTTTGGAAACCTTCTTTGGTATCTTAACGTTCAAAGATAGAACAACTTATTTTTCCACGACGAAGACGAAGCAAATGCCCACTGCCGAAGCCACTCTGCAAACCAAAATCGAAAAATCGCGCGAGAGTTTGGACGCCTGTGTTCGAGAGGTCGTGCAGTGGCATTTCGACCCCGACACCGGTTGCCCTTTCTGGTTGGATTACGCGAGCAAGCTCGGATGGGACCCGCGGCGTGAGATTCAGGGTTACGACGATCTCGGACGTTTGGGCCCTTTCCAGGACGAGTGGCTGCGCGGCGGACCCGTGCGGCGCTGGGTGCCGAAAGGCTTTGCCGGCAGGCCCGTTTATACCTTTGAGACGGGCGGCAGCACCGGCGTGCCAAAGTCGCGCATTAACATCGAAGACTTCCGTCTCGACTACGAAGCTTTTAGCGACACTTTGCCGGATGAGTTTTTTCCCAGGGGCGCAGATTGGCTCAGTTTGGGACCAACCGGCCCGCGCCGCTTGCGCCTGGCCGTTGAGCACTTGGCGCAGTACCGCGCCGGCATCTGCTTCATGATCGACCTCGATCCTCGCTGGGTAATCAAGCTTCTAAAGATGGGCCAGGCAAAGATGGCCGAACAATACAAGCAACACGTGGTCGAGCAGGGCCTGACATTATTAAAGGCGCACGAAAATATTCGCTGCCTGTTCACCACGCCGAAACTTCTGGAAGCCCTATGCGAGAGGGTTTCACTCAAAAAGCTTGGGATCACCGGCGTGTTCTGTGGCGGCACGGAAATGACTCCGCAGTTTCACCGCTTCGCCGTTGAGGAATTGCTCGAAGGCGCATACTTCGCGCCTACCTACGGCAACACTTTGATGGGTTTAGCAGTCCACAAACCACGTCAGGCGGAAGACAATTTCGCGGTCATCTATTACCCGCCTCTGCCCCGGGCCATGATTGAAATAGTGGACGCCGACAATCCGGAACGGGTTGTAGATTACGGTAAGACCGGGCGCGTCCGCCTGACCACGCTGACGAAGGAATTCTTCATGCCCAGGTTTTTGGAGCGGGACGAAGCGGAACGCGAACCGCCGTGCGCCGAGTATCCCTGGGACGGCGTGCGCAACGTGCGGCCTTTTTCGAGATTGCAGGCCAACATCGTTGAGGGCGTGTACTGAGTCGATGACTTCTTTGAAAAATGATTCAGCCACAGATGAACACGGATAAATACGGTTCAGGACAAGAATGATTTGAAAAATAGTTTGCGAGGAACGAGAGGGGCCAACCCAACAACCTGGATGCTTTGTACAGAAAGAACTTGGCAATGGAAAGGACAAACTGACGATCTCCGAGACCTGCTTTCGTGTCCTTTCGTGAAATTCGTGTCCTTTCGTGAATCGTCTGCTGAAGACTAGGAGTCATACGGTTCGCGAAATACACTAAGCACACTAAAGAACACGAAATGGGAGTTTTGCAAATCTACTTGGGATCCTTTCTTGCCCAGGTTTGGTTCTGATCCGTTTCTATCCGTGTTCATCTGTGGCCCAGGAAGGCATTCTCTAGCATGATTCACATTCCCATACTGCGACACGGAGAACCTTACACAAGTCTGGATGTTGCGCGCTTGCCGCATCACCGCACGCGGGAACCATTCGTAGAGATCAGTCAGGCCAACAGCGGCTTGATCCGGCGTGATCTGCGTGATCAAAAAACTGCGAGACAAAAACTGGCGGCGCTTTCCACGCAGGAGCTAGTGGATATTTGTGC
>JAWVFI010000072.1:0-15306 GCA_033856235.1 Blastocatellia bacterium | reverse complement strand
GTGGCGGAATCGGGTGAACATGTGAAGCGGCGGCTGGTCTTGGCAGGAGAAATGATGGAGCTGGGCCCGCAGGCTGCGGAGATGCATCGCGAAGTTGGCCGGGAGATAGCGCAGCAAAGGATCGACGTCGTATGGGGAATTCGCGGACATGGCGCAGACATTGTGGCCGGGGCCGCGGAACAGGGATTGAAGTCAACGCGATTCTTCGAGACCGCTGAGGCCGCCGCCGTCGCTTTGGCCGACGAGGTTCGCGCCGGCGACCTGGTGCTGGTTAAAGGCTCACGCAGTGTGGAGACTGATAAAGTGATTAGCACCCTAAAGCAGCGATTTCCCTTACTCGGGGAAGACCAGCGGGTCTTGAAATAACGGCGAACTCTTTGGAGTGCGGCGACCTGTCGCCGCTTTGGCCAGCAGGGGCTTGACGCCGAGGTTCGACAAGACTCAATTCAACGAGGTCGCCGACAGGTCGCGACCGGTGAAAGCGCTGACAGGTCAGCGCACTCCAAAGGATTGATGCGATGAACGCATGATCTATTACATTTTCTTTGAGCTCCTGTTTACCCGCTATAAGGATCACGAGTCGCTCCTGGTTCGGGGGCTCAACGTTTTTCAGTACGTCACTTTTCGCACGGCCTACGCCACGATCACGGCCCTGCTGATTTCGCTTCTGTTTGGCGGGCGGGCGATTCGAGCTTTGCAGGAATGGAATATCGGCCAGCAAATCCGCGAAGAAGGCCCGCAGGCGCACATGGCCAAGCGCGGCACGCCGACCATGGGCGGCGTTCTGATAATCGCTTCGGTGCTGATTTCGACGTTGCTGTGGGCGCGGCTCACCAGCGTGTACGTTTGGATTACGGTGATAGCTACGCTGGGCTTTGGCGCCATCGGTTTTATGGATGACTACCGGAAGATGGCCCGGCAACGCAGCCTGGGCTTGACCGGAAAACAGAAATTGGCAGCCCAGTTCGCGATCGCCATAGGTGTCTGGGCGGTTCTGTTCATTTCCACGAAGTACTTCGCGACCAAGTACTCGTGGAATGTCAGCATTCCCTTTATTAAGGCCACCGCGGTTCCGGACGGAATCAGTTACATCGGGCCGTGGCTTTATCTGGTGCTGATCGCGGTAGTCCTGGTTGGTTGGACGAACGCCGTGAATCTGACAGACGGCTTGGATGGGTTGGCGATCAGCGTAACGTTTGTGGCAATGGCCGCGCTGACAGCGTTCACTTATGTAATTAGTGATTCGCGCTGGACCAAGTATCTGGATCTGACCCATCGGCCTGAGGCTGCGGAGCTAACGGTCTTTTGCGGCGCCATGGTCGGCGCAAGCTTGGGCTTTTTGTGGTTCAACGCGCCGCCGGCCCAGGTTTTCATGGGGGACGTCGGCAGTTTGGCTATTGGCGGCGCGATTGGCACGATTGGCGTGCTGACGAAACAGGAGCTGATCCTGGTAATGGTGGGCGGGGTCTTTGTGATCGAGGCGTTGTCGGTGATTTTGCAGGTGAGCTTTTTCAAAATGACGCGAGCCAGCACTGGCACCGGAAAGCGGCTGTTTCGCATGACGCCCTTGCACCATCACTTTGAGATGCAGGATTGGAAAGAGTCGAAGATTGTCTTCCGCTTCCTGATCCTGGCGATCTTGTTCGCGTTGCTCAGTCTCTCAACGTTGAAACTGCGCTGACGAGAGTTTTCCTGAGTTTGTAACTCGCCGCGGCTCTGCCGCTTGATGTGCGGAAGGGCTTCGCCCTTCCGGTAGCTGGTTAACCCCGGGCGCTACGCCCCGGTTATGGGGCGCAGCCCAAAGAAGTTAAGGATCGGGACGGAAGGGCAAAGCCCTTCCGCACATCAGGCGGCAAAGCCGAGGTCATGGAGGGGCGACATTGTCGCGTTTAGGATGTGGATGTTGCGGGCAAGAAAGTTCTGGTGATGGGCGCGGCCCGCAGCGGCATCGCGAGCGCCCGATTTCTGGTGCAGCGAGGCGCAGTCGTGGCCTTGAACGATCGGAAGCCGCTGGAAGAGTGGTCGGTCGCGGCACAGGCTTTGAAAGCTGAGGGAGTGGGCTGTATTTCCGGCGAGCCTCCGTCGTGGTTGTTGGATCAAATTGAGTTGCTGGTGATCAGTCCGGGCGTGCCGACCAAAAGCATTCCGATGCGTTATGCCGAGCGCGCGGGGGCCGAGTTGATAGGCGAGATCGAGTTGGCCTCGCGATTTTTGCAGGGGCGCCTCGTGGCCATCACGGGAACGAATGGAAAGACGACGACCACCAGTTTGATTGGAGCTATGTTGCAGAACGCGGGAATCAAAGTTCAGGTTGGAGGCAACATCGGGACACCACTGATTTCGCTGGTTGGCGCGTCGCAGCCTGATGGTTGGACGGTGGCGGAGGTTTCCAGTTTCCAGCTTGAAACTACGTCTACCTTTCATCCGCATGTGGCGGCGGTGCTGAACGTTACGCCGAACCACATGGATCGCTATGAAACATTTACCGACTATGCCGCAGCAAAGCATCGTGTCTTTCGTAATCAAACTCCCGGCGATGCGGCGATTCTGAATGCCGACGACGAGACAGTTGCATCCTGGGCAAAGGGACTCCGAGCTCATGTGACCATGATCAGCACCACCAGGGAATTGGATGAAGGACTCTTCCTGCGCCAGGGCCGCGACCTGGTGTCGCGTACGGCTGATGGCGAGCGCGTGCTGGCCACGCGCGACGAGATGCAATTACGCGGGCTACACAATGTGGAGAATGTTTTGACAGCGCTCGCGGTTGGTTTGGCTTGCGGAGCGGCGCCGGATTCGATGCGCCAGACCATCAGGGACTTTCGTCCTGTCGAACACCGCCTGGAGCAAGTGGCCGAGATAAAGGGCGTGCGTTTTTACAATGATTCGAAAGCGACGAGTGTGGATGCGACGATGAAAGCCCTCGAGGCATTCGCTGACGATAAGGGGAAAGTCGTGTTGATTCTAGGTGGGCGTGGCAAGGAGGCGCCCTACACGCCACTCTTGCCGCTGGTGCGAGCCCAGGTCCGCAAGCTGATTCTGATCGGCGAGGACGCAGAGAACATCCAGCGAGATTTGCAAGGCGAAGCGCCGATGGAGCGGGCCAGTGATATGGGGGACGCAGTCGCGCGAGCTTTCGCCGCAGCTGCCGCTGGGGACATTGTGCTGTTAGCGCCCGCCTGCGCCAGCTTTGATATGTTCGACAGCTTTGAGCACCGCGGGAAGGCGTTTAAGAAAGAAGTTTCGAGTTTGGAGTTTCGAGTTTCGAGTTCAGCACAAGATACCAAACTGTAGGATCAAACTCGAACTCGAACTCGAAACTCGAAACTGTTTATTAAGACATGGCCAGAAAATTACAAGCTGACAAGTGGTTGTTTGCATCGGTCATCGGGCTGTCGCTGTTCGGTATCGTTATGGTTTATAGCGCTTCGGCCGTAATTGCCCAGGGCGAACACCATGGCCAGTATTTTTATGTAATGAAGCAGGCGATCTGGACCTTCATCGGTCTGGGAGTGATGGTGGCGGCCACGCAGTTTGACTACCAACGCCTGCGCAATCGTCGCCTGGTATATGGCTTGCTCGGAGTAACGGTGTTGATGCTGGTGGCCGTGTTTGCTTTCCCGCGCATTAACGGCGCGCACCGCTGGATCAGGATGGGCGGCGCTTCAATGCAGCCCTCTGAGGCAGCTAAGTTATCTTTTGCTATTTTCCTCGCTTACTTTTTGGAGAAGCGGGCCGGTGATGAGACTTCATTCTGGCGTACGCTTATTCCCTGTCTTTTTGTCCTGGGTGTGCTGGCGGCGCTGATTCTGAAGGAACCGGATCTGGGAACGGCGTTGATGCTGGTCATCGTTTGTTTTGGAGTCTGTTACGCCGCGGGTGTTCGCGTGGCGCATCTGGCGATCATTTCTATGCCGGTCTTGTTCGTCACCATATGCATGTTGATTTTCAGCCCATTTCGCCGGGGCCGAATTATCACCTACATGGATCCCTGGGCCGATCAGTTGGGCAAGGGATATCAGGTGGTGCAATCGCTGATTTCGATTGGGTCGGGCGGGCCGCACGGACTCGGGTTCGCGCAGGGAAGACAGAAGATGTTTTTCCTTCCCTTCGCGCATTCGGATTTTATCTTTGCCGTCGTGGGCGAAGAGTTGGGTCTGTTGGGCGGATTGGTGGTGGTGCTGGTGTTTGCACTGTTTCTCTGGAGGGGGATGCGTGCGGCCCTGCGTGCGCCGGACAGGTTCGGCATGCTCCTCGGACTCGGTTTGGTCGTGGGAATTGTTGCCCAGGCGCTGTTCAATATCAGCGTTGCGATCGCCCTGCTGCCGGCAAAAGGAATTCCGCTCCCGTTCATTTCCTACGGCGGATCGTCCCTCGTGCCGACGTTGGCGGCGGCCGGATTGCTACTGAATATTTCGCAGTATGCCAACCTGACGAACGATCCGGCGTTGTTGCGCTCGAATAAGAAGGCAGCGCCGCAGGGCCGCGCGGCGGCCAACAGGAATTTTCCCGCGGGGCTTCGCTTGCCCGCTTCGGCGCGCCAGGGATGACGGCAATGAAGGTGCTGATTGCGGCTGGCGGCACCGGCGGCCACATCTATCCCGGGATTGCGGTGGCGAATGAGGTAATGCGTCGCGATGCAAGCTCGCAGGTGAGATTCGTGGGGACGGCCCGGGGATTGGAAGCGCGGCTGGTGCCGCAAACAGGCTTTGAGCTCTCGTTTATTGAAAGTGCAGGTTTGAAAAACGTCAGCCCGATCGCGCGTTTGCGCGGCTTGGCGGTGCTGCCCAAAGGTTTGCTGCAAGCCCGCGGGTTGATTCGAGATTTTCAACCCGACATCGTGGTAGGCGCGGGCGGTTATGTTTCGGGACCGGTATTGTTGATGGCCGCGTTGATGAAGTTGCCGACGATGGTGATGGACTCCAACGCCTTGCCGGGATGGACAAATCGCCGGCTGGCCCGCTTCGTCGATCGGGCGGCGGTGTCATTCGCTGAAGCATTGCCCTATTTCGGTGGCAAGGGCGTGCTGACCGGCAATCCGGTGCGGAGTGAGTTCTTTGAGATTCCGCGGAAACATCGCAATCCCGGCGAGCTGTCGTTGCTGGTGTTCGGCGGTTCACAGGGCGCGCGCGCGATTAATGAAGCGATGGTCGCTGCTTTGCCCTATCTCGGGTCGCGGCAGATTGGGTTAAGGATCATCCATCAAACCGGCGAGAGCGATTATGAAAAGGTGCGAGCGAATTACGCTGAAGCTGGGTGGAGTGAAAATGCGGAGGTCAGGAAATACATTGACGACATGGTGAGTGCGTTTGCCGCAGCCGACTTGATCATCTGCCGAGCCGGCGCCACCACCAGCGCCGAACTGGTGGCGGCGGGTAAGGCGGCCATCATGATTCCATTTCCGCTCGCGGCAGATGATCACCAGCGCAAGAACGCGGAAGCGCTCCAGGCTGCTGGTGCCGCGCGCATGATTTTGCAGCAGGATTTGAGTGGCGAGAGGCTGGCGCATGAAATTCTGTCGCTCAGCTCCAATCCGGTTGAGATCTCAGACATGGAAGGCCGCAGCCGCGCCCTGGCGCGACACGATGCCGCGGCCGCTACGGTGGATTTGATGGAGGAGTTGGTACGGGCTAAGAAGTGAGCAGTGGGCAGTGAGCGGTGAGCAGTAAGGAATGTCAAAGACCAAAGACCAAAGGCCTAAGACCTAAGACCAAAGATCGGGAATCGAAGATCTGAGATTTGAGATTTAAAAGCTTATGTTTCGTCGCATTCAAATAGTCCATTTCGTCGGCGTCGGCGGCATCGGCATGTCCGGTATCGCCGAAGTCCTCGCCAACCTTGGCTTCTGCGTCTCCGGCTCAGATCAGAAGCGCTCTGAAACTACCGATCGTCTCGAGCTACTGGGCGTAGATTTCAAGGAAGGCCATCGCGCTGAAAACGTCGGCAACTCGCATGTGGTAGTGCGCTCCACCGCAGTGCGCGATGACAACCCGGAAATTGTGGAAGCGCGCCGCCGCCTGATCCCGGTGATTCCCCGAGCCGAGATGCTGGCCGAGCTGATGCGGCTAAAGCCCTACTCAGTTGCCGTCGCCGGATCACATGGCAAGACCACGACGACTTCGATGGTGGCGACAGTGCTGGGCAGTGCGAATCTCGATCCCACTTTCGTAGTCGGCGGCGTCGTGCGCGCCTATCGCTCAAACGCGCGTTTGGGCAAGAGCGATCTGATGGTCGTCGAAGCGGACGAGAGTGATCGTAGCTTCCTAATGTTGACTCCGACTATCGCCGTCATCACCAACATCGATCGTGAACACATGGACTACTACCACGACATGGACGACGTGCGGAAATGCTTCGTGAGTTTCGTCAACAAAGTCCCCTTCTATGGCGCGGCGGTTCTTTGCCTGGACGACCCGAACGTGCAGGCCGTTATTCCCAGTGTCGAGCGGCGCCATGTAACTTACGGCCTCAGCGCGCAGGCCGACGTTTCGGCCCATGGCATCCACTTTGATCATGCGTTCGGATCGCGGTTTACCGTTTGGCAGGGCGTCGAAGTGATTGGCGACGTCACCTTGCGTGTGCCGGGTTTGCACAACGTTTACAACTCGCTCGCGGCGATTGCGGTGGGATTGGAACTGCAGGTGCCCTTCGACCAGATCGCCAAGGCGCTGGGCGAATTCACCGGTGCCGACCGGCGTTTTCAATTCAAGGGCGAAGAGGCCGGCGTGCTGGTGGTTGACGACTATGGCCATCATCCGACTGAAGTTAAAGCGACGCTGGCCGCGGCCAAGATTGGCGCGCCCGACAAGCGCATCGTCGTTCTCTTTCAACCGCACCGTTACACGCGCACGCACGATCTGCTGGAAGAGTTTGCGCGTGCTTTTAATAACGCCGACGTCCTGTTGGTCACCGATATCTATGCCGCCAGCGAAAACCCCATCGAAGGGATAGATGCCCAGGTACTGACGGAACGGATCAAGAGTTACGGCCACAAGAACGCTGAGTATGCCGGCCCCATCGAAGGCGCCGCCGAGATTCTGCGCGACACAGTTCGTCCGGGCGATCTCGTTATCACCCTGGGCGCGGGCACGATTTATCGCGTCGGTGATGAATTGATTGAGCTCTTGCGCGCGCAGGGAGCCGCGCACCAGGCATAAGCAGCAAGTGTCGAAACCAGTCATGGCACCAGCGGCTAAGTTGAAAATGGAAAGTGAAGCATTAAGTACGTTGGATTTTCGCGAACGCGATGAGGCTATTCAGGAAATCGCTTCGCGATTGAACGTGCGCGCCGAACGCGGCCGGCGCTTTGCGGAGTTGACTAGTTTGCGCGTCGGCGGCGCCATTGATTGGGTGATTGCTCCGGAGACCGAGGAACAAGCCGCCGCGGTGGTCCAGGCGATGGACGAGGCACAGGTCGCCTGGCGCGCGTTGGGATCGGGAAGCAACGTGCTCGCCGACGATCACGATCATCATTACGTCGTATTGAGCCTGAAAGAATTAAAAGGCGAACCGGCATTCGATGGCGAACGAGTTTCGGTAAGTGCCGGCTACTCGCTGCCGCGATTATGCATCGATGCGGCCCGACGCGGACTGGCTGGAATTGAAGGGTTGGGGGGCATTCCCGGAACGGTGGGCGGCGCACTCTGGATGAATGCGGGCGCTTACGATCACGAGATCGGCACGGTCACAGAGAGTGTCAGAGTCGCCCGCAATGGTCAGGTGGTCGTAGTGCCCGGCCGCGAGATCAAGTGGGACTATCGGCATACTTCTTTTCGCGAAGGCGAATTGCTTTTGGGCGCGACCTTGCGGCTGCAGCCTGACGATGTAGAAAAAATTCAGTCGCGCATGGAAAAGGCCAAAACTCAGCGGCTGGCAACGCAACCGCACGGCGCACGTTCGGCCGGTTGTTTCTTTAAGAACCCGCCCGACAGCGCCACGGGCACCGGCAAGATGATCGATGACCTGGGCATGAAAGGATCGCGTCGCGGCGGCGCTGTAGTTTCGCCCAAGCATGCGAACTTTATCGTGACCGAAGGCGACAACGCCCAGGCGGCGGACGCGCTGGCTCTGGCAGAAGAAATTCGCGAACGAGTAAAGCGCGAGCACGGGATTGATTTGGAATACGAGGTGGAGTTGTGGCGTTCGCAACCTCTCACCAGTTCGGCAGAAGTCAGTACCGCCTGCGATAGCGGGCGGGTCGGTTCGGCAACCGATCCACAGGAAGGGGAAGAAAGCGCATGAAAGATCAGGTCGTAGCCGCCAGAGGGGGAAAGCGCACGGCGCCGTCGAAGGGCCGCTCCGCAACGTTCACTCAGCGTCCCGCGCGTCGCGATAGTGGCGCCAAGGGCGGAGCCAATAATGGGCGCATGCGCCGTCTGTTCGCCTATTTGCCGATGGCCGCACGCATGGTCCTGGTCATTGCGGCGGCGGTCCTCGTTTTCGTGGGATACCGCACGGCGTCGTCGGCTTCGTTGTTCCAGGTGCGGCGTATTGATGTCACCGGAACTTCGCGCACTTCTCGTGAAGAAATCGCGGGCCTCGTGCGACGGACCGCAGGTAAATCCGGTGTGTGGCGCGCCGACCTGCCGGCCATCAGCGCAGAGCTGGAGCGTCTGCCGGGCATAAAAACCGCCGTCGTATCACGTGTGTTACCGGACGGGTTGCGCGTGCGTATCAAGGAGCGCGTGCCCGCCGGAGTCGTGCGCACGATCTCCGGAAAGTTTGTTTGGGCGGACGAGGATGCAGTGGTGCTCCGTGAAATGACGCCTACGGATCAGATACCGTCCTTCTTCCTCCGCGGATGGAATGAAGACGAGACGGAACCAGCGCGTCTGGAGAATGTTGAGCGGGTGCAGAAATATCTCGAGCTGATGCGCGAATGGACTGCCGCTGGTTTGGCTGAACGGATCAGTGAAGTGAACCTGATGGACATCCGCGACATCAGGGCGCAGCTGACAGGTGCGGACTCCCAAATTGAAGTTCGCCTCGGCGGCCAGGATGCAGCCACGCGCTTGAAGAATGCTTTGAACACGTTGGACGGTTATCGCGAACTGCCACAGGGCTCGCAGATCACTTACGTGGACATTACGCAGGGAACGCGGGCCATCCTTGGCTACGCCAGCGGAGCGCAGATCTCAGCCGCTGGTGACGGCGCGAGCGATCAGTTGGCGCAAGTGACGGATCCGGCAGTTTCCAACAAGCGACCAACCGGGGCGGCGGTAAGGAATGTTTCCGGTACCGGAGCAAATGCACCGGCCACCGCGCATCCGGTGGCAAAACCAAAAGTGAAGCAGCCGGATAGTGAACGCTCCGGCAGCAAAAACAAATCACACGACGAAGCAAAAGCCCTTACCCGGTCACGCCGCACTGGATGAAGACCGCGGCAAGAAGGAGCACAGCTTAATGGCTAAACGCGCGCACCACACAGTCGGCCTGGATATCGGCACCAGCAAGGTGACGTGTATCGTCGGCGAGCCCAACGAGAGCGGGCTGCTGGACATCATCGGCATTGGTGAATCCGAGGCGCGCGGTTTGCGCAAGGGCGTAATCGTGAATCCGGAGGCAGCCGTTGACGCAATCAAACGCGCGGTCGAAGAAGCAGAGCGAATGAGCGGATTGGAAGCCGAAGAAGTAACCATCAATCTGGCCGGCTCGCACATCATCGGCTTCAACGGCCAGGCCATTGTCGCGGTGTCCGGTCGCGATCGGGAGATTGTTGCCGATGACGTGCGCCGCGCAATTGATTCAGCCTGCGCCATTCAATTGCCGGCCGGACGCGAGATTGTGGATCGTCTGCCGCAGGAGTTTATCGTTGACGATCAGGACGGGATCAACGACCCGATCGGCATGATGGGAGCGCGCCTGGCAGTCAAGGTTCACATCGTGACCAGCCCGGTAACGGCCCGGCAAAACGCAATAAATGCGGTAAATCGGGCCGGTTTGGTGGTCGCGGACATGGTTCTGGAGCAACTGGCGGCGGCGGAAGCTTCATTGAGCGATGACGACAAGGAGTTCGGCGCCGCCCTGGTCGATATCGGCGCCGAAACGACGGGGCTGGTTGTCTATCAGCGCGGCGCGGTCCAGCATACGGCGGTTTTTCCGCTTGGCGGATCGCACTTCACGAACGACATCGCTTTTGGTTTGCGGACGCCGATTCCGGAAGCTGAGCGCATCAAGCGCACAGTAGGTTGCGCTTCAAGTGGCTCGTTATCTGATTCACAACGAGGCGAGCTCGTCGAAGTTCCTTCGGTCGGAGGACGCGCGCCGCGCCAGCTCTCGCGCCAGATTCTTTGCGACATTCTGCAGCCGCGCGCCGAAGAAGTTCTGATGCACGTTGCTGATGAGATCAAAGACTCAGGTTGGGAGCGTCAGTTATCCAGCGGCGTGGTGCTGACCGGTGGCGGCGCGTTGCTTGATGGGATGGTCGAGATCGCGGAACAGGTTTTCGATGCGCCGGTGCGATTGGGTTATCCGGAGCGCGATCGCTTTGGCGGTCTGGTCGAAGATATTCAAAGTCCAAGCTGGGCCGCCGCCGCGGGTCTGGCGCTAGTTTCGCAGCGCGCGCAAACGATGGAGTTGCGCGCCGGCGCAGCAAAGAGGGGGACGACCGGAAAGCTGACCCACTTTGTTTCAAAATTTCGCAATAGATTCAGTAGTATTTTTTGACAAGTTGTTGTATGCTGGCGCGCCGATCGGCACAATATGTAGTCCGCAAGATATAGATGCCTATGACACCACCAGCCCAATATAAACGAAAACGGCCCTGGAAGCCTTCCCGCACCGGGAGAGAGGAAGTAGCCATGACACCAGAGATCCGCGAGCCGGCTAAAGGCATAAATATCTTCATCGATGACGAGCCGCCGTTGACCGGCGCGCGCATAAAAGTCATCGGCATCGGCGGTGGCGGCGGCAATGCTGTCAATCGCATGATTGATGCCGGCATCGAGGGTATCGAGTTTCTCGTGGCCAATACCGATCTGCAGGCACTGAAGCGATCGAAGGCCTCAATCAAGATTCAACTTGGCGGCCGCCTGACCAAAGGCCTGGGTGCGGGCGCCGATCCCGGAGTGGGTCGCGAAGCTGCGCTGGAGGATACGGAAAAGATCATCGAAGTCCTCGAAGGCGCCGATATGGTCTTTGTTACCACGGGTTTAGGCGGCGGCACCGGCACGGGCGCAGCGCCCATTATTGCTTCGCTCGCGACGGAGTTGAACGCGCTGACCGTGGCCGTAGTTACCAAGCCTTTTCATTTCGAAGGCCGCCGGCGCATGCTGCAGGCCGAAGAAGGTTTGCGTGAACTTCACGAATGCGTCGATACCGTTATCACTATTCCCAACGAACGCCTACTGCACACGGTGGATCGAAACGCACCTCTGGGCGAGGCCTTCAAGGTTGCCGATGATGTGCTGCGGCAGGCAGTGCAGGGCATCAGCGATCTGATTACGGTTCCCGGTCTGATCAATCTCGATTTTGCCGACGTGAAGGCGATTATGGCCGGAATGGGCATGGCCCTGATGGGCGCCGGCCGCGCCACTGGCGAGAACCGGGCTATCGAAGCTTGCCAGCAGGCCATCTCGTCGCCCTTGCTGGAAGAAACAACCATCCAGGGCGCGCGCGGCGTTCTGATCAATATCACCGGCGGCCCGGACATGACGCTTTACGAAATCAACGAAGCTTCTTCCGTAATCCGCGAAGCTGCCGACGATGATGCGAACATTATTTTCGGCGCCGTGATCGATGAGAGCATGCACGACGAAATCAAGATCACTGTAATCGCCACGGGCTTTGCCAACGACGCCGCCCTGATGTCGGCGCCGCCAATGACAGTTCCTTTGCCGGCGGCGCCGCCGCGCTATACGCAACGGCCGGGTGATGATGTGACGCGCCCCGGCGTGAACTCGCGCTCAGAGGATCTCGACGTTCCCACGTTCATTCGCAAGAAAGCGGATTAGTCAGTAGTTGGTGGTCAGTTGTCAGTCGTCAATCAAGTAACGACGATAGACGATTGCAACTGACCACTGACAACTAACAACTGACTACTCAACGCTGATCACGAACACCATCCTGCTTGCCTTTTGCTTTTTCTTTTTGTCTCGTGTAGCATGTCGGCCAATCCCTGATATTTCATTACGGATTAGGTTTTCCACGTCTCTCCTCGACGGGCGATCGCCTGCGAGAGAGTCCGAAATCCCATCTTGCTCAGATGATGCTGGAGTGTGCTCCTATGGGGAAACGCGCATTCCGGCTTAACCGATGGAGGTAGAAATAATCGTGAATCGTAAACTTATAAGACCTACTTTAGCCGACGTAAAAAAGGGGCCGCAGATGCCGCAACCACAGCGGCCGCGCCAGAATGGCAGCCCTCCGCCACGTAGCGGTGGGGACAGTTCCCATGCACCGCAAAGACCAGCGCAACAGGCTCCGGCCATTCAGGTGCGTAAGCGCACGCCGCCGCCGGCGGAAACCAATGCGGAAATCTTCTATTACAAGAAGCAGATTGACGCACACACTCCGATGCTGATCGTGCTGCAGGATGGCGAAGAGATTGAAGGCACCATCGAATGGTATGACCGCAGCGCCCTTAAGGTAAATCGCAAAGCGGCGCCAAACCTTCTCGTTCTTAAACACAACATCAAATACATGTACAAGGTCGAGGACCGCGTCGCGTCGGAGTAAAACTCCGCGCGGCGTTTGGCCCCACTGTTACAGCGGGCGTTGGTGACTAATCGAACCAACGCTGAGCCCGCTCCCTCCGTGTTAAGCCATGGCAGATTTGCCGCACACCCCCACCGGTAACCGATCGCGCCGTCAACGGCCCCGCATCGGCATCACAATGGGCGACCCCGCGGGAATCGGTCCGGAAGTCGTTCTCAAGGCCGTCGCCGAAGAAGAAGTCACACGCCTTTGTGTGCCGATAATCATTGGCGACGCGCAACTGCTGGCCCACACCGCGCGCACCCTCGATTTGCAGAGCGGCTACGACATTATTCGTAAGGGCGAGCCGCTTCCCGATCGCCTCGACGCTCCAATCATTTTCCATCTCGACAATATTGGCGGTTACATCGAATCCGGAATCGAGTCAGGGGCCGCAGGCAAGGCGGCCGCGGGATATATCGAGTCGGCGGTTGAGTTGTGTGGCGCGGGCGACATCGACGCCATGGCGACCGCCCCGATTAACAAGCGAGCACTGTTCCTGGGCGGCTATAGTTTTCCCGGACACACGGAATTCCTTGCGCACCTGACCGGCGCTGAAGACTACGCGATGGGCTTCGTCGCCGCGAACCTCCGCGTCGTGCTTTTATCGACTCACGTGCCCCTGGCGCAGGCCATCACAATGGTCCAACGCGGACGGGTGGAAAAGCGGATCCGGCTCACGCATTACGAGTTGCGGCGTTGGGGCATCGAACGGCCGCGGCTGGCAGTCGCGGCGTTGAACCCACACGGCGCCGAAGGCGGCTTGTTTGGTGTTGAAGAGGCCTCGGAGATAGTTCCGGCGATCGAATCCTGTCGCCTGGTGGATGGCATAAATGTGCAGGGACCATTTCCCGCCGACACTATTTTCCTGCGTGCTTCGCGTGGTGAATTCGATGCCGTGGTGGCCTGCTATCATGATCAGGCGATGATTCCCGTGAAGTGCCTTTCTTTTGGCGAGGCAGTTAACGTGACTCTGGGATTGCCTTTCATCCGCACCTCGGTGGATCATGGGACGGCCTTTGATATCGCCGGCAAGGGACTGGCGGAACATTCGAGTATGGTGGCGGCGATTGCGCTGGCCGCGGAACTCTCGGCCCGAGCAGGCGAGAGCAGTCGCGCGGTTGAGGTTTAAGTTGCTGGCAGGCGGTAAGCATCCGAAGCCCAACCGTGAGGGAGGCTCCAGCTAACGCCGAGATTCTAGTTTGAAAGGGCCCCCTCCCTGAAGGTCGGGCTTCCGTTTGAAACCTATGAGCGATCCCAACCCGGTAAATAACGACGCGCGCCGGATCATTGTTGCTGACGATGATCCCGCTATCCTCCGCCTGGTAACAACTATCCTGGAAAAGGAAGGCTACACTGTCATTACCGCCCGGGATGGCCGCGAGGCTTACAAGATTCTTCAGCATGATACAAATTTCACCGCTGCCGTCTTTGACGTTGTGATGCCTAACATCAGCGGCCCGGAACTGGTTCGCTATATGAAGACTGAGAAGCGGCTGATGCGAATTCCGGTAATGATGATGACGGCGGAGCAGGATCCCAAACTTTCGTCAGACAGCTTCGCGGCCGGCGCGGTAGTCTTTCTGCCCAAGCCTTTTACCACAGCGCAATTGCAGATCATGCTGCGCATGTTGATTGGAAAGAGCGGCTCGCGTTAACCCGCTCTTTCGAGCTAACAATTTCTTCTCCTACCATCATTGTTTCGACCTGGAGTTCAGCTATGACTCGACGATTCCTTTTAGTCACCACGGTTTTGCTGGGGCTCGCGATATGCGCTTTCGTGACCTTGGGGCCGACAACTGCGGCGGGTAACCTGACGCCAAAGGAGGCGCGCAAGGTCATCGCCCGCATGGCGGGCATCGAATTGCCGTCCGATGCTGTGCGCATCAAGGAGATTTCGCCAATGGGCAATTCCGCTGTCGTTGTGGCCCAGGTGGAAACTGCCTTTCGGCTGTCTCAGGGCGACGGCGGAAAGTGGCGAGTGGTCGAGATTCGCACCGGGGATCGCAAGTGGGAAGACGTCGATCTGCTGATGCGAGCGCTCAATGTGGAAAAAGCAGCCCGGGCCCGATCGGAAATGGAAACCGTGGCGACTGCGCTGAAGGCTTTTCAACGCGAGCGCGGCTCGTATCTGGTTTCCGACAGCATGGTGGCGCTGATTGACCACCTAAATCCGCTCTTCTTATCTCGTGTGATTCGCATCGATCCCTGGCACCAGCCCTACGTCTATGAAGGCCATCGCGGTGCCTTCACCCTGCGCTCCCCCGGCGCCGACGGCAAACCAAACACCGGCGACGATATCATTGTCAGCGGCTAGCGCCGGCAAAGAGCAAAGAGCAAAGGGCAAAGGGCAAGGAGCAAAGGTCAGGAGCAAAGAGCACCTTTGCGCTTGGCCCTTTGCTCTTTGCGATTCTAAACACATCTTGACGCGCTCTTGCCGTGGGTGTTAGGTTTCGATCCGATCCATGGCGACGACGCATATTCATTTGCGCGCACCATCTACGAACGAGGGAATCGTGATTTCCGGACTTAAGCTTCTGATCGCTGACGACTCGGCTACCATTCAAAAAGTCGTCGAACTTACTTTTCTGGACGAGGGCATGGAGGTGGCGA
>JAWVFI010000071.1:0-49960 GCA_033856235.1 Blastocatellia bacterium | reverse complement strand
CGTCGCGTATCAGCATGGCGCCACCTGGGATGATCGCCAGCTCGCCCATTTCCGGCCCCACGCGCGGGCGCTTTGGCCCCGCCAGGGTAACCAGTTGTGAACAGTTAATGACGGCGAGCGGGCTCGCTAGGTTGATCCGCAGCATCTCAGTAAATAAGTTCAGGTCAGTTTGAGGCGGCCCGTTTCTTGCTCATCAGGTACAGCCCCGCGCCAATCGCATTGGCGGCGATGACCACGACGATGATTTTTGCCGCGAACAACAGCCGGCTCTGCACTTCGATGATCGGAAAAACTGTAAAGAAGGCACCGATGACCGACACCAGAAATCCCGACCCGGCCGCCACCTTCAGCCACCACGGCGCGTGAGCGCCGAAGCGCTTCATAGCGACGATGGGAATTGCGAACAGCACCATATAGATCAAAGCATAGAAGACGTTCGCGGCGTTGTCCTGAAACTGAAAGGCCTCTTGCTCTTTCACGCCAATCAAGGCTGCCAGGCTGAATACCAGCGTGACCAGGCCAACGAAGAGAATTGAATTGACCGGCGTTTGATGCCGGTGGTGCAGCCGCGTGAACCACTTGGGCAGCAGGTTGTCCCAGCCAGCGACCATCGGGAGGCGGGTGTTGCCTGCAAAGTAAATACTCATCAAAGCGATCTGCCGCGCGGCCACGCCGAAGATCGTAATCGATACCAGGGTCGATACCCAGCCAAACGAATTAAAGCCGAGACTCAGCACCTGGGGAATCGGACCGATGAGATCAACTTTGTCGGGCGCCACGAACGCCAGCACGGAACCAGTGCCAAGAATAAACATCAGCGCGATGATCGGGGCCGAGATCATAACGGACCGGCTAATGTTGCGCGCGGGGGCGCGACATTCACCGGCGAGGATCGCGATGTATTCGAAGCCAGAAAGAGCGCCGATCGCCAGCTTGCTGGAGACGTTTAGGTTGTAGATGCTGAACTGGGGCAGGCTGGTTGAAAACGGATGGTAGTTGGCAAGCGAGCCGCGCCCAGCAGTAATCAATGGCAGCAGGATGAGAGTAATGAAAGTTATGATCAGCATCGCGCCGCCGAAGTTCTGCACCCATTTGCCCAGTGCCAGGCCACGCCTTGAGGCTGCAATAATTGCCATCATTAAGAGGAGGCAAATCAGCGTGGTCATCCACTTGTTCTCGTGCATCCAGTTGGCGCGCGGTCCAATCGCATAGGCGATATTCTTCTTAATAATTAGCCCGATGCCCGACATCACCAGGATACCGAAGATCCAAAAATTCCAGGCCACCATGAAAGCAACAAGATCATTGAAGGCGACTTTGGTCCATTGGTAGAGTCCACCTTCCAGGGGCGCCAGGCGATTGAGATAGATAACCACGGCAGCGAGCGGCAAATAGAAAGTAATAATCGCAATTAACCAGAAGGCCATCTGCGAGTTACCCAGCTTCGCCGCCCAGCCCACCCAGATTGTTCCGACGACGAAAACCACCTGCGTCAACACGAGATCAAAAAGACCCAGTTCTTTTTTGAGCGAATTGCTGCGCGCTTCTACAGCCTGCCCAACGGTAGCAAGATTGTGAGCAGCGTCTTTGGTGGATGGATCGACGTTCATGTAGGACAGCGCCTACCCCCACTAGTCCTGAAGGGCGTTCACCGCGAATCTAACTTGCTTTAGTTGTTAACCGACAGACAAGAATGTCGGTCCTACGCCGACGAAGTGTGGTCGTGAACGATCCGCCAACCCGCTTTGGTGCGGCGAAAAATTAAAGTGAAGCGTCCATGCGGCTGATCGCCGGCGCGTTGCAAATGCCAGCTGCCGGACACGGCCACTGCGTCACGGCTCATCTGGTTGAATTCCAAATCCGAAAAAGTAAGCACACCCATCTTTTCGCGGGTGTTGTAACCTTTCTGGTAACGCTCCAGCACAGTTTGCCAGCCATGCGTGACATTGTCGCCGGAGATAAAAACCGTGTCGGCGGAGCGCGCGTAGCCGTCCATATAACCCGCGATATCGCCGCGGTTCCAGGCATCTCGCTGTGCCTCAATCACGGCGCGGATGGCCGTTTCTGTTTTCGGGGTGGGCCTTGTGCGCACGGATTGAGCCAATGTTGTATGCGAAAGCGTACCTGCGATGACGAGACCAAAAAACGCCACCAGAATAGTTCTCATAAATCCTCCTAATAGCACAACTAAAAACACGGGGCAGTAGCCCGACCGTCAGCCAGGGCTTAACCTGCGTCGGGGGTATTTGCACCAGAGTCCCCGGCAATTCGAAGCAAACAAGTGAGAGTTGTCCAAGCCCTGCGTTGATTCGTGTCACTTCGTGTAGTTTCGTGATTAGTGCGCTGCCGAATCGTAGTCATACGATTCACGAAAGCGCACTAAGCAAGACCAAAGACCACGAAAGCGGAGTTCTTGTGCAAACCAGCGTCGGCGCCTTAATGGACGTTCAGGCCACCGCACGCTTTTGTGAACCCGGCCACCGGCTTGGCTGCTAAAAATAGCGATAGTGTCCCGTGACCTTCCACGAAAAAAGCACGTCCTCCATGCGCGCGCCGGCGCCGATGTTATGCACAATCAGGTAATGTTTTGCGGGCTTGTACCAGACATTGACGACGATGCCCACATGATCTGTGCCGGTACCTAAATCCCAGGTGACGACATCGCCCGGCAGAAAGTTGTCGCCGACAGGATCGGTCGCCAGCGATTTACCCTGGCGCGTGAAGTAAGTCTGCAGATTCGGCACGCGGCGATGATCGATGTTGGTATCCGGCCGGTTCAATCCCCAGCGGGTTGAATAAGCGGAGAAATTTTTTGCCATGTCCTCGTGGATGTCTTTTTGCAGATCGACATTTGCCTTGCGGAAAGCTCTCACGATCACATCGGTGCAAACGCCGGTTTCCAGTGGCACATCGCCGTTCGGGTAAGGCAGCTTCTGATATGAAGGGTCGTAGCCGGTAGTTTTCCCAACCTGTTCCATAACGCCTGTCATTACCAACGCCAGCTGGGCTGAACTGCCCGCAGGCAGCGGTCGGGTCTCTGTTTTTTCGGGGGGCGGCGAGGTTCGAGGTTTGGCGTCGAAGACCTGAGGGCGGCAGGATGACTTCAAGAGAACTGCCGCGAGCAGCATCATTAGCGTTGCGATTCGAATCAGAAGTTTCATTCTGCTGCGTCGGTGCGGCTCTGCCGTCTGATGTGCGGAAAGGCTCTGCCTTTCCGGGGGGGCAGTGATTGGATTGTCGAGGCTGCGCCTCGGAATGGAGGCGCAGCCTCCTAAATTATTAAGCACAGGGACGGAAGGGCTGAGCCCTTCCGCACATCAGGCGGCACAGCCGCTAAACACTTCGGGCTTCCAGCCACGCTCGAATGTCGTCGCGCATGGCCGGAACCATTTCGTGAGCGGCCTGGTAGCTCTTGAACTCCACATCTGCAGCCCGCGATTGCAATTGCTGCTGGTAGTTGGCAACTCGCTCCGGAGTATAGAACTCGTCCTGCTCGCCCGCCAGGTGAAAGACGGCCGCCGCGGTAGGCTGAAAAAGTTCACTACGCTCCCAGTCTCCCGGTAACCCTCCGCAGATGCCGATGACGCCACGCAGGCGAGCGGGATGAGTAAAAGCAAACCGGTAGTTGAGCGCGCAACTCTGGGAAAAGCCAACCAGAAAAACGCGCTCGTGGTCAGCGATACCTTCGCTGGTAAGGAGATCGATTATGTCCAGCAGCGCCTGGTGATGAACTGCCACGGAGTCTTCGGGGTGGAAGTTTGTGAGCCAGCCAAAGCCAAATCGCAACGGGCCGCCCGGCTCTCTGGGCTCCTTCATATGCTGGTGAAAACCCTGCAGGGAAACGATGGCAAATTCCGGTGGCGCTATTTGTCGAGCTTCACGCATCATCTGTCGTTTGTTGGCGCCGTAACCATGCAAGACGATCAGTAAAGGCGCCGGCCGCGATTCGGGCAGATGAAGATCGTAATAGAGCTTGATCTCACCGCTCAGTGTCCGCTCAGTCAGGGTTGCGTTGTCAGTCATGACTCGACTTCATTGCCGCCGGTTTAGAAAAACCATAAAGCTTATATCACGCCTGCCAAAGCATCCCTCACGGACCAGCGCTTCGTACTGGTGCAGTTTCAAATTAACGCTGAAAGCGTTGCTAATTTAAGCCCAGGGTTTGCTTTGAAATCCTGGGGCAAAGAAGCTCTAAAAGAAATCGACGAGGTTTAGGATTCTATAATCGGCGACGCAACCCCTTCAGGGTTGCTAATCTCGATAATGAAATGCCCGTTTCCCCAGGGTTGCCAAAGCGCAACCCTGGGCTGAAATTAGCGAACGCTTTCAGCGTTAACTCCAAACCGCACCAGTACCCAACGCTTCGTTGCATTCATGCGGGATGAAAGTTACGATGCTGGCACGGCAATTCCTGGAACAAATGTTTAGGTGAGGTAAGCAAAATGAAATTTCCCGGCGGTTTTAATATTCAGCAAATGATGAAGCAGGCGCAGGTCATGCAGGAAAAGATGGCCAAAGAGATGGAAGAGTTGCGCGTGGATGCTTCATCGGGCGGCGGCGTCGTGACGGTGGCGATGAAAGGCAATCACGAAATCATTTCCCTGAAAATTGATCCGGAAGCGGTCAAGGAAGGCGACGTGGAAATGTTGCAGGACATGATAGTCGCCGCCATCAACGAAGCGAACCGCAAAGTCGACGAAGCCATGAAGGGCAAGCTGGGTGGCATGTTGCCCCCGGGCCTCGGCGGTCTGTTTTAACATTGCGGATTTCGGAATGCGGAATTTCGGATTTACCGCTCCCCTGTTCGAGAGTTACAGTCCTGATCGTAAACAATCCGAAATCCCCAATCCGAAATCCAAAATTCCACAATGCTTGATTACGCTGAGCCAGTTACAAAGTTAATCGACGAATTCAAACGCCTGCCGAGCATTGGACAGAAGTCCGCTCAGCGGCTGGCGTTTCATATCCTGCGCACTCCGGAGGCCGACGTGGAGCGATTCATCGAGGCCTTACGCGAAGTGAAGCAGCGGATCATTCAATGTTCTACCTGCAACAACCTGACCGACGTTGACCCCTGCCGTTACTGCTCTTCGCCTTCCCGCGATCGCTCAGTCATCTGCATCATCGAAGAGCCTTACAATCTGGTGGCGGTGGAAAAGACCCGCGGCTACAAAGGCCTCTATCACATTTTGCACGGCACGCTCTCGCCCATTCGCGGCATTGGTCCGGGCAACCTGCGTTTGGATAACCTGCTGACGCGAATGCGACCAGAGAACAACGAAGGCATACAGATTCAGGAAGTAATTCTCGCCACCAACCCCAACACGGAAGGTGAAGCCACCGCTAACTACATTTCACGTTTACTGAAACCACTGGGCCTGCGCGTCACGCGCATTGCCATGGGTATGCCGGTGGGCGGCGATCTTGAATACGTGGATGAGGTAACAATGGATAAAGCGATGTCGAATCGCCACGAGATGTAGCGGCAGGGGCAGTCGGCAGGAGCAGTCGGCAGGAGCAGTCGGCAGTGGGCAGGGGCTCTCAGTGGTTGAATCTTTCGGGGTGCTGAATCATTCCGCCGAGCATTTTCCCGACTTCTTCATATCCGGATGTTAGCTCTCGCTGCCTTTGAGCCGAGAGGTAGCCGCAATCACGAGCGAAATCCAACCAAACTTGAGTCTCAGTTGCTTCCCCGTCAGCGTCTGCCATCTTTTGGAGAACATCCTTGGATATTGTTTCTTGCGATAGCCTTCGCCAATGTTCGAAGCCACGCTGCGGGAAGCACGTCACATTTGATCCGTTAGCGAATATCTCTCCTCGGGAGGAAACGATTTCGAGACTTCGAAGATTTCCCTTGCCAGCCTGTAAGCTAGCTGATAAACCTTCAAGTCGCGAAAACCGCCTATCGGCATTCACCTAGCGTACCCTATCACTCAGTGAGAACCGTAGAACCGTCCGCACTGGGTGCAAAGTAGCCAATGCCTCAAATCTGGTAACGCTGCGCTCTTGCTCCTGCTGACTGCTCGTGCCGCCTGCTCCTGCCCCTGCCCCTGCCGCCTGCCCCTGGCTCTTCAGAATCTAACGTGCTCTTCCGGGGCGTTGTCGTTACAATCCGTGCATTGCTCGCCGGTGTCGTAAAACTTCGCGTCAAATTCCACCAGGCTCTTGATCGGCACACCGGCAATTTCTTTGGGGGCGCCGGTGAAGCGCACGATGGCGCCGCAACCAATGATCGGAGCGCCGAGGCTCTTCACCAGTTCAACTGTCTCCTCGATTGCCAGCCCACTTCGGATGATGTCGTCGACAATGATGCAGGGATTTATTTCCCCCTGATTTACGTATTGGCGAAACATGCGCTCGCCGCCCTCCTGCTCAGCCCAATAGATTTGTTCCGCGCTGAGCGCATCACGCACGCCAAAAGCCACCGGAATGCCGCCGGAGCTGGGACTGATGACCGATATCTTCGGCAGCTGGCTGGCAATGTCGCGATCCAAACGAAACTTCCGGCTCAAAGCCACCGCCAGTACGCGCGCGGTATCGTAGTAACGAAACGCGAGCGGCATCTGGAAATAGTGCGGCGTATGTTTGCCATTGGGATAAATGAAGTGGCCTTCGCGAAAGGCCCCCGTGCGTTTCAGTATCTGCATGATGGCATCGGGAGGTGGAATCAGTTGGACCATGTTTTAGTCTCCTCGAAAAGTGGCACGAACTTCAGTCTGAGACACTAAAAACTCGCAATATGTTTTTGCGCCGCACAGCATACCTCAATCCAGCGGGTTTGCTCCATCCTGTAGCGCGCGTTCGATAAGGCGCCGCTGATCCCCAACCATCCCCGCCGGCAGTTCATCCAGCGCGAACCAGGCAGCGCTCTTTATTTCCACGCTCTGCGCGCGGGCGTGGCCGGCCGGGCGGCAGCGAAAAATTATTTCAATCTGACTCGGATTTCGGAGGGTCCGGGCAAAAGCAAATTCAGCGTTGGCTATTTCCATGCCCGCTTCTTCGCGCAGCTCGCGACGCATAGCAGCTTCCGGCTGTTCTCCGGCTTCCACAAATCCGCCGGGAATGCCCCAGCCATTTCCGGATCGAAAGACGTGGTCCAGTAACAGGACGCGACCTGCGTCGTCTACAACCACGGCAGCTGCGGTGGCGGTAAAACGCTCTTTGCGAAAACGCGCTGTCCAGTGGCGCACCTTGCGAGGCAGGCGCCGCCACACCGAACCCAGTAATTCTTTATTCATGAGACGCGTAGGATAACAGACGGCAGGAGCAGACGGCAGGAGCAGGAGGCAGGGGCGGGACGCAGGAGCAGGATGCAGGCGCTGCCGTCCTGCCGTCTGCCCTGCCGCCTGCCTCCCCGCGGCGAAGATGGACTTTGGACAAACGGGTGGGTAAGATTCGCTCCGAGCCTTCCTTAATACTGTCTAGTGAGGAAAACCGATCGCTATGTCAGCCAACACTTCCGATCTCAGCGCCGGTGCGCCGCACCTTGCCGAGAAGACCGCAGCGGTACCCAAGAAGATTACCAACGCCCAGACGGTTTGCAATGAGAAGAATGAAAAGGGAAAGCTCTGCAACGGGCACTTGAAACAACTGCGCACGGCCGGCGAAGCTGCGGAAGTTCACCTGCGTGGTGATGATGTCCTTTTTAAATGCCAGACTTGCGGAACGCTCTACATGGGACCGCCGCTGGGCCATCTGCGCGATCCGGAAAAGCAACATCGTTTTGTGCAAGCCGAACTGACGGCGCTGTTACAAGCCGCGGGCGGCACCATGCCGGTAATCGTGAAGAATGAGAAAGGCGCGTATGTACTGGCTGAAGGTTTGGCCGAACATGCCACCGCTCCGGCAAGGCCTAAAACGACTGTGCCGGTGGCCCCCGCCGATTCTTCGCCGCAAGCGGACGCTCATCGTCCGGCGGCGGAAGCACAAGCTGCTACGGGACAAGCATCGGCGGCGCCGCTAAGTCCGGCCGCCGCGACGGCCTCCCCGGTGGCTGCACCTGAATCGCCTGCCGATTTAGCGCCGGATACCGTTCCTGCCGGAGTTGAAGTTCAGGCAACGGCGCCCGCTGCCAAACGGGCGCGCCAGCCTGGTGATCCATTACATCGCGGAACTTACGCAGGGGTGGTGGATACGGGGCCCATTCCCGGAGAGACTTTCGAACAAAAGATCGCGCGCCTCACACAACTTGCCGCCGGCGCGAAACAAAAATCAGAAGAGGGGGGATAGGCTTCTAACTTTCCGTCACCACCAATCCTTCGGGATCGATTTTCCAAGCCAATACTTCGGCGCCTTCGGTTGCCGCCAGGGCGCGCTCCACGTCCGGGCGACGGCCCTCGGCGCAGAGAAAGGCGATGCAGCCGCCACCGCCGGCGCCGCAAACTTTCGCGGCTTCGGCGCCGTTGGCTAAGGCCGTTCCCACCAGGGTATCCATTTGCGGCGTGGTGACTCCGGACGCCAGCCGCTTTCGATTGGGATAAGCCTGTTGCATCGTTCTCACCATGCGGGGCCAATCGTTCGCCAGCAACGCATCGCGCACATTCAACGCTGAGTCACGGATGCCTTCGAACAACTGAAACAGCTCCGGGTCACCGTCAATGTGTCGTTTGGTTATGTCCCAGTTATTAGTCCCCGAAAGCCTGGGCTCTCCCGTATAGCAAATCGCAATGCGCTGTTCGAGTTGTTTTTCGTCGATAGCCAGCGCCTGTCTTTCAATGCCGTCCGGGCGAAAGTAAATACATGAAGTTGAGCCGTAGAGCGCCGAGTAGTAATCCTGAAAACCAGCCGGAACTTTGATCACCGTGGTTTCGATGTTAGCGGCAATAGTGATGAACTTACGCTGCTCAAAACGATTGCCGGTGAGCCGGTTCAGCGCCCCGATGCCGGCAATCGCGAGTGCAGAGGATCCGGCCAGACCGGCTCCTGCCGGCGCTTCGCTGATGGCCGTCAGATGAAATCCCGTTGTCGGTTTGAAGAAGTGAACCAGTTTGGCGAGTAATTCGAGGCGGTGTTCGCCCGCCAGCTCATCAATGGCCGCGACGGTTGTTTCGAATGACACCTGGCGGTCGCGAGACTCCAGCACGATGCGCCCCTCGTCGTTGGTTTCGATACGCACGCGCGCGCGGAGAGAGGTCGCAAAGTTCACCGTGGCGGCGCCGGGATGGAATAAGTAGAGTGGCCAGATGTCAATTGTGCCCCCGGCAAGATCTACCCTGGTTGGTGCTGACGATTCAATGATCATGTTTTCGATTGTTGGTTCGGCTTGTAATTGACTCCTTCGATTTCACAAGCGCATCGCTTTCGGATGGATCTTCTTCTCTTACTTCTCTAATTGCTTATCTTAAGATCTCAAATTTGAGCTCTCAAAATTTTGATTTCTTAAGATCCCATATTTGAGATCTCAAAAACTCTCAAAATTCGAATTGCTTATTCTGAGATCTCAAATTTGAGATCTTAAATCAAAACCCATGGACTGTTCCGTCGCTAAGCTTCGCAGCTCCGCGTAACACTAAGTCCACCACACGTCACTTCCTTCCGTATACTGGCTTCCTAATCTCCGTCTGGCTTACTCTCCCTCGTCCGCCCCTTCGCGCCCGGCGCATCTTCTTCCTTTACTGCCTGGGTCTTAAAGTGGATTCGTTCGTGAATCTCTTCCTTCAGCTCCTTCAGTCCTTCCAGCGCCGCATGCTCCAGCTCCTGCAAACGTTCCGGTTGCGCTGCTTCGACTTTCTTTGAAATCCAAAAACGCTTCACCAGGTAACCGGCGGCCACGCCGGCGATCACAATTACCAGCAGGATTTTACCGAGGTGGCGAAAGTCTCCAATCAGCCGCATCACCGCGCTGCTGAAAAAAAAGCCAGCGCCACTGAGAATGAAGACCCAGGTAAAGCAACTGCCAAACGAGAGAAGCAGAAAGCGCAGGTATCGCATCCGCCCCACGCCATAAAAAACGCACGAGGCCCAACGCAATCCGTAAATGTACTTCGACAGAAAAATCGAGAGCGGCCCGAACTTGTCCGTCAGGCGTTGCAGCCGCGGCGCGGCGCGGCGATAAAAAGCCCGGTCGCGAATTGTTTTCCCGAACCCGCGTCCCAGGCCATAAGCAATATTATCGCTGGCCACGCCGCCCAGCGTTCCGTACAGCAGCACCCAGGCGAAACTATATTCGCCAAAAAACGCGCTGTGGGCCAGCACTCCGGCAATCAAAAGCGTCAGGTCACCCTCGACCATGACCAGAAAGAAGACCGAGTAGAGACCGTACTGCCCTATCAGATCGTAAACGAACTGGAGAGTGTTCATAGAGTTAGCAGCTGGGCTGAAAAGTGAGCAGCGAGGGCGGGTAGGCGAAACCCCAAGTCCCCAACTCCTTGCTAACCTGGCTCTTCTTCCGGTGGTGGCTTAACGACCAGTACCGGGCAAGTAGCGTGTCGCACCACCGCCTCGGCAGTCGAGCCGAAAAGCATTCGGCCCAGACCAGTGCGTCCATGCGACGAGACAACGATCAGATCGACGCCCCGCTCCTTTGCCACCCGCACAATTTCTGTCGCCGCCTCACCGTGAACAATTACTTCCTCGACATTCAAGCCGGCGCATTCCTCGCACTCGCCAATCTTTGGCAGTTCGCGTTCGGCCGAATCTTCGAGCTGTTCACTGAGGTCTCCGATGGGCAGAGGTTCCGACATGCCCGAGTACCCAACTGCCGGCACGACCGTTTCGACCACGTGCACGCAAATCAGCGATGCCCCCGTAGCCCGGGCTATCCCGGCGGCATAGGGCAGCGCGAAATTGGCGCAGTCGCTGAAATCCGTCGGCAGCAAAATGCTCCGGATCTGGCCCGGGGCTGCCGCTGCATAATTGGGTGAATCCGGCATCGTCCGCGGTCGTGAAACTTCCAAACTATACGATGGTTCTTAAGCCGCGCCGCATTTTACACGCAGAAGGCCCGCGTTTGACAGCCTGTGGGCCGTTTATTACAATCCGGCCATTCCCTGCCATTTATCTGGTATTCACTGAAAGACTATCGCGAACCATGGCCAACCCCACTGCAGCAACAACCAATTTCATTGGCATAGATCTTTCGGGGCGGAGCCTGCGCGCGGTCCTGACGGGCGCCGATGGAGGCGTGCTTGATCGACGCGAAGCCCCGCTGGCCCGCGATCGGGTCACGGCGCAAATCGCAGAAACGGTAGCTGCCCTGCGCGAGAAATCAGCGAATGTGGAGGCCGTGGGCATAGGCATTCCGGGCCTGGTCAACCGCGACACCGATCGCGTCCTGGTTTCGTCTGATCTGCCTTCCATTGTCAGCGGTGACGTTCATGCGCAACTGAAGCAAGCCACCGGATTGCGCGTGGAATTGGAAAACGATGCGAATGCCGCGGCCTACGGCGAATTCAAAGTGGGTATCGGCGGCAATCATCGGAACATGTTCTACATCACGATTGGCGAAGGAATCGGCGGCGCCTTGATCGTAAATGGCGGGCTCTGGATCGGAGCTTCCGGTTGCGCCGGGGAAATCGGTCACATCACGATCGATACCGAAGGCATCGAATGTATTTGCGGCAACCGCGGATGCCTGGAGACTGTCGCCTCGGCCCCGAACATTGTGCGCCGGGCCAAGGAACGATTGAATCGCGACTCCACGTCTTCACTTTCTCGCCTCGCAATGAAGGAAGCTTTCACCGCCGATGACATGGCGCGCGAAGCGACTAATGGCGACGACTTTTCCGCCATGATGATCGAACGGACCGGCAAATACATTGGCACGGCGGTGGCCAGTGTCATCAACCTTCTGAGCATCGAACTGGTGGTGCTGGGAGGCGGAGTGATGGAAGCGGGTGAAATTATCCTCAAGCCGATTATCGATGAAGCGCGCCGCCGCGCCTTCCAACCCTGCTTTGATGCCGCGAGCATTGTGGCCGCAACGCTGGGCCCCGATGCGGTTGCCATTGGAGCCGCGCTGTTGGCCCGCGATGCGGGGCAAAAGTTAAGCCAGGGTCAGACGTAAACAACCTATCGCCCTCTCAACCGCAGCATAAATTCTCAACAACCCAACAAGTTTAGCGGCGGGCTACTGACCGCCGTTGGTGCGCCACAGGATCGACGGGCGGTACCCCGCCGCTAAACGAAGGTCGGGTTTTTGTCAGCAAGTAACGCCGCTTCATCTCGTATTCAGAATGAAGTCGTAGCCACAGGGAACCATCACTTGAAAAAATAAACTCATCTGTTAAAGTAGTTGGCCTTAGCAATATCACTATGTAGTTAAAAGGTAAGGCGGACTCTCAAGTCTGTCCCGACAGGCAGAAATGCCTGTCCTACGCGATGCCACAGATTTTTCGTCACAGCACGAACTATCTCGCGCGGGCCACGATCTTCGGCGCCATCTTTATATTGCTGGCGGCGCTGTGGGTGACCGCTTCGATCAACCGTTCGGGATGGAACACCGGGCAATGGATCGAACGGCAGCAGCCGGTCCAATTCAGCCACAAACATCACGTGGGCGATGACGGTATCGATTGCCGCTACTGTCACACGTCGGTAGAAACCGCAGCTTCAGCAGGCATGCCTTCGACGGCCACCTGCATGAACTGCCATAAACAGATCTGGGCCGATAGCCCTTATCTGGAGCCGGTGCGCGCCAGTCTCAAATCCAATAAGCCGCTGGAATGGGTGCGCGTGCACGACCTCCCTGACTTCGCCTATTTCAATCACAGCATTCACGTGAAGAAAGGCGTCGGCTGTTCGACCTGCCACGGCCGCGTCGATCAGATGCCGATCGCTTACCAGGCTTCGTCGCTGCAGATGGAGTGGTGCCTGGAGTGTCATCGCAATCCGGAGAAGTTTGTGCGGCCGAAGGAAAAGGTTTTCGACATGACCTGGGAGCCACCAAAGGACCAGATCGCGAAGGGACGCGACTTGATGACGAAGTATCACATCCAGGGCGCCAATATTTTGACCGGTTGTTCGACGTGCCACAGGTGAGCATATGGAGTGCGCTGACCTGTCAGCGCTTTCCCCGGTCGCGACCTGTCGCGACCTCGTTATAGTGAAGGTTATTCCAGGAGTGCGGCGCGGGGCCGCCGCCGGCGAAAGCGGCGACAGGTCGCCGCACTCCAAATGAGTTAGAAAATGTCCGAAGACCGTCACATTAATTTTAAGATCCTGCGCGATCAGATCCTCGCGTCGGAGGCGAAGGCTGCCGGTGTGCGTCTCGACCCATCCGCTATCGCGGGTACCCAGACTGACGTCGGCGCCGGCAAAGAGTATTGGCGGAGTTTGGATGAGCTCGCCGACTCTCCGGAGTTTCACCAGTTCGTGTTGCGTGAATATCCCCAGCAGGCCGAGGAATGGAACGATCCAGTCGAGCGGCGCACATTTCTGAAGTTGATGGGAGCATCGCTGGCGCTCGCCGGCCTCAGCAGTTGTGCCTATCAGCCCCCGGAGAAAATTGTTCCTTATGTGAATCAACCGGAAGGTGAAGTTCCCGGTAAGCCACTCTACTTTGCCACGGCGTTTTCCCTCGGCGGCATTGCCACGCCACTATTGGCGCGCAGCAATGAAGGCCGGCCCACCAAAGTGGAAGGGAATCCAGATCACCCGAACAATCGCAACCCCGACCCCGCGCGAAACGGATCGACGGCAACGGACATCTTCGCCCAGGCGTCGATTCTCTCGCTCTACGATCCCGATCGCTCGCAGACCCTAACTTTTCGTGAAGAGATTCGTCCGTGGTCAACCTTCGTCGGCGAGATGCGCGGCGCGCTTAACGGCCCGGATGGAAACAGCGGATTGAAAGCAAAGCAAGGCGCGGGCCTGCGCATCCTGACGGAAACGATCACTTCGCCCACGCTGGCGGCGCAATTGAAGGAGGTCCTAACCGCGCTCCCGCAGGCAAAGTGGCACCAATACGAACCCGCCAACCGCGACAACGCGCGCGCCGGCGCGATGTTGGCTTTCGGCCAGCCGGTTAACACGATCTACGACTTCAGCAAAGCGGACGTGGTGCTATCCCTGGGTTCGGATTTCCTGGCGGCGTTTCCCGGTACGTTGAGATATGCGCGCGATTGGGCCGCCAAACGGCGGGTGACTAAAGACCGGGAAGAGATGAGCCGGCTGTACGTGATCGAGAGCACGCCGACGACGACTGGCGCGAGCGCCGATCACCGGGTTTCAGTAAAACCCAGCGAGCTTAATCGACTCGCAGGGGTTATTTCGTTTTTTCAAGGAGCCCAGGATGCGACGAGGGAGATCCTTTCGCATTCGCGTCCTGATAGTTCGGGTCCTACAGCACGAACCGGACCAGAAAAAGATCCAATCGTGGACATGAAAATTCCGAGTATCGTTGTCCCCGATGATATGAAATGGATCGAGCCGTTAGTAAAGGATCTTCAGCAACACAAAGGTGCGAGTATCGTCATCGTAGGTGATGAGCAACCGGCGAGCGTACATGCGCTGGCCCTCGCCATGAATGGCGCTCTCGGAAACGTCGGCAAGACCGTTTTCTATACCGACCCCATCCAAGCGAACTCCGTCGATCAGGCGCAGTCACTTCGCGAATTAATCAACGACATCGACGCGGGACAGGTTGAGCTGCTGGTTATTCTAGGTGGCAATCCGGTTTACAACACGCCTTTCGATTTGAAACTTGATCCGGCGCGGTTGTCGAAAGTGAAGTTGCGCGTGCACCTGAGCCAAGCTAAGGACGAGACTTCGGAATACTGTCACTGGCATGTTCCCGAAGCGCATTTCCTGGAGTCGTGGAGTGACGCACGTTCATACGATGGCACCGTGACCATCGTCCAGCCTTTGATTGCGCCTTTGTTTGAAGGTAAGTCGGCACATGAAGTGGTCGCGCTGTTCACGGATAACTACGACCGCAAGCCTTATGAGTTGTTGCGGGATTACTGGCGCGGGCAGTCGTCTGGGGCTGGGCAACAAAGAGCGGGCGGGACGCCCGCGGTCCCAGTGAACAGTAGCGCGTTGCCGGGCAGTGTCGCCTCGGCTTCACCCGCTCCGGCTGCGACGGATTTTGAAGCGTGGTGGCGGCAATGCGTGCACGACGGGTTTGTTCCCGACAGCGCCTTGCCGGTAAAAAGTGTTTCGGTGAATATCTCAAGCCTCATGCAATCGCAGGCATCGATGCCTGCAACCGAGACCTCTGACAGATCCGCGTACGAGTTAGTTATTCGCACCGATCCGACGATCTACGACGGCCGATATGCTAACAACGGCTGGTTGCAGGAACTGCCAAAGCCGCTCACGAAAATCACTTGGGACAACGCGGCCATGATCAGTCCGGCGACGGCGCAGCGACTGGGAATCGGCAGCACCCTAGGCCGCAAAGGCGGCGACATTTATGTCGATCAGTTGACGCTGAATTACAGCGGGCGCTCGCTGACGGTGCCGACATGGATCCTGCCGGGGCAACCCGATGGCGTGATCACGATTCATCTCGGCTATGGCCGCAAGCGCGCGGGGCGCGTCGGCTCGAAACAGGGATTTGATGCTTACTACCTGCGCACTTCCGATGCTCCATGGGGTGGCGGCGGTTTGCAAGTCAGCAAAGCAGCCGGCGTTTATCAGCTCGCCTGCACGCAGACGCACTTCAATATGGAAGGCCGCGACCTGCTGCGTTCCGGCTCGCTCGAAGACTACAAGAAAGAAAAAGACAAACTCCGCGAAGAGGCCGCGCATGAAGAGAAAGAACTGCACGAGCTCTCGCTGTATCCCGATTTCGATTACAAGGACCAGGGCAACGGCTTGAACTATGCCTGGGGGATGGCGATTGACTTGAACAGTTGTGTTGGTTGCAACGCCTGTGTGGTTGCCTGCCAGTCAGAGAACAACATTCCTATTGTCGGTAAGGAACAGATCGTGCGCAGTCGCGAGATGCACTGGCTGCGCGTCGATACTTACTTCAAAGGCTCAGCCGAGAATCCGGAAGGCCCGTTCTTCCAGCCGGTGCCCTGTATGCACTGCGAGAACGCGCCCTGCGAACCGGTTTGTCCGGTGCATGCGACGGTGCACAGCGCCGAAGGCCTGAACGACATGGTTTACAACCGTTGCGTCGGCACGCGCTATTGCTCCAATAACTGTCCTTACAAAGTTCGCCGTTTTAATTTCCTGCTGTACCAGGATTTCGAACAGCCGCTGTACCAACTCATGCGCAATCCGGAAGTGACAGTGCGCAGTCGCGGCGTGATGGAAAAATGCACTTACTGCGTGCAGCGGATTCAAACAGCGAAGATCGACGCGGAGCTCGAAGGCCGGCCGGTGCGCGACGGCGAGATCGTTACTGCCTGCCAGTCGGTTTGTCCGACTGAGGCGATTGTCTTTGGCAACATCAACGATCCGAACAGCAAGGTTTCTCGTTTGAAGGCGGAAGAGCGGAACTACTCGCTGCTGGCGGAATTGAACACGCGCCCGCGCACGACGTACCTGTCGGCGCTGCGCAATCCGAATCCGGAAGTCGAGTAGGACGTCCGACAAACGTTAGTTTGTCGCGATTTAACAGAACGAGCCCTTGCGCGAGTAATCGACACACTGAAGTTTGTCGGACATGACTGATGGCAGACGAATTACACGACAAAGCATCGATTCACGTGACCACGCCCGTCGTGGGCGGCGATCTGACCTTTGGCTCGGTCACTGATCAGATCAGCTCCATTGTGCTGACGCGCAAGACGCCGATCGGCTGGTTCATTGGTTTTGCGATTTCTTTTGCCCTGGCGCAGGTGCTGCTGATGACCATTACGCACCTGGTGTTCAATGGCATCGGCGTTTTCGGCACGAACCAGCCCGTCGGCTGGGCGATGCCGATTATTAACTTTGTATGGTGGATTGGAATTGGCCACGCCGGCACTTTGATCTCGGCCATTTTGCTGTTGCTGCGCCAGCAATGGCGCACTTCAATCAATCGCTTTGCCGAAGCGATGACCCTATTTGCCGTTGCCTGCGCGGGCCTGTATCCGGTTTTCCATCTCGGACGTCCCTGGTTGGCTTACTGGCTGTTTCCGCTGCCCAACACGACGGGCATCTGGCCGCAGTTCCGCAGCCCTTTGATGTGGGACGTATTTGCTGTTTCCACTTACGCGACAGTCTCCGCGATGTTCTGGTTCGTCGGTTTGATTCCAGACTTTGCGACGTTGCGGGATCGCGCTAAGAGCAAGCCCTTCCGCTTGATCTACGGCCTGTTGGCGATGGGATGGCGCGGCTCAGCTCGTCACTGGCATCGTTATGAAATGGCTTACCTGCTGCTGGCCGGCTTGGCGACGCCGCTGGTGTTATCGGTGCACACGATCGTTAGTTTCGACTTTGCGATTGGCATCATTCCGGGATGGCACGCCACGATCTTTCCGCCGTACTTCGTGGCCGGTGCGATTTACGCCGGGTTTGCGATGGTGCTGTTCCTGACGATTCCGCTGCGTTGGTTTTATGGCCTGCAAAGCTTTATCACCATGCGGCACATGCACAACATGGCCAAGGTCATGCTGGCCACCGGATTGATCGTCGCCTACGGGTATGCGATGGAGGCTTTTTTTGGCTGGTACAGCGGCAATCCGTTTGAGCGTTACATGATTTACAACCGCATGCATGGGCCCTATGCCGGTTATTACTGGGCCCTGATTCTTTGTAACGGCCTGGCGCCGCAACTGCTTTGGTTGAAGAAGATTCGCGAGAACCTTTTGGTGCTGTGGCTGATTTCGATCGTCGTCAGCATTGGCATGTGGCTGGAACGCTTTGTGATTGTGGTGACCAGTTTGCACCGCGACTTTCTGCCCTCGTCGTGGGGCATGTATCAACCAAGCGGTTGGGACTGGTCCATGTTTGTCGGCACGATTGGGCTTTTCTTTGCGCTCTTGTTCCTCTTCATCCGCTTCCTGCCGATGATTTCGATCTTCGAGATGCGGACGATCTTGCCGGAGGCGGAGGTTGAAGAAGGGTGATCGCTTTGTTAGTGGTCAGTAGTTAGTGGTCAGTTGCAACTGAAGGCAACCGTAGGCGTTCGACTGAACGCGGCAAACAACTAACCACTGACCACTGACGACTGACTTTAGTAGGATGAGATCCAAGCAACCGCAACTGTACGGCGTCATGGCCGAGTTCGATAACCCCACCGATTTGGTGGCGGCGGCCCGGCGTACCTATGAAGCCGGCTACCGGCGGATCAATGGGTACTCGCCGTTTCCGATCGAGGAATTGTCGGAAGCGATTGGATTTCATCACACTCGCTTGCCCCTGATCGTTTTGATCGGCGGAGTGCTGGGCGGCATCGGCGGTTTTTTCATGCAGTACTGGATGGAAGTGATCGACTATCCGCTGAATGTGGGCGGCAAGCCTTATAACAGTTGGCCGGCGTTTATTCCGATCACGTTCGAATGCACCATTCTCTGTGCGGCGCTCGCGGCCGTGCTGGGAATGCTGGCGCTGAACAAACTGCCGCAGCCGTACCATCCGGTTTTCAACGCGCCGAACTTCGCCCTGGCTACTCGCGATCGGTTTTTTCTGGTCATCGAGTCGAAGGATTCGCAGTTCGACCATGATGCCGCTGTGAGTTTTCTGCAAGCGTTCGATCCGCGCGACGTGCGAGATGTTGAGGTATGAAGGGAAGGTGAGCAGTTGGCAGTGAGCAGTGAGCAGTTGGGAAATTTGTCGGACAGTGCAGCGCGGCAGCGCTTTGAAGTTCTGCGCACCTTCCGCTTAGGGAGGCGACGCGCACTCTTGTTGCTGCTCACTGCTTACTGCTTACTGCTCACTGCCTCCTGCCGCCAGGACATGCAGGATCAGCCGAAGTACATCACGTATCGCTCGAGCAATTTCTTTCGCGACGGTCTGTCATCGCGGCCGTTGGTGGAGGGCACTGTCCCGCGCGGCTTCCTGCACGCCGATCGGGAGTTTTATACGGGAAAGAAAAACAAACCGGGGGGCGCTCAAGCCGGGACCGCAGTTCTGAGCTCTCCAGTGATGCCGACAGTCCAGCAGGCCGGCGCGGCTTCTGGCGCTACTACTCCAGGCGCTAACGCGGCGCCCGTTGCGGGATCGCAAACTGCGCTGTACCCGGATGATGTTGAGACGTTTCCGTTAGCGATATCGGCGGAGACCATTAATCGAGGCCAGGAGCGTTATCAGATCTTTTGTGCGGTTTGCCACGGCGGCACTGGCAATGGGGACGGATTGGTGGTGCGACGCGGCTTCCGTACTCCGCCTACTTATCATAGCGATGCGATGCGGCAGGCGCCGGTGGGGCACTACTTCGACGTTGTGACAAATGGCTGGGGGGCCATGCCGAGCTATGCGGCGCAAATTAAGCCGGAGGATCGCTGGGCGATTATTGCTTACATTCGCGCGCTGCAGTTAAGCCAACGCCCTGCGAGCGAAACAGCGAGCGGCATAAAAGGTAGTGCGCCCGCCGCGCCGGCAAAAGGACACGGCTACTAATGCAAACTGCCTATACAGCTCCGCCGGAAGTCCGACGCGTCCAACGAATTGCGCTGGTCGTGGGGGTGGCGTTTCTCGCGTTGCTGTTGCTGGGCGCATTAATTAATCGCGAGCAGTTCTTTCACTCTTATTTGATTGGCCTCGTGTTCTGGACGGGAGTGGCGGCAGGATCGCTCGCCCTCTTGATGTTGCAGCATTTGACCGGCGGTGGTTGGGGTCTGGTGATTCGCCGAATTCTGGAGGCTGCCAGCCGGACTATTCCGGTGGTACTGATCCTGTTTCTGCCGCTGGTTGTGGGGATCAGCAGGATCTATCCCTGGATGCATGCGGAAGAGATGGCTAAAACCGCGGCGCTGATGAATAAAGCGGAGCACTATCTCAACTTCAATTTCTTTCTGGTGCGCCTCGCTCTCTATTTCGCCATCTGGCTGGTGCTTACTTACTTCCTGAATCATTGGTCGCGGGAGCAGGATCGTACGGCTGAGCGACATTTCCGCCGCCGCATGAAGATCTTGAGTGGGCCCGGGCTGGCGCTTTTCGTTTTGACCACTACCTTCGCTTCCATCGATTGGGTGATGTCGTTGGATCCGGAATGGTCGTCAACGATGTTTGGATTTCTCTTTGTGGCTTCGTGGGCGCTGAGCGCGATGGCTTTTGTGATTGCCACGCTGTCGCTGTTGGCGAATCGGGAGCCGATGGTGGGGGTGGTGGCGCCTTCGCATTTTCACGACCTGGGGAAACTGCTGTTGGCGCTGGTGATGCTTTGGGCCTACTTTGCCTTTTCGCAATTCCTAATCATCTGGTCCGGCAATTTGCCGGAGGAAACGACCTGGTATCTGCATCGCACGCGCGGCGGGTGGGGCGGGATTGCTCTGGCGGTGATTGTGTTGCACTTTGCGTTACCGTTTCTGCTGTTGCTGTCGCGGGATTTCAAACGGAACGCGCACAAGCTGGCGATGTTGGCGGTGTTTTTGCTGGTCATGCGGCTGGTGGATGTGTTCTGGATGATTGAACCGGAGTTTAGTCACGGGCAGTTTCATTTGAGTTGGATGGATGTGGCGGCGCCGTTGGGGATTGGGGGGATCTGGGTGGCAGCGTTTTGCCGGCAACTGCAGCAGCGGCCCCTCGTGCCGTTGAATGATCCGCAACTGGAATCGGTGTTGGAGCAGGCTCGGCGGCCGGTGGGTGATGAGGTTGAGGCTCATCAGCACTGAGAAGAAGTGATCTCAGATCTCAAATTTGAGATCTGAGATGGAGGACAGTGGGCGGTGAGCAGTGGGCACTGAAGGTGGACAGTGAGCAGTGAGCAGTGAGCAGTAAATAGAACAGTAAACACTGAGCGGAAGCAGTTGGCAGCAAGCAAATAAGCCTCGGCGGTAGATGACTAAGAGACTTTGAATGGCAAAGCACAGCGACAACGGCAAGCATCATGTGACCGAGACGCCGGACGTCTCGCACATCAAGAACCTCGATGTCACTTACGAACACAGCGACATCAACATCGGAGGTGTGCTGAAGTTCATCATCGCGCTGGTTGTGATGGGCGTCACGGTCCACTTCCTGATGTGGGGGATGTTTCGCGTGTTGAATGCTGAAGAAACGAAGCACGATCCCGAACCGGGGCCGATGGCGCTCAGCGAAACCGAACGCTTGCCGCCGGAGCCGCGTCTGCAGGCGGCGAAGGGCTACACCGTGGAAGGCCAGAAGCTGGAGTTAAGAGAGCCGGCAGCAGAATTCAAAATTGTGCAGGAGAAATGGCGCCACGCTTTGGAAAATGGCCCGGTCGATGACAAAGGCCAGCCCTTCGGAATGCCGATCGAAGAAGCGAAGAAGAAGGTGCTGGAAGGCGAGGGCCTGCCGGTGAGGAAGCTAGCAGCTCAAGCTGTAAACAAGGTAGCGGAAGGAAACCATTGAGCAGTTGGCGATTGGTAAATGACTCCGCGAAGCGGTCGACCGAAAGTAGGCCAGCGATTTCTCGCCGGGAACAAGTTATGGACGGAAGAACCAAGTCCGCGGAGCGGAGGGCTGAAATCTTAGGTGTGGACGTTTTCAGTCGCCCGTTTCCCGGGGTTGCGTACCGCAACCAAGCAGTGAGGTGCTGGGCTATTTTCAGGCGTCCGCTTCGCGGACTGAACCTATGCCCCGTGATCATCTGCTTACTGCTCACTGCTTACTGCTCGCTGCTCACCGCCCAAGCCCAGATGAGCGGCCCCGGGCCCAGCTCGCCGCTGTACGGCGCCCGGCCGGAAACTGGAAAAGTTTCCACCGGCCTGCCGCCAGCGTTGCAAAAGGTAGGAATCGATCAACGGCTGAATGAACAGTTTCCCCTCGATGCGGTCTTCAAGGACGAGGGTGGAAACGAAGTCAGGTTGGCCCAGTACTTCGGCAAGCGGCCCGTAGTACTGTCGCTGGTTTATTACTCCTGCCCAATGCTTTGCAACCAGGTGCTGAACGGCATGGCGGGCACGTTCAAAGGGCTTTCGTTCAATCCGGGCGAAGAGTTTGAAGTGGTGACGATTAGCTTTGACTCGCGCGAAACTCCGGCTCTGGCGGCGGCCAAAAAGAAAACTTATGTGGAGTATTTGCCGGCGGCCAGACGGGCGATGATCGAAAAGGGCTGGCACTTTCTAACTGGCGACGAAGCGAACATTCGCCGGGTGACTGAGGCGGTTGGCTTTCGCTACAACTTTGACGCGGCCACCAATCAATTCGCGCACGCCAGCGGCATTATGGTACTGACCCCGGAAGGAAAGATTGCGCGTTACTTTTACGGTATCGAGTATTCGCCGAAGGACCTGCGACTTGGTTTGGTTGAGGCTTCGGCTAACAAGATTGGTTCGCCCGTCGATCAGCTTTTGCTCTACTGCTATCACTATGATCCGGCGACCGGCCGCTATGGCGCGGTGGTGATGAACATGATGCGCATCGGAGGCATCGTCACGGTGGTGGCCCTGTTTGGAATGATCGCCATCTTTGTGATCGGGGGCGTAGGAGCGACGGAGTTGATTCGACGTGGCGCCAAGCCTGTGATGCCGCCAGACCAAGCGACGCCCAAGGAGCCCTGAAGAGTCGCTGGCGGCTTTTGCGGCGACGCCGTTTGGATGTGCACGGTAGATGGTGAAACTCGTTGAAGCGTAGGGTCGGTTAGTAGGGCCTTTTCAAATTTGGGTTGGTCCGGGTTAGTTATTGGTTTGGTTCGAGCTGGTTGTTGGGCGGCTCGCAGTGGGTAGTTGTTTGAGATCTCAAATTTGAGATCTCAGATCAAGATTCGTTTTCGAGTTGAGCTTTAGAACATTGATGCAATCCTGGGTTCCATTCCTGCCAGAAAGTGCTTCGACCGTCTCCGGCCGGGTGGACGCGCTCTATTTCTATCTCAGCGGCGTCACGGTTTTCTTTACCCTGCTAATCTCCGGGGTGATCATTTTCTTCGTAATCAGATACCGCCGCCGCTCGCCTTTCGAGATTCCGCGGCCAATCGCCGGTTCACACAAACTGGAAACGCTCTGGTCAATCATTCCCTTTCTGATTGCCATGAGCTTTTTTGTCTGGGGTACCAGCGTTTACTTCGCTCAATACCGCATGCCTAAAGATGGCATCGAGATCTCAGTGGTGGCCAAGCAATGGATGTGGAAATTCCAGCATTCAACCGGTCAACGCGAGATTAACGAGCTGCACGTGCCGGTGGGCCGTAAGGTCAAACTGATCATGGCCACCGAAGACGTGATCCACGATTTGTTCATTCCAGCATTCCGGATTAAGGCGGACGTGGTGCCCGGCCGTTACACCGCGCAGTGGTTCGAAGCCACCAAGCCCGGCCGCTATCACCTCTTCTGCGCCGAATATTGCGGCATGAACCATTCCGGGATGGGCGGCTGGGTGGTGGTAATGGAGCCGGCGGAATTTGAGAACTGGCTGGCCGGCAATGCGAACCAACAATCCGCATCATCGGCGGGCCAGCAACTCTACCAGTCTATGGGTTGCGCTTCCTGTCACGGCCCCAATGCCGAGGGCGGCAGGGGCCCGGCGCTGCAGGGAGTTTTCAATAGTCAGACGTTGCTGAACAACGGCCAAGTGGTAAAGGCTGATGAGAACTATGTTCGCGAATCGATTACCAATCCGCAGGCGAAGATTGTGTCCGGCTTTGGGCCCATCATGCCTTCGTTTCAGGGTCAGGTTACCGAAGAACAATTACTGCAGTTGACTTCATATGTGAAGTCACTGGGAACCAACCAGACGGAAACATCAGGAGCGAGGCCGGCGGCTACGCCGCAAAAATAGTTTAGAGGTGGACTACCGCCCGCCTGGTTGGGAAGCAGGTAAGGTTGGCGGGCAATGGGCCTCCCGCCAGATCGGGCAGCCCGCACAGATCATGGGAACATTCACTACACCAACAGCGCCGCGAGTCAATTACATTAATGCCGAGTACGGCATTAAATCGTGGCTGCTTACCAAAGATCACAAACGCATCGCGCTGCTCTACCTGGGATCGATATCCTTCTTTTTCATGATCGGCAGCCTCTATGCCATCGCCATTCGCCTGGAGCTGCTGACCCCGCAAGCCGACCTGGTGCAATCCAGCACCTACAACAAGATGTTCACCCAGCACGGGATTATCATGGTGTTTTTTTTCCTGATCCCGTCGATTCCCGCAACCCTGGGAAATTTCCTGGTCCCGATGATGATTGGCGCCAAGGATCTGGCTTTTCCGCGCCTGAATCTGCTGAGCTGGTACATCTACATGGCGGGCGGGATTATCACGATCTACGCCTTGCTGGCCGGCGGGGTTGATACCGGTTGGACTTTCTACACGCCATACAGCACCACGTTTTCCAACTCGTACGTAGTGGCCACTGGTCTCGGAATTTTCATCAATGGTTTCTCGTCGATTCTAACGGGCCTCAATTTCATCGTCACCATTCACACGATGCGCGCGCCGGGCATGACCTGGTTCCGGCTGCCGCTTTTTATCTGGTCGCATTACGCCACCAGCCTGGTCATGGTGCTGGGCACGCCGGTGATTGCCATAACGATTCTCCTGCTGGCGTTCGAGAGGTTGGCCCACGTAGGGATCTTCGATCCGGCCCTGGGCGGCGATCCCGTACTTTTCCAGCATCTCTTTTGGTTCTATTCACATCCAGCTGTCTACATCATGATCCTGCCCAGTATGGGAGTGGTTAGCGAGCTGATTGCCAATTTCTCGCGCAAGAACATATTCGGTTACAAGTTTGTTGCCTTCTCCAGTCTGGCAATCGCGGTTTTCGGATTTCTGGTCTGGGGTCACCACCTGTTTGTGGCCAGCCAGTCGGTGTATGCGGGAATGGTGTTTTCGTTCCTGAGTTTCGCAGTCGCGATTCCTTCGGCGATAAAGGTTTTCAACTGGACCGCCACGCTCTATCGCAGCTCGATCTCCTATGACACGCCGCTGCTTTACGCGCTGGGCTTCATCGGACTTTTCACTGTCGGCGGAATGACCGGGCTGTTTCTGGCTTCGCTCGCGGTTGACGTTCACGTCAGCGATACCTACTTCATCGTCGCGCACTTCCATTTCATTATGGTGGGCGGTGCCCTCTTTGGGTACCTCGGCGGTTTGCATTACTGGTGGCCGAAAATCACCGGACGCATGTATCCGGAAGGTTGGGGCAGGTTCTCGGCGCTGATTGTATTTGTGGGTTTCAATCTGACGTTTCTGCCGCAGTTCGTGCTTGGTTATTTGGGCATGCCGCGGCGTTACCATGTCTATCCGCCGGAGTTTCAGGTGCTGCACGTGTTGTCCACCGCCGGCGCTTCGATCCTCGGCATTGGCCTGTTGATCCCCTTGTTCTACCTGCTCTGGTCGATGCGTTACGGAAAGATCGCGGAAGCGAATCCCTGGCACCTGCCGGGACTGGAGTGGCGCACTTCGTCGCCGCCGCCGACCGAGAATTTTGAAACCACCCCGGTGGTCACCTGGGAAGCTTACGAATTTGCGCCGATTGAGGAAATGAAGGTCATCGGCAAGTTTCGACCGGAAGTTGAAAAGGTTTAGGGTAACGCAAACTGTTAGTTTGCGCTCAAGTTGGCAGAGTTGTTGATGAAACTAGTCGCGGACGCAAACTAACAGGTTGCGTTACATCACGGAGAACTGATTTGGCAGAAGGGCACGTAGCAACAGAACATGCCGCCAGCCATCCGGCACTGCAGCACCATTTCGAGAACATGGAGCAGCAGCGTGAGGCCGGGACGTTGGGGATGTGGGTTTTTCTGGTCACTGAAATGATGTTCTTCGGTGGCATGTTCCTCGCCTACGTGCTTTATCGCTCCCAGTTTCCCAACGCCTTTGTGGCCGGCAGTAACCACCTGGACATTCGTTTGGGCGCTGTCAATACGGGCGTACTGATCGTCAGCAGTCTAACGATGGCGCTGGCCGTTTACAGCACGCAGGTGGGCCAGCGGCGGATGTCGATCATTTTTTTGGTGGCGACGATGATACTGGGACTGACCTTCCTAGGCATCAAGGGAGTCGAGTATCACGACAAGTATCGCGACAGTCTGATTCCCGGCCAACTAATCCCCGGGCGTCCGTTCAATCCGGCGGTGCAGGAGCATGGCGCGCCGTTTGACCCGCACAAGCTTCACTTAGCTGAGGGCGAAACGGTAAAGCACGTCGAAATGTTCTACTGGATATACTTCGCCCTGACTGGTGTGCACGCCCTGCACATGATCGTGGGCATCGGGCTGCTTTCATTCATGCTCTATTTTTCAATCCGCGGGCGATATAGTCCTGAATACCATGCGCCTATCGAGATCTCCGGGCTCTACTGGCACTTTGTGGACATCATTTGGATATTCTTGTTCCCGTTGCTTTACCTGTTGGGCCGGCATCTGGAACACGGCTAGAGGTTAGAGGCTAGGGACTAGAGGCTAGAGACTAGAGTAGAGACTAGAGTAGAGACTAGAGGCTAGGGAATCGAGACTTGGATACAGTGAATGGTCGCAGGAGTTCAGACTAGGTCGCAGGAGTTCAGACTACTAAGCTCTGGGCTAGCCTCTAGCCTCTAGTCTCTAGCCTCTAGGATTTGCGTTACGAATAGTCATGAGCGAGCACATCGTTTCACGAAAGATTTATTTCGCGATCTTCGGGGCGCTAATGTTGGGGACCGTGGCCACAGTCGCGGCGGCCTTCATCGATCTGGGCGGGCAGCTTAATACCGTCCTCGCGTTAACGATCGCGGTCATCAAAGCTACGCTCGTCGTGCTTTACTTTATGCACGTGCGCTACAGCTCGCGCCTGACATGGGTGATCGTCGGGTCGGGACTTTTCTGGTTGGGAATAATGTTCGCTTTGACTATGAGCGACTATATGTCGCGAGGTTGGTTGCCACCGCGGTAAAGGCAGAGGTCAGAAGTCAGTAAAAGCATTGGTTTCTATCCCAGACCTCCTACCTCTGACTTCTGATCTGACTTCTGACCTCTGGCTTGCGCCCTCCTTACGTTCGGGCTTCTGCTTCATCTGCTAAATACAGTTTCCCTTCACGCACCCTGATAACGCGACTGCAATTCGTGCACGTAAGTAGCAGCGTGGCATCTGAAGTCTTGATGGAAGTGCCGCACGATGGGCAGGGGGCGCTGACGTCATGGCCTTTGAACAAGTCGCGCATCATGAATAACGGCAGTATCAAGCCGGCAATCAGGAGCGGGATGCCGAAGATCAATCCCAGGCTGGTGCCTTCGCCCATGGTGAGGGCGATGATGAGGCCGGCAATAAAGAGAATCAGGCCCACCGCGATCGCGAACGAGAAGCCATACGCGCTATCAAAGGTCTTGCCCGGCTTTGCAGCTCCACCAGTTTCCGCTTCCATAATAGGTCTCCTTATGACGATAAACGGGCTAATTAGAGTCGCGATTGGTCGTCCGTTGTTGGAGACGACTTTTACTCTGTAGGCCCAGCAATTGTCAACGGAAACTGCCAGGGAACGACGGAACTACAAGCTCTGGCGGCTGTGATTAAGCGATACACTTGTTGGGCCATATCCCCGATGACCTCAGTACGGAATCTACCCGGCTCTGCTTTCTGCGCGACTCTGTGGTTTAATTGGGAGCGAAATCCCTGGCCACATTCAAATTTTTAGTTAGAAGCAAACGGTTAGTTTGCGAGCAAACGAATTAATAAGTATGACCAACACCGCCACCAAAACCGCATCTGCAACTCCATTCGAAAACTTCCTGCATCAACACGATGAAGAATCGTGGGCGGCTACTTTGACCACGCTGCTGCGGTCGATTCACGAGGTGGATAAGACCGCGACGCAAATCTGGTTTGCCTTCTATCCGCTTTCGCTGCACCGAGCGCTCTACCAGGCCGAGGATCGCGCGAAGCTGATTCAGGAACTGCTGTTGCAGGGCGACTACGAGTTAAAAGACCAGATTGATTCATCTCACAAGTTTTTATATGGCCACCGCTATTGGCCGGCAGTGAAACGCGCTGTCGAGGAGCATGCCTCCGGACAATCACAGAGTGAAGTCGGTGCAAGTAAACTGGCCGACCAGGTTCTGGAAGTTGCCGGCCGGGTGGCGAGCAGTCTGAAAGTCGATCAATCACTGGTGACCGGAATTACCGCCGTCGGATTCATGTCAGTGCAGCAAGCCGGCCTGACCGCGTTCAACGCCGCGAAGGGCGAATCGCTGATTGACAAGAAACATGCCCGCAAGTCTCCGGATCAGGTCTTAGGCGAGCGCGCCCAGGATGATAGCCAGGGGCTCTTCGGCTTTCTCAGGACGGTTGATAAGAAGTGGACCGTGACTTTTGACGAAAACGATGACCAGGCGAAATACAAACTGAACCATACCCAGGACCTGGCGTGGGGCGCAGCCGATGATCGCACACGCAATTGGAGCGAGATCGATCCGCGCCGGATTGAAGGGCCAATTCCAGTTGAATGTCGTTCGGCGTCCTGCGGCACGTGCTGGGTCGGAGTACTCGGGGGCGCCGAGAAGCTTGCAGACGTGGCCGTGCGCGAAGGGAAAATGATTAAGGAGTTTGGCTACATCGATACAACGGAACCCAAGCCACTAATTCGGCTCGCCTGCCAGGCCCAGGCCCACGGCGCGGTGTCGGTAGTCATTCCGCCATGGAACGGTGTATTTGGGAAAAGGCTTCAGGATAAGGAACGAGCTGCCGCGACAGCCGAGGAGTAACCAGTTCATCAAACGCAGGCCGGACATCGATTCGCAGGCCGGCCAATCATCTAGCATTGCCAAATTCAGGTGCGTCAACTTCCGTAAAGTCCACTAATCATTCGCCACTTTTCTTTGTCCTGGCCGCCGCGTTGCTGTGGAGCACCGGCGGCTTATTCATTAAGTGGACCTCGCTCTCTGGCTTGCAACTTTCGTTCGGACGTTCGCTGCTAGCCGCGATCACGGTCGCGTTCTTCACCAGGCGCGAAGGCTTTCGCCTGAACCGGGTCACCGCGCTCGCGGCCCTGCTCTATGCGGTGTTGCTGCTCTTGTTTGTGCTGGCGACAAAACAAACCACGGCGGCGAATGCGATCTTTCTGCAATATACAGCCCCGGTCTACCTTCTGATCTTCGAGCCTTTGCTTTATAAGGAAAAATTTCGCCGCCGCGATTTGATAACCGTGGCGGCCTGCGTGGCCGGGATGTCTCTCTTCTTTGTGGGCAAACTGCGGCCCCAGGATGTGACAGGAAACTTGATGGCGTTGGCCTCAGGTGTTTGTTTCGCCTTTTATTTTCTATTACTCCGACATTCGTCCGCGCGCGATGTTAACCGGGCCTCGTCCGTTATCTACGGAAATCTCTTGCTGGTATTGGTGGCGGCGCCGGCTGGATTGGCGGCGCTGCCGCACATGACAGCGCACGACACTTTGAGTGTTCTCTATCTCGGGGTAGTGCAGATTGGTATTGCGTACACATTATTCACAGCGGGCATGGCGCGTGGATTGCGCTCGCTGGATGCCGGCATCGTGGGATATGTTGAGCCGCTGCTGAATCCGATTTGGGTTTTTCTGGTGATTGGGGAGCGGCCGACGGAATGGGCAATTCTGGGAGGCGCGATCATCATTGCCGCCATTGTCTGTCACATGATCGTCGAGGCCCGGACCAAGTCAGGGTCGCGTGCAGTAGTGACAGGCGATTAGTCCTCGAAGATTTGCGTCACCTCGATAGTGAGAGCGGGTAGAACGATCGAGTTCAGTACCTCACCTTTAGAGAAAATGATCCCCGGAGCGAATCCCTTATCCGCCAAAGTGCGCAACTCGACGTTCCCCTCAACTTCATCTACCAGCCAAAGTTCTTTCACACCCAACGCCGCGTACGTATCGGCCTTCGTGTTGCGATCATAGATAGCTGAGCCTGGAGAAATTACTTCAATGACCAGATCGGCAGTGGTTCGTCGTTCAGGGGCGAATTGAGCTTTCGTTGCGGCCGAGACATAGAACAGGTCGGGCTCCAGGTGTGTTCGCCCACTCGTCCAAATGGCGGAGCGAGGAACATGGAGAGTTCCCTTATCGCCTGAAGAAATCAAATAGACCGAGAGCAACCGAACGAGCCTACTAACCGCATTATCGTGAAGATACCCAGGTGGTGGCGTCATGTAGAGGACCCCCGCAATCAGTTCGAGCTTTGACCGATCCGCGGGATCGGGCAGTTCCCAAAACTCTTCGAGGGTGTAGGTCCTGACCAATGGCGAGGTGCTTACCGGTCTTGTTTTTACTAAAGCCATCAGTAAATCTCCGATGTAACCCTAAAGAATCAGCGGTCACGATTGTTAACTACATGACAAGAATCAGCTAGGTTCACTCCGTCACCTCATGTCAACGCCAATACCAGAAATCTTGTTAGTTGTCTTGATCCGTCGCTTTGCCATCCTTGCCGTTGTATTGCTCCAACTTGCGATAGATCGTCTTGCGCCCGATGGCCAGTTCGCGCGCGGCGCGTGTCTTGTCGCCGGCGGTGTAATCGAGTGTGGCTTCGATTACCTGGCGTTCGATCTCTTCCATCGAGGAAGGGATGTCAATCTCAATGCTGGTGGTGCGGCCTTCGCCGGCGGCCTTGGCGCGTTCGCCCCGCAGCCGCGCCCTTTCTTCCAGCGTGCTTTTGCTGACCGCGACCGGCAAATCGTCAAGCTCGATCTGGCGGCCAGAGGCGATGATCACCGCCCGCTCGATGGCATTCTCCAATTCGCGCACATTGCCGGGCCAGTCATAACTCATTAGCGCCGCAATCGCTTCTCGGGAGATTCCGGAAACAAACCGCCCGGTCTTCTGTTTGTAATATTCAAGGAAGTGTATCAACAGCGGATGTATGTCTTCGCGCCGCTCACCCAACGACGGCAAGTGGATGGGGAAGACTGAAAGCCGGTAGAAAAGATCGCGACGAAATGAGCCTAACTCCACCGCGCGCTCCAGATCGACATTCGAGGCAGCAATGACGCGCACGTCGCTCTTCATCACTTCGTTGCCACCAACCCGCGTGAACTCTCCATCCTGCAACACTCGCAACAGGCGCACTTGGGCTGAGAGGCTCATCTCTCCCACTTCATCAAGAAACAGAGTGCCGCCGTCGGCTTCTTCAAAACGTCCGCGGCGACGCGAGCGAGCGTCAGTGAACGCGCCCTTCTCGTGGCCGAACAATTCCGATTCCAGCAGGGTTTCCGGAATCGCGCCGCAGTTCAACTTGATGTACGGCATGTCCTCGCGGCCGGAATTGTAATGAATCAGATTTGCCAGCAGCTCTTTACCCGTTCCGGATTCACCTTGAATCAAAACCGAGGTTTGCGTGTCGGCAACGCTTAGCGCCAACTCGATTGCCCGGCGAATTGCCGGCGCCTGGCCAATTATTCGATCTTCGCCATAGCGCTCGTGCAGCGCGCTCTTCAAGCGCATCACTTCGGCTGACAATTGGTCGCGTTCCAGGGCGGTCCCAATTTGATCACCGATACCTTCGACCAGCGCGACCTCGTGATCTTTGAAGCCTTCGCGGGCTTCGCTCCAGACCAAACCGAGCAGTCCAAACGTGTGGCCGCCGATACGTACAGGAGCGACAAGTGCGGCGCGACCGCCGAGGGTGGCGTTGAAAACCAGACGGATCGGAAAGGGCAGGTCACTTTCCAGCAACCGCAGGGTTTTGCCGTTTCTGAGCACCTCCACCATGGCCGGCACTTCTGTGATGTCCAGGGATTGACCGTGCGCTTCGATGAGGCCGCGAACAGAGTCAGTCTCGGCATGCGGCGCGGCCTTGAAGGCAGCCAAGCTGATGCGCCCGCCCGTGGGATCGAGCACGCCTAGCGCGCAATAGTCAGCGCCCACCAAAGCGATGGCCCGCTCCAGCACCACTGAGGTGACCTCGCCAAAGTCTGATCTGGCGTTAAGTGTGTTGGCAATCTCCAGCAGGGCCCGGGTGGTTTCGGCCTCGCGCTTTTTGTCGGTGTAAAGGCGGGTGTACTGATAGCCGATGGCCAGTTGCCGGGCGATTGACTCCAGGAAGGCAACTTCCTCATCCAGCCATGCTCGCGGCGTGCGCGTTTCGTGCAGCCCGATCAGTCCCAGAACGTCTTCGCCCTGAATTACGGGCACTACCAGCAGGGAACGCGTGCCCAGGCTTTTCGCCAGAAATCGTACCTTATGATCGATTCGCCGATCCGAGGTGTCGTCCAAACGAATGGGCTGCCTGATATCAACGAGTTCTGAGATCTGTTTGAGATCGAGAGGAATCGCGGTGCCCAAACTGGAGGGAATACCGTCGTCGGCGCGCCATTCATGGCTAATGCGCAGCTCGCTTTCCGCAGTCAATTGAATAATGTCGCAACGATCGACATTCATCATGCGGCCCAACTCAGAAACAATGACCCCCAGAAAGCGATCCAGATTGATGGTAGTAGGCAGATCCAGAGCCAGCCGCTCAATGATCGACTCGCGCGCCTCATGCATCTTGATTTTGCGTTCGAGTGAGAGCGATTGGGCTGTTTCGGACATTGGGGTTGTCATTGGATGGAACTCATCGGGCTCGCCGCCCGCGTTCACAACGGTTTAGGGCGGCGATCATAACGAAGCGCGCGCTAACTTGCAAAGCAAGCCGCGCGCGCGTTCGGGTTTTGAGTTCCAGTCTGCGAGTGGTGGATTAATCGGTCGTTTCCGCAATCACCGTTCCGTTTTCGTTGTTTAAGTGAAAAGCCAGGCGAGCCTGATCCGGAGACAGAATCGGATGATAGGTCTTGCCGTATCGAGAGGTGATCTTGCGGACGTAGTTCTGGGTCTCGTTGTAAGGAGGGACGCCGTTGTATTTATCCACCGCGCCTTCGCCGGCGTTGTAACCCGCCAAGGCCAACGAGATATCGCCGTTAAACCGCTTCAGCAGCCAGCTGAGATATTTGGTTCCGGCCTCAACATTCTCAGTCGGGTCGTTCGCATGGTCGCAACCGAATCTCTTCGCCGTCGCCGGCATTAGTTGCATCAGCCCTTGCGCGCCAACATGAGAAAGCGCCTGTGGTTTGTACTTGGATTCCTGCCAGATCACTGCGTGCACAAAGCGTGGATCCAGACCGTTTCGTTCGGCCGCGCGAAAGATTATCCAATCCGTAGCCTGATCGCCGGAAGATGGTATGTCAGCGGGAATTGATTGCTCGTTCGTGCTGGCGTTAGCCGAGGGAGCAAAAGCCGGGCTGAAGAGAATTCCAGTTAAGTTAGTAAAGAGAAAAAAGGAAATTATTGCCAAAGGGGCGAATTTCACCGAACGCAAATGGGGCATACTTAGGGGAAGCTTCATATTGTTGTGTTCTCCATGTGAGCGACGGCCCAGGGCCATCAAATTAGATTCTGCGTCGCAGAATTTGGGGGCTACGCATGGTGGAACCGATTGACAAACACCTTGCAAATCGAGACCGTGACTCAGATGGGCAACCCCTCTTGATGGTTGCTTTTTCGCGATCAGGCCAGCGCCTAAGGCACTGAATCTACTGTACTTAAACCAGCCGCAGTGGATCCCAGCTAATCAACGACCGGGGTGGCCAAATTCGTTCATGATGAACGTTTCACCCGACACTTTTGTCCAAATTCTCGTATCGGATCGCTACGAAAAAATTATCGATTGACAACTTTTTTTTGCCGGGAGGGTTCTGCGGCCGCCGGTAGTGCATCATAAGGGTACCGTCCATTTGTCACTTTGCTAATTCGCTCCGTATAATTCGATTGCGACTACAGCTAGCGTTTCTTACTTGAGAGTTGGACGATTAACAGATGCCAATCTATGAATACGAGTGCCGGAAGTGCAAAGCCCATACAGAGGTCTTTCAAAAGATCAATGACAAGCCGCTGACCAAATGTGTCAAATGCAAAGGCCGCCTGGAAAAACTAGTGTCAGCTTCGGCCGTTCATTTTAAAGGCACCGGATGGTACGTCACGGACTATGGCGGCAAGGGGAAAAACTCTGAAGCCGCAGAAGAGAAGAAGAGCGTGTCCGCGGACGCCGGCAAATCTGATGACAAGACAAAGAAGAAGGACACGCCAACTTCCCCGAAGCCCGCTTCATCCGAGTCGAAGACAACCAGCAGCAAACCATCGGAAGGACGTTAGGCCTGCCTGTAATGCGAACTCGTAAACAATTGCTGGGCCTTTCGCTGATCGCCTGCGTTACCGCCCTGGCCATTATTGGCGCGGACCGCCGCGTTGCCGGTCAGGCGGGACGGCGGGCACATTCAGGCGATGAAGGGGCAACGGTCCTGAACATTGTGGCCACTCGCGACGATAGTAAGAGCGAGCCGATCACTGGCAAATCCGTTTCCCTGTATGACAACGGAATCGAGCAGTCCATCAAGAGTTTTTCGCTTGATCCCTCGCCTGCGCGGCTGGTAATCCTGGTGGACAACTCGCTGACCATCCGCGCCGACGTGGAAAAGCTGGAAGAGGCGACGCGCGAATTTGCGTACGAAATCTACGAGGGCGACAAACTGCTAATAGTGGGCTATGACGATCAGGCCGAGATCGTTGCCGACTGGACCGACGACGCGAAAGGCATTGAAAAAGCGCTCGTGAGCTTTCGCAAGAAAGGCGATCCCCACCTTTTCGATGCGCTGAACGCGGTGGCCGAAGAGGCTTTAAGGCCGCTGACCAATCAAAAGCGAGTTGTAGTAGTCATCAGCGACGGATTGGATCGGGGCAGCAAGACCAAGTTCAACGAAGCCTTAAACAAGCTCCAGGAGATGGATATCGCCGTCTACGCGGTGCAGGCGCCGGATCGGACGCGGGGAGCGATGCGCCGCGATCAACCGAAGCCGGTGCAAGTGATCGATCAGCTTGCGGCAGGCACTGGTGGTCTGGTTTTCCCCATCGATAATCCGCGCGTGGCGGCGAAGAGCATCTGTGACGAACTGCGCCATAATCGTTACCTGCTGGCCTATGCGGCGTCGGGCGTCCCTTTCGGGGATTCCAGGCGGCTGCTGGTAGTGGGTCAAACCGGCATTAACGTGCGATCAAAGAGCGCGCAGCCCCCCAACTAGAACCGCCCGCGAAGGCGGCCACAACTCGGGACTCAGGAAAGCGTAGGAAACGTGGAAGTAACCAAAGCTCTGGCGGCGCTGCAACCGCTCTATCAAAAGGACAACGTGGAGATAATCACGGAGAACGGTTCGCGCGTCCGCGGTACCGTACAAAGCTTGCGTACTACTCAGGCCTTGACTCAACCCAGCGTCAAGATCGAACGTGCTGATGGTGAAATCATCAAGATACCGTTTGTGACGATTGTGGAAATCATCGACCACAATCCAGCAGTGTCGGGGGCCCCGGCCGTGAGGGAGGCAAAGGGCTAAGGGCTAAGGGAAAGGGCGGAAGTCAGAGGTCAGATATCTACGAGCCTTGGCGGCTAACCTCCGATCTCTGATCTGCCGAGCTTTGTAGTACAATCGCCCCCTCTTGCGGGATTCAGGAGTTTAGGGAATTGAACATCACTATTGAAGACTTTGGAGATCGGGTGGCCACCGTCTGGCAGGGATTGCGCTCAACCACGCGCGACCTGATGGAAAAGGCCCTCACGGCAAACGCCGCCAGGCCAGTTGTGCCTGCGGCCCGGACTTTGCCCTACGACGCCCGCGCCGATTGGGAGTTGAGTCGCTTATTGACGGTCCTTGATGAGCGCGCCGCGGACGCTCGCGAATTGTTGAGCAGCGAACAGAGCAGCAACCTGGAAAAGATGGCGGAGACCTGTGCCGCAGTTCTGCTGGATCGCACACAGTCTGCGGAAGTGTTTGCGCAACTGGTGGAACGCGCCCACGTGCGTTGCGATTATGCGCGCATCGATGCCCTCGCGGACGCGCTGTCAAAACGCCTGGCTCCGGCTGAAATATGTGAACTCGCTCGTTCGGGGAATGTGGTGGTCCGGGCGCTGGCTCACGAAAGCCTGGTGACGGCCCCGACTTCGGTGCTGGTAGGATTACTGCGCGACCCCGTAGATGCGGGGATTGCTCGCGACGTTTTGGAACGCCAGGCCGTCGATTACGATTCCGAAGAAGCGCGACAAATAGTTAATTTTTTGGATCAGTCGGAGCTAAGCGGGGAATAGCGTTAGGCGACTAGCGGAGGCCCGACCGTGAGGGAGGGCTTGAGTTACAGAAATACGGGGAGCCCTCCCTGACGGTCGGGCTTCTGCAAGATTAGGCCGGCACGGCGACTTGCCGGCCAATTTCTTTTAACCGGGCGACTACCTGTTCAATCAACCAGTTCGGAGTCGAGGCGCCTGCTGTCAGTCCCACCCGTTCGACCCCAGCCAAATCCTGCGGATTGATTTCTGCGGGAGTTTCAATCAGAAAACTCTTTTTGCATTGTTCCTGACAGACCGCGAGCAGTTTGACGCTGTTCGATGAGTGCCGGCCGCCAATTACATAAAAAGCCTCTACCTGACCTGCCAACCCGCGTGCGGCATCCTGCCGATCACGAGTCGCCGAACAGATCGTATTCACGATTTCCGGTTCGGCATCGGATTTAGCGCGCACGGCTTCGGCAACTTCAAGAAAAGTCTTAAGCTTAATCGTAGTTTGGGAGACTACCAGCGGCGCACGCAATGCAGGCAAGCCCTCGACTTCGCCGGCGTCGCGGACCACGTAGGTGTTATCCGGCGCGTAACCGACCACGCCGATCATTTCCGGATGATCGGGGTTGCCGGCCACGACCACGTCGCGGCCCTGCTTGGCGGCGCGCTCAGCCAGATGTTGCACGCGAGTTACGAAGGGACAGGTTGCGTCGATCACTTTGGCGGCGCGACCTTCGAGTTCTAACTGCACCTGGGGCGTGACCCCGTGGGCGCGGATCACAGCTATCGTGTCGGCTCCGGCTTCCATCGGCGAATCAATCGTGGACACACCAAGTTCGCCCAGGCGCTCCATCTCCTGAGCGTTATGGATCAATGGACCCAGGGAGTGAATAGGGCGCGCGCCCTCGTTCACTGCGTCTTCGACCATTTCGACGGCGCGCTCGACGCCGAAACAGAACCCGTACTCTTCAGCTAATAAGACTTCCATATTCTCAGTAACCGCGAGCCGCTATTTAAGCCGCCGGCGTTGAATCAGTCCCTGTGGCCGGCGGCGCGTCGGCGGTCCGACATGCGCTCTTCCACTCATTGCGCAGGCGGTCACCGCCTTCTACGCGCTCATCAATCCATCCCAGTTCTTTTTCCGCAAAGCCGCGCACCGCGCTCCAAAGGTCCTTTTCCAATTCGCCTAGTTTATGGGCGAATTGAGTGGGCAGCAGAGCGTAGGTGGCTTCGCTAATATATTTAACTGCATCACCTAGCGGATTGCCGCTATTGTAACGCGCATTGGTTTCATCTTGCATTTTTGGACCCTCCCCGCGAACGGTTAAAGCCTGATTGGCGCCTGTTTCTTTCGCGGAAATCAATTCTAACATAAACGTTTGTTCGCTTCCTTGTCTGGGCGGCGTTCGAGCGCCGGGCGCGTTTTTACGGCACGACGCAGATTGTGCGCACAAACTAAAATTTGCCTCACACCGCTTTACGAACCGAATGACGTCCAGGTTGCAAGAGAAAGATGGCTTTGTAGGGGTGGCCCTCCGTGTGGCCACCCCCTTCGTTTGGGTTTGGGTTATTGAAAAACGAAGGGGGCGGGCAAGGAGTCCCGCCCTACAAGATGGTCATCGCAAGTTGCTTATCAGAACCACATCGCTGCTAACCGGGCCCCGAGCGAGCACCAGCCGTTTGCCATCGTGGGACCAATCAAAACGAAAGATCTGATCGGACTTGAAGTCAGTCACTTGTTTGGGCGGACTCCCATCGATGGGCTGGCTCCAGATATTCGTGACGCCGTCGCGGGTTACGGTATAGAGTACAGCACGTCCGTCATAGCTCCATTGGAACCTCGCTTGCAGCGGCGAAATCTCAAACGTTTTGATTGGTGGTCCACCCTCGATTGAAATAACACCGATGCTCCAACGCTTCTTTGCAATGTCGATATAGGCGCAGGCGATCTGCTTGCCGTCGGGCGAAACCAGGGCGCCGCCGGACGAATAGTCGGTTAGTTGCTCCGACTCGCCCCCATCGATCGGCACCTTCCGGAGTCTCTGCTTATCGGACTCAGTAGCGGTATAAAATACCCATCGACTATCGGGCGAGATGCTTGGGGTTTGATCATGAGTACCAGTGGTCAACTGTTTTGGATTGCTGCCATCGATATTAATTCGCCAGATGTTGGGCGCACCGGCTCTTGCTGATGAGAAGACAACGTAGCGACCATCCGGCGAGACGAAAGGCCCCGCCATTGCTTTAGCATCGCTCATCAACTGTTTCTGACCGCTGCCATCGGTGTTTACGACCCATAACTCCCTGGAACCATGCGCCACCGAGGTGTAGACAATTCGGCCGTCGGGAGTGAAGGCAACCCCTGCCAACCCATCCCCCCGGCTGGAAGTTATCTGCTTGGCCCGGGCCGCATCTCCATTTGGCGCCAACCAAAGATTTGGCGCTTGCTCGGCCTGCACTGTGACCAAAGATGAGGAATCTTCCGTCAGACTTAGGCCCACATAATTATTCGCGTCGCTGGTGATCTTGCGCGCTTCGCCACTGGGATAAGACACAAACCAAATCTGGTGCTGGTAAGTAGCTTCCGGTTCGCCGGCGGTGATAACCAACCCCTGAGCGTCCGCTAACCAGGAGAGGGCCAGGATATTGGGCCACTGCTGCGAGGTTATCTGCTTTTCCTGTCCATCCGCCACCCGCACTGTCACTACATTGGTGCTTCTGTCATTGCCAGTCCGATGCGCCACGGCAATCGTTTGTCCATCGGGCGCCCAGGAGGGAAAAGGCCAGTTCCCGGAAAAATCACTAACCTTATATTTGCTGAGGACCTGTTCGTGGGTGCCGTCGGCATTGGCCAGGATAAGGGACGTCTCTCCTTTTTGCGGCTCGCCGCGCATGAAGGCGAAACGCTTGCCGTCGGGGGAAAAGGAGACGCGCGTATCTACGTCGTCCGCTATCAGCTTTTGCGGCGTGCCCCCCAGGACCGGTACCTGGAAGAGAGGATAGATGCCGGCTTCCACTCGGGAGTAGAGGACGTAGCTACCATCGCGAGAGAAGGTGAGCCATGAGAAGTCGTTCCCATTTGCAGCCACGATCTCTTTATCGCTGCCCGTAGCAATGTGTCTGAGTAGGAGGCTTTGCTTTCCGGCGCCACCCGTAACATGGACCACGTACTTCCCGTCCGGCGAGATTGCCGCCTGGCTGGCGTTGCCCGTGGTGGTGAGTTTCGCCACCTTCGTTTGGCGGAAAGGGTTTGTCGCCTGGGATAAACTCGTTGGCCTCAGGTATCGAATCCCGATGACAATGCCGATAGCTGCGATTACCAGAAACGCAATTCCGGCTACGGTAAACATCACGCCGCGCTTGTGGCGTTTGATTTCGCTGATGACGTATTCGGCGCTGGAAAGAGTGCGCGTCGCCTCGGCGGTGGCCGCGGGCGGATCGGCTGCTGCGGTCCTATTCGTAGCCGTATCGCTACCGGGCGCAACGAAACCTGAATCGCCCGAAGTGGTCGAGCCAAACCGGGCCGCCTCCACCTGATAATCCGATCGGCGCTTCAGCCGCTTCAGATCCGTCAGCAGCTCCTTTGCAGTTTGATAACGCTCGTCTCTGTTTTTCGCGAGCGTCTTAGTAACAATCCACTCCAGCGCTTCCGGTGCTTTTGGCAAGAACCGCGCCAGCGGCGGAGGTTCGTTCTGCAGAATCGCGGCCATCACATCACTCTTCGTCCCGCCGGAGAACGGCATGTTGCCCGTCAGCATCTCGTAGAACATGATGCCGAAGCTGAAGGTGTCGGTGCGCGCATCCACTTCCTGCCCGCGCGCTTGTTCGGGCGACATGTAATTCGCCGTTCCAATCACCATGCCGGCGTCCGTCCTCACCAGCGCCCGGGTCGGTAGTTCGGATGACGTTTCCCTCTGCTCTCGTTCGGTCAGCTTAGCCAAGCCAAAGTCCAGGACTTTCACGAAGCCGTCGGGCCGCAACATTACGTTTTCCGGTTTTATATCCCGATGCACTACGCCCGCCTCGTGGGCCGCAGCCAGTGCGCCGGCAATTTGGATGGCGACGTCGAGGGCCTCCGCCAAGTCCAGCGCCCCGCGTGAGAGTCGCTGTCGCAGCGTTTCACCTTCGATTACTTCCGTTGCGATTAGGTGTGTGTCTCCCGCTTGCTCGATGTCGTAAACGGTGACGATGTTCGGATGGTTAAGTGCCAGCACTGTGCGCGCTTCCTGCTGAAAACGCCGCACGCGCTGGCCGTCGTTCATGAAAGCGGCCGGCAACAATTTAAGTGCCACTTTACGATTGGTGCGGAGATGGAGCGCTAGATAAACCTCTCCCATTCCCCCGGCTCCCAGACTTTCCAGAATCTGGTAAGAGCCAATGGTCTGCCCGGTCAATGAGTGTCGCGCATTTTGCACCAGCACGCGGGCAGCATCCGTAAAGGCAGGGTCGTTCATAAAGTCTTCGGTCGCCTCGCTGGCAATTAGGGAGTCCACCTCGGCGCGCAGATCCGGGTCGCCCGCGCAGGCTTCATCCAGAAATGCATCGCGCTCGCTGGCCGGACGGGCCAGCGCAGCCTCGAAGATGGAATCAACTTCCTGCCAGCGTTCGCGATTCATGTCAGCCATTAACCTTTTAGCTCGCGGTGCAGCCAGGCTCGGGCCCGATGCCAGTCTCGCGTCACAGTGTCGGTTGAAATTTTCAATACCTCGGCTGTTTCCTCAACGCTCATCCCGCCAAAGAAACGTAGCTCTACGACCCGGCTCTTCCGTTCATCAATCCTTGCCAGGCCGGCGAGGGCCTCGTCGAGCGCTACCAACTCCTGCGCCCGCTCATCGGTCAGCGCGTCTACTTCATCGAGCGAGACTTTACGGGCGCCGCCGCCACGCTTCGCGTAAGCCTGCTTGCGCGCGTGATCGATCAGAATTCGGCGCATCATCTGCGCTGCTATAGCAAAGAAGTGGGCGCGATTCTGCCAACGCATTTCGCGTTGATCAATCAAACGCAGGTAAGCCTCGTTAACCAGGGCTGTTGTTTGCAGGGTGTGCCCGTCGCGCTCGTGGTTCATGTAGCGATGCGCCAGGCGGTGCAGTTCGTGTTCGACGAGGGGAAGCAACTTGTCCAGAGCTTCACGGTCGCCGTCGCTCCAGGCGGCGAGCAATTGGGTCATCTCGTGCGGCGAAGATTCGGGGGCGGTCATGTGACGAACCTGGGGTGGCGGACATCGTCTCGGGCGCGCAAAGGGCCACGATTCGCGTGCTGAATGCGCTCGACGCTATGGCCGGTACCCCAAGGTCGCAGATTGTAGCACTTCTGCATTCCAGCCCTTCAGCCCTTCCCGCGGACAAGAACAGGAAGGGTGACGCAATTCAAAGCGCCGCAGCCGCCTCCTAACGAAATTTCTGCCGGCCTGCGGTATTTCCGAAAAATCTCTCGCGTTAATAGACAGGAGACCAATCAACTTGTCCAGATAACAAAGGAGAACCCTCATGAGCAAGAATGTATTTCACATTTACCGCGCCATCATGTCGATGCTCGTCTTAATCGCGACTACGGCGTTGGCCGGAAATGTACAGGCCCAATGTCCCGGGAGCACGTTGACCGGTGGGCTGCTACAGCCGAGCAAGATCATAAAAAGCGAAAAGAACCTTCTCGTCGCTGAGGTTGGCACGGGAGCCCCGAACAGTGGCCGGATTTCAATCGTCGATGAAAACGGTAATCGCCGCACCCTGCTGGACGGCTTGCCGTCCGGAATCAATGCCACGGGAGAGCCTTCCGGACCAGGCGGACTCTATTTGCAGGGCCGCACGCTTTACATCGCCAATGGTGAGGGCGATTCGACGGTCGCCGGTCCGATACCGGGGACGGAGCTTCCAAATCCCAATCCCTCGTCACCTATCTTCAGTTCGATACTGGCACTCCACTTCAGTGCCGAAGCTGAGAAGACGACGAATGGCTACGCCCTGACGCAGCCGGATCATCAGGCCCTGAAGAACGGCGAGAAGCTGGAATTGAGCAACGGCAACGGCGGCAAGGTCACGATCGAGTTGGTTGCTGATTTTCCTGATTTCACTCCTGCTTCGCTGCCTTTCTTTCCACCCAACGTTCGCCATTCCAATCCGTTTGGCGTGACGAAGATTGGAAACTTTCTTTACCTCAGCGATGGAGGACAGAACTCAGTCCTGAAGGTAGATGTTTCGAGCGGAGCAGTCTCAACGTTGACGGCGTTTCCGCCGATTGTTAATCCTGCCTTTCCGTTCGGAGGGCCTTTCATTGAGGCCGTGCCCGATAGCATTCGCGAATCTGACGGCCAGCTTCTGGTTACATTGCTGCGCGGGTTTCCTTTCCTCCCCGGAACCGCCCAGGTGATGAAAGTGGATCCGGCCACCGGCGCGGCGACGCCTTTGATTAGTGGGCTAACCTCGGCGATCGACGTGCTACCGGTGAAGGCAAAGGGCCAGACTAGCTACCTGACATTGGAGATCAGCACCGATCTCTTGTCGGGCAATCCGGGCCAACTCCAGCGGTTTGCGTCGCCCGCGGGGCCAGGAGTAATTATCTCAAACTGTTTGATTGGCCCCAGCAGCATGGTGCTGGATGAAAAGGCGCACACCCTTTACGTGGCCGAAATCTTCACTGGGCGGGTGATGCAAATTCCGCAGTAGCAGCAGAAGCCCGACCGTCAGGGAGGGCTCACAGAGGTCAGAGGTCGGAGGTCAGAAGTCGGAAGTCGGCATGTGGCAGTACTTCTGATCTCTGACTTCTGATTCCTGGCTTCTATTTCAGCGTTTCAGGTGCGTCGACCAGCCGGTGATTACCGTCAAAGGTGTAGGCGGCACGCCGGCGCTGGTATTGATGATGAACCGCTGCCCGTCTCTCGTGACGTCAATCTCTGTGGAATTTTTGATCTCCACTTTGAAGAGCGTTGTGGGCGTGCCGGCCTCGAAGGTATCACCCGACTTCACCGGCACGGCCACCACAGAATAATTTGGCAGGACAGACACGTAGAACAACTCACGGCCGTCACTCCGCCAGCGCGGAGACGTGCCTCCCGCATTCGAGACCTGCACGCGTTCGCCCCCTCCTTGAAAGCGCTGCACATAGACTTCGTTTTTGCCTGATTCAGTCGACGCGTATGCCACCCAACGTCCGTCCGGAGAAAATCGCGCCTGCGACTCGTTAAAGGGCGTGTGCGCAAACGGAACCGGCTTACGTTCTCCCGACATCGGCAAGACAAACAGGTCGTTTTTGGTTTTAGGTAAATAATCCCGGTAGATGATGAACTGACCGTCGGGACTCCAGTCGAGCGGAAGTTGGGGTCCCTCCTGCGAAGGAATGAGCGATTCACCCTCGGCATCGCCAAGTCTTTTTTGGAAGAGATTCGGCGGTCCATTCTGGTCGTGTGAGTAGGCAATGCGCTGCCCGTCAGGCGACCAGACCGAACCGTTCTCCAATCCCGGCTCAAAAGTGAAGCGTGTAGAAGTATTGCGCGACAAATCGTAAATCCAGATGTCGTTCGTCCCATACTTAAGGTCGACAACATCAACGGCGAGCTTCTGCCCATCGGGTGACAATCGCGGAAACGCGTAAGTGTCAGGACCGCCAACCGATCCCACTTCGGCGCCGCTGCGATCCACCCAAACCAGCCGCGAAGGGTTGCCCGCAACCTGGTAAGCCAGCACATCGCCATTCGCCGACACGGAAAAGTAAGCGTTGCCGGTCGAATTGAAGTTGCCCACGTGCTCCGCGACAGTTACCGGCTCTCCTGCGAGTCGAAGATTCTGCGCATCGAACGATTGCGCCTGGAGGGTGCCTTCGCGAAGGTAAATCAAATAGCCCGGGGGAGAATAAATGGCGCGGGAGGTTGCCTGCAGCAAAGGTTCCGTCTTGCCGGAATCGAGCGAGCCAATGGAGATAAACGAGTTCTCCCGCTGTTTCGTCCCGGCGAGGAAGAGAAAGTGGCGACCGTCGGGAAGAAACTCAGGCCAGAAGTGGTAAATCTCCTGTCGCGCCGGATCGGGTTTTGTTACCTGGGTGACCGCGCCGCCCGCGGCAGAGACACGCTGAATTCCTTCAGCCCCCACGTTCTGCGTGAAGAGGATGACGTCTCCATTATTCCAGCTTCCGGCGTTGCCGTATGGGGGAGCATCACAGATTACCGTGGGCACGCCGCCGGTCGCGGTTATCTTCTTCAGCTTGCCTCCCACAAAGAACGCGATGAAGCGACCATCGGGTGACCAGAAAGGGTTCTGGGCGCCGTCAGTGTTGTCCAGCGGTTCGGCGGTTAAAGAGTCGAGCGAGCGGATCCAGATTCGCGTTCGTCCTTCGCCAGTCATGACCACGGCGATCCGCCTGCCATCGGGCGAGACAGTGACCGGAAAAGGAATATCCCAACCATTCAAGGTCGCCTTGTTCGGTGGGTAAACCAAAAAGCTGGTTCCCTTAAGTTCTGAGGGCGCGCGACGAAAATAAGAGAAGGCGAGGATGAGCATCGCTACGAAGAAGAGACCCGCCAGCAACCAGGCCAGATGCTCGCGCTTGAACCTTGCGCCCGGCGCCGTCTCCAACACCGGGGCCGAACGAGTCGCGCCGGAAAGCGATTCCAGGGCGAAAGCCAAATCGCTGGCTGATTGAAAACGTCGCTCCGGCTTCTTCTCCAGACAACGTTGCACCACCCGGTCCAGGCCGGGAGGGATATTCGGATTCAACTGCGAAAGCTCGGTCGGTTCCTTTTCCAGAATTGCGTTTAAGGTCTCAACTGCCGAGCCGCTGCGGAAAGCTCGCTTACCGGCGAGCATCTCGTAGAGGACGACGCCAAACGAGAAAATATCCGACCGATGGTCCACTCGTTCAGCGCGCACTTGTTCCGGAGACATATAACCGACGGTGCCTACAGTTGTTCCAGCGCCGGTATTGATTTGCTTTGTCGGTACGTCGGTTTGTCCTTCGCCGCTGGCCAGCGGCTCGATTAACTTTGCCAAACCAAAGTCCAGGATCTTGAGACCGCCCTGTTGGGTCAGGAAGATGTTTTCCGGTTTCAGATCGCGATGCACAATCCCGCGCCCGTGCGCGGCTGCCAAACCCTGGGCGATCTGACAAGCAAACTCCGTGGCCGGCCGCGCCGGCAGGGCGCCGCCGAACATGCGATCGCGCAGCGTCTCGCCTTCCAACAGTTCGGCCACGACGTAAGGCGCGCCGTCGTGCTCCCCGAAATCATAAACGGCGAGAATGTTCGAATGATTCAACGCGCTGGCGGCCTGGGCTTCCTGCTCGAACCGCCGCAAACGGTCCGCGTCCGCGGAGAACGCCGCCGGCAGAACCTTCACGGCGACGTCACGATTCAACTTGGTGTCGCGGGCGCGATACACTTCGCCCATCCCGCCCTCGCCAATCTTCGCGCGGATTTCGTAGCGTCCGAGTTTTGTACCGGCAATCAAGCCCATTGATGCTCAGTCGGTGTTAACTATGGACAATGCACAGATATGAGTCATCTATCAATGTGCTGTCATCGTCATCACCTGTTAAGGCTGAAGTCCCATGCGGCGCACGAGGTAGGCGTAGCGTGGGTCGGAGCGCAGGTCGTCGAAAGAGTGCCACCATGTAATAGTAGACAAATCACCGCTGCGCTGCTGAAAATCCCTTTCGAGCCAGGCGAACGCCTGATCTTTATCACCGAGGCCCGCATACACACTGGCTAGATGTTGCCCGATAGCCTCCCGCCTCGCATACATCTCTTCCAGCTCTTTAAGTATTGCAAACGCCTCAGCCCGCCTCCCCGCAACTGCATAGCAATACCCTAAACTGCCCAAATGTCTGCTTGATTTCCACAATTCAACCGCTTTCTGAAACTCGGCGGTCGCCTCTTCGTAACGCCGCTGTTTGAAGTACGCCCAACCTAGTTTCTCTCGCGCTCCCGAATACCTCGAATCGAGTTCTATCATCCTCTTGCACTCTTCAATTGCCGAGTTGAGGTCATTCTTTAGCAGGTATTCAACCGCGACGTTCTGACTGATGATAAGTGAAAGAGGGTCAAGCTCCTGCGCCCGCTTAGCCTCTCTCATCGAATCGTCAAATTGCCGTTTCAATCTGAAATACTGAGAGAACCAGTGATGCGCCGTCGGGTAATTAGGATTGAGGTTGATGGCCCGCTTGAATTCTTCTTCGGCCTCCACCCAGCGCCACTGATTCTGATAGATGATCGCCGAGGACGCGTGCGCCTCCCCAAGCGAGTCATCGAGCTGGAGGGCGCGATCCACAAAGGCTCTGGCTTTCGGCAGGCTCTCGCTTGAAGGAACGTTGCCATACTGCTCCAGCACCACATAGCAGTCAGCCAATCCGACGTAGCCGAGGGCGTAGTTCGGGTCGCGGTCTATCGCCTGCTGAAACTGCTCGATCGCTTTCTTTAATCCGTCCGCAGTACGCTTATTCCAGAAATAGCGCCCTCTCAAGTAGAACTGGTAGGCCTCCGCACTCGTCGTATCGCGTTTCACGAGTCGCCGCTGATCTTCACCAGAGAGTCTCAACCTCAGCTTCTCCGTGACCTCCCGCGCTATTGTCTGCTTGATCGCGAGCACGTCCGAGACCTTGCGCTCGTACTCCTGGCCCCAAAGCTGCGCGCCCGTTGAAGCATCAACTAGATCCACCTGGATGTTCAGCGTCTCACCGGTCTGACGCACTCGCCCCATCAACACTGCCCGCACATTCAACTCGCGCCCGACCGCCTGCGGGTCAATCTCCTTACCCTTGTAACGAAAGGCGGTGCTGCGGGCGATCACTCGCAACTGCTGCAACTCGGTCAGGCTGTTAATCAGCGCTTCAGAGATTCCGTCTGACAGATACTCCGTGTTCGGATCATTGCTCGCGTTCACCAGCGGCAAGACCACTATCGAACCAATCGGGCTGGTCCGGGTGGCCGGTCTCGCTGAGTAGAACCAGTAAGCGAGCCCGGCAGCAGCGACCAGCACGGCCAGAGCGATCACTAGACCCCGCCGATGATGTTTGATCCTGCCGGCCAACGATTCGGTGACCGGCGCTGTTGGCGCTGCCTGTCGGCTGGCAGTTAAGGACGCCCCGGAAACCGTCGCTGGACCCCCTCTTGTTTCCGGTGGTATCGAGCGCTCCAGCTTGGCTTCAAAATCCGACTGCGTTTTCAAACTCTTCACATCAAGAGCCAGGTCTTTGATCCCCTGATATCGCTCTTCACGATTCTTGCGCAGGGCCTTGTCTACGATGCGCTCCAACTCGGCTGGCACTTCTCTCGCATAACGCGCCAGTGGCTGCGACTCTTTGTCGCTGAGAATGGAAGCCATGATCTCGTTTGTATTCGAACCCTCGAACGGCAGACGGCCCGCGACCATTTCGTAAATCAAAACGCCGAGGCTGAAGATGTCTGTGCGCACATCCACTTCAAGTCCGCGCACTTGTTCCGGCGACATGTAAACGGCGGTGCCAACCACGGTGCCCGGGTCTGTCTTAAAGCTGGTCGACACCTCTGTGTCAATGGATTCCGGTGGCAGTCGTTCAGTTAGTTTCGCCAGACCGAAATCCAGGACCTTCACAATGCCGTCGGGCCGCAGCATGATGTTCTCGGGCTTGATGTCACGATGGACGATGCCGGCAGCATGAGCAGCCGAGAGCGCGCTGGCGATCTGCGCGGTGATATCGAGCACGTCCCCAAGTCTCATGGGCGCGCTCTTCATTCGCCGGCGCAGCGTTTCGCCGTCGATGAATTCAGTGGCAATGAAGTGAATTTCATCAGCCTGGTCAATCTCGTAAATGGTAATGATGTTGGGATGGTTAAGTGCCGAGGCGGCTTTGGCTTCCTGCACAAAGCGGCTCATGCGACCCCGATCGGCGGCCACGTCAGAGGGCAGAACCTTCAAAGCAACTTTGCGATCAAGTTTCGTATCCTGCGCCAGATAGACCTCGCCCATCCCGCCCTCGCCGATCTTCGCGCGGATTTCGTAACGTCCGAGTTTTGTGCCGGCAATCAAGCCCATTAATGCTCAGTCTGTGGTAACGATGGACAATGCACGGATATTAGTTATCTATCAAGCTGCTGTCTTCGTCATCCCAGTTTAAGGCTGAAGTCCCATGCGGCGCACGAGGTCGGCGTAGCGGGGGTCGCTGCGGAGGTTTTCAAAATCGAAATCAGTTGTAATATATGGTAACTCACCGCTTCGGTGCTCGAAACCCTTTTCGAGCCACGCAAAAGCCCGATCCTTTTCGCCAAGGGCGGCATATACTCCGGCTAGATTTTGTCCGATAGCCTCATGCCTCGCATACATCTCTTCGAGTTCTTTCAGTATATGAAGCGCGTCAGATCGCCTCCCCGTAACCGCGTAGCAGTATCCCAAGGAGTTCAGGTAGCCACTTGCTCGCCCGGATAATTCAACCGCTTTCTGAAACTCCGAAGTTGCCTCCTGGTGGCGCCGCTGTTTGAGGTACGCGAAGCCTAGAAACCCGTGTACGCCCGGAAAGTTCGGATTGAGTTCGATGATCCTCTGGCACTGTTCAATGGCTGAACTGGGATCATTCTTTAGGAGATACACGAACGCGACGTTAACGCCGATGGCAGGCGAAAGAGGGTCAAGCTCCTGCGCTCGCTTGATCTCTCTCATCTCATCATCAAATTGCCCTTTTATCCTGAAATAAAAACTAAACCAGTGATGCGCCGTCGGGTAATTCGGGTTGAGGCTGATAGCGCGCTTGAATTCTTCCTCGGCTTCCACCCAGCGCCACTGATTCTGAAATATGCTCGCCGAGGACGTGTGTGCCTCAGCCAGCGAGTCATCGATCTGAAGCGCGTGATCGGCGGCGGCTCTGGCTTTCGGCAGGGTCTCGCTTGGAAGGACAGCGGCATACTCCTCCAGCAACAAATAGCAATCAGCCAGTCCGACATAACCGAGGGCGTAGTTCGGGTCGCGGTCAATCGCCCGTTGGAACTCATCTATTGCTTTATTGATCCCTTCTGCACTCCGCTTATTCCAGAAATAGCGACCTCTTAAGTAAAACTGATAGGCTTCCGCGTTCGTCGTCTCGCGTTTGACGAGTCGCCGCTCATCGTCGCCGGACAGTCTTAACCTCAGCCTCTCCGTGACCTCCCGCGCGATTGTCTGTTTGACCGCGAGCAGGTCGGAGACCTTTCGCTCGTACTCCTGGCCCCAAAGCTGCGCGCCTGTCGTAGCGTCAACCAAATCCACTTGAATGTTCAGCGTCTCACCCGTCTGACGCACGCGCCCCATCAACACGGCGCGCACATTCAACTCGCGCCCGACCGTCTGCGGGTCAACCTCTTTGTTCTTGTAACGAAAGGCGGTGGTCCGGGCGATCACTCTCAGCTGCTGCAACTCGGTCAGGCTGTTAATCAGCGCTTCAGAGATGCCGTCCGACAGATATTCAGTGTTCGGATCATTACTCGCGTTCACCAGCGGCAGGACCACTATCGAATCAATGGCCCTGGCCGGTCTCGCGAAGTAGAAGAAGTAAGTCAGACTGGCAATCGCGACGATCAATACGGACAGCGCGATTATCAAACTTCGCTTAGGGTGCTTAGTCCTATTCTTCAGCGCTTCGCCGACAGATGTTGTTTGTGCTGCCTGTCCGTGGGCCGTTGATGACGCTCCGGAGACCGTCACTTGGGCACCGCTCGCCTCCGGAGGTATCGAGCGCTCCAGCTTGGCGTCAAAATCTAACTGCTGTTTGAGGCTTTGCACATCCAGCAACAGATCCTTCGTCGTTTGATACCTCTGTTCTCGCTGCTTGCGCAGCGCTTTGTCTACGATGCGCTCCAATTCGGCTGGCACTTCTCTCGCATATCGCGCCAGTGGCTGCGACTCTTTGTCGCTGAGAATCGAAGCCATGATCTCGTTGGTATTCGAACCCTCGAACGGCAGACGGCCGGCGACCATTTCGTAAATCAAAACGCCGAGGCTGAAGATGTCTGTGCGCGCATCCACTTCAAGTCCCCGCGCCTGCTCCGGCGACATGTAGACGGCGGTCCCAACCACGGTGCCCG
>JAWVFI010000070.1:0-18637 GCA_033856235.1 Blastocatellia bacterium | reverse complement strand
AGGCGGGCTTGCCCCCGCTGTTTTTTCTTTCAAAGGCCCTGGACTGATCAAGACAGCAGGGGCAAGCCCGCCTTCCTGACCGCGGGTATTCGACGAGGCGCCCGCCGCGAAAGTGTTAACTTCTAATCCTCTTCCTCGCCTCTGATCCGGCCTTCGGCCTTAGCTTGATTCACGATCTTCTGCGAAAGCTGGCCAGGCACGGGATCGTAGTGGGAAAACTGCATGTGATAAGAGCCGCGCGCGGCGGTGATCGAATTCAGCGTTGACTGGTAGTTCAGCATCTCGGCCATCGGGACCTGGGCTTTGATCACCTGTTGATTCCCGGCCGTGTCCATGCCCTGAACGCGACCCCGGCGCGAGTTCAAATCGCCCATCAGGTCGCCGCTGTACTCCTGCGGCGCCGTCACTTCCACGTCCATGATTGGCTCCAGCAATACCGGCTTCACTCTTTCAATCGCCGCCCGGAAGGCCTTGCGGCCGGCGGCGCGAAACGAATGTTCGTCGGAATCGACGTCGTGATACGAGCCGTCGATGAGTGAAACTTTAAAGTCCACCAGGGGATAACCGGCGATGGCCCCGGTTTGTGCGGCCTCGACGATTCCTTTTTCGATTGCCGGACGGAATTGCTGAGGCACTGAGCCGCCGAAGATTTTGTCTTCGAACTGAAATCCGCCGCCGCGGGGCAACGGTTCAAAAATGACTTTGCAGTCGCCGAACTGGCCGCGCCCGCCGGTCTGTTTTTTATGACGGCCCTGCACTTCGGCGCGCTGGGTGATGGTTTCCTTGTAAGGCACCTTCGGAGGATGCAGCATCACTTCCACGCCGTAGCGCTTCTTCAACTTCTCCACCACAGTTTCCACGTGTAGCTGTCCGGAACCGGCCAGCAAAAATTCCTTGGTCTGCGCGTCGCGATGAAAGTCCAGCGCCAGATCCTCTTCCAGGATCTTGTGCAGCGCCACGCTGATCTTTTCCTCGTCCTGGCGCGACTTTGGTTCAATCGCAAAAGCGATGGCGGCTTCCGGATACTCGACGCGGTCATAGACGATGGGCGCAGCTTTGTCGCAAAGCGTGTCGCCGGTCTGTGTTTCTTTCAACTTAACGCACGCAATGATGTCGCCCGCTTTGGCCTCGGGGACCTTATCCAGTTGCTTGCCCTGGATCACGTGTAGCGCTCCCAGCCGTTCCGGGACGCCGCGGGTGGAATTCAAAACCGTGGCTTCAGTCTGGATCTTGCCGCTGACCACTTTCATGACATTGATGCGTCCGGCAAAAGGATCTGCGATGGTGCGGAACACGTAGGCCGAGAAAGGCTCGGTGCTGTCGTACTTGCGCGAGATTGCTTCTCCGCCGTCGCCATCCGCGCTGGCGCGCCCGTGCTCAGCTTCGTGAGTCGCAGGGTTCGGCGCATAGTCAACGATACTGTCCAATAGCGACGACAACCCCACCAGGGTCGCATTGGAAACGGCGAAAACCGGACAGAGCTTGCTGGCGGCTATTGCCTTGTTGATGTTCGGTAGGATATCCGCATCATCCAGCGTGCCTTGCTCGAAGTACTTTTCCATCAGGGCGTCGTCTGATTCCGCGACCAGTTCCACTAAACGCTCGCGCGTCTTGTCCACAATGTCGCGCCCCTCGCTGGGAATCTCAACTGCTTTTGCTTTGCCTTGCTCGTCAAATTCATATGCCTTCATGTGCACCACGTCGACGATGCCGCGGAAATCTTTTTCTTTACCGATTGGAAGAGTGAAAGGAATGATGGCGCGACTAAAAGTGCGCTGTGCACTTTCCAGGGCTTTTCCGAAATCCGCATGCTCTTTGTCGAGTTTGGTGATGACCATCATCCGCGGCAGGATGAATTCGTTCGCATAGGCCCAGGTCTTTTCCGTCTGCACTTCCACGCCTTTGACGCCGTCCACCACGGCCACGGCACAGTCAGCAACCCGCAAAGCCGGCCGCGCATGGGCCACGAAGGCGGCGTAACCTGGGGTGTCGATGAAATTAATTTTCGTATCGCGATGATCGAGGTGGGCGAGGGATGTATTCAGCGTGATCTTGCGAGCAATGGAGTCTTCGTCGTGGTCGGTAACGGTAGTGCCTTCATCTACTTTGCCCCAGCGGGGCGTGGCGCCGGCGACGTAGAGAAGGGAACTGATCAGTTGCGTCTTCCCCGCGTCGCCGTGTCCAATGACCGCAAGGTTACGAATCGCCTCGGTTGCATAAGCTTTCATAAACGGGAATGAGTCCTTTCAGAAGATATCGAGTTTGGGCGACAGACATCCCTTGGATTCACCGAAAGAAAGCCGGGATGTGGCTGCGGGAGTCGGTAATTTACTTGAGCGGCAAGCGTAAAGGCAAGCGGGGGGCCGTATCGTATAGAGGGTCAGTTAGAAATCTCATTAGCACCTGACTTCAGTCAGGTGTTTATGGACGAACCTTGAGGCTTAACCATTTTCAGCGGTTTCCCCTTGGTAAACCGTTAAAACGGTTCGCGGGTCACCTCTCACTCAGATCACCGCACTGAAGTGCGGTGCAAATGAGATTTTCACGAATCGAGTTACCCTATGCTGTTGCCTAACAAACAGTTTCATGCGTCTCCGCGCGCTGGGCTGGGTTGCCGGCGTGGCCGTTTTCAGCCAACGCTTCTCGCTCGTTGCGCATCACAGTAACGCAAGAAAAAGGAGCAAGGAATATATGTTTTACCGCAAGTTTCTGTCTGTTTTGGCAGCGCTGGTTTTTGTGGCTGCTGCGTCATTCAGTTCCGCATCATATGCCGGAGCGGCGTCGGGCAAGGTCCGCATCGAAACGCCAATGAACCTGGCGATCCTGGTCCAGGACGACCTGGTTTCGCGCGTGGGAAACGAATTGGGCGTAACGCGTGAGTTTATTCGCGCGCTCCCTCCGGGTTCGCAGGTAATGGTGGGTTACATTACGGCGGGCGCACTGCAGGTGCGACAACCGTTCACTACGGACATGGATAAGGCTGCCCGAGCGCTGCGGATTCCTATCGGCAGCACTTCGGCCTCTGCCTACAATCCTTACGTTGAAGTCATTGAGGCGTTGAAGAAGTTCGATTCGCAGCAGGGTCACAATGGTTTGCTGCTCATCTCGGACGGGCTGGATATTTCAGCCGGGTTCGATTCAACGTCGGCCGGACACACGCTCGATCTCGAGCGTGCTATCCGCGAAGCGAACAAACGCGATGTGGCAGTTTATTCTTTCTACGCGCCGTCAGTGGGATTGACCGGCCACAGTGGTTTGGCGGCCAGTTATGGTCAGAGTTCGCTGAACCGGCTCTCGGAAGAGACTGGTGGGATGGCTTACTTTCAGGGCACGACCAGCTTCGTTACTTTTGATTCATACTTCGATCGCCTGCGCCGCACCCTCAACGAGCAGTACGGCCGAGCCGGTTGAGTAAAACAGGCATTCGTGCCTGTCTTCTTAACAGAGAAAGAGAGCCGCCGGAGAGAAATCCCCGGCGGCTTTTGTGTAGGGGGGCACTCCGTGGCCGCCCCTTTTACATTCTCCAACCTTCAACGAAACCGGAGGCGACGAAGGGTGTGGCCACGGAGGGCGACCCCTACAAGTTCCTTTTGTGCGGTTCGGCTCGCGGTGCTAAAGTACGCGCTCGCACCAAAATTCATTCGTCTCAATCGTCGCAGTCATGGCAAGCACCAAAGGCATCGAATATTGTCTAATCGTGGAGGGTCCTTACCTCTCAGAGTCGGAAGCCGAACATGCCTTGCGCGATCCGTTTATCGAGGATTGGGTCGAAGCGAAGGGACACTTCAAAATTCATAACCTCGAAGAGATTCAGGTCACCGCGGGTGTGACCCTGGGTTCGCTGGGAGTGGTGATGATTGACAACCGCGTTTTCGAGATCGCCAGCATCAGTGCCGATCATCCGTTGACGGAACACAAGGCAAAAGGCGTGGCCACAGCCCTGGGCCGCCAAGTGATGTTTGATGAAATCAATGTCGAGCCCCGCGGGGAATAGGAACAGGAGCAGGGGCAGGAGGCAGGAGCAGGAGCGCTGATCTAACTGGGGAACCGGAGAACGCTCCTGCCCCTGCCGCCTGCGGACTGCTCCTGCGGACTGCCCCTGCCCTGCCGTCAGTGTCACGATGGAAGTATCAAAGTTCCAGGAACGAATCTTTCTGAACGGTCGCGTTCGCGTGCTGGTTGGCGATATCACGAAGCAGGATGTGGACACGATCGTCAATGCTGCGAACTCAACGCTGCTTGGTGGTGGCGGTGTTGATGGCGCCATTCATCGCGCCGGCGGCCCAGCGATTCTGGAAGAATGTCGCGAGATCCGCCGCACCCGCTTCCCCGATGGGCTGCCAACAGGTGAAGCGGTAACAACGACGGCTGGTAATCTTCCAGCGCTTTACGTGATTCATACTGTCGGCCCGATTTACGGCCGGCACGGGGGAAAGGAACCGGACCTCCTGGGCAACTGCTACCGGAACTCCATGATGCAGGCCGTCGAGCACAATCTGACGTCGATCGCCTTTCCAGCAATATCCACAGGCGCGTTTGGTTATCCAGCGGTGGAAGCGGCGGCCGTGTCATCAGCCGCCATCGAAGAATTCCTGCGTGCCGATCATCAATTGCGCGAAGTCCGCCTGGTATTTTTTCACGAGCGCGATGCCCAGACGTTCGTGCAGCATCAGACTTTCAGTGAGTAGCCAGCGAGAGCTTCAGTGAGGAAGTCTCATTAACACCGCACTTCAGTGCGGTGTTCTGGCGGGCGCACGTACCGCGGTTGGAGTAGCAAGGGCCGTCTTTGACCACCTGACTGAAGTCAGGTGCTAATGAGATTTCAGATTGATCCACTGCCTATGCGCGCCGCGCGTTGACGACCAGCCGACGTTTCTGCTAAATCACACCTTCTTTTTTTGATTGGCCGCGCAAACTAATAGTTTGCGTTTCTCCGGCGGCGCTGGCCGCCTTCTTTGTGTGGCGTGAATACCGATGAAAGTGGATCCTGAAATCTCGCATGGTTGCTGAAATGAAGATGGCAGTGCTGCCGATGGAAAAACAGCGTGAGCTTCCCATATCACTCGAACCGCTTACCAGGGTGAGCGCAAATTTTTGGTGGAGCTGGGCAGCCGATGGCGCCGCCATTTTCCGCGACCTTGATAGCGAGATCTGGGCGCAATGCGAACAGAACCCGCGCGTCCTGTTGCGGGAAATATCTGACCTTCGGCTCGCGCAGATGGCGGCCGATCCTCCCTACCTGGAACGCGTTGCCAAACTGGCTCGTGATTTTGACGACTACCTCAGCGACCAGCAGCTTTGGGTTTCTCAGAATGGCACGCCGGCAATTACGCCGGAACATCCCGTGGCGTACTTTTGCGCCGAATTTGGGATCCACAATTCGCTGCCGCTGTATTCCGGAGGCCTGGGAATTCTGGCCGGCGACCACTTGAAATCTGCCAGTGATCTGAATGTGCCCTTAGTGGGGGTGGGACTGCTTTATAGCTTCGGCTATTTCCGTCAACATCTGGGTAGTGACGGCTGGCAGCAGGAATCATATCGAGAGACAAACCGCGTCGACCTGGCTATCGAGCCCGTTGATGATGTCGCGGGCGGTCCGCTCATGATTGAAGTCACAATGCGCGGTCGTCCGGTGCGAGCGCAGGTTTGGCGCGCGAGTGTGGGCCGCGTCTCCCTTTACCTGCTCGATACCAACATCCCTGAGAATCATGAAACTGATCGGTTGGTCACGGGCCACTTGTACGGCGGCGATCGCGAGACCCGTCTGGTCCAGGAGATGATGTTGGGAATCGGCGGCGTTCGACTGTTGCGGGCGCTGGGCATTGCGCCTCACGTCTATCACCTGAACGAAGGGCATTCGGCGTTTCTGACGCTGGAGTTGGCCCGCGAGCAAATCGAATCACAGGGAATTAGGTTCAGCGAAGCCTCAGACAATGTGCGGCAAAGTTGCGTCTTCACCACGCACACTCCGGTAGCGGCTGGCCACGATGAATTTGAAAGACCGTTGTTGCAGGAATGTTTTGGGACAGAAGCGATCCAGGCACTGGGCTTGAGTGCGGAAGAATTCATGGGATTGGGCCAAAGCATCCCGGGAAGCAGAGAGGGAGCGTTTGGCCTGACGCCGCTGGCGCTGAAAATGTGCCGCTCGACTAATGCCGTCAGCCGCAAGCACGGCGAGGTCTCGCGCGCTCTCTGGCAAAAGATGTGGCCAGGACGGGACGTGGAGAGCGTGCCCATTACTTCCGTCACGAATGGCGTACACGCGGCGACATGGGTCGCGCCGCTGATCCGATCCCTGTTCGAAAAACACCTCGGCGCCGATTGGGCGAAAGTAGGGGGGGACGCGTGGGTCTCTGGAATCGAAGGCATTTCTAATGAAGCGCTGTGGCGGGCGCACTCGCTGCTGCGGCAAAAGCTGATCGCCTTCGTGCGCGAGCGCCTGACGCAAAGCCGCAACGGTGGGGACGAAAGTGACTCCGGCAAAATCTCAACTGAAGTTCGATTGGATCCCAACGCGCTCACCATTGGGTTCGCGCGACGCGTGGCCGAATATAAGCGCTGGCCCTTGCCGCTAAGTGATCCGGCGCGTTTGGCCCGCCTCTTGAACGATACTGCGCGGCCGGTGCAATTTATCTTTTCCGGTAAAGCCCATCCGCAGGACCAGGGGGCGAAAGTAATTCTGCAGCAGGTAGCCAAGTGGACGGCGAACCCGTTGGTGCGTCATCGTCTGGCCTTTCTCGAAGATTACGATCAGGAGATCGCCCGCCAGCTAGTGCAATCGGTGGACGTTTGGCTAAATGTCCCGCGGCGCCCGTTCGAGGCTTCGGGGACGAGTGGCGAGAAGGTTGCGATCAACGGTGGTCTGAACTTTTCCGTGCTCGACGGCTGGTGGCTGGAGGGTTATGACGGCTCGAATGGATTTGCGATTGGAGTTTCCACCGCCGAATCCCTGAACGCCGATGCCGAAGACGCGGAATCGTTCTATAGCGTGCTGGAGAACGAAATCCTGCCGCTCTATTACGATCGTGATGCCGCCGGCATTCCGCAACGCTGGGTGGCGATGATGAAACGTTCGATTGCCACGCTCGTGCCCCGCTTCAACAGCGATCGGATGGTGGCGGAATATGCTGAGCGGATTTATTTGACTGGGTAAGCAGGTCTGTTATGCGAGGAAAAAGGTGGCCCTGGCTGTGCGTAATCGCCCTTCTATCAGAGCTCTTCGCTATCCGTTGGCGATGGGAGGCCGCTCCAACCGACCAGCTACGAACCTGGTATGAAGATTCCTTCCGAACTTACCTGATCGAAAGCATTACTCCGTGGCTTATTACCTTTGTTCTGCTGACGTCCCTTTGGCTTCTAGTGACAAAAATCAAAGACCACAAGCGCAAAATTTGACTTCGCTTACAACTCATCGCTTCACACCGGCTGGCCCTGGCGCATTTTCTCCAAACGCTTGATCTGGACCACATATTTTTGTGCGGTCTCTGATTGAAACAGCTCCCGCGTGTCCAGCTCTTCGTCGGTGACCGGCTCCAGCGCCAAGTCCATATATTCAAAACGGGCCGGGTCTTTCCTGACTTTGCGATAGATTAAACGCAAGCGCAGGTAGAGCGAGATCCAGCTCAACTGTTTCCCCAGCATCGTCCCCCAATGTTTCGGATAGAACAGCAGCGGGTTTTCGCGTGGCAGCTCAGGACGGCGGCTGCGGCGAAACTTCAGGCGTAAGAATCCACCTTCCAGCGGGTGAATCTTTTCAATCCCGATGCAGCCCTTGAACCAGGTGATAAAGAACATGGTTTTTCCGGGACTGGTTCCAGTGGCAATGGCGCGACGCAATACGGTTTCAATGTGTTCGTCGGTGTAATAGGTCTCCCACGCCGCACGGTAAGCGTCTTCCCATTCCTCTTTCGACATCGCGGGGTGTCCGGTCACGGCGTGATTAAGATCGTATTTGTTCAAGTCGGCATCCATTGCCACGCCCGCATTGTACAAACGACGGTGATCTTCGGAACCGGGCAGGGGCGTTAGATAGAAAAACTCGAGGAGGTCAACCGGCAATTCTTTTTTGATGATCTCGATATCATGCCTGATGGATTCCGGTGTGTCTTCGGGGAAACCGAGAATGTAACCGCAATAGGTAACGATCCCAACCTTCTTCCACGCCAGCAGCATCTGCCGGTAATCCGTAATCTTGTTCTGGTTTTTTCGGGCGCCGATCAGGCTGCCGGGATTTATGTTCTCCAGGCCGATAAAAACTCGCTTCACACCGGCGCGTTTAGACTTCTCAATAAAGCCAGGTAACTTGTGACAAAGCGTATCCACCTGGATGATGAAGCTGATCTTCAGTTGCTCCACTTCGCGCAGGTAGATAAGTCGATCCAGGATTGCTTCCCAGTCTTTGTTGCGCGCGAAGTTGTCGTCGGTTATGAAGAATGAATGCAGGCCCTGCGCGATGTTCACACGCACGATGTGTTCGATGTCATCCGGGGAGCGGCGGCGGGATTTGTGCCCCTGGACATTGATGATGGTGCAAAACGAACAGGTGAACGGGCAGCCGCGTCCGGCGTCGAAGCTCGTAGTCGCGCCCGCCGTCAGGTGGATTCTCTCAGCCGGCAACATCGGCGACGCCACTCCTTCGAGGTTCGGCAGATCATCCATGAAGTTGTAAATCGGCTGCAGGCGGTTCTCGAAAGCATCGACCAATATCGGTCCGAGGCGGCCTTCGGCTTCGCCGGCGAATAGGGAAACGCCAAGCGCCTGGGCTTTTTGCACGTAGGGGTCAGTGTGCTTCAGCATCGCCATCGTGCCGGAGATATGAAAGCCACCACAGGCGACTTGGATGCCTCGCTCGCGCAGCTCCTTGGCCAGATCCAGCGCGCGGGGAAACTGATTTGATTGGACCCCGACGAGCATCACCATGCCGGCGCCTGCTTTTTCGATTAGTGCGGCAATCCTGGCTGGACGAATATGCGTGTTTGTTTCATCGAAAGCGTGAATTTCCAGCGCGACTTCTTCACCAAGGAACTTTTGCGCCGCACATTCCTGGGCCAGGCCATAAAGGACGGCGAGGGAGTTGGCAGGGATTGCCGAGCGCAGCCACTGAATCACATAACCATCGTCATCGTAGTGCGACGGTTTGATCAGTACCAGGCAGAAGGTTCGCGGTTGTTTATTCATCGAGGGCAAACTTCAAAACGGGAAGTCCGATTGGTTGCTCAGACAACTTTTTGATCCAGAGCCTGCAAGAGCGGGGTATTATACGCCATCCCGCAGTCCGACCTTGGGTTTATTGGCCTTGAACACAACAACAATAGCATTATTGGCGGCGCTGATCTTTGCGGTGGCCGTGTTGTATTCAACAGTTGGCCACGCGGGAGCTTCGGGCTATCTGGCGGCGATGGCCTTGTTTGGTGTGGCGCCCGCGGTAATGAAACCGACGGCCCTGACGCTGAACATTCTGGTGGCCCTTGTGGCCTCTGCAAAGTTTTATCGCGCCGGGTTCTTTTCCTGGCGCATCTTTTGGCCTTTCGCTATTGCTTCGATTCCAGCCTCTTTCATCGGCGGCAGCCTGACGCTGCCGGTGCATGTGTACAAGCTCATCGTCGGGATCGTCCTCCTTTACAGCGCGCTCCGCTTGTTTCTGATTGCCAAACGTCCCGATGCCGAAACGCCGAGGCCCGCGCCGCTTTGGATTGCCCTCATCTTTGGGGCCGCGATCGGGTTGCTCTCAGGATTGACCGGAGTGGGCGGCGGCATATTTCTAAGTCCGCTCATTCTGCTGATGGGTTGGGCCAGGACGAAGGAAACGGCGGCAGTGTCTGCGGCGTTCATCCTGGTCAACTCAATCGCCGGGTTGCTGGGACACGTATCGGCGGTGGCCGCCGTACCGCGCGCGATCTTTGTGTGGGCGCCGGTGGCCTTGATCGGAGGTTGGATTGGATCGGAACTGGGTACGCGAACCTTGCCCGTGCCGCGGATCAGACAGTGGCTGGCCGTGGTGTTGGTTCTTGCAGGGCTGAAATTGATCTTTGCTTGAAGAACTGTAGGGGCGCCCCTCCGTGGGCGCCCCCTTCGTTTCTTCAATCATTGTGTCAGGCTTGGTTGGTGATGTGAGATCAAACGCGCTACCGCAGGCGGTCTGACTTTGACGGTCAGACGAAGGGGGCGCGCACGGGGGGGACGCCCCTACAACTATGCCCGCGCTCCTGACTTCCGGCCGGTTTAGACCTCTATGGCCTGGCCGCAGATTAATTCCGCAGCCAGGAGCGGAACAGTCAGCTCATGGTGGCCAGTGATCGTGTACCCGCGTCCCGCTCCGTCGGCAGTTGGCCGGCGCACTACGTTAGTTAGCGGCCTGTATGATTGGATGAAGTCAAGATTCGCTGTCGTAATATCGCTCAGCGAATGGCCCAGGTTACGTACCAGCGTGACGCACTTCAGAAACACTTCCGGCAGGATCACTGCCGAGCCCACATTCAGGTAAACGCCACCTCCGTGCATCCGCCGCACGATTTCCGCCAGCAGTCGAAAGTCCGTATGCGTCGTCGCGCCGAGCGCAGCCCCATCGGCTTGCGGATGAAAGTGGGCGATGTCCGCGCCAATCGTTACATGTGCGGTGAAGGGCACTCGTGCCTGATACGCGGCGCAAAGAAGGGAATGGTTTTCGTGCTTAAGGTCGCGACCTAGAAGCGCGCGGCCGGTTGCTTCTCCCAAACCGATGTTGTCGCGGGCGCCATCGCGTGCAGCTTCATTTAGCAGGTTTCCGGTTTCTTCCGCGCCGCCGAACACGCCTTCACCCAGCGTGGCGTCCACGTCTTCGGACGTAGATCCAACCATCGCTATTTCCGAATCATGAACCAGCACCGAACCGTTCGCGGCAATCGCGGTAACAAAGCCACGCCGCATTAAATCGATAATCACCGGGGCGAGCCCGGTTTTGACCACATGTCCGCCAATCCCCCAAATGATCGGTTTCCCCAAATCGCGCGCCCGGCATATTTGTCCAGCGAGAGCGCGTAGATTCTGTACCGCTAAAATGTTCGGCAGGCTGGCAAGAAAATCCCGCAACGACGAATCTTCTTCGATTGGACGCGCGAATTCGTCGAGCTTAACTTTGCTGGGCCGCGACGCGAGCGGGTAGGTTTTGACTTGATCCAGGCTTATGGGGATCAGGTTGTGGTTGTAAATTGAAGGCACGGTTTCTCTGGTTCACAAGTCCGAGCGCTTAATAATTTTATAAACTCTCTTAAATCCTTCTGTAAGCTCATTGGAGTAAGGGCGGTACTGTTATCTCAGTAATAGCAAAAATGCAATTCGTTCGTTGGGCGAAAGGGAACGATAGTATTTCTTATCGGCCTCATCGGCTTCGGCGAAGGACTTAAAAACTTCGATGGTCCTTTTCATCGCGCCTTATTCAAAGAAATTGCTTTCGGTAATTATATCACGCGATCTTCCTATCCACCGGTATCCATATTGACACGCATGCTCAGCGCGCATAGAGTTGCCGACCATGAATTGCAGCGCAGCTCCATGGCGGCTTTTGGTCCTCGCCGCGTCCTTTCTTGTGCTGATTGGGGCCGGCGGATGGGCCAGGGCCCAGGAACAGGAAAAGCTGGAACCCACCGGCGGCAGGCTGTCGAAAACAAAATCTGAAAGTAAGGCCGTTACGCCACGAGCTCCGAAAAGATCAGCGAAGCGCACTACGACTACCGCTAAGCCGACCCCGCCGACACCCGTCGGCCCCATGGAAAGCATCGAGGGAAAATGGTGGACCACCGGCGACAACTTCGGAGCGTCGCAGGTTTACTTTAGCTTCGAGGGAACGTCAGTGTCCGGCGTGATTACATACGCGGACGGTCGGACCGGCACGCTAACTGGCATACTCTCGGGAAAACGGTTGAACTTCAATTGGAGCACTATAGTCGGGGAACGCGGAACGGGATGGCTGGAACAACGCTGGAACAACTTCATGAGCGGCACCTTCCAAAACGAGGCGGGTGTCTCCGGCTCCTGGACTCTAAGCCGTATCAATGGGAATTGGTGCTTCGGAGGTTCGCGCAGCCGCATTCGCAAAGTAACTCATAACGAGCGCGGCCAGCTTTGGTTTCTGACGGAAGATAGCGGCATAGAGGTGGGCCATCTGGAAGGACCGTTCATTATTCTCCATGGCGAGTTCGGCAATGTGAAGGGGACAATGAACTACAAAGCGAACCGGGTCGAGTTTTCAACAGGCGCATATTGGAGCTGGTGTGGACCGCGCCTGCCTGGAACCTGATTGTAGGGCCGGCACTCCGTGGCTGCCCCTTAGTATTGATTCATGATTGCGAGCCCAGCGAAGGGGGTGACCACGGAGGGCCACCCTACAGCAGGTTCGCGACATTCTCAACAATCCGCCGCTGAAATCACAGACCGGCGTTTGCACCACGCTTGCCGCCATTACCGTGTCGTTTGGGATTCCCATTTAACAAAGGCCGCAGCACCTGGCCGGTGTGCGAGCGGCGCGAACGCGCCACTTCCTCAGGCGTACCACTAGCCACCACCCGACCGCCGTGCGTTCCACCTTCCGGTCCGAGATCAATTAGATAATCCGCGCTTTTGATGACATCCAGGTTGTGCTCGATCACGATCACGGTGTTACCCAGCGAGACCAGACGCTGGAGCACGTCAAGGAGTTTGTGCACGTCCGCGAAATGAAGACCGGTGGTCGGCTCATCCAGAATGTATATAGTGCGGCCCGTGGCGCGCTTGGAGAGTTCCTTCGCTAACTTTATCCGCTGAGCTTCGCCGCCGGAAAGCGTCGTGGCTGATTGGCCCAGTTTGATATACCCCAACCCAACGTCCAGCAGCGTTTGAATCTTCTGCTTGATTTGCGGAATGTTTTCCAGCAGCGGCAGAGCCTCTTCCACTGTGGTGTCCAGCAGTTCGGCGATCGACTTGCCCTTGTATTTCACGGAAAGCGTTTCGCGGTTATATCGCGCGCCACGGCAAACATCGCAAAGCACATAGACGTCGGGCAGGAAGTTCATCTCAATGCGCTTCATGCCATCGCCTTCACAGCCTTCGCAACGCCCGCCTTTAACGTTGAATGAAAAGCGGCCCGGTTTGTATCCCCGTTCGCGCGACTCCGGCAACATTGAGTAGAGCTCGCGCAGCGGCGTAAACAATCCGGTGTAGGTCGCGGGATTGGATCGCGGCGTGCGCCCGATAGGTGACTGATCGATTTCGATTACTTTGTCGACGTGCTCCAGGCCTTCGATGGCGGCATAAGTCCCAGGCTCAGTGGTCGATGAATACAGATGGCGCGCCAACGCCGGATAAAGAATGTCGTCCACCAAAGTCGACTTACCGGAACCGGAAACGCCGGTCACGACTGTGAAAAGGCCGAGGGGAAAAGTGACGTCAATCTCGCGCAGGTTGTTGTGTCGCGCGCCGCGAATCGTAATTGCCTTGCCATTAGCTACTCGCCGTTCCGCGGGCACCGCAATGCTGCGAGCGCCGGAAATATACAAGCCGGTGATGGAGTTGGGATTGCCGGCGACATCTTCAGGTGTGCCCCAAGCGACCATCTCGCCGCCGTGGGCCCCGGCGCCCGGGCCGAGATCGACGACATAGTCGGCGCGCCGAATGGTTTCTTCGTCGTGTTCCACCACGAGGACTGTATTTCCCAAATCGCGGAGCGTACAAAGGGTTTCCAGCAAACGCTGATTGTCGCGGGGGTGAAGACCGATTGACGGCTCGTCCAAAACGTAAAGCACGCCACGGAGCTGCGATCCGATTTGAGTTGCCAGGCGGATGCGCTGGCCCTCGCCGCCGGAAAGAGTGGCGGACGGCCGATCAAGCGTGATGTAGCCGAGACCGACAGTTTCCAGAAAATGCAGCCGATGGCGAATCTCACGCAGTACCAGCCCCGCTATTTGTTCCTCGCGCTTCGCGAGCTTGATCTGATCGAAGACCAGCATTGATTCTTCGACCGGCATGGCCGTGTAGTCGGCTATGCCCTGGCCGCCCACGCGCACGGCGAGCGAATCAGACCGCAGCCTCCGGCCTTTGCAATCGCGGCATGGGGTTGGGGAAACCATCTCCTCGATCGCTATCCGAACCTTTTCCGAAGGCGCATCGTTGAGGCGTTCGCGCAGCCAGTGCAGCGCGCCGGGCCAGGGGCCTTTGTATGAGTAAGTGCCCTGGCGAAAAACTATTGGAGTGGCCAGACCGTGCAGGAAAGACTCGCGGACTTCCTTGCCCAGTTCGCGATATGCTTTCTTGCTTTGCTCGTTGAAATGATTGATGAGCGCAATCAGCGCGCTGCGCAGGTAAGCTGAGCCCTGGCGATCGGCAGGGCCCATAAACGCCAGTTTGTCGGCCGGCTCTGAGGCATCGAGAATCAACCTGGCCGGGTCGATCTCCATCACGGTGCCCAGCCCATGACATCGTTTACATGCGCCGTACGCCGAGTTAAAGGAAAACGATCGCGGTTCGAGCGGCGGCACGCTGATGCCGCAATTCACACAAGCCATCTTCTCCGAGTAAAGCATCTCTTCGCCGTCAATAACGGAGACAAGCACGGCGCCGCCACTCAGTTTCAAAGCGGTGCGCACCGACTCTGAGAGGCGTTCGGCTACCCCGGGCTTAATCAGGAGACGGTCGATGACTGCTTCGATGGTGTGATTACGGCGCTTATCCAGTTTGATTTCTTCGTCTAACGAGACAAGGTCGCCATCCACGCGGGCCCTTAGAAAACCATCGCGCGCAAGTTTCTCCAGCTCCTTACGAAACTCGCCCTTACGGCCGCGCACTATCGGCGCCATGATCATCACACGCTCGCCCTCCGGCAGCGCCAGCACATTCAAGACAATCTGTTCGACACTCTGGCGGGTGATCGGCGCATCGCAGACAGGGCAATGTGGCAGGCCGATTGAGGAGAAGAGCAGCCGCAGATAGTCGTAGATCTCGGTGACGGTGCCCACCGTCGAGCGTGGGCTGCGCGATACGGTCTTTTGTTCGATGGAGATTGCCGGCGAGAGGCCATCGACTGAATCTACGTCCGGTTTCTCAAGTTGGTCGAGGAACTGGCGCGCGTAAGCGGAAAGTGATTCGACGTAACGGCGCTGTCCTTCGGCGTAGATGGTGTCAAAAGCGAGGGACGACTTGCCAGACCCGGAAAGTCCCGTAATGACGGTCAGTTTGTCACGAGGGATCTCGACATTGATGTTTTTCAGGTTGTGCTGGCGAGCCCCCCGGACGGTGATGCGGTCAATGGCCATATCGCTTAGAAAAGAAAGTCACGGCCCCATAGACGGGAATTTGGGGCTCAACAGAAATGATGATTCTAGCTGACCAATGTGGTAGGGGCAAGTTACCAGCACAGGTAAAAACTTGGGTTTCTTGACACTTGACTTTGCCGCAACCTAGACTGCGATACCGTTTGAATTGTCCACAACTCTCGAAGGCGCAAAATGACTCATCTGGTTGGGGAAAGTGGGAAAGCAAGGGTGATAGCCTTCTTCCTCGACAGTCTGATAGCGTTTCTGGCGGTCGTACTTCTGGTCGGAGCAATTGGATCCCAAAACCCAGTCGTGAGCGTGACTGTCTTATCATTCATCTACCTTTTCTACTTCTTCAGCTTTGAAGCTATATGGTCTCGGACGCCTGGCAAGTGGCTTCAAGGTTTGATAGTTCGAAAGTTGGATGGCAGTCGATGTGACCTCCGCGGAACATTTATTCGAACCCTGGCGCGGATTCTTGAAGCTAACCCGATTCTTTTGGGAGGTATTCCGGCAGGCATCGTTATCATTGCTTCAGAGCGAAAACAGCGGCTCGGAGATCTTATAGCCGGCACCGTAGTAGTTTCAAAACGCGACGCCGCGGAAATCTCGTGAATCTTCCTAACGCCTTAACCCTGTCTCGGATATTCGTCGTGCCCCTCCTGGTGGTGGTGCTGCTGACGCCGTTTGCGGAAAACTGGCTGGGCGTGCCGCGCTATCTGTTGGGAGTTACGATTTTCCTGGCCGCGGCCCTGACGGATTATCTGGATGGGAAAATCGCGCGCAGCCGCGATCAAGTCTCGCGTCTGGGCAAGTTGCTCGATCCGCTCGCCGACAAGTTGCTAATCTCAGCCGCTTTGATTTCGCTGGTTGAGAATCACCTGGCGCCCGCATGGGCAGTGGTGATCATCGTGGGCCGCGAATTTGCGGTGACCGGCCTGCGCTCAATCGCGGCGACCGAAGGGGTTGTGATTTCGGCGTCGAGCGTCGGTAAGTTCAAGATGTGGGCCCAGGTGATAACGGTAGCGCTGTTAATAACTTCGCTTTCAAGTCCGCACGGCGGGCCTCCGCCTTCCAATTTCGGCCGTCCCTTTCCCGCGATTCAGTTCTGGACTGTGCCCGAGTTGCGCACGGCCTGGAACCATTTGCTGGGCGTGGGGCAAACGACATGGATTGACTGGCAGGTCTTACTGTACACGGCAGGCCGGGCCATGCTGTGGGTCGTTGTAATCACCGCTATCTGGTCGATGTATGGTTACTTTCGCGCTTTCTTTCAGGGCTTTGGATTGGACAAATCAACGAAGACGCGAACAAAAGTGGAAGCCGTTGTAGCCAATCGGAAATAATGACAAGTGGCAATCCGGTCGTAAGGTCAGGGTTGAGCGCGTCTGGGATAAATCGTGGTTACGGATTTTATTTGACAGAAGCCCTCCGGCGAAATTTGCCAGGTCCAAACCTCCAGTAGAGGAGTTCGTTGTGGCGAGCCCGTAATCGCCGCCATTTTAGCTTCATATCCAAGATTGTTCTTTGAGGCACCCCTGGCGAACGGAACTCTCAATTTGCTGGACGAAAAACCCGACCACCATTTCTGGTAAAGGCGTTCCGCTTTCTTTTCAGGGTAATGATAAAAGAAGTAATCCTCGACCTCATGTTTGAGCAGCATTCGGCTGAAAATAAGGCGGTCAGCCCCGAGATCAGAAATCGCAACAAAGCAAAACCTGACGTGCCTTCGCGCATCACCGGCTGAGCTAATTATGAGGCGCGCTTCTTTGACCAGCCTGTTGAATTCCAATGCGGCATTCTTAAACCCGAAGAGTAGATAGGGTTCACCTGTTGCAACTGAGACTGCAACGAGCTTAACGAAATGGCCGTCCTCGGAACTGACATGGATTCTCTCGTTGGGAGACAATACAAAATAACCTTCGTTTGTAATTTCGTAAAAGTATGCCGCCTTTTGCAGCTTGCCGTTAATTGTGAGTTGAAACCTGAACAGATCGTCTTCCAAGTCCTCACGCCGAAGGAGGCGCAAGGGCCAGGTCTTGCCATGGTCAGTCGCGAGACGCGTCGCCTCCTCGGCAATCGATTTAGCCTGCTGATCGCTAACCTGACCATTAGTCGCAACCGCAACGTAAAAAATTAGTAGAGCCGCAAAGCACAGGTTCGTAGCTTGCCCCATCTTACCGTTTCTCTTCTGCTCTCGTTAAGCTTCGAATTGCCACAAACTACAAAGGCTCTTCAGTATGTGCTGAAGAGCCTTTGGTAGGTTGGTTTGCGACGAAAAGCGATCCCAATTAAGGAGTCGGACTCGCCGTCGGCGTCGGATTCCGTTTCAATTGTGGCGGCGGCGGAGCTTGCTCGGCCGGCTTCTTATCGCCTTCAGGAGTGGTTGGCGTTTCTTCCGGAGTCGGCATGCGGCGCTTCAAAGTCGGACGGCCCGGCGTGCCATTCTCGCCGCTCTCAATCGTACCGGCGGACGAAGCCCTGGCGTTCGATAAGCGCAACAGGCGGCCCCGCACGCGCTGGAATTCAGAGCTGCTGATCACGTACTCGTCTTTCTCAGGAAAACGTGCGGCCAGTGAAATCGCCGCTGTGCGACGCTCCGGCGGCGCGGGATGCGACGCGAAGAGTTTGGAAATAAAGCCGGGCTTCTTCTTGTTCTTGGCTTCGAGCTTCTCGAACATCGTAGCCATGGCGTTCGGGTCATAGCCGGCGGCCCACATGTACTGAATGCCCAGCTTGTCGGCTTCCTCTTCCGCGCCGCGGCTGAACTTCATAAATCCGAGTAACGCGCCGAAATTACCGCCCTGGTAGATCGCTTCGCCGATACCGCCACCCAGAACAATCGCGGGAATCAAAATCGCGTACTGCGCAATGGTGGCCTTGGTCTGCATTTCCGAAGCGTGGCGAGCAGCGACGTGGCCAATCTCGTGGGCCATCACGCCGGCCAGCTCAGCTTCATTATCGGCAGCCAGCACCAAACCCTTGTTCACATAGAAAAATCCGCCCGGCAACGCAAACGCGTTCACTTCGTCGGAGTCGATGACCTTGATGGTGAAAGGGACCTTGGCGTCGGAGTGCAGGACGATGTTTTGACCCACCCGGTTCACATATTCAGTGATGATCGGATCGTCGATGAACTTCACGGACTTATCGATTTCGGCGGCCTGCTCGCGTCCCCACCTGACCTCTTTTTCGGTCGAACCGCTCATCCTGGCGATGATGCCTTTATTGATGTTGCGCTTTCCAATCAGGCGCGGGTCTTCGTTTACCGAAAGCGGTTTGTTGCTGTTCGCTGGCGTGGGTGTTTCCGCAGTCGCAGTCTTCTGGGCGTCCTTCTCAGCGTCAGGCTTGGTGGCCTTCGATTGCTTCTGATCCTG
>JAWVFI010000069.1:0-21916 GCA_033856235.1 Blastocatellia bacterium | reverse complement strand
GGTGGCACGCCACGTGCTCTAACTATAGTCGGCTAGCACGCAATGAAACGTGCCCCCGCCGCCATCACTTCTCTGAGCGCCGCCTGCCGCTGCGCCAGCCGCCCGCCGAGCATCCCTTCAGTCTTCTTTCCGAAACATGGAACCCAGTCAGAAATGACTGGGTTCTCCCGCATTTACGGCCCTTGTTTTTCCGCCATACAGCCCCTGACTTCCCTACGTGCGCAATTACTGTCGCAGCTGGGGCTTCAGGCTTGTCACCGCGGGTTAACAAACTGAACCGACGACGCCGGAATTTGTCACCTTCAAGGTGACGATTTCTGTCGTTTTGACCTCTTTGCCCTCCCATTTGCGGCAGCGGTTCGCTGTAAAAGGCTCCCCGCTAAAATTAATTTTCGCGCTTCCCGTCCACGATAAGTTTGTTACACTCCGCGGCATGAACGACGCGCCCTCGTTAGGCGTTCCAGTCCGCAGCCCTTGGATCGCGCCAACCGAAGCACGCGACCAATCACGTCATTCGGCTCTCGGAAAAGTTGCCGTCGCATTATTCTCGGCAATACTGCTGATCTTCTCTTTCCCAAACTTCGATCTCTGGTTCCTGGCTTGGTTTAGCCTCGTTCCACTTTTCCTGGTGATGGCGCGGAGGCCGGGCGGCCGATCTGCGTTTTTTCTGGGTTGGCTTTGGGGAGTCGTCTTCTTCTATGGCAGCTGCTACTGGCTAACCTATTCGATGATTCGGTATGGCCATCTTCCAGGCTGGCTTTCCTACTCCCTTTTGTTCCTTCCCATTGCCCTGGTGGCAATTTTCCCTGCACTGTCGTGTCTGGTAATTTTTCGCGTTATTCGCCGCTGGGGAACCGTAGCGCTGTTGGTCGCGCCCTTCGTTTGGGTCGCGTTCGAGTGGGCCAGACTGGGAGTCACCGGACAATTGTGGAACGCCATCGGCTACTCGCAGGCGTACGTTCCACTCATGATTCAACCCGCGAAGTGGGGCGGCGTGTATGCGGTGGGCTTCATGATCGTAACGTTCAATGCAGTGCTTGCTTATCTGTTCGTGGAAAGAAACAAACGCTCCCTGACGATCTCTTCGATCCTCCTAATCGCCGTCCTTGCGGTGATTCTCATACCAGGACTCGCGTCTACCGGAGTCGGAAGTCCTCTGACTTACACTCAGGGAGACATGGTAGTGTTCGCCGTACAACCAAACGTGCCGATGGAACCAGTCAGCGACATGGCATTTTCAAAAGCGCTGCTTGACCGTCACGTCGCTCTTAGCCTGGATTCGCTGCAGCTTTGGTATCACCAAGCGGCGGCATCGCGGCCCACTCCCCTCGATAGCGATTCAGCAGAACTCGATAAAGACCCGGCAATCCCACGGCTCGTGATTTGGCCAGAGTCGCCGATGAACTTCGTTTATGGCAACGATCGACAACTTCGGGAACTGCTCGCAGATTTTGCGATCACCAACCACACCTCAATCCTCTTCAACTCGCTGGAGTCTGCGCCTGAGGGCGGCAGCTACAATTCTGCTCTACTCCTAAATGAACAAGGTCAGCTATCGGCGCAGTATGATAAAATTCGTCTAATGCCGTTTGGCGAGTACGTGCCGCTGCCACGCTGGATTCCGGGGTCGAACGCGATCGCGCCGCTGGTCGGGGGCTTCGTGGCGGGGACAAAATACCCCTTGATGCCGGTGCGTGAAATCCGCGCCGGAGTTTTCATTTGTTTTGAGTCGGCATTCCCGGACATAGCGCGCGCTTTTACGAATGAAGGCGCTGGCGTGCTGATTAATATTTCGAACGACGGTTACCTGGGCCCGACCCCGGTCATGCGACAACATTTGGCGAATGCGATCTTTCGCGCGGTCGAGAACAACCGGCCCGTCTTACGCGTAACGAATACGGGGTTGACGGCCTACATAAATTCCCGTGGCGAGGTAGAAGACATTGCGCCGGGCTTTCAAGCCGCAGCTCGAATCTGGATAGTCCGGCGTGAAGAGGACCGCACTTTCTACACGCGTTACGGCGAGGTGTTTGTAACCTTTTGTGCGGTAGTTACCTTGATCGCTCTGGCCTTAGCTGAATCACAAATGCGAAAGAAGAAATTCGCCAGTATATAAACCGGCTGAGCGTGCTCCTCGGCTTTAGATAAGCAGAACAGGTCCATTTCAAAATGATCGAAACGATATCTACACCGGAATTAAGAGCTAACTATGACGACTTGCGGGCGCGCGTCGAACAGCTCGGGAGGTTTCTTTGATGTCCCGGCCGGACGTCAAGAACTGACGCGAATCGAAAACCAAACTGCGGCGCCGGAGTTCTGGAATGATCAAGAGGCAGCGCAGAAACTCCTGCAGCAGCTCAGCGTTTTGAAAAAGAAGATCCAGCGCCAGGAGCAGTTTGAATCTGAAGTAGCGGACGCGGCCGTGCTGTTTGAATTCGCCGAAGAAGATGAAGAATCTTTGAAAGAACTGCAAACCCTGTTGCAGCGAGTAGAGCAGGAACTCAGTTTGGCAGAAACGGAAATGCTGCTGGCCGGTGAAAACGATCACCGCAACGCGATCTGCACCATTCACCCCGGTGCCGGGGGCACAGAGTCTCAGGATTGGGCGGAGATGCTGCTGCGGATGTATCTGAAGTGGGCTGAGCGTCGTGGCTTTAAGGCGGAGATAATTGATTTCCAGCCCGGCGACGAAGCTGGATTGAAAGGCGTGACGTTTACCGTGACAGGAGAATACGCATACGGTCTGCTTTCGGCCGAAGCCGGGGTTCACCGCCTCGTCCGCATTTCCCCTTTTGATCAAGCGGCGCGCCGTCATACCTCGTTTGCTTCCCTCTTCGTCTATCCTGAGATCGATGAGGATATCGAAGTTGAAATCAACGACAAGGACCTGCGCGTCGATACCTATCGCGCCACCGGCGCCGGCGGCCAGCATATCAACACCACGGATTCGGCGGTGCGCATCACCCACTTCCCGACGGGTATCGTAGTCCAGTGCCAGAACCAGCGCTCGCAGCACCAAAATCGCGCGGTGGCTATGCAGGTACTGCGATCGCGTCTGCATGAACTGGAACTCGAGAAACGAAGAGCGGAGACCGCGGAGCTGGAATCTAAAAAGGCTGAAATTTCCTTTGGTTCTCAGATTCGGAATTACGTGCTGGCGCCTTATCAAATGGTTAAGGACGCACGAACCAAACTTGAGCGCGGCAACGTCGATGCTGTGCTCGGAGGCGACATCGACGACTTCATCAAGGCCTATCTGCTGGCGCGCAGGGCAGCTTGAAACCTGGAGAGCCCATGGCAACACTACAAACAGACGCGCAGTCGACGGAGGCACCGCGGAACACGCGACGCAACGAGATAATTGCGATCGGCTTGTTAGCGCTCGGCCTGCTGCTGGCGCTTTGCCTCGCTTCCTACAATCCCAACGATCCTTCCTGGAATGCGGCTGGCCAAAACGAGGCCCGCAACCTGGTTGGCGTGATCGGCGCTAACGTCGCGGCGGTGGTGTTTCAGAGCGTCGGCTTGGCAAGTTATCTGTTGCCGCTATTGCTGCTGGCCGCGGCCTGGCGGCGGTTTCGGACGCGAAAGATCCATGCCCCGTGGTCGCGAATGATCGGGCTGGTAATCCTCGTGCTGGCGTCGGCGGCGCTCATTACTCTTTCCAATATTCGCCCGCTGTTCGACTCCAGCTTCCATCCAGGCGGTTTGGCGGGAACGGTGATCGCGCAATCGCTCGCCAGCGGCCTAAACACAGTTGGCGCCGCAGTATTGTTGGTAGCCATTGCCGCCACCGGCCTATTGCTGGCGACAAATTTCTCCTTCGCGCGGGTCTATGAAAGCATTCTGGCGATGTTCGGCAACCGCTTCGCCTTCTTCCGATCGCTGCCGCAAAGGTTTACCGCGTGGCGCCAGCAACGACAGGAGAAAGCTGCGCTTCGATCAGAAATGCGCCGCAGCGCGCAGGCCGAACGCCAAGCCGCCCGTGAGGCATTGGCGGATGCCAAGCTTACCCCCGCCCAGAGAGTGGCCAGGTTCATGGAAGGCAATGGCGAAACCCACCCGGAAGTGGCAACGGTCGGCGCTCCCAGGCATAGCGATACTGTTCCGGGAGACGATGGCGAGTTGGCCGCCGCGCTGCAATCCTTCGCCTCGACGACGACTATTGGACAAAAGGCCGCCGCGGCGACCGCCGGCGCTGGCGCGGGCGTTGATGGCAAACCCGGTTCAAGCAAACGTTCATACTTCTCGCGGCCCGGCAAACTGCCTGCGGCAGAGGCAGCAGTTGTCGAAGAGATGGTCAAGGATGCTGCGGTGAAACGGATTAAGGCCGACGAAGCCGAAGCCGCCGCCAAACTTCCTTTCGATAATGGCCGCGCCAAGGCTTCCGTGATCAAGGCCCAAGTCGAAGACTACAAACTTCCCTACGTCGAGTTTTTGAACGCGCCTCCCCCGCACCGGGAACAGGCTGACGACGAATTGCTGAACCTGGCAACGCGGCTGGCTGAAAAGTGCCGTGAGTTCAATGTCACCGGCCAGATTAAACACATTTGCCCCGGTCCGGTGGTGACGACTTATGAGTTCAAGCCCGACCCGGGAGTGAAGTATGCGCGCGTGACCGGCCTGGTCGACGACCTGTGCCTGGCGATGAAAGCAGAGTCCATTCGCATCGATCGCATGCCGGGCAAGCCGCACGTGGGCATCGAGGTACCGAATCCACGCCGCGAAACAATTCACCTGCGGGAAGTGATTGAGTCGCGCGCCTTCCGCGAGTCAACTTCCAAGCTCACGATCGCGCTAGGCAAAACCATCGACGGTTTGAATTACGTTACGGACCTCGCCAAGATGCCGCACTTGCTTATCGCCGGCACCACCGGCGCCGGCAAGTCGGTTGGGGTGAATGCTCTGCTGTTGTCAATTCTCTATAACGCGCGGCCCGATGAAGTGAAGTTCATCCTCATCGATCCCAAACGGCTGGAGCTGGGCCTCTACGAAGACATACCGCACCTGGCGACTCCGATCATTACGGATCCCAAGCTGGCAGCGCGGTCGTTGCGCTGGGCAGTGGCCGAAATGGAGCGGCGCTACAAACAACTTGCGGGCTGGGGAGTTCGCAATATCGACGGCTTTAATATGGAGATTCTGCGGCGAAATACTGTGAAGGATTATGACGAAAACGGCGAGCCGTGGAAGCCGCTGCCTTTCATCGTCATCATCATCGACGAGCTTGCCGATCTGATGATGGTCTCCGGACACGAGGTTGAAGAGTCAATCACACGGCTGGCGCAAATGGCACGCGCGGTCGGCATCCACCTGGTGCTGGCAACGCAACGGCCGTCAGTCGACGTTATTACGGGACTGATTAAGGCAAACTTTCCTTCGCGCATTTCCTATCGCGTTTCCTCGAAAGTCGATTCACGCACGATCCTCGACACCAATGGAGCTGAACAACTGCTGGGGCGCGGCGATATGCTTTTCCTGCCGCCGGGAACTTCGCGCTTGGTGCGGGTACATGGCGCGTACGTGGACGAAGCCGAGATCGGCCGCATCGTCACGCACATCAAATCGCAATGGCAGCCGGACTACGATGAAAGCATCACGCAATCCGAGGACGAAGCCCTGGGATTGGAAGAGGCCGAAGGCGAGCGAGACGATTTATTTGAAGACGCCTTGCGCATCTGCGTCGAAATGAAGCGCGCTTCAACCTCAGTCCTGCAAAGGCGACTGCGCATCGGCTACGGCCGCGCGGCGGCAATCCTGGACGTGATGGAACGCGAAGGCTTCATCGGACAGGCCGACGGCGCGCGTCCGCGTCCCGTGCTGGGACGTGCCTACGAAGTTATCGCTGATTGGGACGAAGCGCCGGTTGCCGTCGAGTGATTGTCGGGGTGGTCCCTCTGTGGCCGCCCCTACACGGTTTTCCACAGCTTCTGTGGAAAGCTTTGTGGAAATGCGCAATGTGGCTCCGCTAAGCTTTTGCCAATCAGATACTTCCAGCAGATTGCACACCTGAGCGGCAGGTCCTCATTCTCTTATCGATCAGTAGTTTGCATTCATGAAACACAATCTTGGCGGGAACACGCGAGCCCTCACATTTCTGTTGGTTATCGCCGCTGTAGCCTCCGTTGCAGCTTGCGTCCGGTTGCCGCGGAACCCAATTAATAAGCCCGCAATCCTTTCCGCGTCAGTAAACTCAGACGGCAGTAAGAGGAAGCAAATCGACATCAACACAGCGCCGGTGGGAGAACTGGAAAAGCTGCCCGGCGTGGGAAAGTCCCTGGCCGCACGAATCGTCCAACATCGTGAGAACTTCGGCCCCTTTCGTCGGGTGGAGCATTTGCTTGCGGTCCGAGGGATCAGCGACAAGAAGTTCCGCGCCATGCAGCCCTTCCTAACCATCGAGCAATAACTTGTACGAACTGGCCCATCTTCACAATACAGCCCGCGCCATCTTCTTTTCCGGGATTACGGAGGCAAAGCGACTGCAATCGGCGTTGCTCCCCATCAGTGGGAACGCCGCAAAGGGATCGCTGGCTATCCCCGGCTCCAATCTCGATCGCGTTTACGAAGGAAACCTTTACGCTATCGCAATTGGGAAAGCAGCAACTGAGATGGCTGCCGCCCTCGATCGAAAGTTAGGGCGAAGACCCACGGACGGTGTGATCGCGGTTCCGCAATCGATTTACACGCCGTCGTCTGAACTCGGTGGATGGCGTACCTTCGCCGCCGGCCACCCGCTCCCGAATGAAGCAAGCCTGGCGGCCGCGCAAGCTGCATTTGAATTGCTCGATCGCGCCAACAGCGAGGAGGCGTCGGTTGTCTTTCTGATTTCCGGTGGTGGCTCGGCGGTAATGGAATGGCCAGCCAATGATCGAATCACACTAGAGGATTTACGCGAAGCAAACCGTCTGCTGATCTCATGCGGCGCAACCATCGGCGAGATTAATGCCGTGCGCCGGGCATTCTCCGCCGTGAAAGGAGGGAAATTAGCGGCGCGAGCGCCCAAAGCTCATCAAGTCACCATGATTGTTTCCGACGTAAATCGTGGCCAGGAGCACAACGTAGCCTCGGGCCCGACACTCGTTCCGCCGGCGGGCGCTCCCGATCCGCGCGAGGTTGTCGAGCGATATCGACTCACGTCGTCTTTCCCGAGCGCGGTGTTGGCAAGTCTTCGCGATGCAGAAGCCTCAACGACACCTGCCCTTCAAGATCATGCCAGCCACGTTTTGGTTGATAGTCAACACGTGCTTGAACACATCGCGGCAAACCTGCGAGGACGAGGTTTTCCTGTCGAGCTCGCAATTGATATTTGTGAACAACTCATCGCCGAGGGCTGCGAGTTGTTACTGTCGCGGGCTACTGTGCTGTTGGAGCAATCGCGTATCGGCGACATGCCCGCGTGCCTGATTTCGGGCGGTGAGTTTTCCTGTCCAGTTCAGGGGAGCGGAATCGGTGGACGTAATTTGGAGACCGCGTTGCGCTGCGCCATCGCCCTGGACGAGAGTCAATCACACTCAGGTGATGAAGGGACTACCGCTGATCGGCACATCGTTTTGTTGAGCGCAGGAACGGATGGCATCGACGGCAATAGCCGCGTGGCTGGAGCTATTGTTGACGAAACGACTCTGGCGCGCGGCCGGGCCCTCGGACTCGAAGCGGATCTCTTTTTGGCTAACAGCGATGCTTTCAATTATTTCAACGCGCTGGGCGATGCGCTTATTACTGGCCCAACGGCCACCAATGTGCGGGACCTTCGTGTGATGCTGGTCAGCGCTTAGTTCGTTGATCGCGTAACGCAAACTTTAGTTTGCGATATCGCTTTTCGTCAGCGCGCGAACTAAAGTCTGCGTTACACCAAACGCTGGTTGGCCATCTTGACTCTCGTAGGTCTGAATACTATAAGTTCAGTCGAATAATCGGCTTTCCAGCCGATTAACGTGGAGGAATCCTTTGTCAGCAAATGTTACGGTAATCCAACCACAGCCGCCGGACAGCGAGCAGGCACCGGGCGGCGGTTCGTTGCGCACGCTGGTGAACGAGCTCAGCACTTTGAACGCGGTTCCTTCTCTTAAACAGCTCGACGAGTTGCTGGACGAAGTGCAGCTGACGGCCGATGATTTGCGGCCCTATCGAAGTTTCAAAGCCGGCAATTACGCGCGCCATCGCGTCTTTCGCAACGAGCAGGTGGAGTTACTTGTCCTTTGCTGGCGCCCAGGACAACGCACACCGATTCACGATCACAATGGATCGCATGGGGCCGTGCGTGTCTGCGAAGGCGTGATGTGGGAAACGATTTTTGAGCAGGACAGCGAAAGCAAACTGCGCTACAAGTCGGCGCGCCAGTGGCTGGCTGGCGGCGTCACTGGGGCGGAAGTTCCGGACATACATCAACTCGGCAATCCGGAAGTCAGCGGGCAGGACATGGTGACGCTGCATCTCTACGCGCCGCCGCTGGGAGTTCTGAATACCTATAAAGTCGGCAGCGCGGAAGTGGGACGCTATTCGCCGGAACAGTTCATGGATGGCGCGGGGATTTGAGTTGCTGAGTGTGCATCGATTGGATTGGGCTATGACTTGTTTCGCCCTTCAGGCAACGCGTTTCACCTTAGCTGGGAGTTTGCTCAGGACTAACTCATTGATATCAAGCTTCAAACTGGCCTCATCGATATCGATTCCCACAAGATTCCCGTCGGCATCGTAATCCAAGACAACGCCCTCAGAGACCTCGCGGCTATCGACGCTAGTCTTGGATGATAAATCGATATATAGAGAATCGGTGTCGGGATAATAGTTGACCTTCATTCTTTATACCCCCGGTCGGGAAAGGCGTTATATATTGTAACTCCATCGGCCGGAGTTACAACTCTGAAGACGCGATTGTTGAACTCTTTGATCTACCCCAGAACCGCAGTCGGTCATCCAGCTGGAAGCTGACTCGAATGGGATTTTCAATTATCCGAATACACCACTCCTTCCTCAAGTATGGACGTTTCCGTAGCACTTCATTCTGAAAATAAGCCGTGTATTTGTATTTCGGCATTTGATTTTCTTTTAGTACCCCTTAGGGCGGCTTCGCCCGGATGTTGGCCTCGTATCGTCAGGGCTACTTGATGAAGGTGCCAAGATTCATGGTTCTTCCATCAGTCACAACCGTGATCGTGCCACGCTCGCCGGTCGTTAGTACCCGGGCGCCGCTGTTACGCCAACGCTCAACAACCTCCTTATGCGGATGACCAAAGATCGACGTGCGCCCCACCGAAATCACCGCCAACATGGATGGGTCGCATTGACGAACGAGTCAGTTGATGAAGTCCTGCTGCCGTGATGTGGCACCTTAACCAGATCGCTGCGCAGATCTACTCCCCCCTTTACCAGCGACGTTTCCGCCTCCTTCTCAATATCACCCGTTAACAGAAGTGTCTTTTCGCCGTAGCGAACTCGGAGCACCAGCGACTGGTTGTTTCGCGAAGGTCCTGCGCCATTGACGATTGGGGCCGGCCACAGCGTTTCGATACGCACCGCGCCGAAATGCAGAACGTCGCCGGCCCCGATGATATCCAAAGGCACACCCAGGTTTTCCGCAGCTGCGGCGAACTGCCGGAATTCCGCATCGTCCGGGGGCTCCCGCGCCACGATCGCGCCCCTTACGCGAAAGTTACGCAACACATCACTGAGGCCTTGAATATGATCCGCATCGGCATGGGTCGCCAGTACGTAGTCCACCTGATCGAGGCCGCGCCACCAAAGATATTCGGAAACGACCGCCTCGCCGATCGAGCGTGTATCTCGTGCAAAGGCTTCTTCATCATCCGGAGATGTTGCTGGAGAACTTCGGTTGAAACTGGGACGTCCGCCTCCGTCAACCAACAACGTCGTGCCATCGGGCATGGTTAGTAATGCCGAGTCGCCCTGGCCAACGTCCAGAAAATCGACCCGCAAATAGCCGCTGGCAACTCCCGAACTCAAGGGATGAAGAATGATGAGGAAGAGAAAAAGCGCCAGCACACCCGACATCAACGAGGCGCCACGCGGGCCGTTCCATTTTTTCCCGGCCTCAGTTGAGGAAGGTCCTAGTGGATTCCACCTGGAAAGCGTGAACAGCAACCCCACCAGGGGGATGAAATAGAGTGCGTAGATGCTGGATGCCCGTCCGGTGTATTCAGGCAGCCGGACCGAGGCGATTCCCCAGCGCGCGAATAGATCCACGCTATGAATCATCAGCCAGTTCACTGACTGCGCCAGCTTCACGAACGGCATAGCTAGCCCGGCACTGACCTGGTCAAGCAACAGGGCCAACAGGGCAATCAATCCCAGCGCGGCCATCAGAATTCCAACACCAATGTTCAGGATCAGCGATGACACTGAGAGCCGGTGAAAGTAGAGCACCAACAGCGGCAATAGACCGAGTTGCACGCTCGCGGAAATTACGATGGCCCCGACCGCGAAGCGCAGCAACCGCTGCAGTTGCAACCGTTCGAGTTGCGCTGCTATCGGAACCTTGAAGAGTCTGTAACTGAAATTCTCCTGGGCCATCTCCCGCCGCCATTTTCGTTCACTCCAGAAGAGTGCTTCCGACAGAACCCGAAACCATTTCGCGCAGGATGGCGGGAAGGGAGTGGCGGCCGTCGGTTGCCATGCACCCACAGCCTGCATCCGCTGCAGCAGTGGCCAACCGAGCGTAATGATCATCAGCACCGACAGAAAAGTAAGTTGGAACGAAGGATCGAAGAGGTTCTCCGGTTGGGTAACGAGTAGGACGAGTGCCGTGCCGCCGAGAATGTTTAGCGATTGCGCGCGCCGCGCGACCAGCGGGGCGAGCACTACGAGCGTGAACATCAATGCTGCTCGCACCACCGACGCCTCCGCGCCCACGGCGAGCGCATAACCCCAAAGAATTATCACGGACACGGAAAACTGCAACGCCGCACGACTGGTCAGGCGTTGCATTATCAGGAACACCACCCCGCCGATGAAACTGATGTGTAACCCGCTAATCACGAGCACATGAAACGTCCCGCCAGTGCGGAACCGTTCGGCGGCGCCGTGAGAGAGAAAATAGCGATTTCCCAACAACGCCGCATTCAGCACACCCGCTGTCTCCGCCGAAAACGTGCGATTAATTTGGGTCATCAGCGCGTGCCGCCACTCATAGAGCAAAGCGAGCGGAAGGAATACGCGCTCATCATCAAGGCGCTCAACTAACAGCGGACTCTTGATCACACCCGTCGCGTCAAAACCCTTGCGCTCCAGGTATTCGGTAAAAGAGGAGACGCCGGGGTTGCGGAAACTTTCGGCGCGATCGAGCGCCGTCATCACGCGGATGCGAGCGCCATAGCGAAGTTCGAGCTGCTCGTACTCCTTCGCCACAACCTGGTCGCGCACGGGCGCCAGCAACACCACCGTTCCTGCAGCCTTCCGCTCGTTTCCCTTGTAACGCGCCTGCTCAATACGAACCGTCAGGTAGAAACCGTCCGGCGCCAATTCTGGTGGGCGATTCACCGTGCCCGTTAGTTCCACCGGATCACCCAGAGCGAGGGCGCCCGAATCAAGCAAATACTTGAGCTGATCAGTTCGCGCAATTCGTGTAGCAATCGTTTCGAGAGTCGCGCCGCCAACTATAGTTGCCGCGGGCAGGACGACCATTGCGAAAATCAGCTTGTCCCTTCGCATTACCAGGATAGCGAGCCAGAAAGTCCCGATGCCACCAACCATCAAAGCCTCGAATGGAAACGCAATAAAATGGCCAACGACAATTCCGGTGGCCAAGGCCACGGCCAGCAGCCCAAGCGGATGAGGAGTAAAGAGAGAAGACTGGGCGACGCGCATTTTCCCAAGCCCACCATTGAAGCGACCTTGAACACCCGAACGGTCACGCTTTAATTAAATGCTACGCTCGTTACTTAACGCCAAAGGCTTGAATTAGAAAAGGACCGCTATCCCGGCGAGAACGAGGCGGGATGCAAAAAAGCTGGCATTCGGTGGCGTAACGGGGTGATCACCGGAGCTGAAGTGGAATTTTTGGTGGATAGAGAACCGCGTCGCGGCTAAAGTAGGCGGACTTACGGAATCGTCGGCGAGGAATCGATTACCATACAAGGGGATTGGTTCGAATGGCTGTTTATTGAGATGCGCCTGAAAGAGATTTTCTTGATTTCGATGGTTCTGGGGATGGCCGGCTGCAGTGTGTGCGGTGAGCAAGAGTTGGCTGAGACCAACTCTCCTAACGCACATTACGGGGCAACCGTCTTTCGACGTGGCTGTGGCGCGACTAGTGCTTTTCTTTATCATGTTAACCTCCGAAGCTCTGGGGAGACATTTTCATCTGACTCCCGGGGAGTGATCGAAGACGGTCAAGTATTCCTGACTGACGAAGGAAAAATCACCTTAAGCTGGAAAGACGAGAAGACGTTGTTAATTGACTGTGATGGCTGCCCCACGAACCGAAAACCGCTGACTTCCTGGAAAGACGTAGGCATTTCCTATCAAGTTCATTGACTAGGAGACGAACCAAGATTTGCACTAATTTGTAGAGTTAGGTTCGTGGCCTCATTGAAAGGCGGGCAACGGTTTCGATGTGGTGAGTCTGCGGAAACATATCAAAAGCGGCAGTTGAGTCCAACGAATATCCGCCGGCGATCAATTTTTTTAGATCGCGGGCAAGGGTCGCGGGGTCGCACGACACGTAGGAAATGCGCCGCGGTCGCAAAGCGAGGATGCCGGCAATGTCTCGATTCTCGGCGCCGGTGCGCGGGGGATCGAGCAGCAGAAAATCGACAGAACCGGATGAGCGAGAATTCTCGGTTAACCAATCGCCAACGCGCGCGGTGACGATACGAACATTGCCGAGAGGCGCCATTAAGGGGGAGCTTTCTCTGACGGTCGGGCTGCTGTCCAGCGGCCGCGCTGCATATTCCACGTTCCGGCGTGCGAAAGCAGTGGCCCGGGCATTGGCTTCCACTCCAACCAGCCGCTTAAACCGCCGCGCCAGCGGCAGCGTGAACAAACCTACTCCGCAATACAAATCGATCGCCGTGTCTCCGGACGCATCGCCGATGGCACCTTCTAGTAAGGCCGGCAGTAGCGGTAGATTGGTTTGAAAGAACGCCTCAGCGTTGAAGTGATATCGTTCGCCGGAAATCGTGCGCGTCACCTCGCGCGTTTCCTGCTTGGGCGCTGGAACCGGATCCAGAGTCCGGAGTGTCAACGCCAGGGATACGCCCTCATCACCTGCGGCTGCCTGAATGTCACGAACGGCGCCCGGTAAAGTGCCTGACTGCATCTGCGCGCGCAATTCTTCCAGTTGTTGCTGGAGAGCGGGGACCAGCACGCCGCACTCAGCGACATCACAGACGGTGCGCGAGCCGCGCTCAAAATAGCCCAGCGTTTGGTTTGCGAGATCGATTTGCCACTCGGCTCGAGCGCGATAGTGCCAGGGATCCGGCGAAGGCATCATGGAAATCTCCGGCGGTTCGGCAATTCCGCCGAGGCGGCGCAGGCAGTCGCGAATAATCTCCACCTTCGCATTTAGCTGCGCTTCATAGCTTAACTGCTGAAAGTCACAGCCTCCGCACCGGCCAAAGTAGGGACATGGCGGCTCAACCCGCACCGGAGCGGCCTTAACGATTTCTTTGATCGACGCAAACGCAACCTTGCCGCGCAACTGGTCGATCACCACCCGAACAATGTCGCCGGGGGCAGCCAGGGAAACAAAGAGGGTTCGTCCTTCAGCATGCGCCAAGCCAACGCCGCCGGGGAGAATGCGTTCGATCTCGACTTCGAGAGTCTCTCTGATCTCTGGTGTCTCTTCAATCGCTGTGGTCATTTGCTCCTTTTTTGTGTGTCAGCATCTAGTGACAGAACTTGCGTCAGGAAGGGGCTTGTCCCCGCTCCTTTCTCTTTCGCATTGCAAAAAAATCCCCGGCGTTCGAAGCAAACGAGTAACTAAGTCCAAGTCCGGCGTTGATTCGTGTCACTTAGTGGGATTTGTGTATTTCGTGAATCGTGCGCTGACGAATCCCGGTGATACGAGTCACGAAAGCACACGAAGAACACTAAAGAACACGAAATCGGAGTTTTGGTGCAAAGCTTTCTTATTGCCTTCAACGATGCAAAGGAAACGGGCCAAGCATCCTTCTAGCTGCGCTCTTCATGACATCCTAGAGATAGAACAAGCTCAGACGGGGAATACCAAACTGATCCCGTAATCGCTTCAGCAACAAATTATCGAAAGTCAGTTCGTAAGCAGCCGGCTCCATGTGACTCTTGTAGGGACGCAACTGCGCTTTCACTTCGCGCTGGTTTTCATCCATCGCTTCCGGGTCAACGGCTGAGCGCAGCGCTTCATTCAACATTCGTTCGATCCCGGTCAGGGAAACTTCGAGTTGCTGCGTGTTTGGTTGCGGCGAGCCGGCAAAATCCTTTTCCACTTCTTCGAGCAGGCCGCTCGCGCGACCCAGCGCCTCCGCTAAACTATCCTGTCCGGCATCTTTCCGGGGCTCAAGCAATGTCTGCAGTTCCTCTCGCACTCGCTGCAGATGTTGCAACACGACTGGTCTGGCAAACGGGGACGCGCTACCTTTGAGGCCTGACGCTTCTGAATCTTTCGTCTCCTCTTTCTGTTCGGACTTCCCTTCACCGGCTCCGACTCTTGTTTCCAGCCACTCTGCATATTGTGCTTCGACTTCTTCCTGACAATACAAGAGAGTCTTGACACTGCGCTTGCGGGGTTTGGCTTCGTAGGAATCGAAAGCCTGCTCAATGCCGCGGAGGGCAATGTGCAAAGGCACGCCCAACTCTTTCCAACTTTCGATGAGGGCCCAATCCATCGAGCTGAGAAGCAAATGCTTCCCGCGCCGGCGAATAAACGTGTCTTCGATTTCGGTAAAGTAGTTGAAGTAGTTCAATTGCGGGTGCCAATTTCGGATTTCAGTGAAGAGGAACTAGCCGCAGGTTTTCGCGGATAGACACGGATTCAAAACCAAAACTTAGAGTTTTGAATTGTGCTGGGTCTGATCCGCGTTCATCCGCGAAAATCTGCGGCTAAACCTCCTGATTGAAACTCGAAATCACTTTGTGCGTTCATAAACCAGTCGCAGGCCTTCCAGCGTTAACGTGTCATCGACCAATTCGATGAACTCCGAACCGGTAGCAATCAGCTGGGCCAGTCCGCCGGTGGCGATTACCCGAGCGGAGCCGCCCAGTTCTTCGATCATCTTGCGCAGGAGGCCATCCACCAGTCCGGAAAACCCGTGATAAAGGCCCGACTGCATCGCGTCAATCGTAGACGACCCAATCACCTTCAAAGGACGTTTGATCTCAACGCGCGGCAGTTTGGCGGTCCGCTCAAACAGCGCGTCGGAAGAAATCGTAATGCCAGGGGTAATCACGCCGCCCAGGTATTCGCCGTTTTTGGAAATCGCATTGAACGTCGTGGCCGTTCCGAAGTCCACCACAATGCACGGCGCGCCGTACTTTTCGATCGCCGCCACCGCATCGACTATGCGGTCAGCGCCCACGTCCGCCGGCGGCTGGTAAAGAATTTTCAGGCCGGTGTTCGTAGTGTGATCGACGAAGAGCGGCGTCAAATGAAAATAGACTTCGGCCATCCGTTTGAGCGTGAAGTTCAGCGGCGGCACCACTGACGAAATAGCAATCGCGTCGATGGTTTTGAAATCCAGCCCGGCCAACTCGAACAGATTGCGGGCGTGCACGCCATACTCGTCCACTGTGCGGGCACGGGAGGTGGTGAGGCGCCAGTGCGCCACCAGCTCCCTGCCATCGAAGACACCCAGCGAAGTATTCGTGTTACCGGCATCAATAACTAGCAGCATAGTTGGTCACTCTCTTTTACTAGAGGCTAGGGGCTAGAGGCTAGAGGCTAGAGACTAGGTCGGACCGGCCCGAGGCTGATTGCATGAAACTGCTGATCGTTCATCTCTTTCGCGTAGATCCTAGCCTCTAGTCCCTAGCCTCTAGCCTCTCCCTCGAGCACTTCTTCTATTGCGTCGGCGGCGGCAACGGCGCCATTCTCCTGTTGCACCTCGGCCCCAAGCTGCGCCGCCTTGGCAGCATAGTCCTTGTTCTCCAGCAGTGCCCGGAGTTCCCCGTTCGCGTTCTCAGCATTGTAGCGCGGCCGGGCCAACATCCGCCCGCAGCCAAGCCGCACCACGCGCGCCGCGTTGTCGAACTGATCGTGAGCATGAGGCACTATCAGCACCGGGCGCCCGGCCCGCAGACCCTGTCCGGTTGTCCCCACTCCGCCCTGATGGACTACGATCCGCGCTCGCGGCAAAACCTCGCTGAAGGGCGCATATTCAAAAGCCGCGATGGACTCCGGCAAAGGATCCGCCGGCCGATTGCGCTCGTGTCCAATCAATAGCAATGCCCGTTGGCCCAGGGCATGTGCCGCAGCAATCGAATCGCGATAGAAATCCTCGGCCACCCAAAAAGCGGACGAACCGAGGGTGAAAACGATTGGCGGCGGACCGCTGTCTAAGAACTGCATCAATCCCGGCGGGGTTTCCCGCTCCGCAAAATAGTCACGCCGATCATAAAACGGAAATCCAGTTACACGCGTTTGCGGCGGCCAGTCGCCCTGAGGCTTTGCCAGGACAGCGGAAAAAAGCGCCAGCACGAGGGTCGGCGAATGTTGGCCGCTAAAAAGCGGCTGTTCGCCGCCGGGCAAGCCAAGCTCGGACCGCAATTCATATACCGGTTTCATTAGCTGGTCGAATTTGAACCGACCCAGCCGGAGCAGAAATCGCGTGAATGCCGGACTGCGTTTCATCAACTGATGAAGCGCCGGCAACTGGGGCGGTACCGGCGGGTCGAGAGCGGACAAAAATGAAATCGGCGCCAACACGCTGGACACCCAGGGCAGCTGACGCTTTTGTGCGACCAGCGGTCCGACCAGGGGAAGCGGATGCGTCAGTATCAAGTCAGCGCCGCTAACCGCCGCGTTCAGGTCGGCATAAACTTCGGGCAGTCCTCTCAGAAACAGCTCCATGACTTTCTCGGTGCCACCCCGCGGCTCCATCAACCCGGCAGCGAGCTGCGCCAATTCTTCAGCCTGTTCGTAAGAAGGCATATCAGGTCGTATCGGGCAGAACTCCAAGTCCGCTGCTTCCATTTTTTCGCGATAGACTTCCGAGGTCGCAATCACCGGGGTGTGCCCGCGCGCCTTCAACTCCAGCGCGATCGCCACATACGGATGAATATCGCCGAAGGACCCGAAAGTTGAAATGATGATTCGTTTGCCGCTGGTCATTTGAAGTCACGGGCGGATGGAAACGGAGCGCAGCGACTGAACATCACCTGCGCGGACGATGCTAATCTCGCCGTCAGACCTGGCGACGCGTAACCCGCCATCGTTTGCGAGGCCCTGCGTAATTCCGTCAAACACTTCGCTACCGGTATCCACTCGTACTAGCTTGCCATTCGCAAACGAAGATGCAGCCGTCCAGTCACGAACAATAGAGGCTGGCCCGTCGATATTTTCCAGTTGGTCGTAACGCCGCCTCAGCTGCTCCAGCAAAGCGTTCAGCAAGTCTTCACTATCAAATGCTTTGCCCGCTTCCGCTGAAATCGACGTAGCGAGATCGTTAAGCTCGGCCGGAAACGCGGCTGACGTAATATTGATCCCAATGCCCAGCACGCAGACGAGGCCCGCCTCAGTTTCCACCGTCTCCGCCAAAATCCCACACAGTTTTCGCTCACCAGCAACGATGTCGTTGGGCCACTTGATGTCAGCCTGAAGGTCGCAAGAATCACGCAGCGTATCGCAGACGGCAAGCGCCGTCATCAGGGTAATCAGCGGCCAGGAGCTGACAACGAACTGCGGCCGCAGCACGACGCTGAAATATAGTCCGGCATCGCGCGGCGAGACCCAGACCCTCTCCTGCCTCCCTCGGCCGTGGGTCTGCTCGCGAGCGAAGATGCAAAGGCCCTCGGGCGCGCCGCTCTTTGCCTGTCGCATTGCTTCCAGGTTGGTGGAGTCGATCGAATCGAATCGCAGAGTTGTGAAGCGCAATTTTATCGCGGTAGGGCTTGCGGCAGATCTGCGAGCGTGTAGGCAAGCGTCGCCACGACTGCGCAGTTCTCCTGCAACTCGCGGGGCACTATCTTGTCTAACGTGTCGGCCGCCGTGTGATGATAATTGAAATAGGTGCGCCCGTCCTGAATAGGCGCGAACGTGGGCACGCCCGCTTCGCCCAAAAAGCTGATGTCGGCGCCGGTGTCATCTACTGAAACCAGGACACCCGCCCCGGACGTCCGCAGGATTTGTGATAACGGCCCCAACAAACTCGTGAGCTCCGGCTTGCCCTGAACGTATATGCCCACCGGATGGCCGGCGCCGAGATCAGTTTCGATCGCCGAGTATTGGTTAGCCATGTCGGCCTTGTGATTGGCCGCGTAGGTGCGCCCGCCGTTGAGACTGTTCTCTTCACTGGCCCATGCGATAACGCGAATGGTGCGCTTCGGTCGCAAGCGGAGTTGCTTCAACAACTGCGCAGTTTGCATGGCCACGGCCACGCCCGCGCCGTCATCAATTGCGCCAGTTCCCAGGTCCCAGGAATCCAGGTGGCCGGAAACGATCACGACCTGTTCCGGATGTTCGCTGCCTTTCAGGTCTGCAATCACGTTGTAGCTGGTCTCGTCCGGCAGTGTTTGCGGGGTCAGCACCAAACGCATTCTGACGGTTCCCTGGGCGGCGAGGTGCGCTATCAGCTCGGCATCTTCCGCCGCGACGGCGGCCGCCGGAATCTTCGGCGCATCCGCTGCGTATCGCGTTTGGCCGGTGTGCGGCAGGCGATAGTCGGCCCCGCCAACCGATCGCACGAGGGCGCCGATTGCTCCCAGCCGGGCCGCGGCACTCGGTCCGCCGCCACGATAAGCGACCGCCTGGCCGTAAGCCGGACCAGCGAATCCCTGCGCCGCCAGCTGCTTATCGAAAATCACATTGAAGAGGACGAACTTGCCTTCGACCTTCTTGCGGCCCAGCGCCTGTAGTTCGTCGAAGCTCGTGACCACCAACACTTCAGCCGTCTGACCGCTGGTAGGCGTAGCAACGCTCCCACCCAACGCCGTCAAAACAATCTTCTGCGTTGTGTTCGGGGCCATTCCCGGAAACTGGACCAGGGCCCCGGCCTCTTCACCGCGGACCCAGTGCGGCACGGTGACTTTCTCGAGCTGAACTTCCAATCCCAGACGCTTCATTTCCGCGGCTACGTATTCAACGGCATGCTGCCCCTGCGGCGAACCGCTCAACCTCGGACCAATGTTGTTGCTGAGATGAGCGACCTGTTGATACGCGTAATCGCTCTCCAGCGCCGCCTGCTGAACTCGCTTCAGAGAGGTAACAAGCTGGGGCGGATACGTTACTGGGGGAGGCGCCGCTTGCTGCTGGGCTGCAAGGACCAGAGAGTTGGAGATCACCAAAGCGGCGGTTAACGCGATGATTGCAGCTCCACGGCCGCGCGAGATCCCGATAAGCATCTTCTTGTGCCTCACGATTTCCATTATCTTGAAAGGGATAAACCGAAGAGAACTTTATCACAGGAAGGTCAGAACGGTCTGCGGTAGCGGGCTAGCAATGTTTTCATGCTCTTGACTACAAAACTACCATGTAATTACAATGTAGCCATGCGAACTCGAATTGTCAAAATCGGTAATTCTCAAGGCATCCGTATCCCAAAATTGCTTCTCGAACGCAGCAATCTTGCGGAAGAGGTCGAGCTGCGAGCTGAGGATCATCAGATCACTATCCGCTCCACGAAACAACCTCGACAGGATTGGGAACTTGCCTTTCGGGCCATGGCGGAGCGCGGCGATGACGTGCTACCCGATGACAAATTGCTTATGCAGACTTCCTGGGATGAGGATGAGTGGCAATGGTAGTCAAACGCTTTGGCGTTTTTCTCATCAACCTTGACCCCACCATCGGCAGCGAAATTCAAAAGACTCGGCCTTGCCTGGTAATTTCTCCTGATGAAATGAATCGTTATATTAAAACGGTGATTGTCGCGCCGATGACGACCAAAGGCACATCTTATCCGACCAGAGTGGACTGTAGATTTCGCGGTAAGCAGGGACAAATTGTCCTTGATCAGATTCGCACCGTTGATAAACAGCGCCTGGTTGTGAAGCTGGGAAAGATTGACAAGCAAACGCAGACAGAAGTTTTATCTGTTCTGGGCGAAATGTTTGCTCCTTAGTGAAAACATAACCAGTAAACCGGGTCGAGTTCCTTGCGTTCTTTGACGAAGACGCAGCGCTCATTAATACGAAGAAGGGCTCAGCATTTCTTCTGCTGAGCCCTTCTGCTTTTCTCATGTATTGCGCTGCGAAGATCTATCCCAGGACCCCGCGGAACTTCGTAGAGCTGGCTGCGTAACTCGGAAATACCTTCGCAATATCCGCTGTGGCCAGGTGTTTCTGGGCGATCTCACCGAAGACGTCGCGGAAGTCCGTGGTCAGTGCCAGATCGCGACCTTCGTACAATTGGTCGCTCTTCAAACCCGGCCAGTCGCCGTACACTTTGCCGCCGCGCACACTGTTGCCTACGACGAACATTGCGTTGGCGTGGCCGTGATCGGTGCCGCGGTTTCCGTTCTCGCGCACGGTGCGCCCAAATTCCGACATCGTCAGAACTACAACATCATCCATGCGCTGACCGAGATCGGTATAAAGGGCGGCGATGGCGCTACTGAAATTTCCCAGCAGGTTTCCCAATTGCCCGCGTGAGTTTCCTTCGTTGACGTGAGTGTCCCAGCCACCAACATCCGTGAAAGCAACTTCCAATCCTACGCCAGCCTTGATTAGTTGGGCGATTTGCAAGAGCGCATTGCCAAACGGAGTGCGCGGATATTGCGCACCGTTCTCCGCTTTGTATTGGGACGGATTCACTTTCTTCAGATAGTTCACTGCTTCGAATGTCTCTTTGCCGGTTCCGCCCAAAACATCGTTAGGATTCTGTCCGTAGAGGGCTTCAAATCCGCCCTGCACGTTTGCAGAATTCCGGCCCGCGCGAATCGAAAAGTCCGCGAGGTTTGACATCGCCACCGCCGGAGCCCGGCCCTGCAAAACCCTGGGCATGTTCTGGGTCATAGAGACGGCGCGAAACAGAGACTTCTCCGGGTCGGCTTTGCTTTGCAGGTAGCGGTTCAGCCAACCATCACTGGTTGATTTGACACCGGGCGTGCCGGCCTCCATGTAGTCCTGCGCGTCGAAATGCGATCGCGTGTTGTCGGGCGAACCTGCGGCGTGGACAATCGCCAGGCGCTTGCTGTCCCACAGTGGCTTGAACGACGCCATCGATGGATGCAAACCAAAAAAGCCGTCCAGATCGATCGCTGCTTCCGCATTCGTGCCCTGTGGTTTGGGAATCGCGATGTTAGGCCGCAGCTCATAGTAGGAACGTTCGCCAAAAGGCACCACCATGTTCAGCCCATCAACTGCGCCGCGCTGAAAGATTGCGATCAGCGTCTTGCGCCGGCCGCCGGTAATGCGGTCGATCGTTTCCGCCATTGCAGTCCGCTGCAGGAAAGAAGGCGCGGCATTCATCATGCCAATGCTGGCCAACGCCACCCCCCCGGATTTCAGAAAAAATCTTCTATTCATAGTTGTATTCCTCGTGACCTCGTGTCCGACAAACTTCAGTTTGTCGCTGGCTCATAAACGCAACTAGACGACAAACTGAAGTTTGTCGGACATCATTATTGGCGCTGAAACTCGGGCGAGCCGAGAATTAAGCCGACCATCTTCACCACGGGGTTGTTAATCTCGACTGCGTTGGCGCGAGCGAGTTGCTGTTGCCGTCGGGGCTGTGGGCCATCAGGCAATTGCGCCTGCGCTTCGATTGGATTGACGCGATTGCCGTCCCCTGCTAACGGTGCGGTCATTTCGCCATCGCTTCCCGCGG